>CALBRZ010000042.1 GCA_937927735.1 uncultured Planctomycetales bacterium
ATGGGGCCAAAGGACTCTCATAGCAGCTGGACCAGCTTTTGGGGAGCAGGCCACTGGTGTAACGAGGGCTGTCTCGGAGGGGGGGCTATCTCAAAGGATGGGCTGCCTGCTTGGGAGCTGGCGTTTCGGCGGCTGGCAATTCTCGGGCTGAAGCCATGCGGAACTCATCGGCAATACGGGCATCTGCCCGCTGGACATCCTGGTAACCATGAATAATCTGCCCGCTCTCGTGGCAGCATGGTTCGCAGCGATGCCGATCTCATGGCAGGAGGCCCGGTAAGACGTCCATGTCGCAGCGCTCCGGTCAGAAGCCGATCGTTGGCAAGATTGCGCCGCACTCCCCCGCGGTGGAGGCGACGCAGGCGGAAGATGTGGCGGGTGACTGCATCGAGCCGAACTGATGAGTCACCCGGTCACGGTTGCTTTTCTCTTGTGCTGCGTCAAACTTCTAGGACAAGCTGAGCGCGCCGGAGCCGCGCTTGATTGTCCCAGTCATCAGCCACTAGCCAAGAGCACCTGCGACCCCCATGTCCACCATTCGCACCGTCGCCGCAGCCAGAAGCAAGGATTCGATCGGTCAGCAGGCCCTGTTGCAGGGCTGGGTCCGCACGCGGCGGGATTCCAAGGGCGGCTTCAGCTTCATCGAGCTCAACGACGGCACCTGCCTGGCCAACGTCCAGGTGATCGCGCCGGCGGAGCTTGAGAACTACGAAACCGTGGTCAAGCACCTCTCGCCCGGCTCGAGCATCACCGTCCGCGGCACGGTCGTAGCTTCGCAAGGCAAGGGCCAGGACACCGAGGTGCAGGCCCAGAGCATCGAACTGCACGGCGGGGCCGATCCCGAAACCTACCCGCTCCAGAAGAAGCGCCACACCTTCGAGAAGCTGCGCGAGTGGGCGCACCTGCGGCCGCGGACGAATACCTTCGGGGCGATCGCCCGGGTGCGCAACTGCGTTTGCCGTTCGATCCACGACTTCTTCCAGGAGAACGGCTTCTTGTATGTGCACACGCCGATCATCACGGCCAGCGATTGCGAAGGCGCCGGCGCCATGTTCCGCGTCACCACGCTGGACGTGGACCAACTGGTGGCCCAGCGGGAGAAGGTGGACTGGAGCCGCGACTTCTTTGGCCGGCCGTCGTTCCTCACGGTGAGCGGCCAGCTCGAGGCCGAGATCTTCGCTTGTGCCCTGGGCAAGGTGTACACCTTCGGGCCGACGTTCCGGGCCGAGAACTCCAACACGCCTCGCCACCTGGCCGAGTTCTGGATGATCGAGCCGGAGATGGCGTTCTACGACCTGAACGACAACATGACCCTGGCGGAAGACTTCCTGAAGCGGATCTTCCGCGATGTGCTGGAACGCTGCCCGGAGGACATGGCGTTCTTCAACCAGTTCATCGACGAGTCGCACACGCTGATCGACACGCTACAGGGCATCATCGACAGCGAGTTCGTGCGGCTCAGCTACACCGAGGCCATCGAGCTGCTCCAGCAAAGCGGCGAAACGTTCGAGTTCCCGGTGCAGTGGGGCTGTGATCTGCAGACCGAGCACGAACGCTACCTGACCGAGAAGAAGTTCCGCCGCCCGGTGATCGTGTACGACTATCCGGCCCAGATCAAAGCGTTCTACATGCGGCTGAACGACGACGAGAAGACGGTCCGGGCCATGGACGTGCTGGTGCCGCGGGTGGGCGAGATCATCGGCGGCAGCCAGCGCGAGGAACGGCTGGATGTGCTCGAGCGGCGGATGACCCAGTTGGGCCTCAACCCCGAGGATTACTGGTGGTACCTCGATCTGCGGCGGTTCGGCACCGTGCCGCACTCCGGGTTTGGCCTAGGGCTGGAACGCGCCGTGCAGTTCGTGACCGGCATGGCCAACATCCGCGACGTGATCCCGTTCCCTCGCACCCCGGGCAACGCCGAGTTCTAGAGGATGGGCCGCGCATCGTAGGGGCCGCTGTGCGGACCACGAATAACGCACAGACAAACCGTTTTACGTGCCACGGCCCTGCGAGCTGGGCCGATTGGGTAGACGCGCTGATCGCGCGCTACTCCCCAGTGCGAACGTCCATGGGCCGGAGGCGAGCCCCCGACACGCGGTTAGGCGACCACCGCGGACCCGACTAGCACCCGTTGCGCCACATGCCGCGGAAGACGGTCATCAGCAGGATCTTGATATCCAGCCACAGCGACCAGTTGCAGATGTAATACAGGTCGCACTCGATCCGCCGCCGCAGCGAGGTATTGCCCCGCCAGCCGTTCACCTGCGCCCAGCCGGTGATGCCGGCCTTCACTTGCAGCCGCTGATCGTAGTGCGGGATCTGCTTGCGGAACTTCTCGATGAACACGCCGCGTTCCGGCCGCGGGCCAACCAGGCTCATGTCGCCAGCCAGCACGTTAAACAGTTGCGGCAGTTCGTCCAGGCTCGTTCGCCGCAGGATCTTGCCTAGCGGTGTCACGCGAGTATCACCCCGCTTGGCGAACACGGGGCCGGTTTCACGCTCGGCGTCGGTCCGCATGGTGCGGAACTTCAGAATCTGAAACGCGCGGCCGCCCACGCCCTGCCGCGTCTGGCGATAGAACACCGGGCCGCGGCTGGTCAGCTTGATGGCGATGGCAATGGCCACCATCAGCGGTGCCAGCATTACCAGCGCCAGGCCGCCGAGCACCAGGTCCATCGTACGCTTGGCCACGCGGTGCCAGCCCACGTGCGGGTTCTCCCGCAGGCTGAGGAACGTCAGGCCGTCCACTTCCAGCGTGCGAATCCGCATGCCGGCCAGGTTGGGAAGCTCAGGCACGAACTGCACGTCGACCAGCACTTGCGAGAGCAAGGCGTGGATACGGGGGAGCTCGTCATACCGCCGCGACGGCAGCGCCACGAACACGTGATCAACCTGGTGCTTCTTTACGAGCGAAGGCAAATCGTCCACGTCGCCCAACAGCGGCGTCTGATCGCGATCGAGTCGGGCCGGACGATCGACATAGCCGACGACCTGCAAACCGGTCCAGCGGTTAGCCCGCAGCATGGCGGCCACGCGGCGTCCGGTGCGGCCGGCTCCCACCACGATGGCGCGATGCCGCGACGGGTACCGGCTGCGGTAGTACTGCAAGGCTGCCCAGAGGAATCGCCGCGAGCTCATCAGCAGCAAGCCTGCCATGAGCAGAAACAGGCCCAAGGCGAGCCGCGATTCGTACATGTCGCGGCGATAGAAGGTAATGGTGATTGTAAGCAAGAATAGCAGGCCACTGGCCACGGCCACCGACGACAGCTCAGGCATGAATCGCCGCAGGCGATGGACTTCGTACAGGCCGCAGAGCCGGTACGAGATCAGCGCCATCAGCAGCACCCAGGGCCAGCCGGCGGCCACGCCTGCCAGGTCGGGCACGCCTTCGGGAGCATCCAGCAGACCGAAGCGGACGAAGTACGCACCAAACCAGGCCAAGGTCACCGTAATCAAGTCGCTGACGAGGAAGGCCAGCAGGATGACTTGTCGATGCTGTCGGAACATGGGCCGAGAGAACCTCACGCGACAAACGGCCCCCCCTTGGGCCAGGACCGCAGCCTCCCAACTACGGTGCCAGGGCCGCACGGACGCCCCACCTCGATCCAGAGGCCCGCACGGTTAGCGATTGAAGGGGCTTGTAACAACTGCGGCAACCGGCGTCAAAGCCAGTTGGGGGAGAACGGCCACCAAATGGCCCGGGAGATGGGAAGAGCAACTTACGCGCGAGAAACCTGGCCGGCAGCGATAGCTGGCATGACCGGCTGAGCCCATCCTCCAGTTGGTCGCGAGGCACGAAATCCTCGGGATGGTTGAGCAACGCATAGTGAGTGCTGTGCCAATCCCAGGCTTCACCGATCACGTCGTCCAGCGTGGGCCACTTGTCCGCCACAATCCATTCCGGCAAGCCGGGTAGCTCTTGGTTGGTGGCAAAGTCAAACGCATGCCGGTGATGGGGATCCAGGTGGCCGGGATATAGTTCGTCGGGGTGTTGATTATCGTAGCGAAAGAGGAGCCCCTGCCCACGTACAGAAACGTTGTAAGAGTACATTTCGGTCTGTACGAGAGGATCGCGATCGTTGGTTACATAGGAAATGAGTTTGGTGACCGCGATGACGATCAGGCAGGCGATTTCACCTTGGAGCAGCAGTGCATTGTAGCCGTCGACAAAATGGAGACTGTCGTCGCCGACAAAGCCCCCGTCGCGATAACGCTGCAGGACGGCTTCATGCGTGCTGTAGTAGATGCTCAGACGGCACGGTTGATGATGAGCCGGCCTATGGTTCGGCTACGCTGACAAGACGCCGCCTCAATGTGACTAGGATTAGCCACCTGCCCACTCAAGCAGCTTCGCCTGTTGCTGCTCGGGACTCAGCGTTCGCAGCTCGGAAAAGGAGAGCTGCGCCGTGTTGCACACACGCTCTGATTGCGCACACGGCTCCGCCAATCGCCAACGAGGCCTAGCGCCAGCAGTTCAAAAGGTCGGACACAATACGTGTCGTTTTACCGGTACCGGTAAACGCCAGCCACTGTTTCAGGGGAGTGGCCGAGGTATCTTGTGTACCTCTAAGGAATTCTGGACAGACGCCGGCTGAACGGAAGTTGGCGAATCACATCGGGCCGCATACACCAAAAAAGCCGTGGCACGCACCGCAATGCATGCCACGGCTGGTGGTCATCGTCGTTGTAAAGCTCGCTGTCCGCTACCGCGTTACGTTGCTGCCGGCGCGGGTGGTGGCCGGAGCCGCGGGGCCGCCCTGGCCGGGCTGCTCCAATTGCGGCGTCTGGCTCAGCGGCTGCACGGCGGTGTTCTTGGGCACCTGCCGCGAGTTGGCCAGGAAGTTCTCGATCCGGGCCGATTCGAGCATCTGGTTGTAGGCCTTGGCCATTTCCACCCGCAGCTTCTTCTCGTACAGGTCGCGCTCGATTTCGTCGCGGACTTCTTCGAGGTCGCGGGTGACCGGCTTGGTATAGCCTTCGCAGAACAGGATCACGAAGTAATCGTTGATCTGGATGATGCCCGACAGCTCACCCGCCTTCAGCTTGAAGGCTTCGGCTTCCAGCGTGGGCCGGCCGCCGTGCTTCTGGATCGGCGGCACCTCGCCGTTGAGCGACCGGCTCTGCGGGTCGATCGAGTACTTGGCGGCCAGCTGGCCGAAGTAGATCGGGTTGGGGTTCTTGCGGGCCATCTCCCACACTTCCTGGGCCGCCCGCTGGTTGTTGAGCATGATCGCCCGGCAGATGCAGCGCGGACCGAAGTTGGCTTCAAAGCCCTTGCGGATGTCGTCCTCGGTCACTTCGACCTTGGCACCCAGGGTTTGGAGCACATAGTTCTTCAGCGCGGCCGAAGGCCACACGATCTCCTGGATGTAGCGGTCGACGCTCAGGCCCTGCTCGGTGGAAACGGTGTCCAGCCAACGGGCCACATCGACGCGGCCGGTCTGCGGATCGACCAGGCCCATCGCTTCGGCGGCGCGCTCGATCTCGCGGCTGACATCCTCGTCGGTGACGCTGATGTTAGCCTGCTTGATATGCTGCTGGAGGATGCGGCGGCTGATGGTGCCTTCGAGGATCTCGACACCGTGCCGGCGAACGGCCTCGTTGCGCAGCTCTTCCATCGTGATGGTGAAATCGCCCACCACAGCGGCCACGCCCGGGTAACGCTTGCTGTTCTCGGCGTCGCCGTAGCAGCGGATGAGCCGCACGTTCTGCTTGAGGTGTTCAAACAGTTGACCGGCCTGGGCGTTCTCCTTCTTCTCGCGGACCGAGGCTTCGATCTGCGGCCGCACGCGTTCCAGCGGGAACAGGTGGGTGCGCGAGGGGATCTGCCCTTCACACTTGAGGATTACCCACTGGTTGTCGACGTGGACGATGTCGGAGAACTCGCCCGGCTTGAGCGAGAAGGCCACTTCTTCGATCTTGGCGTTGCCCAGGTGTTTGCGGATCGGCAGCACCAGGCCGTGGGCGCTGGCGCTGGTGGGATCGTCGGACCACTTGGCGGCCAGGCGGCCGAAGTCGCCGGGGTTTGCCTTGACCTCTTCGAGCGCCTTCTTGGCTTTTTCTTCGTTGTAGCACACGATCAGCCGGGCTTCGACAGCCGGGCCGTACTGGCTTTCGTACGCGGCTTGGATCTCTTCCGGCGTCACGGTGATCGCCTGGTTGGCCGCCTTGCGCAGCGCCAGCATCGGCCAGATGATCTCGTTGGCATACTGGTCGGGCGAGATGTGACGCTCCTCCTGGAGCATCTTCAGCCAGTGATCGACCGGCAGACGGAAGCGGGCGGCGATCTGCTTGATCTCCTCCGACACTTCCTGCTCAGTGACCGTGATGCCGTGCTGCTGGCAGTAGGTGGTGATCAGCCGCTTGTTGATCAGGCTTTCGAGCACGCCTTCGCCGTAGCGGGTGACCACATCGTCGGCCAACTGCTCGCGGGTGATCGGCTCGCCGTTGACGATGGCCACGATGTCGGGCACGCCCGTCTTGGCAGCCACGGGAACTTCGGCCCGAGCCGGTACCTCGCGGCGATCGGTGGCCGTGGCTTCAGCTGGTTGACGTTGGAAGAAACGCCGCGGGGCCCGCTGCTGCGCGTTGACTTCGCCATCCAACCAGGCAAAGCGGATCACGGCGCAGAAGGCCACGGCGGTCATTCCGCCCAGCACCAACAGGATGCGCTTCTTCCAAGGGCCCCGGGGGCGGGAAACGGCAGTCGCCGTATCGTCGCTGCAAGGCATTGGTCTCTCCCTAAACCGCGTGCCGGCAATTGGCTCCTGAAGGAATGCATCCAGGCATTCCCGTGCAAATAGAGGCGGCACTATAGAGACGCGGCTTTGGGGGGTCAAGACGACTGCCGCACAAACGCTGGCATGCGGCTGCCGCCAGGAACGCATGACCCGCCGCTGACAATGCTAGCGTTGTAGAGGATGCTATGAATCGCCGACTTGCTATGGCAACTCTTACGCCCCGTGCCCTGCGCTGGTTTGCCAGGTGCGATACATTTCGTACGCCCGGGCACGTTCCTGCTGAAGATGGGTATTGTTGGGGAAGCGGCGGCTGCCGTCGTCCAACAGCCGCAGACCTTCGGCCGTGCGCTGCTCGCGCAGCAACGTCCAGGCCGCGGCAACGAGCAGATCGGCTTCGGCGCTGGCGGCGCGGGCATCGCCGGGGTGCCGCTGCCGCATCGTGGCGCACAGCCACAGGACCTGGTCCACGTTGCGGGCTCCGACGAGGTAGCTGCCCCAGCGGCGATACACCACAAACTGCTCCGTGGCCAGCCGCGGGTCGCGATGGTATAGCATGGCGCGGCGAACCACCGCGTCGGCCTCGGCGAACCTCTCGGTCTGGCACAGTTCGTCGACCCACCGCTGGTACAAGGCCACGATGTTGGTGTTAAACGTCGCGTGTTCGGGCGCGAGTTGTTGGCCTTCTTCCAAAAGCCCGATGGCCTGCTGGTAATGGCCGCCCTCGGCCAGGTCGAGCGCCCAGTTGTTGATGGCGCTCAGCAGGTTCTTGCGGATGCTGCGGCTGAGCGGGTCGAGCCGATAGGCCTTGCTGTTGGCGGCAATGGCAGCCGGGTAGTTGCCCCGCTCGGCATGATCCACGCCCTGGTTGTAGTACAGGATGGCCACCAGTTGCCAGGTATCGAGCGGCCGGGGAGCTGCGTCGCCGGCTTCATCGTTGTTGCCGGAGGGGCGGCCAGGCACGACGCGCTCGGCCGCCGCCAGGTCGCGGGCCGAAAGCTCGAACCACCGGGCACACGTCGTTTCAACCCGGATGGCGTTGGAGCCGCTGCCCACCTGGGCATACACGTGGGCCGGGATCTCCAGGCCGCGGGCTTCGAGCCCGACTTCGTGGCACAAGGCCACATACAGGATGGTGGCGGTCACACAGTTGAAGCGTCCGGTTTGCAGCGTTTCGGTCAACGTGCTGCAGCCCAAGTCGTATCCGCCGGTGAGCACTTCGCGGTGCACCAGTTCGTGCAGCGCGGTGGCTTGTGTGCGCAGATCGGCCGACGAACGGATGTCGGCTTTGAACTTTCGGGCCAGCTCGCGGATGCGGCGCTGCTGGGGAAGAAAATCGCGTTCGGTCGCGTGCCCCTCGGCAGCCAAGGCAGCCCAAAGCAACAGGTTGCCTTCGGAGGGCGGTGCGGTGCGCTGTGCGGCATGCCGGGCAAAGAGCAGCACTTCGGTGCCCTGCTCGCGGGCCAAGGCCGGCAGCACCGGTTGCGACGGTGCGAGGCCAGACACGGTCGCGGGCTGGTGCGAAGAGGCCACCAACTGCTGGGGCGGCTGCGGTACGTGCCGCTGAGCCAACAAGACCTCGCGGCTACGGCCGTGGCTATTGGCCGCCCAGGCATGAGGCACAACCAGCAGCATGGCCAGGCTGGCGACAGCCGCAACCATCAAACGCCCACGCCGGGCGCCGCTGGCGAAGCAGGACGAGAGCCGGTGGTGAGAGCAGGTCGTGCGGTTCATGCCCAAGGTATGGCTTGTGGGGATGATTACAGCCGGGCAAGCTCTCCGCTTCCCGAAAGCTTCGACCCCCAACCATACGTTGCGATTGGGCAACATGCGGCCCTATGCGTGGCAAGATCGCATCATTTTAACAGAGTTAGCCGCCGACTCTGCTGGTGGTAGCGATTGTGCGTGCGAGCGAAAGCCTGCTGCGGGGCGCAGCGCGCGTTCAAGCAAGCGGGCGTTTGCCGCCGAGGGCTTTGCGATCTAGGGTTGAGTTACCGCCGTTTTCGCGGCGGCCCCCAGCGAGCGAGCCGGTGTCCCTGGTCCGTCGGGCGTTCGTCCCGAACTTGCTGCTGGGATAACCGGGCGCCCGCCGTTCTCGTCCCATGGGCTGCCTGGTCGTTGTCTCCATGATTTTGGGTCGTTCCTGCGCGGAGTTCGTTTCGTGCGGGGATGCTTCCACCCCGCACGAACGAACCCGCAGCATTCCGGCTTGTGGTGAGTACTGGCTTGGCCAGGCGGAGTTGCCGATGAGGTGCCAGGAGCTGGCGGCACGGATCGAGCAGTTGCAGCCGCAGGTCCATCCGCGTGACGTTGCCCGGCTTTGCCTGTTGTTGGCCAACCAGGTGGACGACATGGCGCAACTGCAGGACGACCGGGTGCTGACCGAAGTCTGGCGCGACGTGGCGTTCCGCTTGCAGGCGGCCGCCGATCAGCACGCGGCAATGACCGAGGAACTGGAGGCCCTGGCTACCCGCGCCCCACACGAGCTTTCGCCCGACCAGGTTTGCGTTCTGTTGCGCGCAATCAAGGTGCAGAACCAGGTGCTGCAACTGTATGTGGGCAGCGACTGCGCCGAGGTGGAAGAAGAACCGCTGGGCTAACTTGCCCGGTTGGGATGGCCGTCCGCTGGCTTCGAAATAACACGGCTTGCGCTTTGCGGCGGTGGCGAGTCCTGCGAATCGCCACCGCCGGCCATCGTTCCTGCCAGGTCATGAGCAGCGCGTCTTTGACCGTGGGGCGATAGCCGCCCCGGCAAGGTTTCAGGCGGCCGGATGGCCGGTGCTGGGGGTACGTTTCCGCGAGCATGCCTTCGGCCACATAACGCACAGCATCGCCGCCATTCTCGACATCGAGGCGGTTGACGGGGTAACCCGACTCGCGGTGCTTTTCCGCGACGTGACGACGAACCGCGAACAACCTCGAATCCGGTACCGACGCGGCGTCCAGCTTGGGTCTCTCTCACTAACGCTTGGGGGCAAAAACGGTTTCTTTTCCGTGTTGGTTCCTGGTCCGCACAGCGGCTCCTACGGAAGCCAGAAACACCGTCGACGCGGCCACCACGCATCTTCCCTAACGGCTAAGCACGGCTCGCAGAGCCGTGGCAGGCACGCATAGCCGTATCACACCCCATGCGTCGGCCAACAAAAAAACTCAGGCACTGGTCCAGCGGCTGGACTAGCGCCTGAGTGTGAATATCTCAAAACGGTTCGACCGCCAGGGCGGCTTACTGGACCGGCTTCACCAGCAGCTTGGTGTCGGTGGTGATGTTCGGCTCCAGCGTCTGGCCGCCGGTTTCGACCACCATGGTGGCCTTCTGCTGCACGTCGGTATCGGCAATACGGCCGGCAGCCACATCAAACCAGGCGGTGCCGGCGAGGTTGCTGTCCTTGACGTCCAGCTTGACCTGCTCGTTCGGATCGGCCTTGGCCTTGTCGATCTTCATGCTGCCCTTGATGCCGATCTTGGCCAGTTGCTTGCCGTTGTGATCGGCCATCCCTTCGTAGGTGTACTTGGTGTCGAGCTTCATTTCGCCAAACGGCGTCTTGATACCCAGCGAGACATCCCAGGTATCGCCCACGTTCACCGGCTTTTCCGGCAGCGTGACCATCGACTGGCCGAAGGTCTGCTTGATGGCTTCTTCGCCGAACATGTCTTTGAACTGCGGATTGTTGGCCAGGGCTTGCGTGGCCTTCTCATCCAGCTTGACCTCCAGCACCTGACCGCTGGGCGACAGCTTTTGGGTAATGGTGCCTTCGGTCAGCGGCTTGAGCTGCTCGGCGATCTGAGCAGCCGGGCCATCCTGGTTCTCGGCTTTGGTATCGACCTGGAGCTTGCCGAAGGGCATTTCCATGGTCATGCGAATGCGTTCGAACCGCTGGTCGATGGTGGCCACACCCTGGCTATCGACCTGCTTGACGTCCCAGACCAGGTCCATGCTCATCTGGATCTTCTGGTTGATCGCCTGGCCTTGCACGGCGATGGCGATGTTCATGTCTTGCGAGAGTTGCAGGTTCAGCTTCTGTCCCGGCTGGAACTTCCACTGGAGTTGAACCTGGGCTTGCGCGGTGGCAGCCACACAGCACACGACAGCCGCGGCCATGGCCAGCGAGCTGAAGGACTTACGAACAAAACGGCCAGCCATGGGATACCTCTGCCTGGATAGGGCCAAAGACAAGGAGAACAGTCAGGGAAACGGTGTGCGGCCGCTACTGGCCGCCGCGCGCGGAAGCAGAGCTGCGTTCAGCGGCTCCCGGCTCGATTACAGGTAACAGCCATCGAACAGCACGCTGTTGAGAAATGCCGCGCTACGGTATTCCATGGCCTGCCACGCTGCGGAAATCGCCCGTCGGCTGCATCGCCTGGCGCACTTTCGACCCCGTTACCATAGGGCTGCCCACAAAAGTTGTCAAAGCACGGCAACCCAGGAAATTGCCGCCGGTGCTACTACCGGGCGGCAACGATCATTCGTCGCCGTGGTCGCAAACTTGGGGCGGCGCGGCTGATTTTACCGCGGCGCCTGTTTGCTAGGGGGCCGCCGATTGAAGCGTGAATGCGGTTTCGCCGGCAAGTACAATCGAGGCGACACGCCGTACTCGCCACCCCCAAGGCGCGGCAAATCGCCTGCCGATCTGCCTTGCTTCAGCTTCCAGGGAGAGCCTGCTTCTCATGAGCGTGATGCTTTCTTGTCGCCGGTCTGCCAGTCAGCTTGCCCCAGCCGGTCTGTGTGTTACGCCGTTTTGCCAAGTAAAACGCAAATCGTTCGCCGTTTGGGCTGCTTGGATCGTGGTGATCCTGGCTTGGCCGGTTATGGCGTTTGCCGCAGAAGGGGCGGCACCCCAGACGGGCCAGGTCGATCCCAATGCCGATTACTCCGGCGAGCTGCCGCGGATCGCCCCCAATTCGCCCGAGCAGTCGCACAAGCTGTTGCACGTGCTGCCCGGCTTCCAGGTCCAACTGGCCGCCAGCGAGCCGCAGGTGGTCGACCCCATTGCCTGCTCGTTCGACGAACGGGGGCGGCTGTACGTCATCTGCATGCGCGATTACAGCGAGCAGGAACACGACCGGCTGGGCGAAGTGCGGCTGCTGGAGGATGCCGATAACGACGGCGTGTACGAACGCAGCACGATCTTCATCGATCAGCTTTCCTGGCCCACGGCGATCATCTGCTACGACGGCGGCGTGTTCGTAGGTGCCCCGCCGCACATCTATTATTTGAAGGATACCGACGGCGACGGCCGGGCGGACCACAACGAGATCGTGTTCACCGGCTTTGGCCGCACCAACGTGCAGGGCCTGCTCAACTCGTTCCGCTGGGGGCTCGATAACCGCATACATGGTGCCACCAGCAGCAGCGGCGCATCGGTCACTCGGCCGGGCGTCGACGCCCCGCCGGTGGTGCTCAAAGGCCGCGACTTTGCCTTCGATCCGCGGACGCGGAAGCTCGAACCGGCCAGCGGCGGCTCGCAGCACGGCTTGGACTTTGATGTCTGGGGCCGCAAGTTTGTCTGCTCCAACAGCAGCCACCTGGAGATGGTCTTTTTCGAAGACCGCTATCTCGAGCGCAACCCGGTCGTGGCGGCACCCTCGCCGCGTAAGGTGATCGCCGTCGACGGCGGCCAGGCCGAGGTTTATCGCCGCAGCCCGGTGGAACCCTGGCGCATCGTTCGCACCCGGCTCCGCGTGGCTGGCACCGTGCCCGGCGCGGTCGAAGGCGGCGGGCGCGCGGCCGGCTACTTCACCAGCGCTACCGGCGTGACCATCTACCGCGGCGATGCCTTCCCGGAAGCGTACCGAGGGCAGGTGTTCGTGGGCGACGTGGGCAGCAACATTGTCCACCGCAAGCAGCTGCTGCCTGACGGCGTGGGGCTCAAGGGCATCCGGCTGGACGAAGGCCGCGAGTTCCTGGCGTCGGAAGAAATCTGGTTCCGCCCGGTACAGTTCGCCCAAGGGCCCGATGGCTCGCTGTATGTCCTGGATATGTATCGCGAGGTGATCGAGCATCCCAAGAGCATCCCGCCGATCATCAAGCAGCACCTCGATCTGACCAGCGGGCGCGATCGCGGCCGCATTTGGCGGGTTGTGCCCGATAACTTCCAGCGGCGGCCGAACCCCGCCTTGGATCAGGCCAGCACTGAGGAACTGGTGCAGTTGCTCTCGCACCCCAACGCCTGGCACCGCGAGACGGCTGCCCGGTTGATCTACCAGCGGCAGCCGCAAGAGGCCGTGGCTCCGCTGCGGCGTTTGGCGACCAGCGGCGAGGAACCGCTGGGAAGGCTGCATGCGCTGTACGCCCTGGCAGGGCTGGGGGCCTTGGACGAGGCGACCGTACTTACCGCCCTGTCCGACCAGCATCCCCGTGTGCGCGAACATGCCGTGCGCTTGGCCGAAACCATGGCGAGTCAGCCGGCCATCGCTCAGCGGCTGTTGAGCATGACCGGCGACGACGACGTGCGCGTCCGCTATCAGTTGGCGTTCAGCCTGGGCGAATTGCCTGCCTCGGCCGAGCGGCAATCGGCCCTGGCGACGCTGGCTCGTAAGGATGCGGGCGATTCGTGGATCCGGCTGGCGATCTACAGCTCGCTCGCGCAAGGCAGTGGCGAGGTGTTCACACGCCTGGCCGGCGACCTGGAGTTTGCATCCTCCGCCGCCGGGCGAACCTTTCTGGGCGATCTTGCCCGGCAGATTGGCACACGCGGTGATCAAGCGGACGTGGCCGCGGTGATCAAGGCCATCGACGTGTTGCCTGCCGAACGTCGGACGCTGGCCGGCTACTGGGTGCAGCAATTGGCCCAGGGGATGAACAAGTCGGGGGCGGCGCTGCGCACGCAACTGGCGACGATGACGGGCGATACCGGCCACCTGATCGACGAACTGCTGGCCGCGGCCCGGCGGACGGCGGCCAACGCACGTGCCGCCGTGGCCGATCGGTTAGCCGCCGTGGAAACGCTGGCCCTCAGCGACCTGGCTACCGAACGCAAGCTGCTGGCCTCGCTGCTGGAAAGCCGGCAGCCGCAGCAGGTGCAGTCGGCGGCGCTGCGTACGCTGTCACGGTTCTCGGGGGCCGACGTGGCGAAGGTGGTGCTGGCGAACTGGCAGGGCTACTCGCCTGCGGTCCGTGCCCAGGCGACCGAAGTGCTTTTTGCCCGGCCCGATCGCATTCAAATCCTGCTCGATGCCATCGCGTCGGGCGACGTTCGGCCGCAGGACCTGGAACCAGCCCGCATCCAGTTCCTGCGCCAGCACAAGCAGGCCGACATTCGCGGTCGGGCCGAGAAGCTGCTGGCCGAGGTGCGGCTTAGCCGGCGGCAAGACGTGGTGCAGGCGTACCAGTCGGCGCTGGCGATGCAGGGGGACGCCGCGCGGGGCCAGCAGGTGTTCATCAAGAACTGCGCTGCCTGCCACCGCGTGGAGAACCAGGGTTACGAGATCGGCCCCAACCTGGCTGCGATGCGCAACCGCGGACCCGAGGCGATCTTGCTCAACGTGCTGGACCCCAACCGCGAAGTGAACCCGCAGTATCTGAACTATGTGGCGATCACCACCGACGGCCGCTCCATCACAGGCATGATCGCGGCGGAAACAGCCACCAGCGTTACGCTCCGCCGGGCTGAGAACCAGAGTGATACCATTCTCCGCAGCGACCTCGACGCGCTGCAAAGCACCGGTCAGTCGATCATGCCCGAGGGGCTGGAGAAAGAGATCTCACCCCAGGCGATGGCCGACCTGATCGCTTATCTGCTTTCGCTTAAGTAAGGCACCCATTTTGGCCCCGCCGGCGGCTCTAATCGATCCGCCCGCGGGGCCTTATTGCGCGCTTGGGCCTTGCCGCGCGCCCTCAGAACCGGGGCGCGAAACGGTGCGTAATGAAGTCCGGGTGGGCGAAAAAGCACGCGTCAGGCGCGCTGTGTACCTCGCCCGCTCATTCCGTTGGGTGCGTTTGGGGCACGCCCCGTTTAGCAGGAGCTGGCGGGGCCGTGCCACAACTGCTTGAAACCGCGAAAACAGCGATTTCACCCGCAAAAAACAGCGGTTTTTGCGAACTGGAACAGCCTTTGCTTCGTATAGATAGTGGAGGGACGAGGGAAAGGAGAGGAGGCCGCCGGAAGCCACCTCAAGTTCCTGACCTTCGCCCTCGGGACCAGCAACGTTCCTCGAGCACAGGAGGGCCCAACCGGTTGTAGGACAAGCACGTAGCGTAAGGGAGCCTCGGACGCTATGGGCCAGGTTCGAGTACGAGGCGGTTCAGGTAGCTTGAGGTCTCGGCGGATCGGATTTCACCGCCGGACCACGAGGGGTTCTCCCTCGGAGAACCCGACCTGCCGCTGCCCGTGTGGGGAAGTGCGACTGGCCGTGCAACCGAGGCTCGGGGCCGGTGGGAGAGGCCCAAGAGCTCGTGGAGTCCAAGCCGGGAACGGAGCTGGCCCCTCCGCGTTGGAGACAGTGAGTGCTGAGCGGTTGCGGCCGGGTAAGCAGCCGCTCGTAACGGATTGCCAGGAAAGAAGGGAGGTGTGTGAGATGAGAGCGCTGGTACCTTGGAGTGCGAATCTGCCTCGTACGTTTACCCGCTTTGAAGAGGAGATGGAGAACCTGTTCAACCGCTTCTTCGGACGCGACGTGTTCGAGGACAACGGTGGCGAGGTTTACGCTCCTCGGGTCAACGTGGCCGAAACGGATGACCACTACGAAGTGACCGTCGATCTGCCCGGTCTCAAGCCCGAAGATGTCAACCTTGAGTTGAAAGAGGGGCACCTCTGGATCACGGGCGAGAAGAAGGAAGAGAAGGAAGAGAAGGGCAAGACGTATCACCGTGTGGAGCGCCGTTACGGTCAGTTCCGCCGTGTGATCCCGCTGGCTGGCGCCGTGAAGGAAGCCGACGTCGCCGCCCACTTCAAGGATGGTGTGCTGACGGTCACGTTGCCTAAAGCGGAAGAGGTCAAGCCCAAGAAGATCGCCATTCAAAGCTGAGCCGCTGAGCTCTGAACCTGCCGGTGCCGAGTCGCTCGGTGCCGAGCCGGGGAAGACTGAGTCGGCTGGCCAGCTGCCCGGGTGCCGTTCTCCTCCGAGAGCGCACCGGGTAGCACCCGGATGGTGATCGCGGAAAGCCCGCCTTCATCACGCTTCGAGGGCGGGCTGGTTTTTTGCGCTGACGGCGGATGCGCCGTCTCTTTGCGCACGCGTCTCGCGCCTTTTAAGCCGCTAGCGTTGTTGCCGCCGCATGCCTGCGGCTTGCCGCATCCCCCGCAATTGGGCAGGTTGCCGCTGCCGGCAAAGGTTGCCGGGTTTTTCTGGTCCTCCTCTACTCCGCCGGGCTGCTGGCGTACAATAGGCCGCAAGTGCGCGGGTTGCCACCTGCACGGGGGGCTCAAGCTCCCGCGCAGGAAGCCAAGGTGGGCGTTACGGATGGTTCGATTGGAATTTGTGGCACGATCTGGCCGATCGAAGTGCGGGGCATTGCATTGTTGGCTTAGCTCAAGGGGCTGCTGACAGAGTTCTCAATGCCGCGTGGCGCGCCCCCTGGAGGAGACGGCTTATGTTGCGGGTTTTGGTGGTGGTTTGCGTTCTCGGTTGTTCTGTGTTCGCGCAAGCCGCGACTCCGCCAAGTGAACAGCTTCTGCCAGCCTCTACGCAGGGCTGGCTCTCCATCCCCAACGTGGCCGCCACTCGGGCCGCTTTCAAACGTACCCAATTCGGGCAACTGCTCGCCGACCCGGCTCTGGCCGGCTTTATTGATGACGTGAAGGACGAGATCCGGGCTGCCCGCGATCGCCGCGGCAGTGCCTTGGAACTGTCGTTGGACGATCTGGAACGGATCGCCACCGGCGAAACGACCGTGGCCATGGTGGCTCCGGCCGACGGCTTGCCCGGCCGCGTGGTGCTGATCGACGTGACCGGGCGCGAACGCGATGCGGCCGACGTGGTCGATCAGGTCGTGGCCGACCTGGTGCGCCGCGGCGCCAACGAGAGCGCGGTCAATTACGGCAACATCACCATGCGCCGTATCACGCAAGGTACCGGCGAGCGGATGGTGATCTTCCAGCATCAGGGTCTGCTGTGCCTGGCCCGCAACAGCAGCGTGGCCCAGGAAGTCGCCGCCCGGCTGATGGCTCCGGCCAATGTGGCGCTGCCGCGGCTGGCAGCCGACCCGGCTTACCGTTACGTGCAGCAGCGGCTGGCAGCCGACGCCGGCGCCGACCGCGATCCCGAACATCTTTCGTGGTTTGTGAAGCCACTGGGCTACGCCGAGGCCGTGCGGACGCTCCGTTCGCAGCGTGAAGGGCAGAAGGACGATAACCGCGGTGAGCTGCTGGAGAGCCTGCGGGCGACTGGCTTCGAGGCTCTGCAAGGCGTGGGCGGCCGCATCACGCTGGCCGGCCCGCAATACGACGCCATCCAGCGGATTGCCATCTACGCGCCCAACCGCAGCCAGTGGCGCGATTCGATGAACCTGCTCAGCCTGGTCAACGGCCCGAACCTGGAGAACATTCCCTCGTGGATTCCCGCCGGCCTGGGCAGCAGCATCGCCGTGCAGATCGACGTGCAGAAGGCGTTTGATCATGTCGGCCCGCTGTTCGACCGCGTGAAAGGCGGCCCCAACAGCCAGGGCCTCTGGGAACGAACGCTGCGGCGTGTGAGCAGCAAGCGGCCTGGTTCCCCGGGCGTGGATATTCGCTCGCAGATCGTGGCCCGGCTCGGCAAGCAGGCGTACATCATTACCGACAACAAGCCGGCGGCTCCTGGCCAGTTGCTCGGTCCCAACGACGAGCGGCTGCTGTTTGCCATGCCGATTGTGGCGCTACCTGCCGATGGCGGCTTGGCGCAGGCTCAGGCACAAGTGGCCGATGCCATCGCGCGTGTCCTCGCTCCGGATACCGCCCACGTGCGGCGCGAAGATCGGCTGGTGCCCGGCCAGGTGATCTGGTCGCTGTTGCGTGACCGCCAGGAAGGCCGCGTCGAACTGGACGATGTGCGGATCGAGTTCGGCGGCCAGGTCAACGTGCAGCAAGCTCCCGAAGTGGTCGATCTGGAGCCGGCCGCCGTTTGCGTGGCGCACGGCTACCTGTTCTACTCCACGCACCTGAGCATGATGGGCGACATCCTGAACAATGTGGCTGCCGCCAATGCCCCCGGCTTGATGCAGCGGCCCAGCCTCGCCCGGTCGGAAAGCTACAACGAGGTGATCGGCGCGGTGCGTCAGGAGCTTGCTCGCCGCAACTGGAACGAGACCTGCCTGATCCGGTTTGCCGAGACCAACGAGGAGTTGCGGGCGACCTACGAACTGCTGCAACAGAAGCAGCTTCGTAACAGCCAGTCGGTGGTGGCTCGCTCGCTGCGTTCCCTGCCGAACCTGGGCAGCCTGGAGGACGACGAGGCCGACATCGACGTACGGCGTCTGCCCAACTACGACCGGCTGAGCCAGTACCTCCGTCCCTCGGGCCAGGTGGGCCGCGCCGAAGAGCACGGCTGGTTCATCGTGGCCTTCACGCTGCCGGGCCAGCGCTCCAGCGGCGACTCAGCCCATCGTTCCGGCAACACCGCTGTGATG
The DNA here is from genome assembly GCA_937927735.1 of uncultured Planctomycetales bacterium. Classification (GTDB taxonomy): domain Bacteria; phylum Planctomycetota; class Planctomycetia; order Pirellulales; family S012-138; genus CALBRZ01. Next base: position 18,280 of record CALBRZ010000042.1, read on the forward strand.
CCGACCGGCACCAGCCAGCGCTAACCGCTCTGAAAAAAATCTTGCGGAGGGAGGTGCCAGGGCCGAAGCCGGCGTGTAAGGTGCCAACCGTTGAGGGAGTGCCATGAACGAAACGGTTGCCCGCCCTGCCTCGGCAAGCGCCCTGCTTACCGACCTGTACCAGCTCACCATGGCCGCGGCTTACCGCAGCCAGGGGCTGGCCGAGCGTCCGGCGGTTTTTCATCACGTGTTCCGCAGCTTGCCCTTTGGCGGCGGCTTCGCCATCGCCGCCGGCCTGGGGCCGCTGATCGAGTACATCGAGGGCTTTCAATTTCAGCCCGACGAGCTGGCCTATCTGCGTTCGCTCAAAGCCGATGGCCGCCAGCTCTTTGCCGACGACTTTCTCGATGACCTGGCCCGACTGCGGCTGCGGTGCGATATCGACGCCGTGCCCGAGGGCACCGTGGTCTTTCCGCACGAGCCGCTGGTACGCGTGCGCGGTCCGTTGATGCAGTGCCAGTTACTGGAAACGGCCCTCCTCAACGTGATGAATTTTCAGACGCTGATCGCCACCAAGGCAGCCCGGGTATACCTGGCCGCCGAGGGCGACACCGTACTGGAGTTCGGGCTGCGCCGCGCTCAAGGCCCCGACGGTGGCTTGTCGGCCACCAGGGCGTCGTACGTGGGCGGCTGTCACGCCACGAGCAACGTGTTGGCCGGCCAGCGGTACGGCATCCCCGTCGTGGGCACGCACTCGCATAGCTGGGTGATGGCCTTCGACAACGAGGCCGATTCGTTCCGGGCCTACGCCCAGGCTATGCCTCATAACTGCGTCTTTCTGGTCGATACCTACGACACCCTCCAGGGCGTGCGCCGGGCGATCGAAGTGGGCCACGAGATTCGCCAGCGAGGGCTTGAACTGCGCGGCATCCGACTCGACTCGGGCGATCTGACCGCGCTGAGCATTGCCACGCGGCAGATGCTCGACGAGGCCGGCTTCGAACGCACGCAGATCATCGCCAGCGGCGATCTTGATGAGCATGTCATTGCCGAATGCAAACGGCGCGGAGCCCGGATCGACGTTTGGGGCGTCGGCACCAAGCTGGCCGTGGCCAAGGACGACCCGGCGCTGGGCGGCGTCTACAAGCTGGCCGCCGTGGGGAATGACGTGTGGAAGCCGCGGCTCAAGCTGTCGGAGGACGCGATCAAAACGTCCAATCCCGGCATCCATCAGGTGCGGCGGTTCTTCGACAAACACGGTCCGATCGGCGACCTGGTGTACGACGTGCTGCTGGGGCCCTCGCCTGATCGGCGTGGCACGCACGTGCTCGATGGACGGCCGCTGGAGTTTCCGGCGTCGGCCGAGTGCGACGAGCTGCTGGTGCCGATCTTTCGCGGTGGTCAACGCGTGTACGACGTGCCTAGCCTGGCAGACAGCCGGCAACGCACGCTCGATCAACTGGCCCGGTTGCCGGAGGAGTACCGCGATCTGGCCTCGCCGGCGGTCTATCCGGTGGGCTTGGACGAGCGGCTACAAACGCAGAAGGACACCATGATGCGGACGCTGCGCGCCGATGTGGCCCGTGTGCAGCAGGCGGCCGACTGAGGACTACTCGCCCTGATCCGCAGCGGGCTGCGGTTTGAGCCACGGCGACAGGTCGACGGTGCGCAGCGGAAAGGCCGTGGCGGGGCGGACGCCATCGCCAATGGCCAGGTGCAGCTTCAAGGTTTGCGGCTCAAACACCATGCTGTGTGCCGTCCACCAATGTTGGCTGACGGATTGCAGCAGCCGGAACGTGTCGGCGACGCTCAGCTTTTCGAGCCCTGCCGCGCGTACCAGGCGGTCCATGCGCTGGCACGCATCACCCACCGAAAGTTGCCGGCTTTCAAAGTGATTGGTCGCCGCGCAGAAGCCGTTATCGCCGCTGCGCAGCACCACGGTTTTGGGCGTCGATTCCACCACGCCGCCGCCAGTCGGATCGCACATCACAAAGATCGAACGGCCGGCCGGTTTGTTGCGCTGCATGAGCGCCGCCGCTTGTTCAATGGTGCGGCAATCTTCCAGCACACGTCGGGCGAGTACCGCCGTGGGCGTGTTCTGGAGTACCAGGGGCGGCGAATCGTCGGCGGCCTGGTCCACGTCGTTCTGGCCGATGAATAGCCCGGCGCTGTTCATGCCCGACATGGCGGCCCCGGTCACCAGTGCCCCCGGAAACGAAACGACGGCGAACGGCTGTTTGCCCACCGGCTGGTACACGATCACCATGCTGTACTGGTGCATGCCGCGGACCAGGGGGTAGTCGAGATTGCGGCCGATCAAAGCGCCGCCGGTTTGGCTTTTCTCTGGCGCGACCATCACCGCCGAGCAGGTGTGCAGTTTGCGGATATCGTGGAAGGTGTTGCCGATCACCAATAGATCACGATCCACACCGCCGGCTTTGGCGGCCGCGTCCAGTTCGCGGCGATACTCGGCCGGGTACTTCTTGAGCAGCGAATCGCCCAGCCGTGCCAGCAGCGGCCGGAAATCGCTCAGCCCTTGCGACGCCAGAAACCGTTCGTACACGGCCACGGCGTCGCGAGCCGGCTTGAGGGCCAGCACGCCCATCTGTTCGCCGATTTCTTCGGGCGTACCCGCCAGGATCAGCACCGGCACTCCGTTGACGTAGCGCAGTTCGCCTTTGCCGTGGCGCGCCTCGGGGAAGCGAAACGCCTGCGCGGCGGCCGGCAAGGCCCAAGCCGACACGATCCAGGTGACCATCCATGCGGCTGCAAGTCGGCGGAACATACGACCTCCTTGGTAAGGCGTGAAGCGATCGACGCCGTATGGCGAAGCCGAATCCGTGGCCACGGTGCGAAGGGGATGTAGGCCAGTATACCGCCAGGGCCGATGCGGCGGTCAATCGTGGGGCGGCGAAATGGGAGGGACGCGAAACGCCGCGTGTGCGCCGGGCATCGCGCAATGTGCACGCGTCAGACGAGCGAAACGGCTAGCGACGTTGCTCGGTCGAGGCGGCCGCCAGCACCGCGACTTCGACTACGACCGAGCATGCCTCGGCCGCCGGCTCGGCCAGGCGGATATCGAGCCGGGCACCGTGTCGGAACAGTTCGCCCTGCTGAATCCGTGCGTCGGGCCCGTCAACCTGCTCGAACTCCAGCTCCGGCATTTCAGCCAGCGGAGGACAAAACGCCAGGTGGATGCTGGCCGTGCGCTGGCCTGCCTCGAACTCCGCACGCAGCGTGGCCAAGATCTGCTCGCCGCCGTCAGGCAACCGCGAACGGGTCCATTGCTGCTGGACGTCGTCGGGCAGGATGCCCTCGACATCACCGAAGAACGCTTCTTCTTCCGCCAACAGCGTTGGTTGAGCGGCAGCTTCGAGCGGCGATGATGCCGCCGGCTCTGAAGTTGATTCAGGTGCTTCGGGCTCTTCTTCAACGTCGCCAGCCGGCCAGCCGCCGACCGTTTCTGCTGGCAGTTGCGGCGGTGTGGGATCCCACGTGCGATGGTCGTCGGCCAAGGGGGCGTGCGCTTCACCGTTGGACGACGCGGTTACGTTCGCTGCGAGCTTCGTTGCTTCCTGCGCGGTGGTTGGACCGGCAACGTCGGTTACCGCCGCGGCCGAGCGCCAGCGCGGGCCAAAGACATGGCCTGCCTGTCGGCACCAGGCGGCCGTTTCCGCGATGGTGACAAGAACCCATAGCATCACCACGCCGACCACGCTGCCGCCGCTGAACGTGAGCGCAGCAGCCGTGGCCGCAAGCAGCGGCGTTGGCACCACCAGCGCCAAGGTGGGCGACTCAAGCCTGCGCAAGAACGCTTCCCACCAGCGACCAAGGGGATTGGAGCTGGGCAAGGGCTCATCGTCAGCGGCCACCGCCAGGCTGCGCCACAACGCCGCGGCTCCGAGCAGCGCCAGGCCAAAGACGATTGCCGCAGGCCAGGCAGGCGGCTGCACCAAGGCTTCTTGCGCGCGGCGAACCCACAGCAGGATAGGAACCGTCAGCAGCCAGAGAGCAGAGACAGCCAGCAGCCCTCGGCGCACATGCCGCCAGAAAGTTTCCAGCGCCGCATCGGCCGCGTGCGTCCCCGTGGCGCGCGCTGCGGCGTCGCGGTCTGCGCGGGCGCGATCAGCCTGGTCGCGCCTGGGCGAATCCATCGAAAAATGGGGACGCTGGCTCACCGGGTTGACGTTCCGTGTCGGTTGGAGGCGAACAAAGGAAACCAAGCCGCGGCTACGAAAACCGCCGGGGCCTGTGCGGCTCCCGGCGGTGGCGACGTATCGCTGCTTGTATCTGTCCTTGCGGTATTACGGTACTAGGACCGCGAGGCCACGGTGGCGCCGGCGGCCGCGGCCAGTTTCTCGGCGGCCGAGGTGTTTTCCCAACTGAAGCCCTCGCGGCCAAAGTGCCCACCCCAGGCGGTCGGGCGATAAATCGGCCGCCGCAGGTCCAGGTACTCGATGATGCCGCGCGGCGAGAGCGGGAAGAGATCGCGCACCAGCTCGCAGATGCGGGCGTCGTCGATGCGGCCCGTGCCCTGCGTGTCGACGTACACGCTCACCGGCTCCGAGACGCCGATGGCATAGGCCAACTGCACCTCGCAGCGGTCGGCCAGGTCGGCGGCCACGATGTTCTTGGCCACGTGCCGGGCCATGTAGGCCGCGCTGCGGTCGACCTTGGTGGGGTCCTTGCCGCTGAACGCGCCGCCGCCGTGCCGGCCCCAGCCGCCGTACGTATCCACGATGATCTTGCGGCCGGTCAGACCGCAGTCGCCGTGCGGGCCGCCGCGGACGAAGCGGCCGGTCGGGTTGATGAAGTACTTGGTCTGCGAGGAGTCCAGATCCTCGGGCAGGCAGGGCTTCACAATCTGGTTGATGACATAGTCGCGGATCTCGTCCTGCGTGAGCTCGCGGCCGTCGATCTTGTCGGCGTGCTGCGTGGACACCACCACGGTATCGACACGCACCGGCCGATTGCCTTCAAACTCGATCGTCACCTGGCTCTTGCTGTCGGGACGCAGCCAGGGCACTTCCTTGTTGAAGCGAGCCTCGGTAAGCCGGTTGATGATGCGGTGCGCCAATGCGATCGGCAGCGGCATCATTTCCGGCGTGTCGTTGCAGGCGTAGCCGAACATCAGGCCCTGGTCGCCGGCGCCAATGTCCTTCTGCCGCGACTCGTCGTTGTTGACGCCCATCGCGATGTCGGGGCTCTGCTTGTCGATCGACACCATCACGGCGCAGGTATCGGCCGAGATGCCCAGGTCCTCGCTGGTGTAGCCCACCTCGCGAATGACGTCACGAACCACGTCGGCGTAGTTGATCACGGCGTTGGTCGTGATCTCGCCGGCGATCAAGGCCAAGCCAGTCGTGACGAGCGTTTCGCAAGCGACGCGGCTGAGCGGATCTTGAGCAAGCAAGGCATCGAGGATGCCGTCGGAAATCTGGTCGGCCAGCTTGTCGGGGTGACCCATGCTGACCGATTCGCTCGTAAACAGGTACTTGCCGCGCGCCATGAATGCTATCCTTCCGCCCGCTGTTCGCGGGACTTGACTTGGAACGAGAAGACCTTTGCAGCCGTCAAATTAGCGTAAAAGTGCCGGCATTATAAGGGGAAGGCCTTTGCAGCGGCAACTCGCCGCGGGGGGCCGGCCTGGTGCTCTTGGGGAGCCGATGCACCAGCAGCCGGCCCCAAATGAACCCGAGGCGGGGCCGCCTGCTGGGGGCAGCGCCCGCCTCGGGGATGTTGGGCTTACCAGGACTCACACCGCGCGATGCTGGGAGGCTTTGGGGGATTGGTGCCACCCCGCCACCGCCAGGGCAGCCGCGGCGCAGGAGACCGGCTTACTTGTCGGTCCGGAACGGCGAGGCCGGGAGACCTTCGCGATTGGACAGGTTCGGCTCGGCCGTCTGGTGCCAGGCGAAGCGGACGGCAGTCGGTTCCTTCACCTCGGGCGACTCGACCACCACGGTATCGCCGTCGATGGTGGCGGTGGCGTCGACAAACTTGCCGTCCTTGCCGGCGATCTGGAACCAGGTCAGCGGCTTGCCGTCGCGCGAAACCAGGCCGCTGCCCACGTGATCGAACTGGAGGCGGGCCTTGGAGCCTTCAAACGTGACCGACTTGTACAGCGGGCCGCTGTACACCAGGCCCTGCTTGCCGTAGGTCTTGGTCAGCGCCCACAGGGCCAGCCGCTTGCCCACGTCCTGCTTGTTCGTGGGGTGGATGTCCTTGATGTTGCCGATATCGACCGTCACCGCCATGCCCGTGTTGGGGATGGACAGCGCGGCGGTCTGGGCTTCCCAGATGCCGGGCAGACGTTCGGGATCGCCGCCGTAGGTATAGGGAGCAAGCTGCACGAAGTAGAACGGCAGGTCCGGCCGCTGCCACAGGTCGCGCCAGCCGGCGATCAGGGCCTTCATCTTCTCGTAGTACAGCATGCCTTCGCCGTTGTTCGACTCGCCCTGGTACCAGAGCGCGCCGCGAATGCCGTAGGGCACCAGCGGGGCGATCATGCCGTTGTACAGGGCCAGCGGCGACTGGTGGTTGATTTTGCCTTCAGCATTGCGGGCGGGGTACTTATCCAGATTGGCGGCAATGTCCTTCAACGCCGGCACGGCTTGGAAGCCTTGCGGCGGGGTCCACGGCTCGATCCGCGTGCCGCCCCAGTTGGAGCCGATCAGCCCGATGGGCACGTCCAGCTCCTTCTGCAGTTCGCGGGCGAAGTAATAGCCCACCGCCGTGAAGTTGCCCACCGTTTCCGGCGTGGCCGCTTGCCAGGGGCCGGCCTTCACGTCCTGCTGCGGCTTGTCGGCCGGCACGTGCGGGATCTTGATGTGGCGGATTCGCGGGTGATTGCCGTTGGCGATTTCTTCCTGGGCATTGGCGCTGCGAGCGACCGTCCACTCCATGTTGGACTGGCCCGAGCAGAGCCACACTTCGCCGATGAGCACGTCGTTGAAGGTGACGTCGCTGCTGCCCGACACCTTCACCGTGTGCGGGCCACCGGCCTTTTGCGCCGGGAGCTTAACCATCCAGCGGCCATCTTCGCCGGCGGTCGCCTTGGCCGAGGTATCGCCCAAGGTGACGGTCACTTCGGTGCCGGGCTTGTCCCAACCCCAGACCGGAATCGGCATCTCACGCTGCAGCACCATGTGATCGCCGAAGATGGCTGGCAGCTTGACCTCGGCCTGCAGCGAGGCAGGCAACAGCAAGCAGGCCGCGACCGCGGCCCATGCGCAGAACGAACGCAACTTCATCGGCAGAACTCCTGAAACGTGGCTTGGCCACAATGGTTAACCATGGCCTGGTTCGTGTAGGCGGGCGGGGCACCTGACCCGAGGGCGGTGCCCTCGGCGTCCAGGGGGAAGCGCAAGTTTCCCCCGCGGCCAGCGCCATACGATAACCAGCTTGCGCGGCCGTTGCCAACGTTACGGATAAAAGATGTCTGCTGCGATCGAGCCCCCCAAGCCGGGCGGGCGAAGGGAAGAGCCGGCAGGGGGGCCGATGGCCCACCGGGATCAGGCGTTTTCCAGCGCCGGTTCGATCACGCGCATGGTCCGCCACCGCCCCTGGAGGAACCGCAGCAGGTAGATGCTGCCCAGGAACCATAGCCACACGGTGACGAACGTCCACAGGCCGTACAGACCTGCACCCAGCCACTCGACTGCGGCCAGGCTGCCCAGCCCCAGGGCCGAAGCCATGATCAGCGTGGTGAACAGCACAAACCGGGTATCGCCCGCCCCCTTGATGGCGCTGACGAAGATCAGGTTGAGTGCGTCGAACAGGTTGTACGCCGCCACGAACCGCAGCAGCACCACCGCCGTGCGGCGAATGTTTTCCGACTCGCTGCCGCTGGCCATGTAGCCGGCGAGGAACAGATCCGGCACACCGATATACAGGATCGAGAGCACCGCCATGTAAGCGGTCGAAATCAGCAGGCTGGTCCAGGTGGCCTTGGCGGCCAGATCGTCGCGGTTGTCGCCCAGGTATTGTCCGACCAGCGTGGTCACGGCCAGGGCCAGGCCGACGATCGGCATGAACGCCAACGTGCTGACATTGAGCGCCATGCCGCTGGCAGCCAGTTCCATCGGTCCGATCTTGCCCACCAGAAACAGAAAGATGGTGAACCCGGTGACTTCGAGCACCAGTTGCACGCCGGCGGGGAAGCCAAACCGCAGCAGCCGCCAGAACAGGTGCGGATCGAGCGGCCAGCCGGCCAGCGTCCGGTGCGCGATGCGTTCCTTGCGCCGCAGGAACAGCACCAGGTAGACCAGCATCTTGGCCGTCAGCGCCACGTTGGTGGCCATGGCTGCGCCCCACACGCCTCCTTCGGGGAAACCCCAGTGGCCGAAGATCCAGGCGTAGTCGAGCGCGATGTTGAGCATCGCGGCTGAACCGTCGACCAGCATCACCACCCAGGTCTGGCCGCGGCCCGTGAAGAACGACGATAACGCCGCGGAAATCAAAAAGCCGGGCGCGCTCCAACACAGCGCCTGGTAATACGTGATCTCGTATTGAACCACGCGCGTTTCGTGGCCTGCCCAGTGGAAGACCAGCGGGGCCAGCGGCATGGTGGCCAGGATCAGCGGCGTGGCCATCGCGCCGACCCACACGCCCTGCCACACGGCGGCGCCGATCTCGCGTGGCCGCCGCGCGCCGTGGTATTGCGAAACAAACGTGGTGACGTACTGACAGATGCCCAGCGGGAAGCAGAGCACGGCGAACGAGAGCACGCCCGCCGGCAGTGCGGCCGCCATCGCGTCCTGGGAGTACCAGAACAGGAACATGCGGTCGATGAAGTGCATGATCGTCCACGAGATCGTGGAGATCACCAGCGGCAAGGCCAGCCGGAGCACGTCGCGGCCGCCGGCAGGCTCCGACCACCAGCGCCGCCAATAACCTTGCGGCCCGGCTTCCTCCGACGACCCAGCCCGCGGCGCAGAGTCGGGGCCATCCTTGACCGAGGGTTCAACATCTGACGCCATAACCGGTTCGCTTATCCTAGGCAGGGAACAGGCACCAACGATTGTGTCTTGCGCTGCCCATGACCAAAGGCGACCACCGGGTGTCTGGAATCGTGGGCATTTCGGGGCGGAGCGGCGCCCCCGCCGAACGCAACCAATCAATACGCCCCAGGGTCGGCGTTTTTCTGCGAACGGGCACCGACCTGCATACGAATAGCGACAGCGCCTAAGCGTTCAGGGCGCTGCGATCCGGCCTGGGGGGCTGCTGAGCAGTCGCAACAACCGCGAAGTGGAACCCGCGGGAAAGCCGGCTGAAACGAGTACCCCCGGCGCGCGCTCAACCGGCTACGTGCATCATTCCCTGGGTGAGACGCGAAGAAAAGGGGAGAGGTTCGCGCCACATGGTTTCTGCCATGGCTGCATGTGCCACGGCCGGTACCAGGTGCGCTACGGAAAAGGTTCATGCCCCGAAGGGATATGCCCGCCGCGTGGGTGGCGGGAAGCTGCCGAGCGGTTCACACCGCGTGGCTAGGTTCGCCCTCGCGGCGGAGGATGATCTCGCGCCGCTGAATGCGAACGTCGGCCGGCGCATCGATCCCCAATCGCACGGTGCTGCCCTTCACTTCGAGCACGCGCACGATGATGTCGCCGTCGATCACCAGAGCCTCTTCCTGCCGACGCGAAAGGACCAACATGCCGACCCTCCTTGTGGTAAAAAGACCAACCACCGCGAAGCTGCGTTGCGGCCGCTGCTGACCGCCCTGCCGTGTCTGACGTGTATGGGTGAACACTATAGTCGGCAGTGTACGCCTGTCAATGCAAGTACGCCCGACCGGGCCGGGTTTTGCTGAAGGCTTTTCGTGCGTGGAAGATGCGAATTGCGATTTTTCTGGTGGACGTGGTCGCGGTGGCTTTCCGCACCCCCGGCGGAATGCTGCCGTCCGCAGAGCAGCGGTGCCCCGCGTCGTTGGCAGAACGGCTCTAAGTGGCCTATGGTAAGGGACTTAGACGTTGAGCAGGTGGTGGCCTTACATGACGTTCATGTTACCGCAGCCTCGCCCAGTGGATGATGCGGACCGCCCTTTGGTCAGCGCAGCGATTGTCGCGCGGCAGAGGGCCTATTGCCCTTACTCCGGCTTTGCCGTGGGGGCCGCGGTGCGGAGCCCTCAGGGGCAGATCTATCCAGGCTGCAACGTGGAGAACGCGTCGTATGGCCTGACCACCTGCGCCGAGCGCGTGGCCGTGCTAAACGCGGTGGTCGGTGGAGCCACGGCGATTGAGGTGATTGCGGTGGCAGCACCCGGCCGGGCCACACCGTGTGGCGCCTGCCGACAAGTGCTGGTGGAGTTCGGGCCGGCGATGCGACTGCTGCTGGTCGATCCGGCCGAGCCGGAGTTGGTGGTCGAATTGACGCTGGCTGATCTGTTGCCGGGCCATTTCTCGTTGGACGCCAAGTGAGGCCCAAGCGGCGGCGATCGTAGGCCGGCCAGTGAACATCGATGTTCGCGGCTAGCCGGGGCGCGCCGTGGTCAACTGCGGAACGTGCAACCGTGTACCGCGACGGTGGTGGCGGCGCCGCATCGTTTGCCTGGTTTAGCAGATTGAGTCGCTGTCAGCGCTAGCGACGATGCAGTCGCGCCAGTGTGGGCATTCGCACAAAGTTCTCAGAGCGCACTATCCCGCCGAAGTTGCCTGCCGATTCTGCCGATTGATAGGGCTGGGTAGTCCGGTTATGCCGACGTGGGCCAATGGACGCTTGCGGCATAAGCGGAGGCTTGGGGTGTTTGCGGCGGTTGGCCATCGGTCGTGCCGCGGGGACTTCAGGCTAGTCAGGGCAACGCTTGGCACGACGCGGGAACAGAGGACCACGTGGTCCAAACTGCCTCCCCGGTCTGCCTAGCCCACCTCGGCGCTAGTTTTGGCGCGCCGGCTGCGAGAAACAGCCGCAAGAGGGCGATGGGAGAATCCCGTGTGTGCCCCTAAGATAAGGGGTTGACGGGCCGGCAATGGTGCTTGCGAAAAAAGGCAGTTTGCCACCGCTGGAAAACGGGGCGGTATTCGCAAGGTGTTCTGTTGAAACAATTTGCGCACAACAGACCGATGTTGACTCACCTCGGAAGCTGGCTATAATTCCACCAGCACGGCAATTTCGGCAATCTCGGCAGAGATGGTCGAGGTGAGCCTTTGCATCGAGGTCGGAAGGTGCTCGATTTACGGTCGAGAAGGATTTTACGGGAGACTTTCCGGCGCCCGCAACATGGACGACTTGGAACCTGGACGGTTCGTGCGGCGCGAATCGTGGTGGTTCCTGCTGACTAGCCATCGGCTAGGGAGAGGGTGGTTAGCAGAATATGAAAACGGTATTCACCACAGGCGAAGCGGCCAAGATTTGCAAGGTCAGTCAGCAAACCATCATCCGCTGCTTTGATTCGGGGCAACTCAAGGGCTTTCGGGTTCCCGGTAGCCGGTTCCGCCGGATCCCCCGCGACCAGCTTTACGCGTTCATGCGCGACAACGGCATCCCCACAGATGCCTTGGATAGCGGTCGACGGAAAGTGCTGATCGTGGACGACGATCAAGAACTCGTCGAGCTGATGTCCGACGTCTTGGAACGGGACGGGCGGTTTGAAGTCAAGACCGTCAACAACGGCTTCGATGCCGGCATGATGGTCAAGGAGTACCACCCGGACCTGATCGTGCTCGATGTCATGCTGCCGGATATCAATGGCCGCGAAGTGTGCCAGCGTGTCCGCAGCGAGAAGTCGATGGACGACATCCGGATCATCTGCATCTCCGGCATGGTCGAGGACGACAAGATCGAGGAACTCCGGGCCGCTGGAGCCAACGACTTCCTGCACAAGCCATTCGAGGTCGAGAAACTCCTCGAACGCATTTGCACCCTGCTGGATATGGAAGTCTCGCCCATGAAGTAACGGGCCGCGCCCCGGCATCGGGGGCCGCCCCGAAACCCTGGCGAGCACTTTCGGTTTCCAAAACAGGTGATGGTTCCTCCGCGCGCCGACGGCCATGCGTTGTGGGCACTAGCGCGAACGTACGTCGAGTAGCGGCCGGGCGCTGGTTGCGGCACCGGCCGTTGCTTTGCGTCTGGCTATTTCGTTCAGCAGCGTTGAAGCGTGCCCCACAGAAAGCATTCTGAGATCGGGCGGCTGTTACCGGTAGATGTGGCCGGTGGCGTGCGGCTGCCCTGTCTGCCTGCCAGCGAACTGGCGCTGTTGGCCGCCCTGGCCACCGGCGAAGCGGCCCCGCTGGCAGCCACGCTGGCGATCGATCCGGCGCTCACGCTGTGGGCACTCGTTCTGGCTCGCGGTACGGATGAACCGCCGCGCACCTTGGCTGCCTGCGCGGCGTGGCTGGCTTCCCCGGTGGGCGTCGAGCGTTGCCAGGCGGCGCTGGCTGCTGCTGATGGGAGACGCCTTTCTGTTAGCCGCAAGATCGTCAAACGCTGGCGGCGTCTGGCACGGCAGAGTGTGAACACCGCCGCGCTGGCGACAACAATCGCGGACATGCAGCCGGTGCGCGATGACCAGGTGAGCGCCGGGCGGCTCAAGCAGCGAGTGTATCTGCTGGGACTGGTGCATAACGCGGCTGCCTGGCTGAGCAGCGAGGCGATCCCATCAACTGAGGCCGCGCTATCGGTGCGGCGATTCGCGGCCTGGCTGCCCGCGTGGCTGGTCGATGCTGCCGACAGACTTCAGGCCGGCGTGGATCAGTTGCAAAGCGCCGAAACCGATCCGGTGGTGGCCGCCGTATCCGCGGCACTGCGCGGCGACGAAGTGGACGAAGAAGCGTTCAAGGCCGCGCGCCGAGCCGCGTCGCATGCCGCCCGAGCCTGGCGCCCCTGGAATCTGCAAGGCAATCTCGCCTTGTCGCGGTTGCTGCCCAAGCTTGCGGCCACGCCGACACCGGCGATTGAAGCTGCTGAGCCAGCTTCGGAGCCTGCTGCTGCCGTCGCGCCGACCAGGGCCGATGCGTCCAAATGGCCCGGCGTCCTGTCGCCCGAACTGGAACGCGAAAAGCTCGAAGCCCTCGCCGAGTTTGCCGCTGGAGCCGGCCACGAGATCAACAATCCGCTGGCGGTCATCAGCGGCAGGGCACAACTGATGATGCAGTCGGAGATCAGCCCGGAACGGCGCCGCGACGCGGCCCTGATCCACGCTCAGGCCCAGCGCGTGCACGAGATGATCGCCGACTTGATGTTCTTTGCCCGGCCTCCCCAGCCCCAGCCCGAGGTGTTTGACCTGGGGCCGGCGATCGAGCAATTGCTGGCCGAGTTGGCCATGCACCCAGGCGCTGAAGGCGTGGCCCTGCGGGCGGAACCTCCGGCACAGCCCGTGCAGGTAAAGGCCGATCGCTCGCAGTTGTTGGCGGCCGTTCGGGCGATGTGCCTGAACAGCCTGTTCGCGTTGGCCGGCCGCGGTGAACTGCGGCTGCGGTGGGCGCGGCAAGGCGGCGAGGTGATGATCGCTGTCGCCGATACGGGGCCGGGCATCCGACCCGAGGTGCGGCGGCATTTATTTGATCCGTATTACTCGGGTCGTGAGTCGGGGCGGGGGCTGGGTGTTGGCCTGAGCAAGGCCTGGCGGATCGTCACCATGCACGGCGGTACCATCGACGTGGACAGCAGCCCGGGGCAAGGCACCACCATGACCATCCATCTGCCGGTTGGCGAGGAAAAGCAATGAAGGATCAAGGCCCGGTTGTCTTCCGTCCCGAGCTGGTTCACCCCACGGCATTCATTGCTCCGGGAGCCGTCGTGGTAGGCGACGTGACGCTGGAGGAAGAAAGCAGCGTGTGGTTCAACGCCGTGATCCGCGGCGACATGGATGCGATCCGGATCGGCCCTCGGACCAACGTGCAGGACGGCGCGGTGTTGCATGCCGACGAAGGCGTGCCGTGCACGCTGGGCGCCGGCGTGACTGTGGGGCATCTGGCCCTGGTTCACGGCGCGACCGTGGGTGACAACGTGCTGATCGGCATGCGGTCGGTGGTGATGAACGGCGCCGTGATTGGCGAAAACAGCCTGCTCGGCGCCGGGGCGCTGGTGAAAGAAGGGATGGTCGTTCCCCCTGGTTCTCTCGTGGTAGGCATGCCCGCCCGCGTAGCCCGGGAGCTCAAGCCCGAGCACATCGAGCGGATTCGCCAGGCGGCCGAGCATTACGTGGCCAACGCCCGGCGGTACCGCCAGTCGCCAGGCGGAGCGTCCTAGCGGCGGGTGTCCAGCGGCTTTCCGGCAGCGGCTGGCGGCGACCGCGGCGTGCCGGGGCCGAATGCAGCCACTGGCGGTGGCGCGATTTGGGGAAAATACCCCATTAGGAGGAATTTTGCCCCGAAAAGTCTGGCCTCCATTGGGGGGGTGGGACTATAATTCCGCCCGCCGGGAGAGCCAGTTGTCTCCCGGGGGAAGATACCAGGGGCCGCGGTTGACGCATGCTCTGCACAGGCGGATGACTTTCACTTCGCGAAGCATTTCGTAGGCGAGCGCAGCTTTCTCAGTCGCTGCCTTTTGTCTCGATTGGCCAGCTTGCCCCGCGCCGGGCGGTGGTAAGCAGCGCCGGGGGCAAACCTGTCGGCCAACGCCAAGCCAGCACCCCCAGCGTCTTCCCGTCGCCGTACTGGCGACGCCGGTTGATCGTTTGTTTTTGGGCGATCCATCCGCCGGATCGCAGAGGAGCGTCATGACGAAGAATTTGTATGTCGGGAACTTGAGCTACAAGACCACGACGGAAGAGCTGCGTGAAGCGTTCGCGCGGTTCGGCACCGTCACCCGGGCTCAGGTTGTTGAAGATCGCGAAACGGGGCGTTCCCGGGGCTTCGGCTTCGTGGAAATGGCCGACGGTGCCGATGAGGCCGTAGCTCAAATGAACGGAGCAATGCTCGGCGGCCGCACGTTGACGGTGAACGAAGCTCGTCCGCGCGAACCGCGTCGCTAGTCGCCGCCTAACCAATACAGACAATTCGGTTTTCGCCCCGAGAGATCCGCCCGGCACATCTCTCGGGGCTTTTTGTTGCGCCCACGGTGAACAATGCAAACTCGCGAACCAGAGTCTGGTTCCCCTCGCAGCCGATCCCTATTCCGCCGCTACGGCGGAGCCGCGGTTGCGGTACTGCCCGGCCTGGCCCTGGCGATGCTGGCCAAGCCGCAGCAGTTCGGTGAGTGGGCGTTGTTGCTGGGCTTGTTTGTGGCACTCATTGGGCCGGTGGCCTGGCTATTGGCCGACGTTACTTCACGCAAGTAGCGGCGCAGAAAAAATGCGCGCCGTGCCTTTGGGGGCAAACGGCGCGCATTGGCTGTAAACGTTCAGGCCGCCCGCGATTGCCGGGTTAGGCGTACTTCTTGATGTCTGGCTTGATGCCTTCGGGCGTGGCGTCGCTCTCGATCTTGAACCACTCGGGATCGAAGTGGATCAGGTTCGACTCGCCCTTCTTGCCGCGGGCGATCGCGATGTTGGTGGTGAGGGCGATCACCGCGTCACCCAACGCCACTTCGGGGTGGCACTTGGGCTGGTTCTCGGGCGACTGGTTGCGGATGCACCAAGCCCAGTGTTCCATTTCTTCGCAGTAACCGCGGCTGACCGGGCCACGATCCAGCGCCGCCTTGGCGATGGCCGAATCGTTGCCGCCGCTGGCCGTGGTGTCGAGCACCGCCGAGTCTTTCTTCTTGCTCACGCCCACGCGGGTGAAGCCTTCGCGCGGATAGAGCAGCACTTCCTGCTCGCGTTCCAGGATCAGCGTGCCTTGGGTGCCCAGCACCACTTCGCCGTAGCCGCCGAAGCCGTTGCCGTTGATCGAGGAGTAGGTGACCACGATTTTCTTGTCGTGGGTCTTGGGGTCCTTGGGATCGTAGGCGGGCGTGGGGAACTCGTACATGCAGTAGACGTGATCGTCCACGTCGCGGTCGTACGGAAAGATGTGCCGGCCGCCCATCGCCGACACGGTCAGCGGCAGGGCCTTCTTGCCGTCCTTGGCCATGGCGCTGATGAAGATGCCAGCCGCGTCCAACTGGTGGCTGCCCAGCTCGGCCATCAGGCCGCCGCCGGTGCGGTCGAACAACCGCCAGCGGATCAGCTCTTCCAGCGGCGAGATGGTCAGCGTGCCGTCGGGGCCGTAACCGGTTTTCTCCTGGTAGCCGTACTTCTCGGCCAGGGTCTTGCCGGTTTCCTTGTCAACCTCGCCCAGGATGGCGTCCTTGGCCATCTCGGTGTACAGCCGGTGCCGCTCCTGGAGCATGCCCAGCGTGAAGCCGTCGGTCTTGGGATCGTTGAGCCGGCGTTCGATGCTGGCCAGTTCCTTGATGATTTCGGCGGGCAGCTTGGGCTGCCAGCTATCGGCGCCGGGCAGGTTGCCGCGGTGCCATTGGGCGCGGATGTGGTGCAGATCGCCCAGCAGGCCTTCGCGGATCATCGCCACGGCATTGTCGTACAGCACGCTGTAGTGCCGCTGGTGGCCAGTGGCCAGGTACTTGTTCGTTTCCTGGGCGACGCGGGCCATTTCCTTGCACTGATGGACGCTGTGGGCCATCAGCTTTTCGGTAAGCACGTGCTTGCCGCGCTTCATCGCCTCGATGGCGACGATGTGGTGCAGGTGCAGCGGCAGGGCGATGATCACGGCTTCTACATCCGGATCATCCAGCAGCTCGTGGTAGTCCTTGTCGTAGACCTTGACGTGCTTGCGCGCCTGGTCCTCGGACTTCCAGTCGTACTTCTTCATCAGGCCCGGCCGCACCAGGTAGGCGTTGGGTGAGCTCTGGTCGCCGTGGAAGGCGCGGTGGATGTTGTACGGCCGGATGTCGGCGATGGCCACGATGTTCAGGTATTCGGGATTGTGGGCGCCGATCAGCACGCTGCCTTCATCCCCGGTGCCGATCACGCCGACCCGCACCGGGTCGCCCACGCTCTTGCCATAACCGAAGTAGTAGGCGCCCAGGCCCGCGCCGGACACCAAACCCGCGGCAGCGCTCCCCAGCAGGAACTCGCGACGGGAGAGGTGGGGGCTCGCGATTGCGCCGTAGAAGTTCTCGCGGCCGATGGCCCTTTCTTCAGGAGTAGGACTACGCATGATCGCGCCCTTTACCAACAACGGGGAGGGTGACCAGATGATGAACCAGGAAATCCAAGCCGCCCCAGCGACCCACCGCCGTGCCGGCCAGGGCGATCAGGGCAAGCATTTCAATGACTTCTTTGTTGATGATCAATGAGTGACCGGCCGAAGGCGGCAACTGCGGGAAGTAACCCGGCCAGGCTACCTGGGCCAGGATCACGGCCGAGAGCAAAAAGCCGGCGCCGGCCAGCGCCGCCAGCCGGGTGAACAGCCCCAGCATCAGGCACAGCCCGATGGCCATCAGGCCGTAGGTGGTGAGCCCTTCGAGCACTTCCAGCCGCGACCAGTTATGCGGATGGGCGTCGACCAGCTTGACCCACAGCGCCGCAAACGCGGCCAGGGCCAGCACCAGGTGCAGTCCGCCCTGCGTGAAGGCGATCCGCGGCCCACGCTCGGCGGGAATCTTGCGCTCGTAGAGCCGGCCGCCCAGGCAGACGAACAGGCCGAAGTTCACCAGGAGCGCCAACAGAGCCAAGCCTGAGCGGACATCGAATTGATCCAGCGCGTTGGCCCGCCCCAGTGCCAGGGCCGCGAGGCCGGCCAGGCCGGCGGTGATGGCGATCGACACCACGTTGGCGCCCAGCACCAGCCCCAACGATTTGCCAAAGCCCGGCGGCGACTGCCGGTTCACCCAGCAGGCCAAGTAGAACAGCACGAATGATACCACCAGCCAAGCACCCGCGGCGGCGCCCCAGACCACGCCCGAGGGACGGAAGCCCAGGGCCGAGGCCACCAGGCCTTGCCGCTGCTGATCGTTGACCAGGGCATCGAGGTCGGCTTCAAAGCCCTCGTCGATCTTGCTCGCTTCGCTCAGGATCGGAGCGATTTCGCGCTGCAGCTCCTGCCACTTGTCCCACTGCCGCTGACGCTGGTAGGGGATCTCCTGGGTAGCGGCCAGGGTTTCCTTCTCGCGCCAGGCTTTCAGGCCGGCTAGGTACTTGGTCACGGCCTCGTCGTCACTGAGCAGGTCGGCGAGCTGCTTCTTGCGACGCTCCAGCGCCGCATCGGCGGCCTTCTTCTGCTCGTCGTTGAAGCCGTAGCGGGCCACGAAGCGGTTCTTGAGGTCGCTCCAGCGGGCGGCCATCCGCTCCACGTTCAACCGCTCGTAGCCGTAGTAGTCGGGAATCAGGTTGCGATACCAGGAGGCGAACGGCCCTCGCGCTTGTTTGAGGAACGGTTCAGCCGAAAAACTGGCGTGGCGATACTTCCACGAGCCCTCGTAGAAGAAGTGCCAGCCGATCGCGATGCGCAGCAATACCAGCGCGGCGACGGCAACGATCGAGATTCGGAAGCGACCGCTCAAGCGAGGAGCCTCCAACGTTGGCAGGAATGGTACACCAATGCCGTCCGGCCGCCGCGGTTACCGATCCGCGTGTACCGGGACGCAGGTCTACCGGAATGCAGGTCGATGATGGGTAGTTGCCGGGCGGGCCATGCCGCCAGCCAGCGACGAACATGCTGCCTCACAAGGTTCGTTCGCCAGGGCTGCGACAAGGATGCGACAGCTACCGTAAGGAAGGCGGGATGGTTCATCTGCGGGCAGGAGCCGCAGTGCGGCGCCGGCAGGTCGGCCAACGCGTGACTTGCCGCGGCAATTCCGCGCGCCGTGATCCCCCGCGACGGTGCGCCACGGCAACTTGGGTGATCTCACCCCGAGCCCTCATTCTAGGTCAACTCTTCCGGTTTCACCACCCTTTGATCGTCAGAACCGGCCGAAACTGGCCACTTAAAACGTATAAGCAATCGCTGGTGTATGTGAGGGCTACCCCCGCTTCGGCGGGCTGGCCCCCGCGGCGCCTGATTGAAGTTCACGTCTGCGAAAGACAACTGCCATGTTCTACGTGCGCAACGCAACCGGCGGTTCACAACTGCTGGCAATCCATAGACATCGATTCGATTTCGGTTCACAATCCCGGTGTTGGGGGCGTTCTGCAAACAGGGCCAAAAGCGGGGGCTCCCCGCGGTTTGATGTTGGGCGTGAACCGTGCCTGAGATGCTTCAAACGTGGCTGCTGGTCGCGGCCACGTCGTTGCCGATCCTGTTGGCGCTGTACTACCTGGCGCTGAGCATGGTGGCCGTCGACGACAACACGACGGTCTTTCGCCGCTTTGCGCGAGGGTTGGCGGCGTCGGCTGCCGTTGCCGCGATTCTGGCGACGTTATCGGCCGGACTTTCGACGGCAACCGCCGATGCGGCAAACGCCGACGAAGGATCGCTGGTTCAGGAAATCGGCCTGGGGCTCGTTGCGCTGGCCGTCGCCGCGGCCATCACGTGGGCGGTGAGCGGCGGCATCCTGCACGCCCTGGCGGTTGAAAACCCCTGGCGGATCGCCGCCGTGCAAGGCGCGGCCCTGGCTGCGGTTGGACTGCTCTACGTGCTGGGACCGGTAGGACTGGCCATCGATCTGGCAGCCCTGGTGTGGCTGCAGTTTCGTTGGCCGGCGGCGCGGCTCTTGGGCGGCGGCTTGGGACCGCCGATGGCGTTGGCCGGCGTGCTGCTGTTCTTTGTGGCCGCCGAGTTCGTCGTGCACTTGCAGGATCAGATGGGCGGCAGCTCCAACACGTCGGTGGTGGAAGCTGCCCGCAGCTTCAAGAGCAACTTTTGGACGGTTCAGAGCGGCCGCGCGATGCTCGTGCAAGTGGCCACGGTGACCATGGCCGCGCTGGGCATGACCGTCATCATGATCTCCGGAGGCATCGACCTCTCGGCCGGCACCGCGATGGCGCTGTGCGCCACGGTGATTGCCTGGCTGCTGCGCGAAGGGTACTCGCCGGTGCTTGCCGTCGTCGGAGGATTAGGCACAGGGCTACTGACCGGCCTGCTCAATGGCGCCCTGATCAGTTTGCTGCGGGTGGTGCCGTTTATCGTCACGCTGGGCACGATGACCATTTACTTGGGCATCGGCAAACTGGTGGCCGACGAAACCACGGTGCGGCCTGCGTTGGATGCGATTCCGGCCATCATTCCGCAACTGGTGGTGCCCACGCCCACGCCAGCGTGGCTGTTACTGCCCTCGGGCATCTGGCTGATTCTGCTGTTGGCCGTGATTCTGGCGGCCGTGCTGCGGTTTACCGTGTTCGGACGCCACGTGTTCGCCGTGGGCTCGAACGAAGCCACCGCTCGGTTGTGCGGCATCAACGTCGCCCGGGTGAAGCTCGCCGTGTATGCCATCGGCGGCCTGTTCGTCGGCATGGCCGGCTTGTACCAGTTTGCCCGGCTGTCCAACGGCGACCCGACTTCCGGCACGGGAGCCGAACTGCGGATCATCGCGGCCGTGGTGATCGGCGGGGCGAGCCTCAGTGGCGGACGCGGTACCGTGATCGGCACGCTGGCCGGGGCCGGCATCATGGCGGCCATCTACAACGGCTGCACGATGCTCGGGTTGCAAAACCCGTTCCAGGACATTGTGGTGGGCGTGATCATCATCACGGCCGTGGCCCTGGACCAGTTACGCGGCCGACGGCTGGAATCGAGCGCGGTCTAAAGCACTGATAGCGCAGCGGCGGCCGCTTACTGCACGATCCGCAATTGCGTCTTTTCGGTGGCCCTGGCCGTTTCGGCGGGGGGCGCCGGTTCGTCGGAGGCCACCTTCGTCCGCCGTTCGTTGTCCCACGATTTCCAGGCGGCGACCTGCTGCGCGATGGTCGGCGGGGTGCCATCGGTGGCGGTGGTTGCCGCGGCCACGTCGCGCCCGGCCACCTTGGGCAGTGCCAAGAGCGCGGCTCGCTGCACACTCCGCGCGTCGTCGAGGAAACGAATCAGGATGGGGATGAACTGCTCGTCGGCCAGTTCGCCAATCGCCTCGGCGACCTGCATGCGAATCTGAGGATCGGGATCATATGACAGCCGCGAGATGGCGGCTTCGCCGGCGTGCATGCCGGCCTTGCACAATGCGGCCGCGGCTTCGACTCGCACGCTGCGATCGCGCGAGGCCAGCATCTTCTCCAAGGCTGCCGTGTCGGCTTGCGGTCCCAGCTGGCCCAGGGCCCGCGCGGCGGCCCGGGCAACATGGCTATCGCGATCGTCGGCCAGCTTCGCCAGCGATGAGGCCAGCTTCGCCCGCTGCAAACGGCCTACGTACTCGCACGCTCGGCGGCGCACTTCCGATTGCGGATGTTCCAGCGCCAACTGCCAGAAGCGATCGCCGGCTTGCGAGGCGCTCTCGCTGGTGCCGGAGATGCCGGCGGCATCGACCAGAGCCTGCCAGACCAGGGCATCCTTCTGGGCCTCGGCAAGCGTCGCCAGCCGGTCGATGGCCAGCGGCGAAAGCGGTTGAGCCTGCGCGGCTGTCTTCAGCGCAACGGCGGCGCGCCGCCGCACGTCGACCGAAGGCGACGACAAATCAGCCAGCGAGCGGAAGACCACGCTCTGCTCCGGCAGCACGTCGTCGTAGATGAACTCGGGGATCGGCACCCGGTCGCGGTGCAACGCTTCCAGCGCCGGCAACAAACTGTCGCCCAGGGCGGCAAGCTGCTTGGCCCAATCCTGCTGTTGCCGCTGGTCGGCGGCGTGGGTTTGCATCGACCGCAGCAGTAGCCGCAGCTTGTTGAGCGCCTCGGGCGAAACTTCCGAGGTGACCACTTGCTGATAGGACGCCGGGACCACGGCGCTGGCCGAACCTTCCGGCGGCGTGGTCGTTGCGGTTTCCTGCTGACTGGCCGGTTGCGCGGTAGCGGTGCCGGTTCCCGCAGGCGGGCCGTCGGCGGTGGCACTGGTCCATTGCGTGGCGGGCGGTCGCGTGGTGCCGGGCTGGTCGGGCACGCGCGCCACTTGAGTCTTTGCTTGCTGGGCCGCAATCACGGCCGAGCCTTCCTGCTCCCAGCGTGCCCGCAAGTTTGCCAAGGCGGTTTCGCGTTCCACGGTCGAGCGGGCATCAAACGGGAACTCGGTCGCGGCCGGCCACAGCTTGCTCAGGTGGCCGTGCGCAGCCAGTCGCGTTTGATAAGCGTCGCTTTGCAGGGCTTCCAGCCACAGCGGCACGGCTTC
The DNA here is from genome assembly GCA_937927735.1 of uncultured Planctomycetales bacterium. GTDB lineage: Bacteria > Planctomycetota > Planctomycetia > Pirellulales > S012-138 > CALBRZ01. The sequence continues at coordinate 40,323 of CALBRZ010000042.1, forward strand.
GGCCGCGGACCAAGCCGCGACGGCATCGATCACTTGCCGCTGCACGGCTGGATGCTGGTCGTGTACCAGCCGGGCGGCGATGTCCGTGGGTAGTGTATTGGGTTGCGCCAGCGAAAGCTGTTGCGCCACCGCCAGGCGAACCCGCCATGACGGATCGTCCAGGCAAGGCCGCACGTCGTCCCACTGACCCAGTTGGGCCAGCGCGCCGGCCGCGGCGGCGCGAATCTTCTCACCATGGCCCGCTTGTTCCTGGAGCCGGGCACGCAGCGCATCACACGCGCGTTGCCGCTGCGGATGATCGGGCCGCAGGGTTCCCAAGGCGGCAATGGCCGCCAGCCGCACCTGGATCTCCTGGTCGTCGAGCATCGACAGCACCATCGGCACGGCGTCGCTGTGGCCGCTGCGGATGACGGCTGCCGGAAACTCGGCGCGCACGCGCGGATCGGGGTCGCGCTGCAACGGCAGCGCGGCGTCGGGCAGTGGCGTCCGGCTGGCATTGGCGGGCGCCTGGCTCCACCAGGCCAACGCATCGCGGCGCTCGGTGGAACGCGGCGACGTGAAGGCATCAACCGCGGGCGGAGCCACCGCCGGCGCGTTCATCGATTCCGCCAGCGCTGTCTGCGGAAGATCCAGGCTTTGGCAGCCGGTCCCGGCCGACAGCACCAGCAGCATCGATAGCGGCACGGCGCGCAGCGCGATGAGATGGGATGTTGGGTAGTGCATCACCAGGCAAATCCATTCGCCGGGTAAGATCGTTCAGAACTGGCCACGCTTCCCCGTGGTTTGCGGCATCATTGCTCGCAGTGCAACCACCCGCCGCCGACGGGGTACGGCACGAGGAGGGGTGGTTCAAATGGGAAGCTGTTCTGTACTCGACACCTGCCCCTTGAGCAACAGCAGTGGGCCTCGCGGGGGGAATCCCCTACGGATTATCCATGAAAGCATCCCGTGGGCGACGCCGTAGACGGAGCTGGTAGGGCTCCGGTGATGGCAATGCTAGCCGCAGTCCGCGGATGGCCACGGCCCGGCACTTATACCCAATGCGTGGCGAGCGGGATCTCGACCACGATGCGGGTTCCCTGGCCGGGAGCCGAATTGATCTGGGCCGAGCCGCCGAACAGCCGGGCACGCTCCATGATGCCCCGCACGCCAAAGCGATCGCTGGGCACCTGGCTGAGATCGAAGCCTACCCCGTCGTCGGATATTTCCAGCCGTAGGCGATGGTCGATCTGTTTCAGTTCGATGCTAGCACGATCGGTCTGGCTGTGCCGGTAGACGTTGGTCAACGCTTCTTGCACAATGCGGAAAACCGTCTGTTCCAGCGGCGGGGCCAGCCGGTCGAACTTCACGTCGTGCTTGAAGTCGATCTGGAGCTTGCTGATCGGCTCGTCGGAAATCAGGTACTCGATCGCGCCGACGATGCCCTGCTCGTCGATCACCATCGGCCGCAGCCCGGCAATCACGGCCCGGCCGTCCTTGATGGCGTTGCCCAGCAGTTGCCGAACGGTGTTGGCCAGTTCGCGGGCATTGCCGTCGGACGACTGGCAAATCGACTCCACGATCATCTTGGCGCCGACCACGTATTGCAGCAGGCCGTCGTGGATCTCGTAACTGATCAGTTTGCGATCGCGTTCCTGGAGTTCGAGCAGCTTGCGCAGCAGGGCTTCCTCGGCCTTCAGTTGTTCTTGATACCGCTTATGCTCGGTGATGTCGCGCATCACCACCACGGCGCCTTGCAGTTTGCCCTCGCGGTTATACAGCGGCGTGGCATTCACCGAGATCGACACGCCTTGCGGGTGCTGCGAATTGCGGACGTAGACCTCGGCTTCGCGGACCACCTCGCCGCGCCGCGCGCGGGCCGACGGCAGTTGGTCGGCCGGGTATTTGGTTTTCTGGTCCGGCAGAAACAGGCCGAAGTAGTCGGGCCAGGCGGCCGACTGCTCCTCGGTGGGGCCTCGCCCTACCAGGCGTTCGGCAGCCGGGTTGAACCGCACGAAGTGGCCGTCCTCGTTGACGACCATCACGCCATCGGCCATGCAATTGAGCACGCTTTCCAGCACCTCGGTTTCGCGGCTGAGTGCTTCCTGTGAGGAGTGGAGCTGGGCCGATTGCTCCAGCACGCGGCTTTCCAGTTGCTTGTGAGCCAGCTTGACGGCTTCGGTCGCTTCGTGCTGTTGGGTGATATCGATCGTGGCGCCGTACAGCACCCGTTTGCCGTCGGGCAGAATCTTGATCGTGACGCAGTCGCGGAGCCAGCGTATGCTGCCGTCGGGCATGAAGACGCGGTATTCTTCGTCTTCGCGTTCGGTCTGGCCGGCGATGATCCGCTCCAGGATCTCCTGCACCCGCAGCTGATCGTCGGGGTGCATGATCTGTACCCAGTTTGTCATGATGTCGGCCAGAAAGTACTCCGGCGGGCGTCCCAACACGAGGTTGCTGCCCGACGAAACGAACCGCGCGTGCGGCTTGCCGTGTTCGTCCAGCAGGATCGACCAGACGCAGCCGGGCACCGAGTCGATGACGTGCCGCAGTTCCTCGTGGGCGGCCTTCAGCTCGGCTTCGGCCTGATGACGCGCGGTGATATCAACGAGCAGGCCCACCCAATGCACGCCGATTTCGGCCTGGGTAACGCCGGCCGAGCCCTGCACCCATTTCTCCTGGCCCTGGCGATCGAGGATGCGGAACTCGCAGTCCCAGGGTTTGAGCAGCCGGAACGATTCATCGATGGTTTGACGTACCCGCTCCCTGTCGGCCGGAGACACCAACTGCCAGAGATCGCGAGGGGAGGCCATCATTTCGCTGGGCGTGAGGCCAAAAAGCTGGCGGCAGCCACCGCTCACCGATTGCAGCCGATGCACGCCTTGCGCGTCGCGCGCGACATGAAAGACCACCGCGGGGATGGGGAGCTCCGTGGTCATCAGGCTGTTGGCCGCGGCCGCCTTGAGCCGGGCGACTTCCGCGCGCAGACGTTCATTCTCCGCCTGCAGCTGTTCCATCGACAAGGGCATCATGGATCACTTGGTATTGAAGGGCGCCTCTGCAACTGTTCCGTTGAATGCGCGCAGTGACGCATTCCCATACGTCGTGATCTGCCCCAAGGTAGGTCGAGCCAGGCTGGGAGTGACTGGCCTGTGGTGGGAAGGCCATCCTACGGCCTGGGAGCGCAATATGCCGCGTTTGCGGATATCCCCGAATTGCCAGCGGGGAAAACACAGACGCCGCGGCCGGTAAGGGGCGCGGAGGGCATGGTGGTTGGCCCGGGTATCAAGCGATGGCGGTGCGACAATTTGACCAGGTAATGGTCGTAACGCTTGTACCCCACACGGACTGCCCGTTTGTAAACATAGTGCACGTTGGCCGGGCGCCTAGCCCTAATACCGCCGGCGGGAGCGAAGTTGGGCCCCGGCGGCAGCTGGAATCGGCACGCAGCGGTCAGTAGCCCAGGGCCTCAAGCGCGGCATCGGCGATGCGGCCCCGCGCCTGGTACTGCTGCTGGACGCGCGGATGCGATTTGGGCTGCACGCCGCCGGGCAGCCCTTCGATGGCCGGGTGCGTGCGGTTGGTCATCACAATGGTGTACACCTGTTTTTCCGGATCGAGCCAGATCGAGATACCGGTGTAGCCGCTATGGCCGAAGGCGCGATCCGACATCCGCTTGGGCCGGTGGTTCGATTGCAGATAGGTTTCCCACACGAACGAATAGTTGGGGAACTGCGCGTCGTGCCGGGGCCGCGTGAACTCGGCAATCGTTTCCGCCGAGAGGATTCGCCGGCCGCGCCACTCTCCGCCCGAGAGCATCATCTGGCAGAAGTTCGACAGGTCGCCGGCGGTGGTGAACAAGCCCGCGTTGCCGATCGCGCAGCCGGCATCGCGGCCATCGATGTTGTGGTTTTCGCCCAGCACCGGGTGATGCGTGGCGGCCACGCGGTCGCTGGGGTCCACACGGTTGAACACCGAGTCGTTCATCTCCAGCGGCGCGAAGATCTCTTTCTGGCAGAAGGCGCCGAACGGCTGCCCGGTCACCCGCTCGACGATCGTGCTCAAGTATATGAGGTTCCGGCACGAGTATTGGAACCGCGTATCGACCGGCCAGGCCGGGTCGAACTTGAGCATTTGCGCGAACAGGGCTTCGCCCTTGTAACGGCCGCCGAAGCTCACGCGCGGACTTTCCGGAAAGCCCGAGGTGTGCGATGCCAAATGCCGCAGCGTGATGCGGTCGACGTTCTTGCCCTGGTGGTCGGGCAAGTACTTGGTCATCGGTGCGTCGGGATCGATCAGGCCGCGATCCTTGCAGATGCCCAGGGCCGTGGCGGTGGCGACCACCTTGGTCACGCTGGCGATGTCGAAGAGCGTATCCTTGCGCATGGGCACTTGCTTGGGCTTCACCTGCGCGAAGCCGAAGGCCTCGTGGTACAGCACCTTGTCGGGCGTGCCCACCAGGACCACTGCACCGGGGAACAGGTCGGCCTGAATTTCCTTTTCGACAGCGGCGGCAATCGCGGCATGCGGCGACGTTGCCTGCGGCACGGTCTCCTGCCCCACGACCGTTTGCACGGTGACTAGCCAGGCACAGCAAACGCAGATGATCGCGCGGAGAGAAGGCGTCATGGGGACGACTCTACCTTTTGCGGGTGGATCAGCGGAATTCGATACGTCCACCTTACTCGGCCCCGGCGAGGGTGCAAGGGAATACTCCCTCCGAGGCAGAGCGGGCCGAGCTGAGGTTCCCCGTTGACGCAAAACAAGTCGACGCGGGCGCGGACTAGCGGCCAAAGTGGCGAACCAGCCACATGATGGCGCTGAGCGCCACGCTGAGCAGAATGCAGGTGACGATGGGGAAGTAGAAGCGGAAGTTTTTGCGCTCGATGACAATGTCGCCGGGCAGCCGGCCTAGCCATGGCACCTGTGGCGCCAGCAGCCAGACCAGGCCCACGATCATGATCACCGCGCCCAGAAAGATCAAAGCCCAAGCTGGTTGTTGCATCGACTGCCGTTACCGTTGAGGGGCCTTGCCTTGCTTGAGCGGTACCTGCTGCCGCAGAACTTGCTGCTGCATTTTCTTGCGCAGCTTGGGAAACTTGGTGGCCGGTTTGCGAACCATGGTGCGTTGACGATGGGCCATGGTGACGCCCTCCCGTGGCATGGGTGGAACCGTTCTCGCCGCAACGATGCGGCTCTCCATATTTATTCTATTCGTCACCTGCTTGTGGAGAACGGGACGGCAGCCACATAGGGGGCCGGGGGGATAGGCGAAGCGGCAAGCTGTTGTTGCCGCAGACCTTGGGACAGGCGACAATGGCAGCAAGCGTCCGGCAGGCTTCACGGCTTGCCACGGCGGATCAACGCATGCCTTGAAGGTTCATACCCTTGCGACGCTCTATGCCTACTCGTTTCCGGCTTGATTGGTTGGCTTGGTGTGCCGCCTTGGCAATGGTGGCGACGCTCGCATCACCGGCGTCTGCACAGCAGGACGGCTCCGCGCCGGTGGACTTTGGACGCGAAGTGCGGCCGCTGCTGGCCAAGCGCTGCTTCGCGTGCCATGGGCCCGGCTCGGCGGAAGGCGGCCTGCGTTTGCACGATCCAAAGCACGCCGTGGCCGGGCTGGATTCTGGCCATCGGGCGATCGTGCCCGGCAAGCCCGACGAGAGCGAACTGCTCCGCCGCATCACGGCCGAGGACGAGTTTGAGCGGATGCCGCCCGAAGGCGAACGGCTAAGCGCGGCCGAAGTGGACACGCTCCGCCGCTGGATTGCCGAGGGGGCCAACTACGAATCGCACTGGGCATTCAAACCCATCGCGCCGCAACAGCCGCCAGCGGTCAAGCGGCAAGACTGGGTGATCAACCCGATCGACAACTTCATCCTGGCCCGGCTGGAAGCCGCCGGCCTGCAGCCCAACCCGCCCGCCGACAAGGTCACGCTGCTGCGGCGAGTAACGTACGACCTGATCGGCCTGCCGCCCACGCCTGAGGAAGTCGATGCCTTCCTGGCCGACACCTCGCCCGATGCCTACGAAAAAGTGGTCGATCGGCTGCTGGCTTCGGAACAGTACGGCGAGCGGTGGGCGCGGCACTGGCTGGATGTGGTCCGCTACGCCGAGAGCAACAGCTTCGAACGCGATAATCCCAAGCCCAACGTCTGGCGATATCGCGACTACGTCATTCGCTCGTTCAATAACGACAAGCCTTACGACCGCTTTATTATCGAACAGCTTGCCGGCGACGAGCTGCCGGATCGCTCACCTGAAACGATCATCGCCACCGGTTATTACCGGCTGGGCGTATGGGACGACGAACCGGCCGATCCGCTCCAGGCTCGCTACGACGAGCTGGACGATATTGTCACCACCACCTCGCAGGCGTTTCTGGGGCTGACGATCAATTGTGCCCGCTGCCACGATCATAAGATCGACCCGATCCCGCAGGCCGACTATTACCGGCTGCTGGCCTTCTTCCAGGGCGTGCGTTCGTACGGCACGCGGGGTGATCAGACCTCGTACAACCAGACCGATATTTCGCCGCCTGAGGTGGCGCGGCTGCACGCCGAGCGCGATGCCGCCATGCGCAGCCTCAAGGAGCAGATGGAGAAGATCGAGCAGGCCGGCATTGTCAGAATGTCGGGCGAGGACCAGCGCATCACCGAAGGCCCCGGCCGCAAGAAACTGCTCGAAGCCAAACTGAAGGACTACCTCGACGCCGATCAGTGGCGCGAGTACGAGGCGCTCCGGGCACAGTACGCCGAGTGGGAGTCGAAGAAGCTCCCGCCGCGTGAAAGCGCGCTGAGCGTGGCGCGTTGCGACCCGCGGCCGCAGCCCACGCATATCCTGTTGCGTGGCAACCCGCACTCGCCTGGTGACGTGGTGCAGCCCGGCTACCCGGCGCTGTTCTCGACGCCCGATCCGGAGATTCCCGCACCGGCTCCAGACGCCAAGACCTCGGGCCGGCGGTCGGTGTTGGCACGCTGGATTGCTTCGCCCGAGAACCTGCTGACCGCCCGTGTGATGGTCAACCGCCTCTGGCAGCATCATTTTGGCCGGGGCATCGTGGCCTCGCCCAATAACTTTGGGCTGGTAGGGCTGCCGCCCACGCACCCGGAACTGCTCGACTGGCTGGCGGCCGAGTTCATCCGCGGCGGCTGGCGGATGAAGCGAATGCACCGCCTGATGGTGCTCTCGCAAACGTACCGCATGTCATCGGCCGGCAACGAAAAGGGACTGGCCCTGGATCCGCAGAACAACCTGTTCTGGCGGTTCAACATGCGGCGTCTGTCGGCTGAGGAAATTCGCGACGCGGTCCACGCCGCCAACGGCCGGCTGAATCTCAAAATGTATGGGCCCAGCATCTATCCCACGATTGCAAAAGAAGTGTTGGCCGGGCAATCGAGGCCGGGCGAAGGCTGGGGCCGCTCGACGCCTGAGGAACAGGCACGCCGCAGTATCTATATTCACATCAAGCGTTCGCTGCTGGAGCCGCTGCTGGCCAGCTTCGATCTGCCGGACCCCGACAGCAGTTGCGAAGCCCGGTTTGTGACCACGCAGCCGGCGCAGGCATTGGCCCTGGTGAATGGACAATTCATCCAGGAGCAGGCGGCGGCGTTTGCCAGGCGACTGCGGGAGGAATGCGGCGACGATCGCGCGGCGCAGGTCGAACGAGCGCTCCGGCTGGCGCTCTCGCGTCCGGCAACCACCGAGGAAATCGCGACGGGCGTCGACCTCATCGCCACCTGGCAGCAGCGGCACAAGCTGAGCGCCGACGACGCGCTGAAGTATTACTGCCTGTACGTATACAACTTGAACGAGTTTGTGTACGTGGATTAAAGGCAACGAACGACGATAACCGCTCAGACTGGGCCCGCCAAAGTGACTCTGGGGGCGATCTGACAAATCCAATCGCTTTCGGGGCAGATGTGGAAAGCGAAGAAGCAAAAGAGGCCGCCGGACAAGGCGCCCCCGCGGATGATCCGGTCATCTATGAGACCATCCGGGTCGCCGATGGGACGGGCTCGGTCGTTCGCGACGCAGATTGAAACACCCGTGAGCCGGTGGGTGCGTCATCTCAAGCACACATTTTCTGCGGGGGGAAACTCGCAGCCTCATCTGCAGCAGGTTAATCCGCCGCCCGAAGGTCGCGCCAACAAGGTTCAGGTGATGCGGGGAAATGCGATCGACTTGTCCAGCCGATATTGCAAAGCTGCCTGACGAAGTTTCCTCCCCGTTGATCGAATCCAGCCATCCCACGCCCCGCTGTTACCAGCGGGGCGTTTCTCTTTGCGCGTCGGGGGGGTGACGCCGCTGTTACCGGAGGGGCAAGTTCACCGCCGCCGGCTTCAGCCAGGCTTATCTCAGCTTAGTCGCGGCCAGGGCTCGAGCTGCCGATCGGGCAAACATTGCGGCCGCTGATGATGCAGCCGCGCACCATCGTGGAAGGTGATCTTGGGGAAATTTCCGGCCCACCCCAAAGAGCTAAGGAAGATCAATTTACAAAACTTGCCACTTTTCGCGAGTTCAGGCGAAGATGTGGCTATTTGCTTTCCTTGTGTCTTGACGACGGGTTCCCGTGACGATAGTTTTTCATGCTCGCCCACGATACTGTGCATGCGCTTTATTAGCTTTTGTGATAGTGCTGGCCGCCGGATCGGTTCCAGTAATCGGCGGCCTTCAGACCAAGCGCATGTGCGGTAAGCCATAACGACGATTGTTCGTGCCGCGTCGCCGCTTGCCATGCACCTGAAGTCCCTGCGCGTGTTCTGCGATGTCGTACGGCGGAGGAGTTTCTCCCGCGCCGCAGGGGAGAACTCCATCAGCCAGTCGGCCGCCAGCCAGATGGTGCAGCAGCTCGAAGACCGGCTTGGCGTCAAACTCATCGATCGCTCCAAGCGGCCATTCGTGCTCACTCCCGAAGGCGAGGTGTTCTACGAAGGCTGCCGGAGCCTGATCGAACGTTACGCGGCACTGGAAGAACGCGTCCGCAGTCTGCATCAGGAGGTCGATGGCCGCGTTACCGTGGCTTCGATCTACTCGATCGGGCTGCACAGCATGAATCAGACGATCCAGAAGTTTCTGGGCCGGTATCCGCGGGCCAACGTCCGCCTGGAGTACCACCATCCCGATCGCGTCTACGAGTACGTCGAACAGGACATTGCCGACCTGGGGCTGGTGAGCTACCCGCGGGCGTCGCGCACCATCGAGGCGCTCATCTGGCGCGAGGAGCCCATGGTGCTGGTGTGTGCCCCCGGTCATCCGCTGGCTGCCCGCAAACGGGTGGCACTCAGCGAACTTCATGGGCAGAAGATGGTGTCGTTCGATCGGGGGCTGACGATCCGCCGCGAGGTCGATCGGGCCCTGCACCAGCACCGCGCCGAGGTCCGCGTGGTGATGGAGTTCGACAACATTGAAACCATCAAGCGGGCCATCGAGATCGACGCCGGCGTGGGCTTGCTCCCGCTGCCGACGGTGCGGACCGAGACCCGGGCCGGAACGTTGCACGCAGTGCCGATCAGCGGTTATTCTCTGGTGCGTCCCATCGGAATCATCCACCGCCGCGGAAAAGCCTTGAGCCAGTCGGCGGTGCGTTTCATCGAATTGCTGCGCGAAGAAACCCTCGAGGAGTTCTCCTCGGGGCTCGATCTGCCGGAAATCCCGCGCGACCACGAGGTGGCCGGTGAACTTGCGCCGGCGCCGCTCGAGGGCGACCTGCCGCAAGATGACGCGGCGGCCGACGACGAACTGCGCGGCCCGGCGGTGGCCATGGCCGTTGATGCCGTACCAGCGTCTCCAGGTGTTATGAACTCCGTGCCGACCGCGGCGCACCAGCAGCGCGCCAAGCGCCGCGCCGCGGGCGGCAGCGCGGTTGCCGGCGAAGCGGAAAGTGTCCGCTCGCCTAAGGCGGCGAGGCGTGCCGCCAACAAGGCTCCGTCGCCCCCGTCACGTCATGCGTCGCACTCGCGGCGCCCGTCGAAGAAGATTCCGAGGTAAGTTATGTCCCAAAGCGAAAACAAGCAGTTTCGACTTGCGCGCGAGCCCTCGTCCCAGGCTGCGGTGACCGCCGCCGGCTTGCCGGCCGCCCACGGACTGTACGATCCTCGGTACGAGCACGATTCGTGCGGCGTGGGCTTTGTGGCCCAGATCAAGGGCGTCCGCAGCCACTCCATCGTGCTGGAAGCCGACCAGGTGCTTCGCAACATGACGCACCGCGGCGCCTGCGGCTGCGAACCCAACACGGGCGACGGTGCCGGCATTCTCACGGCGCTGCCGCTTGAGTTTTGCGCCAAGGTGGCCCGGCGCGATTTGGGCATCGATCTGCCGGCCCCCGGCCGCTTTGCCGCCGGCATCGTGTTTCTGCCGCGCAACGAGGAATCGCGCGCTTTCTGCCGCAGCGAGGTTGAGCGGCTCATCGCGCAGCAAGGGCAGAAGTTCCTGGGCTGGCGTCCCGTTCCCACCGACGCCGACCGCGCCGACATCGGCCCCTCCGCCCGCGCCACCGAGCCGGTGATGGAGATGTTGTTCGTCGGCGCCGCCGACGGCCTGGACCAGGAGGCGTTTGAACGCCAGCTCTACATCATCCGCAAGCAAGCCAGCCACCTGCTGCGCGGCAACCCCGACCTGCCCGAGGCGAAGATGTTCTACGTCTGCAGCCTCTCGACGAAGGTCATCGTCTACAAGGGGCAGCTCACGCCGGCCCAGGTGATGCCGTACTTCCCGGACCTGTCCGATCCGGATTACACCACGCACCTGGCGATGGTGCACTCGCGGTTCTCGACCAACACCTTCCCCTCGTGGGACCGCGCTCAGCCCAACCGGTTCATGAGCCACAACGGCGAAATCAACACGCTGCGCGGCAACATGAACTGGATGACGGCCCGCCAGGGCATGGCCGCCAGCCCGCTGTTCGGCGACGACATCAAGAAGCTGTACCCCATCGCCGAGCCCGACTGTTCCGACTCGGGCACCTTCGACAACGTGCTGGAATTCCTGCTGATGTCGGGCCGCACGCTGCAAGAAGCGGTGATGATGATGGTGCCCGAAGCCTGGCAGCAGCATGAAACCATGCCGGAGCACAAGCGGGCGTTCTACGAATATCACTCCTGCTTGATGGAGCCTTGGGACGGCCCGGCCTCGATCGTCTTTACCGATGGCCACTACATCGGCGCCGTGCTCGACCGCAACGGTCTGCGACCCAGCCGCTACTACCTGACCCACGACGACAAGGTCATTATGGCCTCGGAAGTGGGCGTGCTGCCGGTCGATCCCAAGCGGGTGAAGGAGAAGGGACGGCTTCAGCCGGGCCGTATGTTCCTGGTCGACTTCGAGCAGGGACGCCTGATCCCGGACCACGAACTGAAGGACGAGTTCTCCAAGCGGCGGCCCTACGGTCAGTGGCTCCGCGAGCAACGGATCGAGCTCGACGAAGTTACCGTCCACGACGACAAGGCCCACGGCTTCGATCCCGAGAACCTGCTGTCCCGCATGCAGGCCTTCGGGTACACCGTGGAAACCATGCAGTTCATGCTGCTGCCGATGATCCGCGAGGCGCGCGATCCGGTAGGCTCCATGGGCAACGACTCGGCTCTGGCGTGCCTGTCGGACAAGCCGCGGATGCTGTACGACTACTTCAAGCAGCTCTTCGCGCAGGTGACGAACCCGGCGATCGATTCGATCCGCGAAGAGATCATCATGTCGCTGGAGTGTTACATCGGGCCGGAGCGGAACCTGCTCGATACCACGCCCGAGCACTGCCACCGCCTGCTGGTGCCGCACCCGATTCTGTCCAATGAGCAGTTGGCGGCGCTGAAGCATTTGAACCATCGCGGCTGGCGGTCACGCACGATCGACATCACCTGGCCGGCCTCGGAAGGCCACGCCGGTCTGACGGCTGCCCTGGACCGCATTTGTGCCGAGGCTGAAGCCGCCATTGACGAAGGCTACAGCATCATCGTGCTGACCGACCGCGCCATCGCGGCCGATCGGGTGCCGGTCAGCGCGCTGCTGGCCGTGGGCGCCGTGCACCACCACCTGGTCAAGGTCGAGAAGCGCACGCGGATCGGCATCGTGGTTGAGACGGGTGAAGCCCGCGAAGTTCACCACCACTGCCTGCTGGTCGGCTACGGTGCCGATGCCATCAACCCGTACCTGGCGTTTGAGGCGCTGTGGCAGGCTCGCCGCGACGGCCTCCTGGACGAGCAGCGGTTCCCGGACGACGACAAGATCGTGGCCTCGTACCGCAAGGCCGTCGCCAAGGGCATGCTCAAGGTGATGGCCAAGATGGGCATCTCCACGCTGCAAAGCTACAAGGGTGCTCAGATCTTCGAGGCGGTCGGCCTCAAGAGCGAAGTGGTCAACCGCTGCTTTGCCGGTACGGCCAGCCGGATCGAAGGCGTCGGCTTCGACGTGCTCGCCGAAGAACTGCTGCGCCGGCACCGTATCGGCTACCCGACCCGCGAACAGAACCGGCTGCCGGTGCTGCCTAACCCGGGCGAGTTCCACTGGCGGGCTGGTGGCGAGCGGCACATGTGGGACCCGCAATCGATCGCCGATCTGCAAGTGGCTGCCCGCAACAACGATCAGTCGGCCTATTGGCGGTTTGCCGAGCACGTCAACAACGACGAGCGCACCCGCTGCACGCTGCGTGGTCTGTTGAAGTTCAAGAAGGGCCTCCGCCCGCCGGTGCCGCTGGAAGAGGTCGAGCCGGCCAAGGAAATCGTCAAGCGGTTCTGCACCGGCGCGATGAGCTTCGGCTCGATCTCGGCCGAAAGCCACGAGACGCTGGCGATTGCCATGAACCGCATCGGCGGCAAGAGCAACACCGGTGAAGGCGGTGAAGACCCGGCCCGATTTGCGCCGCTGCCCAACGGCGACTCCAAGCGGTCGGCCATCAAGCAGGTGGCGTCAGGCCGCTTCGGCGTGACGATCTGGTACCTGACCAACGCCGACGAGATTCAGATCAAGATTTCGCAAGGCGCCAAGCCTGGCGAAGGCGGTGAGTTGCCCGGCCGCAAGGTCGACGAGAACATTGCCCGCATTCGTCACTCGACGCCCGGCGTCGGTCTGATCTCGCCGCCGCCGCACCACGACATTTACTCGATCGAGGATCTGGCGCAGCTCATCCACGATCTGAAGAACGCCAATCCGTCGGCCCGGATCAGCGTGAAGCTGGTTTCCGAGGTGGGCGTGGGCACCGTGGCTGCCGGCGTGGCCAAGGCCCATGCCGATCATATTTTGATCTCGGGCGATACCGGCGGTACGGGCGCCAGCCCCATTACCAGCATCAAGCACGCCGGTTTGCCCTGGGAGCTGGGCCTGGCGGAAACGCACCAGACCCTGGTGATGAACGACCTCCGCAGCCGCGTGGTGCTCCAGACCGACGGCCAGCTCAAGACCGGCCGCGACATCGTGATCGCCGCCCTGCTGGGCGCCGAGGAGTTCGGCTTCTCGACCGCTCCGCTCATCACGTTGGGCTGCATCATGATGCGGAAGTGCCACCTGAACACCTGCCCGGTGGGCATCGCCACGCAGGATCCCGACCTGCGCAAGAAGTTCAGCGGCAAGCCCGAGTACGTGGTCAACTACCTGTTCATGGTGGCCGAGGAAGCTCGCCGCATCATGGCCGAGCTGGGCTTCCGCAGCTTCGACGAAATGATCGGCCGGGCCGAGTTCCTCGAGACCGACGACGCCATCCGTCACTGGAAGGCCGACGGGCTGGATCTCTCCAAGATCCTCACTCCGGCGGTTCCGCCGCGGCCGGACGTCGATGTCCGTTGCACCCGCAAGCAGGACCACAGCCTGGAGCACGCCCTGGACAACAAGCTGATCGAGCTGGCGCAGCCTGCCATCGAACGCGGCGAGAAGGTGCGCATCGACCTGCCGGTGATCAACACCAACCGCACCGTGGGCACGATGCTCAGCCACACCATCGCCAAGAAGCATGGCGCCGACTGCCTGCCCGACGACACCATCCACATCAAGCTCACCGGTTCGGCCGGTCAGAGCCTGGGGGCGTGGCTGGCTCGCGGTGTCACCATCGAGCTGGAAGGCGATGCCAACGATTACGTGGGCAAAGGCCTCAGCGGTGGCCGGGTGATCGTGTATCCGCCGGCCGAGAGCACTTTCAAGCCCGAGGAAAACATCATCGTCGGCAACGTGGTGCTGTACGGCGCCATCAGCGGCCAAGCGTTCTTCCGCGGCCGGGCCGCCGAACGGTTCTGTGTCCGTAACTCCGGTGCCGACGCGGTGATCGAAGGCGTGGGCGACCACGGCTGCGAGTACATGACCGGCGGCCGCGTGGTGATTCTCGGTCCGACCGGTCGCAACTTCGCCGCCGGTATGAGCGGCGGTGTGGCCTATGTGTGGGATCCGGAAAACCGGTTCCTCGAAAACTGCAACTTGGGCATGGTCGAGCTCGAACGGCTCGAACAGCCCGAAGATATCGCCGAAGTCCGGCAATTGATCAGCGATCACGCCCGATACACCGGCTCGACCGTCGCCGCGCAGGTGCTCGAGCAGTGGGAGACCGCCATCACGCAGTTTGTGAAGGTGATGCCCACCGATTACAAGCGGGTGCTGGAAGAGCGCAAGAAGAAGATCGAAGCAACGGTGATGGGCGGCTAGCCCGTAGCGTCCGCCGCGCGGCCCACGAGCCTGTTGGGGCCGCCGTGCGGACCATGCGTAAGGAAACGCTTCTTGTCACGCCTGCCCGGTGGCAACTCACCGGCAGGTGCCGCGGCGCGATCCGCAGGGGGCCTGGCTGTAACAACAACGACGCCACCGGCCACGCTTGGCAGCACATTGATATTGAGATTGGAAAGCACGTCCGATGGGTAAGCCAACTGGTTTCAAAGAGTACCCTCGCCAACCGGTCCCTTACCGCGATCCGGCCCAGCGGATCCACGACTACGATGAGTTCCTGGTCATCGTGCCCGAGGAACAGCTGCGCCAGCAGGGCGCACGGTGTATGGACTGCGGCGTGCCCTACTGCCAGAGCGACACCGGTTGCCCGATCGACAACCTCATTCCCGAGTGGAACGATCTGGTGTACCGCGGCCGCTGGCGCGAGGCGCTGGACCGGCTGCAACTGACCAATAACTTCCCGGAGTTCACGGGCCGCGTGTGCCCCGCTCCGTGCGAAGGCGCGTGCGTGCTGGGCATCATCGAGCCGGCGGTGACGATCAAGAACATCGAGTGCGCGATCGTCGACAAGGGCTTCGAGATGGGCTGGATCAAGCCCAACCCGCCCAAGCAGCGCACCGGCAAGCGCGTCGCCGTTGTGGGTTCGGGCCCGGCCGGCCTGGCCGCCGCCGCCCAGCTCAACCAGGCGGGCCACCTGGTCACCGTGTTTGAACGGGCGGACCGCATCGGCGGCCTGCTGATGTACGGTATCCCCAACATGAAGCTCGACAAGAAGTACGTCGAGCGGCGCGTGGAACTGCTCCGGCAAGAAGGCGTGGAGTTCGTGACCTGCGCCCATGTTGGCCGCGAGGAAGATTTCCCGCCGGGCCACATGACGCGGATCATGGCCGAGAAGCACCAGATCCGGTTCGTCGATCCGCAGCAACTGCTCGAACAGTACGACGCGGTACTGCTGGCCACCGGTGCCACGCGGCCGCGCGACTTGCCGATCCCCGGCCGGAACCTCCGCGGCATCCACTTCGCCATGGACTTCCTCACCCGGAACACCAAAAGCCTGCTCGACAGCGGCCTGAATGATAACCACTACTTCAGCGCCCGCGACAAGCGCGTGGTGGTGGTTGGTGGTGGTGACACGGGTACCGACTGCATCGGTACGTCGATCCGGCACGGCTGCAAAAGCGTGGTCAACTTCGAGCTGTTGCCTGAGCCGCCTCAGACCCGGGCTCCTGATAACCCCTGGCCGCAATGGCCGCGGATCTTCCGCGTGGACTACGGGCATGCCGAAGCCAAGGCCTGCTTTGGCCGTGACCCGCGCGAGTTCTGCATCCTCAGCAAGGAGTTCATCGACGACGGCAACGGCAACGTGGCCGGCATCAAGACGGTACGCGTCGATTGGAAGCGCGGTGCCGACGGCCGGTTCGAGATGACCGAGATCCCCGGCAGCGAACAGGTGTTCGAAGCCGACCTGGTGCTGCTGGCCATGGGCTTCTTGGGGCCGGAAGAAACCGCGGCCAAGATGCTCGGCGTGGAGCTCGATGCCCGAGGCAACTACAAGGCCGAGTACGGCAAGTATGCCACCAGCATCGACAAGGTGTTTGCCGCGGGCGACTGCCGCCGCGGCCAATCGCTGGTGGTGTGGGCGATCAACGAGGGCCGCGAAGCTGCCCGTGAGATCGACCGCTACCTGATGGGCGATACGCTGCTGCCGTAACGCCCAGCGGTCCATACTACGCCTTCTACAGCGCCCGGCGCGGCAGCGCCGTAGAACCATCTCGCTGCGCGGGTTCTCTAAGGGCAGCACTTAAGAGGAGCGCTGATTAGTACGGCGGTCCGCATGTCAGTCTGCGCTGTCCAGGGGATGGTGGGGGCCATCCATTGCCGCTCTGAACGCTGGCAGGTTCTGACCGGTGCGAGGCCGTCAATCCGGCCAGGTTCTTTCAGATTCTGCAGCGAAATGACTGTGCCAGCATGGGGAGTCTTTGATGGGGGGGATCGCTAATCCCCCCGTCCCCGCCGCGATCTGCAATTTGCCGACGTCTGCCCGATCCGCCAGGAAGCGACGCTGCATACGGTGTTTCTGTACACCTCAGCATGTCGCCTGACGGTTACCCCTCAAGGCGTGGTCGTTGCCGGGGTGAACGCCATCGACCTTAACGCGGATTTACGTGCCGCCGGTTGTCGTAAGGCATTGTAAATAAATGCTTTGGTGCGATAGCTCTGCTGTTGGTAGAGAGCGAGGGAGGGGAACAACAACCGGCAATGCTTGCTGAAGCATTCCCTCGATGGCGTTGTCATAAGCCGAATTGGATGAGTCAAATTCGAGGTAAAAGTTTGGGGATATGTGAGTTGTGACAAATGGGAGAAATATTCAGTTTGCGGTGCTTGACATGCTCAGTCGAGGGGTTACAGTTACCACCATCGTGTGGACGTCCACACGTCAAGGGGGCTAGGTTGGCACGGTGCTAGCCGCTCCGGACTTTCTGATTGCTTCGTGCAATCGGGCCAGTATACAGGGGTTTATGTCATGAAGAAGTTGATTGCTGCTGTGGTTTGCGCTGCGCTGGTTTCGGCCTTCGCCATGCAGGCTGAAGCTGGTGAGCCGGGCAAGATCAAGGGCTCGCTGCTGAACAAGATGGGCCTGGGCCAGGCCAAGGTCATGACGGCCGCTGAAGGCGATCAGGTCCGCGGTAGCTTCGCCATCGCCGGTGGTATCGGCACGGCGAACTTGCTCGGTTCGTCGCAGACCACCGGGTATCTCGCTGCTTTCCCGACCTATGCCACGGGCAGCAACGGCAGCCAGGTCCAGGCGGCGCTTCTGATCCAGGGCCCGGTGAACGTCTTCGTTGGCCTCAGCGTCACGGCCACCGGCACCTCGTTGGCCACTGGTTTCTAGTAGCCTGAGCCAACCAGCTTTGCATGTCCAGGAATCACCTGGGCGTGGAAACACAAAGAACTCCATCCTGCAAGCAGGATGGAGTTCTTCTTTTTTATGCGACCATCTTCCTGGCAAGCGGCTTCAGGTGCCAGGCTCGAGGAGCGCCCTCTCCTTCGAGATCGGTCTTAGTACGTCAGGCCAGTCGAAATGGCCACGCCGATCAACTGCAATTGGTTGGAGCCGTTATCGGCCGTGGCGCTAATGAGAGCACCCGGCGGGATGATACCAGTAGCCGCGGTCGCGGTGGCCGAACCGCCGCTAAGCCGCCAGATCTGGTACTCAAAGCCGGTGCGGATGAAGAAGTTCGCCCGCAAGCTCTCCAACCGATGACGCCACTGAATACCAGCGGTCACCTCACCAATCCAGAGATCGGCGGAGCTGTCTTCACCATAGGCAAAGTTCGCTTCGCTCGCGCTGCCCAGGGCGTTCGACACATTGGCCGTAGCGTAGGCACCGCTGCGGCTGCGGCCCCACAAGGTCGAACCACGCAGCCCCCAGTACACTTCCAGCGGGCGATCGGCCAACAGCGGGGCGGTACCGCCGATGGCGAAGGTGATACCGTCGCCATCGAAGTCAATCTGCGACAGGGCGCTGGCGGACAAGACCGTCGGGCCGGGGGCCACAACGAGCAGCCCGCTGTTGCTGCTGGTCTTCAGGTCGGCGTGCCGGTAACCGAAGGCACCGTTGAAGCTCCAGCCGTTGTCCAGCGACTTCACGTAGGTGAGTTCGGCATCGGCCGTCCAGGCGGTGACCTGGTTGCCGCCAAAGGCGTCGATGCCCGTCACCGGCAGCGAGGGAGCACCAAAGCTGTCCTCCCCTTCGCTCAGGTACCAGAACCGGCCAACCACGCCCAGGCCGTTACGATTCTGGATGCCGACCCACACGCGCGGGGCAGCCGTCCACTCATGATCCAGCCCCTGCTGGGTAGCCGACAGGGTGTCGCCGGTTGCCAGGTCGGTGATGGTGGTCACACCACCACTGCCCATGCTCTTTACGCTCAAGAACGTGGCTTCCACGCCGCCGACCGCGACCCAACCGCCGTCGTCGCACGTGTTGCAGCACGCCGAGTAGCAGTTCGTGTAGCACGCGCCGTCGCTATCGTCGGCGCCGTAGAAATGCGAAGCGGGCAGCACCTGGTAGGTGTCGCGCTCCGACACCACGGAAGCCGAACCGGCGGCGTAGCTAGCGCGCGCCGCGGCAGTGGATTGGCCATAGCCATCGCCTGCCCACAAGACCGAGGTGGGGATGGCGATCGCGGCCGCCACTCCCGAAGCTAGTTTTTTCAACATTCCCTTGTTCATCATTGCCTCCTGTTAGCCTTGGCTCATCCGTTCAAAGTCGCGCTGTCCGAGCGCCTATGCGGTGCAGTGTCCCCCACAACGGCGTTTGGTGCTCCTTGAAAAGATGAATACTGCGGGATGTCGCCCCCTCATTCGATGCTTAGAACTCCCTTGCTTGCTCCTTGAAAGGTGACGAGTGGACATGAGTCTTACGTTCGGCCATTCGATGGCTCAGGCGCGAACGGTCGTTTCCTTAAGGCTTGCTTTGCGCCGGCCAAACCGCACGGGGCTGCTTCTGGGGTGAGGCATCCAGGCAACACGTCCTGCAGATGCCCACCGGCCCATTAAGGTCCAAAGGGCCAGGTCACCGGTTTGGGATGCAGGTGCGATTTCTGGATGGCCTGATAGTTCAAGTAGGCCGGCGTCAGTTCGGCTGGCCTGACGGCCAGACGCGAGGTTTCGGGCAAATCGGTGGCGCCTTCCGGAGCGATGGCCAACATCGCCCCTTCCTGCCATTGCTGCACGAAGGTCGAGGCCCGTACACGCAGATTCCCGCGAATCGGGTCGGCCAGGTAGACCCAGGGGCCATAGACGCCGCGCACGACTACAAAATGCTTGTATTCACCGATCGTGAGGCCGACGATCACGGGGGATTCCGCCCCGGCCAGGTCTGAGAACGTGCCCTTGACCATCGCGGCGTCATAACCGGCCTTGTTGGCTATTTTCTCGAGGTCGGTCATGGTCAGACCGTTCTCGATACGATCCCGGATATCCGCCGCGGTGAGGACCTGCCCCAGGTATTCGATCAGCTTGTCTTCGGTGGCGTTTTCCGAGGTGTCATTCCAGTAATAGCGCATCACCGTAGCCAGGGCCGCGGCGCCGCACGAGAAGTCACGCTTTTGCATGACGATGTTGCGGGTCTTCAGCTCCTTCCAGCTCCAGACGTATTGGCGGGTGATGTGCTTGTCGTCGCGGACGGGCGCTCGCTGGGCATGCGCGGCGCTGGCCGTGCCCAGGATGGACAAGGTCAGCAACCACCGCAGCGCGCTTGCGGTCCTGAGCCCGCACCGGACCTGCCTCTGGTTTTCGGTCATGGTTCCCCCCTGTGCCTGGTGTGGTCCGCCGGCCATCGATTGGTCGGACAACAACCAGGGCAATACGCTACTGGGTCCGTCCGGTTGGAGCCTCACGATCCTAGTGAGTCCACACGATGCCGATGCGGGCATTGGGAGCCGTTTCGGTCATGCCGATTTCGGCAAACGGCTCCATCAGCCGGTCGCCACCGCGGGCGAGCAGGGCCGAGAATCGCAGCCGCATGGGCTCCTGAATGGTGCCGTCAATCGAGAAGCCGTTGAGCGACTGCTCGCTGATGTACATCCCCAGGAAGCTCGTGGTCAGGGTCACGCACTCGTTGACCGAAAAGGCGGCACCGAAGTAGTACGAGATCTGTTCGCCCGGCTGGCTGCGCACGCCGTCGAAGGACCGCTCGAAGAGATGCCGATAGCCGGCGCCCCAGAAGAACAGCAGCGGGTCGCAGCGCTGGGTGAACAGGATATTGGCCCCCAGCGCCCAGTAGCCCTGCCCCAGCGAAGCATCAGGCGGCCCCACAACCAAGGCCATGTCGACGTCGCTGGTCGGCGCCGTCGCGGCAAACGTCACGACAACGTCCGGTGAGCAGCAACAGCAGCCGCCGCACTCGCTCTTCTTCAGCAGATAGCTGAAGCCGAACGAGGTATCGCCGATGCCGAAGCGATCATCAAACTGGTCAAAGCCCGTGAACGAAAACTCCGAGTTCGCCCAGCCCACCGGAAGATTGACAAAGGCCTGCACGCGATCGGCCACGCCGTAGCGGAGTTCAAACGGGCTGTAGAGAACGCGGCGGCGGAACCGTCCGTTAGCTACACCGATGATATTGCCGCCGCCGTCCGTAACAGCGACGACATTGGTCGCGTGCGAGTAGGAGTAAACCAGGCCGTAATCGAACTGCCACTCGCCCGGCCGGAGCAGCACGCTTTCGCTTCGCAAGAAGGTTTGGACTTGCGTGCGCTGCCGCGCTGGTTCCTCGGGTTCGGGGCCGAAGGTGGTATCGCTACCGACCTCGCCGCCTTCACCGGCCTCGCCCGCGGCCTCGGAGGGAACCGCCGGCGGGCCCATGGGCGCTGGCGGGTCGTCGGCCAGGTAGTAGCTGCGATGGGCGATCAGTTGGGCCGGCACGTCATCGGTTCGGGCGACCTGATCGTAGCTGATCGGTGCGTGCAACCAACTATCGGGACGGTCGGCTGCGTAGGCGGCTGCGCCCAGCGACAGATAGCCGAGCACGAAGCGCGCGAGGAAACGCGATGTGCGTTTCTTGCCCCTCTGGGTATCCATGACTTAACGCGCTCACGGTTAGGGTGTTAGGCAGTGCGATTTTAGCCGTGGTAGGGCCTATGCGATCTGGGTCTGCAATCGCTAGCTCGCCCCCCGGTCATTACCGTTATCGGCGCCCCCCAGGCGCCTCTTAAGGGGGATTCGCTATATCTGCATGGATTTGTGGTGCATCACATCCATGCGGTATTGGGAAAAAGCCCCAATGTTTGGTTTGCGGAAAGTATGCCGGCGCGCCGCCGGCATGACTGCATTGATAGCATCTCAAATCGCGCGGCATTGGCGGCTTGGCCCACACTGACCTCCACTTGCTCGGTGGGCCGGGTTTTGGTCTGCTGCAAGGATGCCGCACGATGAGATCGAGCCCGACTTGTCTGAGAGCACCAGCCAAGAGGTTTCGCTCGACCGGTTGAGCGAAGCCTTTGCAGCCGTGCTGCGCGCAGGCAGCAAGAAAACGGCTGCTGAGCCAGCGCCGCCAGCGGAACCACCGGTCGAGGAGCCGATTCCGCAGCAGGAAGCTCCTGTCGAAGAGCCAGCCGACGCGGCTGCTGGCGTATCGCCGCTGACCATTCTGGAGGCGATGTTGTTTGTGGGCGGGCCAGACAATGCACCGATTGAGGCCGCCCAAGCTGCCGCCCTGATGCGAGGTGTGGAGCCGCACGAAATCCACGAATTGGTCGATCAGCTCAACGAGCGATACCGCCGGCTGGGCTGCGCTTTTGAGATCATCAGCGACGGGGCAGGCTACCGAATGTCGCTGCGGGAAGAGTTTCACCGCGTTCGCGAACGGTTCTACGGCAAGGTGCGGCACGCCAGATTGTCGCAGGCAGCCATCGATGTGCTGTCATTGGTGGCATATAACCAGCCGATCACCCGCGACGACGTCGATAAGCTCCGCGGGCGGCCGTCGGCGGCCGTGCTTAACCAATTGGTGCGCCGGCAGTTACTGCGGATCGAGCGGCCCCCCGAGAATCCGCGGCAAGCGCTCTACCACACCACCACGCGGTTCTTGCGGTTGCTGGGGCTAAGCAGCCTGCAAGACCTACCCCGCAGTCAGGATATAGACCGCCCCTGATCATGCACCTAAGATTGAGGTAGCGCCGTAAATCTCCGGCGGCCGGGGGCCAGGGACTCGCCCCCCAGTTGACGCCCGGCCGGGGGCAAGTTTCAATGGTGCGATTCCTTCCCTCCCGAGAGTCCAACCACCATTGGCGCCTACCACGCCTCGGCTGCATATCGCATCGACGTTGGTCATTCTCCCGCTCTAGCTGGTAAAGCTTTCATGTCCCAGACCGTGGTCTTGGATCAACTGCGCCGTTCCGCTCCGGCCATTTTGCCGTCCATGCTGCTGTGCGACTTCGGTAATCTGCAGGCCGAAGTGGCAGCCCTGGAAAAGGCGGGCGCCGATGCGCTGCATCTGGACGTGATGGACGGCCATTTCGTGCCGAACATGACCTACGGCCTGACGCTGGTCGAGGCGTTCCGCAAGCTGACCAGCCTGCCGCTGGACGTGCACCTGATGATCTCCAACCCGCAAGACTATCTCGAGCGATACGTCAAAGCGGGGGCCAACATGATCAGCTTCCACGTCGAGGCGGTCGACGATCCTCGCCCGCTGCTGCAGCAACTGCGCGACCTGGGATGCGTTGCTAGCATTGCTCTCAATCCGGGCACCCCACTGGAGGCATTGGAAGGCAGCCTTGACCTATGCGACGCTGTGTTGGTAATGAGCGTCGAGGCTGGCTTCGGCGGCCAGGCGTTCCAGCCCGTCGCGCTGGAGAAGCTCCGCGCGCTGCGTAACCGGCTGGGCGACAAGGTGCTGCTGGAGGTCGACGGCGGCGTCAATCTTCACACGATCAACGACTGCCGTGCTGCCGGCGCCGATCTGATGGTCATTGGATCCGGCATTTTCGCAGGGGACGACTATGAAACGCGGACCCGCCAACTGCGCCAAGCAATAAAAGGCGCCTGAACCGTCAGGCGTATTCCCGTACAGAACACCTCACCTGCTGCGTCCCTCCCAGCGAGGTCGACGCGGCGATTGGCAGGCAGCCATGATTTGGGTGCAACCCATGGTGCGAATTATCCTTATCCGCCCTGGCTCAAACGATTTCGACGAACAGCGTCGAATCCAGGGCACCCTCGATGTGCCGCTTAATGAACGCGGCGACGCCGAAGTGCAGCGTCAGATCGAGGAACTGCAAAACTACGACATCGAAGCTCTGTACTGTTCGAATTGCCAGCCCGCTCTCGAAACCGCTGAAATCATCGCCGAAGCGCTTGCCATTAAATTGAAAAAGTTGGATAACATGCACAATCTGGACCACGGATTGTGGCAGGGCATGCGCATCGATGAGCTGCGGCAGAAGCATCCGCGGCTCTACAAGCTTTGGCAGGAATCGCCCGAAAGCGTGTGCCCGCCCAGCGGTGAAACGGTCCAGTCGGCCCAGCAGCGGGTGCAGGCGGTGCTTAAACGGCTGATCCGCAAGCATAAGCGTGGAACGATCGGGCTCATCGTGCCCGAGCCGTTAGGGCGTCTCGTGCGCAGTCAATTGAGCCACACCGAACTGGGGGACTTGTGGGAGGCGACGCAGGATCACGGCCGCTGGGAAGTGATCGATGTCGAGCCGCAAGTCGTGAACTGAACGATTTTTCTGGTTTTTCGCTTCAGCGGTGGACGATGCTCATTGGAGCAAGGCCCGCCGCGCTGGCATCAGAGTCGCTTTAAACCCCTACTGTAACCCGTCCCAGGGCGGCACTGCTGGTTCTCGCCGGTCATTACGCAAGTATCCGGTAGCAACCCCGCGCACGCCGTCCTCGCCACCGCAGCAACCAACCCTGCCGCTTCAGGCCGCCCAGGCCCCGGCGGCAGGCCATCCGAGCAAATACCATGGCAAACGGCGAACTGGATCTTCAGGTTCAGAACAATCTCAAGCGACCCAAGCGCGGCGTCCCCGAGGGCCTGTGGCGGCGCTGCCCCGGATGCCAGGCCACCATCTTCCGCAAAGAGGCCGAGAAACGCTTGGGCGTTTGTCCCGAGTGCGGCTACCACTGGTACGTTTCCGCCCGGGAACGCATTGCCCAACTGCTCGACGAAGGCACCTTTGAGGAGTGGGATGCCGACTTGGTGGCGACCGACCCGCTTAACTTCGTCGACAAGAAGCCGTACAAGGATCGCGTTCGCGAGGAACAACGCCGCACCGGTCTTCGCGATGCCGCCATCACCGGCACCGGGATGATCCGGGCCCGCCGCGTGGTCTTTGGCGTGACCGATAGCGCGTTCATCATGGGCAGCATGGGCGCCGTGGTCGGCGAAAAGCTCACTCGGGCGGCCGAGCGTGCCCGCGAACAAGGCTTGCCGCTGATCATCGTCAGCGGTTCCGGCGGTGGTGCCCGCATGCACGAAGGCATCCACTCGCTGATGCAGATGGCCAAGGTATCGGCGGCCCTGGCCCGCTTGGATGCCGCCGGCGGGTTGTTCATCTCGGTGCTGACCAATCCCACGATGGGCGGCGTGGCGGCCAGCTTTGCCTCGCTGGGCGACGTGATCCTGGCCGAGCCCAAGGCCCTGATCGGCTTTGCCGGCCCTCGCGTGATCAAGGCCGCCATGAAGATCGAGCTGCCCAAGGGCTTCCAGACCAGCGAGTTCCTGCTGGAGCACGGCTTCATCGATCGCGTGGTGCCGCGCTCGGAACTGAAGGCCGAGATCGCCCGCATCATCGACTTCTGCGGCAAGTAACCGTTCCGCCGCAGCGTAGCGCAGCCATCAGGCGGCGCTTGCTGTCTACGCTTCCCACGGGGGGCGTCCGCCGCGCGCGACCAGTGCGCCGGTGCGGTCGATGGCTTCCCACACGCGCCGCAGCAGTTCTTCGTGCGGCTGCTGGAATTGCCGCCCCTCGATGAGGACCCAGCGGAACCAGCTCCACGGCGTCATCAGCGCGGCGCTGGCATCGAACGCCGCCAGCAGTTGGCGATCGTTTGCAGTTAACGGCCGCATGTCTTCATAGGCAGCCAGGCCCATCTGCCACGTTGCCGCATCATCGGCGGCGATACTCGCCAACAATCGGGCAATGTCCGTAGCCGGATGATCCAGCCGCATTGCCGCCAGATCGACAAAGCCGGTCACCCGATCGCCGTCAAAGAGTACGTGTGCCCGCCAAACGTCGCGCAGGCAAGGTTGCAGCGGTGCTTCAATCCTCGCGGCTTCATCCAGTTGGGCGGCCACCATCGCGCCCGCCGCAGGCAACACGGCCAGCCAGGCTTCGGCCGCTGCCTTCCACGGAGCCGGTATGTTGGTGGCCAGGGTGCGCTTCAATTGGGCCGCTGCCTGCTCTCGCAGTTGGGCAAGCTGCTGACGCCGCCGCACGATGCCGGGCGAAGGACCTTGCGCGGCCCTGGCCTGAACAGCAAACCCATCCCATTGCGGCTCCGGCTCGGTAAAGCCGGCTGTTGCCAGGTGAAGCTGTGCCAAGGCCGCCAACGCCGCACGGACGCGCGCGGGTCGCATGGGCCGGCTCTCATCGGCGGCGCCGGTGAGCCACTGCTCCAATGACCAGAGCCGCCCGCCGACATGTACGGCAGGCCTGCCGTCGTGCGCCATGATTGTGCGCGGCAAGAGTTCGCAGCCGGAGCGGCGCACATGCTCCAGGCCCCTGGCCAGCCAGGCCAGGTAAGCGGCGGTGGGATGTTCTTCCGGCCAGCGGCGCAGGCACAACGCGCCTCCAGCGGTGTGCAGCCGCCACAGCTTCGCGCCGCTCATGCCACCGGCGGCGGCAAGATACTCGATGCGGTGTACCTGCCCTGCCGCCGGAAAGGCCGCCAGGACGGCGCCCACGTCAGCGGCATGTTCATCCAAACCGCTCACGGCTATGCGGTTCCTCGCTGGCGTTCGGCGAAATGATCGGTTGAAGTTGGGGGCTGTGCGGGGTTTTCACGCACGCGCTCGGCCTCGCTACGGCTTGTCGATGGCCGGGGCCGACGCACGGCCTGCCCTTAACATTCTTGCACCTTGCGGCAGTGCGCCAATGTCGGGTTTGCCCTGATCGACACCGGCCAACGGATCGGGCCAATCTTCCGGCAGCGGTACCCCGGCATCGATCGCGGGGCTGCCCGGCCGCAACGCATAGTTTGCCGGTTCGCCTGGCTTGCTGGGCAGGTGGACCAGTTGCGGATCGGCCACCACTGCCGAAGTTTCCACACCGGGCGTGTACCGTGCGCGGCTCGCTACAAAAGCGGGCGACTTGCGGAACCTCGCGAATACCTGGTCGATGGATGCCTGGGCCGAAGGGCAGTAGTACAGGTTGCCGTCGCCGGCGACGTCGGCCTCGGCTGGCAGCACCGGGAAGGCCGGCAGCCGGGCCAGATGCACCACGAGGTTGTTGAAGACCCGGCGGCGATAGCCGTCACGTACCGCCTGGTACAGTCCCATGTCGGCCGTGCGGGCAGGCGTGGCCGCCACAATCGTGTTGTGATAGATGTTCATCGAGCTCCAGGGAGGACTGCCGTGGTCGCCGATCACCTGACCATGGCTGATGCCCGGCGGTGCGCCGGCTTCGCGCGGCCGTCCGGTCTGCACCGTACCCCGCAGGTCGAACACGTTGCGGTAGATGAACACGGTGTCGCGAGTCTGCTCATGCGGGCCGCCAAAGGCAATCGCTGTCAAACAGGCTCCAAAGTAATTCTGGTAGATATGAATCTCCGGATCGCTGGGAAGCAGCCGATACCGGTGGTACATCGGGCTTAGATAAATCCCGTCATCCTGCAAGCCGTCGATCAGGCAGTGATGCACTCGGGCATTGATGCAGCCCAGGTATAAGCCGTCGTGGGCATCGGTGAAGTCGCAATAGGCGAACTCCCAATCGTCGTTCAGCGGGGTAGCGTAGACCGAGGATTCCTGCCCCGCCTCGATCTCGATCAGCGCGTGCGTATTGAGCCGCGAGATATTGCGATACGGCCGACCAGGGT
This sequence comes from uncultured Planctomycetales bacterium, assembly GCA_937927735.1. Taxonomy (GTDB): domain Bacteria; phylum Planctomycetota; class Planctomycetia; order Pirellulales; family S012-138; genus CALBRZ01. Next base: position 67,488 of record CALBRZ010000042.1, read on the forward strand.
AGTCGCGTTTGCTGCCATCGCTGCGGAACGTCCACGGGGCCACGTTGCCGTACAAGGCGCAGCGGTACAGCTTCAGCGGCCCAGTCCTCGCTGCCCGCAAGCCATACGTGCCACAGTAAATAACCACGTTGTCCATCACGATATGCCGCGCGTGGTCCAGCCCCACTGTGGTATAACCGCCGCCGCGGATCACCAGGTCTTTCAGGTGGACGTGCTCTGCGCCATCCAGCAGCAGCGTGGTCGCACGCATGGGCGTGAGGATCAGCGGCACCTCGCGGGGATCGGTCGGACCGCGATAGTTGGCGATCGGCTCAGGTAAGTGCGTGTGCGCCAGACGGCAATAGATGTAACCGGTTTCGCGGTCGTACCACACGCCCGGCCCGCAGTACAGCGGTGGGATATCCTCAGCATCTTCGCCGCCTGACTTGGCTGGCAATGCAAACTCGTTGACTGCCCGCAGATCTTGCGCGTGGTAGTACGTTTGCAGGCCGATCATCGAGTCGCCGAAGCTGCCCAGCACGTGCCGCAGGTTGGGATACGGCGTGCGCGAACGATACTCGCCGATGGTCGAACCCGCGACCGGTTCCCAGCACGCTTGCGGTTCTTCAAAGAACTCACGCAGCGAGCCATCGATGATGGCCAGCTCGCCGGGGTACGAACGGACAGTGATGGGGGCATCCTCGCGTCCGACCAGGCTGATGGCGGGGCGCTCGTAATACACGCCGCCGCGCAGGTAGAGGGTGTCGCCGGGCCGCAAGGCTTCCAGGCCGCGGGCAAGGGTGCGGAAGGGAGCTTGCTCGCTGCCCTGGGCCTCATCGCTTCCACGCGTGGCATCGACAAAGTAGCCTCGACCTGATTCCAAGGGACGCTGCACCGGCTGGGGAAGCGGCCGCAACGGCGAGTGCGAAAGCTCCGCGGCACGGGCCGGCAACGTGGCCGCCATGCTCAGTACGGCTACGGTGGCCAAGAGCCTGCGGGGAAGTGAAGCCGGAGAACTCAGCAGGCGACCAGCGATGCGGCGTGGCATAGCGTTCCCTTCCTGGCTGGTGAGATGCCCACCGCGATCGCGGCAGGCGGCTCAGAGTGGTCGACGCGGCAAAAGCGCGGTGGCGCGACTACGGAGCCGGCAGCGCCCAGGCGGCCAGCCGCCATGATCCCCGGCGGCATGCGGCAATGCAAATATTGAGGGCAAGGCTGCGGCAACCTGGGTTGGACCGGCTGGCGGCCAAAAGCGTATCATTCCTGTACGTCCGTCCGCCGATTAAGTACAACGCCGGACACGTGTTTGATCGCCCCCACAGAGAGTTTCGATCCTCCATGCCAGACGCGACGCCCTTTCCCAAAGTCCAGGGGGTATCGCTTGCCGAAGCGGCAGCGCCCATCCTGCTGGCGGCCACCAGGCAAAACGCGGTTGAACCGTTCTTGGCCTCGGCCCTGGATTCGGTGGCTGCGCAGCTCGCGTGCTCCGCGGCGGTGGTGATGGCCCAGCATGGCGGTGAATGGCGTTCGTTGCTGGCGGCCAAGAAACAACAGCTGCCGCCGCTCACCGTGCTGGCCGAGGCACTCGACTGCGAAGCCTCCGCACGCGATGGCCGTTGGTGGGCCTGTTCGCTGCGGCAGCAGACCGGACAAGCCGACGTGCTGGCCCTGGCCGATCTTGATTCCAACCGCGACGAGGCGGCCGCGGCGATCGCGAGCATCCTGGGCGAAGCTCTGGCCGGCGTGCGCCGCCGCGAAGCCGAAGCCATGCGTACCCAGCGGCTGGAAGCCATCCTGGAAATCGCCGGCCGCTGGAATCAAACCCACGAAATGGAGCCGCTTTTGGTGCAGATGGCCGAGGCGGCCACACGGTTGTTGGAAGCGGATCGAGCCAGCATCTTTCTGTGGGACAAGCCCAACCGCACGTTGGTGGGCCGGCCCGCCTTGGGCGTGGAGTCGGGCGAGCTGCGGATTCCCGACAATTCGGGCGTTGTCGGCCAGGTGGTGCAGACGGGCCAGCCGCAGCGCGTTGATCGGTTGCTGGGCCAGGAACAGATCGATCGCCGCGTCGATTCCAAGCTGGGCTACCAGACGCAGACGCTGTTGTGCGTGCCGCTGGTGGGACGCGGCGGCCAGCGGCTGGGGGCGTTCGAAGTCATCAACAAGCGCTCCGGCAACTTCACTCCGCAAGACGAAGAAGCCCTGATCGAACTGGCAGCCCATGCCGCGATTACGTTGGAGAACACGCAAGAACTCCAGCGGCTGGTTGAAACACGGCGTCAGATGTCGGACCAGGCCGCGCAGTCGGTGCGGATGATCGGCGAAAGCCCGGCGATCAAGAACCTGCGTACGACCATCAGCCGCGTGGCTCCCACCGACCTGGCCGTGCTGATCACCGGCGAGAACGGCACCGGCAAAGAGGTCGTGAGCCGGATGATCCATTACCTCTCGGATCGCCGCGACGAGCCGTTCATCGCCGTCAACTGCGCGGCGATCACCGAAACGCTGCTGGAAAGCGAACTGTTCGGCCACGAGAAAGGCGCGTTTACCGGGGCCGACGAGATGCGCCGCGGCAAGTTCGAACTGGCCGCCGGCGGCACGCTGTTCCTCGACGAAATCGGCGACATGAGCCTGGGCGGGCAGGCCAAGCTGCTGCGCGTGCTGGAAGAGAAAGTGGTGGTGCGCGTAGGCGGAGCCACGACCATCCATACCGATGCCCGCGTGATCGCGGCCACCAACCAGGACTTGTTGCAAATGGTGCGGGAGAAGAAGTTCCGCGAGGACCTTTACTTCCGCCTGAACGTGGTCAATCTGGAGCTGCCGCCGCTGCGCGAACGGCGCGAGGATGTGATGCTGCTGGCCGAGCACTTTCTCAACGATTTCTGCCGCAAGGCCCGGCGGCCGGTTCCGGCCTTCTCGGCCGAGGCCCGCAAGCGGATGCAAGCCCACAACTGGCCCGGCAACGTCCGCGAGCTGCGCAACCTGTGCGAACGGTTGGCCTACCTGTTCCAGGGCGACACCATCGAGGCCGACGATTTGACGCTGGTGCGGTCCACTTCCGACGACGCGCCGCCGTGGATGTCGTGCGATCTGACATTGAACGACGCCACCAACCGTTTCCAGCAGGCGTACATCCAGCGGATGATCAAGCAGTGCGGCGGGAATGTGTCGGAAGCCGCGCACCGGTTGGGGCTGCACCGCTCCAACCTGTACCGCAAGATGCGGTCGCTGGAGATGGAAATCGACGGCACGGATTAAGCACCCTCCGGCGAAGTGGCGGCGGTATGGCCGCTTACTTTTCGCCGGTGCGCAGCCACTGGAGCATCACGCTGCCCACCTTGCCCAGGCTTTCGGCCGAGCAGCGCTGCGGCACGTCCTGCTCGGTGTGCCAGTAGGGATAGTCGAAGTCGATGATGTCGCAGGTGGGGATGCGGGCGATCTGATTCAACGGCAAGTGATCGTCGCGCACCATGTGCTTGGGCCGGGGGATGAACTCGCGCACGCCCAGTTGCCGGGCGGTCGCCCAGATCGAGCGTACCAGCGGCTGCACCTCGCGATAGCTCAGACTGTAGCGTTCTTGAAAGATCTGCAAGTCGGCGTCGCCGACCATGTCGAGCAGGATGCCCCAGCGGTAGCGAACGCCGCCCATGGCTCCGCGGGCGTACTCGGTGGCGAAGTGTTCCGAGCCCAGGAAGTAGCGGTCGGTGTCGCGGTAAACGAGTTCTTCGCCGTCGAACAGCACGAAGTCGACGCCCAGTCCCTGGGGCAGATCCGCCATAAAATGGCCCAGCTCCATCAGCACGGCGACGCCGCTGGCGCCATCGTTAGCTCCGATGAACGTGCCCAACGGATTGCGGCGGTCGCGGTCGGGGTAGGGCCGCGTGTCGTAATGGGCACAGAGCAGAATCCGCTCGCGGCGATCCGGATGAAACTCGGCGATGAGGTTTGCCATCGCCACGGCGGTGCCGGCGATCGGGTGGCGAGCCTGGAACTGCTGGAAGGACACCTTCGCGCCTTGCCGTTCGAAGTGTGCCTTGAGCATTTCCTGCTGGCGGGCCATGCCGGGCGAACCGCTGAAGCGGGGGCCCAGATCGCAAATGGCTTTCAGATAGCCGTAGGCCCGTTCGCCGTCGAAGGCGGCCTGATTGCCGGCCTGTTGCGCGGCCACGGCGGCTGCCGGGCTCTGTGCGGCCAGCCGCGCGGGACTTGTTACGAACGCAACCAGCCAGGCTGCCGCAAACACCACGGCCGCCGGCAGCGCAAAACGGCGGCAGGTTGCAGCGGGGTGCGCCATGGCACGGCAACGGTCGGTCCACGGCGCAGGATCAGCGGCAGCGCGGCGCAACATCGGCGGGCCATCCTTGGAAACAGGCAGCCACGCGCGGCGGCAGGCGCGCTAACCGGTGCAGCGTGGCGGGGGGCAGCAGATGGTTACGGCGTTTCGCGAATGACCAGTTCGCGGTAGGGCACCACGTCGAGCTTCATGAAGGTGCCGGTGTAGGTCTGGGTACCGCTCCGCAGGCCGCGGTTCCAGGGGAAGCCCAGGGCGAGCATTTTGCCCGTGGTCAACTCGGCCACGTAGATCACCGAGTTAGCCATCTGGACGCCGCCGGCTCCGCGGCGGAAGTTTTGCGCGCCGGTCACCATCACGTACTTGGGGCTCTTGCTGGGATCGACGCCCAGGTCGCGCAGCACGTTGTACCGGTAGGCGGCCGTGAAGGCTCCGTTGTTGGGGTTGATGACCCAGCCCCAGAGGTCGCCGCTGAGGGCGTCGAGGATGAACACGCCTTCGCCGTCGCCATCGACCGCCCCGGTGGCGATCACCAGGTTTTCCAACTGCGAAGACGCGGTAGCGTGCGCCGGCGAGTGCGGCAGAACCCCGCTGATGGCCAGGCCCATCACCAGCCCTGCGCCCAACCAAAGCACACGATTGCCATACAAGTGCTGAAACATGAACCGGCTCCTGCGCTGCTATCAGACCGTTGCAAAGGAAAGCCCACCCGCCAACCGCAGGCCGGGGGGCAGCGTCGCCGGCAGGCACCACACGGTTAGCCAGCTACGCCCACACCCGGGCAGGCTAAACCCTCATGTCGCTGTCGAAGTGTTTCCTTGGGAGCGGGCTGAAACCGAGATGGCATCCCCCCGCAAGGCGGCCGGGCGCCACGGCCCCGCCGCTTTGAACGTGACATGGCCCATGCTCAATCGTACCTGAACCCCCAGGTCGATTCCAGGCGAATCGCATCCTGGGGGGCAGCAGGGGGCCCCGGGGGCAAAGCGCGGTCGGCCGCCGATTTTGCCAATGCTGCGGTTATTCAGTTAGCTCAGCCATCAAAAATTGAAGTTGTCCGGATCGGGGCCAACCCGGCGACCCTGGTCCAGGGCGTCGATCGCCGCCATTTCTTCGTCGGTCAGTTCAAAGTCGAACACCTGGGCGTTGCTTTCGATATTGGCCCGCTTGGTCGACTTGGGAATGGTGACCAGGCCCTTTTGCAACTGCCACCGCAGCGTCACCTGGCCGGCGTTCTTGCCGTGCCGCTGACCGATGGCTCTTAGCGGTTCGAGCGAGAACACCTCGCCCTTCATCAGCGGGCTCCAGCATTCCACCTGAATTCGCTGCTGCCGGCAGTACTCGATCAGTTCCGGCTGTTGCAGGTGCGGGTGATGTTCGATCTGGTTGACCACCGGCAGCCGCGTGGCCGATGCGAGCAGTTCCTCCAGGTGGTGCCGCAAAAAGTTGCTCACGCCGATCGAGCGGGCCAGGCCGTCTTGTTGCAGCCGCTCCAATGCCCGCCACGTATCGGTGAACTTCCCGGCCACGGGCCAGTGGATGAGGTACAAGTCGACGTACTCCAGGCCCAGCCGGTCGAGGCTTTCGCGGGCGGCCTTGAGTGTGGAGTCGTAGCCCTGGTCGCTGTTCCAGACCTTGGTGGTGATGAACAGCTGCTCGCGCGGGATGCCGCAATTGGCGATGGCCTGGCCCACGCCTTTCTCGTTGCCGTAGATGCTGGCCGTGTCGATCAGGCGATAGCCCAGCTCCAGCGCGATCCGCACGGCCTGTTCGACTTCGCCGCCTTCTTGAGCCCGCCAGGTTCCCAGGCCCAACTTCGGCATCGAGTTGCCATCGGCCAAGGCCACGGTGTCGGCAAGGGATTCGGTCATGCGAAGAACTCCTGCAAGGCTAGTGGGCTGTTGGGAGAACCGTGGAATGATGTTTTACCGCCTGCGGGCAGGTCTGCCAGATGTGCGAATGTTGTGCCGCCCCCCGGGTGATGGCCCGCCGGGCTCTCTCACGGGTGGTGGCGACAAACGGTATAACTCAAGGCGACGCTGCGTAGCCCGCCTGCGTTCCCACGTCGCCGCTGGATCCGTTCACCAGGTAAAGGGAGGTTTCACATGTTGCTGGCTCAGGTCCAATGGGCCCACTTGGGCGAAGAAGCCAAGGCCATGTTGATTCGTTACGGCGTCAGTGCGATTGGTGCCCTGGTGCTGCTGGTGATTGCCTGGACGCTATCGGGTTGGATTTCTCGCGCGCTTGAGCGCGGCATGACGCGGGCCAAGATCGACGCCACGCTCACCCGGTTCCTGGCGAAGCTGGTTGGCTGGCTGGTGCTGCTCTTGGCAGTGCTGGCCTGCTTGAGCATCTTTGGCATCGAGACCACGAGCTTTGCCGCCGTGATCGGTGCCGCCGGTATCGCTATCGGCTTGGCCTTCCAGGGCACGCTGTCGAACTTTGCCTCGGGGCTGATGTTGCTGGTGTTCCGGCCGTTTCAGGTGGGCGACACGATCACCGTGGCCGGCGTGACGGGCAAGGTGTACGCCATTGAAATCTTTACCACCACCCTCGATACGGCCGATAACCGCCGGTACATCATTCCCAACAGTTCGGTGTTCGGGGCCACGATCGAAAACATCACCTTTCATCCCCAGCGGCGGATCGACCTGACGATCGGCGTGGGCTACGAGGCCGATATCGATCAAACCCGCAGCGTGCTGGAGTCGGCCGTGGCGCAGGTGGAATCGGTTCTCAGCAACCCGGCTCCGGCCGTCATTTTGAGCGAACTGGGCGCTTCGAGCGTGAACTGGATCGTGCAGGCTTGGGCGAACGCGGCTGATCTGGGAACGGCCAAGCAAGCGCTGTTGCGGTCGATCAAGAACTCGCTGGATGCCGCCGGGATCGAGATTCCCTATCCGCAAATGGATGTGCATCTGCGGCAACCGCCTGCCGCGGCCAATGGTTAAGCGGCTTGGCGCGCCGCTTGCTGTCTCATGTCGGTGGACTTTGGTCCCGGGATGACGCTGCGCCCGTGTCTTTTGCTGGGAGCTTGCCAGCCACCCGAACCGGGCCAAATTCAGCGGTGCTGCGCCGGCGGACCTGTCGAACTCTCGGTCCGCATATTGTATGGTGTAGCAACTTTTCGATCGCTACCGGAGTTTGCCATGCCCAAAGGGCTATTCACGCAGTGCGCTTGTGTTCTGCTCGACCGGCCGACCAACTTGGACGAGATTCAGAATGCGTTGAGCGGATTTGAGATTTTTGGTCGGACCGATGCCGCGAGCGAAGAAGCGTTCGGCGGGCCCTCGCTGCTGTTGGACTACCGCAAGGCAGTCAACGGCCTGGTGGCGGTCGACGTGGTCAATCGCCCCTGGCCCGATGACATGGGCGACATCGAGGATAACCCCACCGAGTTCAATGCCTGGGCCATGGGGCAGTACGGGCCGTTTACCTACCCGGGCGGACTGGAACGGGCCACCGAACAAAGCTGGACCTGGGACGAAGCGGCCGAAACGCAGCAGAAGCACCTGGCGTTTGTCCGCGTCCGCAGCGGCTATCTCCACGGCCGCGATGACGACGCCCCCGTGGTGCCCGAGGATTACGACGCCATCGACGAGTTGCAGTACGTGACCAAGGTGGCGGCGGCCCTGTTGGATCTGCCCGGCGCGCTGTGCTACTTCAACCCCGGCGGCGAGGTGCTGCGCGATCAGGACGGACTGCGCGAAAGCCTGAACTTTGCCTGGGCCAACGACCTGCCGCCGCTGGATACCTGGTGCAACGTGCGGCTGTTTCTGATCAACGACCAGTGGTTGCTGATGGATTGCGTGGGCAATTCGCAGGTGGACCTGCCGGACATTGAAGCCTGTTTCTTCAGCGACGCCTACGACTTTGGCGAGGTGGACAACCTGCTGCGCGGCCTGACGCTGTACCTGCTCGAAGAAGGCGAAGTGATCGAGGACGGCGACACGGTCGACGGCCCCGGCGGCGTGATGTGGCAGGCGATGCTGGTCGAAGAATCGCTGTGCGATCCGCCCCGCAGCGTGATTCGCCTGGTACCGCTGGACGACCGCACTCCGCCTGAGGAAGTGGTCGAATCGGAAGCCCCCGAAGAATAGCGTGCCATGTGCCACGGCTCTGCGAGTCGTGCGCTGTTGGGCGGATCGGCGTGCCGCGGCTCTGTGAGTCGTGTGAATCGTGTTGTTCCGTACCGGACGCATCCATCCGGGCCATGCGTTCGTCCGGCCCGCAAAGCGGACCCTACGAAAGTGCAAAAGAAAACAGCCGGGCCGCCGCAGCGTGCCCGGCTGTTTTTCATTGCGCAATTCGTTCCTTGGCGAACCCGTCTTAGTGCACCCGCATGCCAGGCTTGGCACCCGAGTCGGGCCGCAGGATGAAGATATCCTGACCGCCGGCGCCCGCGGCCAGCACCATGCCTTCGCTGACGCCAAATCGCATCTTCCGCGGCGCGAGGTTGGCACAGCAGATCACCAGCTGACCGATCAGGTCCTCAGGCTTGTACACGCTCTTGATGCCGGCGAACACGTTGCGCCGTTCGTTACCGCCCAGGCTTAGTGTCAATTGGAGGAGCTTGTCGGCGCCTTCCACGTGCGCGGCCGCGATCACGCGGGCAACCCGCATGTCGATCTTCAAAAAGTCGTCGATCGTGCAGTGCTCGGCGACCAGCGGTTCCTTCTCCAGGGCTTCCGGGCCGTCGTTGTAAGGCGAGGGCTCGACACCGCCTGCGGCTTGGGCGGCTTCGGGAGCGGTGTTCTCGGCTTGGTTCTCTTCGCTCATGGTCTTTGCTGCTTTCTCAGTGGTTTGGGGAGCCGCCGCGTCGGCGGGTTTGCTGTCCTCGATCATCGCCAAAACCTGTCCGATTTCGGCGCGCTTCATCATGTGCTGGAACTTGTTCACCGGCGTGCCGACCAGCGGCGTGTAGGCTTTATACCAGTCGCCGGGACCGATCGGGTCGTTCAACAACTCGCCGGTTTGCTGAGCCAGCCGCGGCAGTACGGGGGCCAGGTAAATGGCGATCTGCCGGAACAGGTTGAGCGCCACCGTGCACACGTCCTGAAGCTCGGCCGCCTTGGACGGATCCTTCTTCAGCACCCAGGGCGCCTTGCTTTCGACATACGGGTTAGCCCGGTCGGCCAGTTCGATCACCAGCCGCATGGCCTTGTTGTAGTCGCATGCTTCGTACGCCTCGGCGATTTCTTCGCCCAGCGAGGCGCCATAGGCGAACAGGCCGCCGTCGTCGGGGTAGCTGGCCGAAAGGCCGGTACTTTCCACGAACTTGGCGGTGCGGCTGGCCAGGTTCACCACCTTGCCCACCAGGTCGGTGTTGACCTTGGTGACGAACTCCTCGGGTTCCAGGTCCAGATCGTCCAAACGCGGGCCGAGCTTGGTGGCGAAGTAGTACCGCAGGTACGACGGGTCGAGATGCTTCAGGTAGGTCGAAGCAAGGATGAAGGTGCCCTTGCTCTTGGACATCTTCTCGCCGCCCACGGTCAAGAAGCCGTGGATGTGCACCTTGGTCGGCAGGTTGAAGCCCGCCACCTTGAGCATGCCCGGCCAGAACAGCGTGTGGAAGTAGGTGATGTCCTTGCCGATGAAGTGGTGGATCTCGGTTTTGGGGTTGCGCCACCAATCGTCGAAGTTCTCGCCGTGCCGGTCGCACCACTGTTTGGTGGAGCCCATGTAACCGATCGGCGCGTCGTACCACACGTACCAGTAGTTGCCCGGGAAATCGGGGATCTCAAAGCCGAAGTACGGAGCCGGCCGCGACACGTCCCAATCGCGCAGAGGCTCGTGCAGGAAGTGGCCCTTGAGGTAGTTGGCGATTTCCGGCTGGAGGTGGTCGCCGCTTTGCGTCCACTCTTCCAGGAAATCGTGCAACTGCTCCAGCTCGATGAACAGGTGCTTGGCCGAGCGGACCTCGGGCGTGGCCCCGCTGAGGGTACTGACCGGGTCCTTCAGTTCCGTGGGCCGGTAGGTGTGGCCGTTATCGCAACTGTCGCCGTACTGGTTGGTCAGACCGCAGTAGGGGCAGGTGCCTTTGACGAACCGGTCGGCCAGGAACGTTTGGGCAACCGGATCGTAGAGCTGTTCGACATCCTTCTCTTTGACCAGGCCGGCGGCGCGGATCTTGGCCCAGATTTCCTCGCACAGCGCGCGCGACTCGGGACTGTTGGTGCTGCCGTAGTTGTCGAACTGGATGTCGAACCCGGCGAAATCGCGCACGTGCGCTTGCTGCATGTCGGCGATCAGCTCTTCCTCGCTGCGGCCTTCCTGCCGGGCGCGGATCATGATCGCGGTGCCGTGGGTATCGTCGGCACAGATGTAGATGCAGCGATGGCCGCGCAGCTTCTGGAACCGCACCCAGATATCGGTTTGGATATACTCCACCAGGTGGCCGATATGGATGTGTCCGTTGGCGTACGGCAGCGCGGCCGTGACCAGGATCTGGCGCTTTGCGGTGGACGACTCCGTCATGCGTTCTCCGTGCAATGGGCATGGCCGCCAGGGCATGCGGCGCGGCACGGCAAACACGCCGCCGCTCGCACCCGGGGGCATTCCAGGTACGATAGTGGCCGTTGCCCTAGCTGACAACCAGTGAGACACGCCGCGGAGGCGGATTGTTCAGCCTGCAATGCCTGACTCCCGGCGTTCTTGCCGCTCCGGTCGGGCTGCTTTCGCCACCAAGGTGCTAGCGGCGACCGGCCGGGCAGGCATCCGGCTGGGGGCCCTGGAGCAACCTCCCCCTGATCGATGGGGCCATCCGATGAGCGATTCTGCCGCCGTCAATGTTGCTGCCTGGGATGGGGTGCCGACAGGCCGCAAGACCGTGCTGCACTGCGAGGTGACCGCCCGGCCCGACGGCAGCCCGGTCACTATCCCGGCGATCGTGCTGGCCGGGGCTACTCCGGGGCCGACACTCTTGGTATCGGCCGGTGTGCACGGCGATGAGTTTGAAGGCATCGTTGCCCTGCAAACGCTGGCGGAGCGGCTCAAGCCGGCGGAACTCCGCGGCACGTTCGTGGCCGTGCCGGTGGTGAACCTGCCGGCTTACGAGGCGGGCTTGCGCGTCAACCCCGAGGACCGCCAGGACCTTGCCCGGGTCTTTCCAGGCGACCGCTACGGCACGGTGACCGAGCAGATCGCCTATGTCTTTACCCAGCAGTTTATTCGGCATGCCGACTTCTACTGCGATCTGCACAGTGCGGGTCAGTATTACGCGATTGAGCCTTGGGTGGGCTATCAGCTCAAGCCCGAGCTTTTAACGCGGCAGCGTGACGCCGCGGCTTTATTCGGGCTGCCGACCGTATGGGCCACACCCTACCTGCCTGGCCGCACACTGTCGGCCGCCGCCCAGTACAACGTGCCCAGCCTGTACGCCGAAGTGACTGGCGAAGGCCGTTGCCGCGACGAGGACGTAGCGGCTTTGATCCACGGCATCCAACAACTGCTGGCCTGGCTGGGCATCACGGGGAACGCACCTCAGCTCTATCAGCCACAGCGTGTGGTTGAGGACAATCGGCCCAATGCCGGCTATTTGCAGGGGCAGCTTCGCGCTCCGTGCGGCGGGCTCTTCCGCCCTGCTGTGACCCTAGGCCAGCAGATAGCCCGGGGCGAGTTATTCGGCAGCATTGTCAGCCCGACGGGCGAAACGTTGGCGACGGCAACCGCCTCGGCCAGCGGCCGCGTGGTCTTTCTGCGGACGTTTCCCCGCGTGGTGGCGGGCGATCCCTTGGGTACCGTGATGGAGATGCCCTCGGAAGGTTGAGCCCGGGGCCGCTTCCAGGTTGAACCGCTAGCCCGCCGCAGCCGTCGACCACATCAGCATGATTCCGCGGTTGGGGGCGGCCGCGACGGCTTGACTGGCCGAACGTCCACTGCGACGTACTTTGAGGCGCGGTTATCGCGGCCACAACGCTTCTGTCCGTCAGGGATTAGGACTGCACGCGCGCAGGCACGCCGGTTGCTGTGTTTGCTTCTTGGAAGAAGCGTGCAAGTCACTGGTCACTGTGCGGCGTGCGAGCGGCGGTCCCTCGGCTCCGTGCGGCTCGTGTCGCCCGGCCTCGCAGGAGTTATCCCATGAAACGCTGGTTGTTGGCGATCGCGGCAGCGGTTGCACTATGGTCCATTCCGGTCGATACGGCCAACGCCCAATGGGGCGTTCGCGTCTATGGGGGATACTATCCCTATCGCACCTACTACGGTGGCTATTACCGGACCTATCGCCCGTACTACTACGGCACGCCGTACCGTAGCTACTACTATGGCTACGGCTATCCCTACCGGTCGTACTACTATACGCCCGGCTGGAGCTACTACTATTACTGGTAACGACACGGTCGCGCACGCCGCGGGCAGCACCTTGAGGCCGCAAGGCCGGTGATGCATGCTACACGCCAGGCGGGCCAGTTCGATCGAATCGAAGCCGCACGTGACGCGTCGATCGCTCTCGGATGAGAACGAAGACCGCGACCGTGCGGTTTTGTCGTTGGTAGGGGTGCACGCAGCGAGCATCAAACGCTTGATCATCCATCACGCGGTATACACAGCAGGGGGCGTTCTATAAGCCGCCACGATGGTTTGAGCCCAAGCAGCCTTACGGCCTGCCGCGCTGCATGGCCAAACCTTGGGCCAGATAGGTAATCGCCTGCCGGAGTCTTGCCGGCAACTTTTCAAAAACATGGCTTGAGCCGCGCCGAATCTTTCGGGCAAGATTCCCACCATCGCGAGCGGCAGCAAGGCAAACCGCCAACACGCCGCCAGTCGCGACACCTTCCCCGGTCGATTGGCATTTTGCCGATTCCCGCCCCCGTTTTTTCCTTCCCGGTTGAGCCGCTACGCGACTGCGCTACTTGCACGCTGCGCGGCGGTGAACCATCCCTCCCGTCCTCAGGCTTTGTTCAGGAGTGCGACTTGTGACCTTCCACGTGCGCGACAAATTGCGCGATGGCACGCCTGCGGCCGTCACCCCAGCCACCGTTGAAGCGGCCGCTGCCACGGCGACCGCGCATCCCGAGCAACCGCCGGCCGCGGCAGCGGCCGTGACCATTGAACCGTTGACCGAGTACGCAAGCAGCCGTGGCATGAGCCCCCGGGTCGATCGTCACAACGGCCGTATCTTTGGCGTGAAGGTGCTGGGGCTGGAGAGCCGCAACGGTCGCGTGTACCGTCCCGAGGCCATCGCCGCCGCGGCGCCGCTGTACGAGAACGTGAAGGTCAACGTCAACCATCCCAAGACCCGCCCGCACGAAGCCCGCGATTACCAGGACCGGTTGGGCTGCCTCCGCAACGTGCGGGCGACGGCGGACGGCTTGTTCGGCGACTTGTACTTCAACCCGCACCATCCGCTGGCGGACCAGTTGGCTTGGGATGCCGAGCACGCGCCGGAGAACGTGGGGCTCAGCCACAACGTGCAGGCACGCACCCGCCGCTATGGCGACCAGGTGATCGTCGAGGCGATCGAGAGCGTGACCAGCGTCGATCTGGTGGCCGATCCGGCAACCACGCGTGGGCTGTACGAAAGCGCTCCCGGTGTTGCCGCCGCGGCGTCCGCGGCCAACGGAAATCCGCCGGCAGCCGGCGTTGCCATGCCGGCCACGGCGGCCAACCAGGTACCGGTTGTGCCATCGGCCGGCAACGCGGCGCTGGAAACGTTAGCCGGCGAGATGGAAGCCATTCGCCGCCGGTTGGCGCAGTTGGAAGCGATCGAAGAGTCGCGGCGGTTCCGCCCAGTGCCGGTGGCTCCCCCGATCAGCCGCGGTCCGGAACCGCCGCGTGAGCCGCTGGACACGGCTCGCTGGGCCCGCTTGATCACGTAGCCGTACGCACGTCGCCCGTTTGGTTGAACCGCCCGCGCGCGTGAATCCGGCTCAGGCAACCAGGCCCCACCTTCCTGGCTCCCGTGGCAGGCAGCAATTGCGCCGCCTGCCGCCTTATCCGCCACACCACCGACCTTGGTTCGCCGCGTGCCGGCACGCCCGGGCATTGGCCCACCCCCTGCCCTGCCCCGCACCTCGCCCATCCACCCTTCACTTCTCGCGGAGTTAGCACATGAGCGACAACTTCCGGCTCCGGTACGACGACGTGGACAAGTTCATGGGGCCGGTCGATACGGACGTGGCGGTCGAGATCGGCGACTTGCTGTACTTCGACGGCGACGACGTGAAGCCGGCCGCCAGCCAAGCCGACCAGGGCAGCGAGGAAGCCAACCAGGCGCTGTTCGCCAGCCGTTTTGCCGGCGTGGCCATGCAAGCCAGCGACGAAGGGGAAGACGTGCCGGTGCGGATCGCCACCGACGGCATCTTCGATTTCGAGTGTCCCAGCGGCACCTGGGAGATCGGCGAGTTGGTCGGGGTCTGCGAGAACGATGGCGGCGATGGGCTGCTCAACCAGCAGGTGCAGCGCGTGTCGCGGCCCGAGCTGGCCATCGGCTACGTGGCTCGCCGCGAACCGGTTGCGACCAGCCGGATCCGTGTGCGGCTGCTGAGCCGTACCGCCGGGGTGCTGAGCCTGTTGCGATTGGAACGGCGACAAACCAGCCACGTCGCCACACTGACCGGCAACCTGATGCTCACGGCCGATAGCCCTCGTATCCAGGTGTTGGATCCAGGTGGAGCGGGCCGCGAAGTGACCTTGCCGCCTGAGGCGGCCTGCGCCGGCATCGACTTCTTCATCCACAACGCGGCCGATGCGGCCGAAACGCTCACCATCAAGGACGACGGCGGCAGCACCGTTTGCACGCCCGGTCAGAACGAAACCGCGTACGTGTTCTGCGACGGCACCACATGGCGCGGCCTGGTCGGTGCGAACAACTAACAGCGGAAGCGAACCTACCTCCGCAATCACGTCCGTCCTCCTTCACGTCACGCCGCTGTCGCATGCCCCGCCCGCATGCCCACCGCGGTTGCTCTTCCCCTCCCCTCCTTCCTCCTGAGCACGGCCAAGCACCATGCCCTACGTCAAAGCCAAGGAACTTCGCCGCCGGTTCGATCTCGACGGTCCCCAGGCAACGATCGAGCACGTGCGCGAGGCGCTTGCCCAGCGTCACCTGCGGCCCGAGGACTTCAGCCTTCGCGATTTGGCGGAGCACTTTTGCGGCCCGGCTTGGGTCCGCGCGTTGGATCCCCGGCAGGATGGTGTCGAACTGCTGGAAGCGGCGGGCGATGCCGTCGATGTCACCGCGTTTCGCAACATCACCGGGCAGGTGGTGTACGCCAAGTTGATGGAAGGCTACCAGCACGAAGCGTTTGTCGTCTCGCGGCTGGTCGAAACGATCCCCACGCGGTTTGAAAGCGAGAAGATTCCCGGCGTGGCTTCGCTGGGCGATCACGCCGAAGCCATCGAGCCTGGCATGCCTTACCCGACTTACGGCTTTGGCGAGGATTACATCGAAACGCCGACCACCACCAAGCACGGCTTCATCGTGCCGGTCACGCGCGAGGCGATCTTCTTCGATCGCACCAACCTGGTGCTGCAACGCGCGGCCGAGGTTGGGCAGGCCCTGGGCCTCAACAAGGAGAAACGCCTGCTCGACGTGGCGGCCGGCATCGTCAACCCGTTCAAGTGGAAGGGCACCAGCTACAACACCTACCAGGACACCGAGCCCTGGGTGAATCTGCTTGCCGACAACGAACTGGTCGACTGGACCAATGTCGACGCCGCCGAGCAACTGCTGGCCAACATGGTCGATCCGCACACCGGCGAGCCGATCCTGGTGGCCGGCAAGACCGTGCTGGTGTCGCCCGCCTACCGCCACGCGGCCCACCGCATCTTTCAGGCCGCCGAGATCCGTTACACCGTGGGCAGCACCGAAACCGTGGTGAGCAACCCGCTGGCCGGCCAGTACCGCGTGGAGGTCAGCCCGCTGTTGTACCGGCGGATCGCCGCCGCCGGCACCGCCAAGGACGACGCCAAGAAGTGGTGGTTCCTGGGGGATTTCCGCCGGGCCCTGGCCTACATGGAGAACTGGCCGATCACGGTGACGCAAGCGCCTCCAGGCAGCGAGGCCGAGTTCACGCACGACATCGTGGTGCGCTACAAGGCCAGCGAACGCGGCGCGGCCGCCGTGCTCAACCCGCGTTACCTCATCAAGTCGACCGGCTAAGCCAGGCCGGTCACGGCCGCTGTCCCCCTCCCCCTTCTCTGCCAATCGTTGGGTTGGTCCTTCCTCATGTCCGACGCGCAGACCATTGCTGCGATTCGCAGCCAGACCTTGGAGCTGATCGCCCAGATCACCGCGTCACCCAAGCCGAGCTACAAGCTCGATGGGCAGACGGTTTCGTGGGCCGAGTACCTGCGCCAGTTGCAGCACACGGTCGATTGGTGCAATCGCCAACTGGCCGCCGAGGAGCCGTTCGAGGTTCGCAGCACGGGCTACACGCCATGACACTCACGTTGTTCACACCCCAGGGCGATTTGCCGCAACTGGCCGATGGTGGTGAAACGATCGCGCTCACCTGGCCCGATGGCCGGCACCAAACGGTCTGCAACGCGATGCGTGCGGCCCTGCGCCGTCGCCCGCACGTGGCAGGCAGCGGCGAAGTGACCACCGCGCAGACCACCTGGCACTTGCCCGCGGACCTCAAGACGCAGCCTGCCATCGGCATGCTGATCACCGATGCCGCCGGCGAGCAGTGGATGGCGACGGCCGTGACACTGGCCGCCAACGGCAGCCGCTGGGTGGTGGCAGCCCGACAGGTGACGATCCCAGGCGGCCTGGCCGACCGCGTGCACCTGCAAACGGCTTCGCTGAGCAAGGACACGCACGGAGGGCAACTGCTGCGGTGGCGCACAGTGGCTGTCCACTGGGCGGCCAACGTGCAACCGGCGTCTACGGCACGCCACGCCGCCGACGGTATGGCCGGCCCCGCGCAGTTCCGCGTGCTGATGATTCCCTCGCGGCGCTGGTCCGCCGTGTTGAATCAACGCCCGTTGCGACTGCTGCAGGCGTACCCCAGCCGGCGCTTGCTCGTCACGTCGGTGGAACAGGCCGATCCGTTGGCAGGCTTGTTGGCGTTCACCGCCGAGGCCGCCTGACGCCCGGCGCTTTCCGCATCCGTTCGCTCCCTGAGGTCCCATCCGCCCGTACGTCCTCGCACGCCCCCGCACGTCCCCGCCGATGTTTGTGCGTTTTGTTCAACGTTGGTTGCCGCGCCGATGTCGCTCGAACAAGCCATCCACAACCGTTGGGCCAGCGATACCACGCTGCCGCAGCTTGTTCCACCGGAACGGTTCACCACCGGACCGGCCTGGTCGCGGCCGGCGCTGCCTTACGCCCAGTTGGAACGGCGTGGCCATCGCAGCCGTACCGGCGGCAGCCACTGGTGCGTGGAGGAGATCGAGCTGGGCATGGCTGTTCATGCCGAAAGTCTGGTGCAGCTCAAAGCCGTGCTGGCCGCCGTGCTCGCCTGCTTCGATCACGCCGCGTTCGACCTGGATGCCGGCCGCGTGCTGTGCATGCGGATGATCGATCAGCGCGAGACGCGCGCTGCCGATGGCACCTGGCAAGGCTCGCTTACCTGGTTGGTCGTCACCGCGACCTAGCTGACCACCCACGCAAGGAAAGGAGGCTCGCGATGTAATCCGCATGTCCCGCAACACCGTTCGGAACCCCCCGCCAATCAACCCACCTCTGGTGAAGTTGCCCATCCATCCATTGCTCTCGAAGGAGATCTCATGGCCGATACGCTCACCGTTGACCTGAAGGCTTCGCTGGCCTGGTTGCTCGAGGAATCGCTGCCGCTTTCGACGGTCGCCGACCACTCGATGTTGGAGTACGAACAGAGCATTTCCGACGGCACCGGGGAGGATGAGGCCGACGTGCTGTGGCATGACGAGCGGACCGTGTCCGCTTCGGCTCACGACGACCTGGACCTGACCGACCTGACGATGACGCTGTTCGGCGGCTCGGTCGATATTGAGTTCGCCAAGGTGAAGGCGATTCTGGTGGTGAACACGTCGACCACCACGGACGACGTGTTGCGCGTGGGCGGCGCCGGGGCGACTGCCTTCTCCGCTCCGTTTGCCAACGACGACGATGCCGTGGTCGAGGTCGGGCCGGACAGCCCGCTGCTCTTGGTCAACAAGAAGGACGGTTGGGAGGTCACGCCCAGTACGGCGCACGTGCTGCGCATCAGCAATCCGTCCGCCAACGCCATTACCTATCGCATTGCGATCGTGGGGACGTCGGCCTAGAGCCTTCGTCCGTTTTCTGCCACGCCATGCCATTCACGTCTACTTCGCCGCATGGTGATGCGGCGCCACTCTTCTTGCAGGCAACACATCCATGGCAGTCTTGGTTGGAGACAACGGAAAAGTTTTTCTGGGCAACTACGAAGTGGCTGACATCACAGCCTGGCGATTCGAGACGTCGATTGCCGGTTTCTCGTTTGCCACCAGCGCCACCAAGGGACGTACGCGACGTCTTTGCGGGGCCCGCTCGGGCCGCGGGGTCATCCACTTTCGCATCGACGATTCCGCGCCCGCCTGGAAATCGCTGATCGAGGGTCGCCAGGCCCGCCTCACTCTGAAGGTCAACAATGAAAAGTTCTACGAGGTGTTCGCGGTCCTCGTATCGGTGAGCATCGAAGTGGACACCTCGGGTGGCAAGCCCGTCACGGGCAGCGCCACGTTTGTGACCGACCGCACGTGGACCGTGCCGAACTAAGGAGACGCCATGTCGCTGGGATTTGGTTTTGAAGAACTGGAAGGCTCGCCGCGGTTCGAGATCCGCGAGAACGAAACCGTGGCCACCCGTTACTTCTTCGTGTCGTGGCTTACCTGGCCCAAGCTCGCGCAGGAACTGCTCGGGCGGTACGAGCGCAAGGATGGACAATACCACTTTGTGCCGCCGCTGGGGCTGGAGGGTTTCCCGCACCTGTTGTGTTCCGAGGTGTTGGTCGAACCGATGGACCCCTCGGCCCCCTTCGGCTACAAGGTGCGCACGCTGACTTCGGGCACCAACGATTATCCGTACGGCGGGGCCAAGGTCACGGCGATCTACCGCACGCGGTTCGATCAGGACAATGCCGGCCGCAGCAAGCTGCCGGTAGTTCCGCAGGGGACGTTTCTCACGTTCCGCGCCGACGTGGCGGCGGAGTACGTGACGACGCCCGGACGTACCTGGCGGTGGAACGCGCCCCCGGACTATCCGGCCGTTGATCCCGACGTGCAGCCGGGGCTGCTGCTGCCGCAGTCGATGTTCTATCTCACCTGGCATCGGGTGCCTGCGCCGCCATGGGACACCATTCGGGCTCTGCGCGGCAAGGTGAACGCCAGCGAGTTTGTCGGTTCGCCGCCGGGCACCGTGCTGTTCCTGGGGGCGAAGGTGCGGCGCGAGTTCCAGTTCCTGGCCGCCGACGGTTTCTGGCAGGTGGAATACGCCTTCCAGGAAAACGTCAAGGAGCTGCAAACCGGCGGCCAGGCGGGCTGGAACCACTGGTACCGCGAAACGGCCGTGGGCGGCGAGCACTGGGTTGCCATCGCCGATGAGGACGGCAACCCGCCCTACGCCAGCGCCGATTTCAACGCGCTGTTCTCGTTCGGCACGTAGGCCTGCGTCCCCCTCTCAAGCGGCCTCGGGATTCAGCACGTCCTGTATTGGGTCGTCACGTATTGGAAGCTCTGAAAATGATGCACGTTTCTCAGTTAATGCGTGGGCAGGAGATCACCGTCGACGACTACAACCGTTTGGCGGCGGCGCTGAATCACCTGCAGCGGCAGGTGGCGGGCCTGGCTCGCCCTGCCGTGAGTGCCGAGCCGCACGTTACGGCCGCCCCGCCCCTGGAGGTGCGGCGGCGGCCGGGCGGCTGGCATCTGAGCATGACGCAGCCGGAGCATACGGCGGTGGTGGAACTG
Organism: uncultured Planctomycetales bacterium; assembly: GCA_937927735.1. GTDB lineage: Bacteria > Planctomycetota > Planctomycetia > Pirellulales > S012-138 > CALBRZ01. The sequence goes on from CALBRZ010000042.1 coordinate 87,610, forward strand.
ACGGCCGATCTCTCGATCGGCAGCAACGCCACGGCCAAGGTGCTGCGGTACCACGATGGCGCATGGACCGACGCCGATACGGCCGAAATCGTCGTCCACGATGCGCTGGGCACGTTCGAAGGCACCTCCGGCAGCAAAGCCCTGGTGGCCTTCGATCGCCAAAGCGGCCAGTGGATCGTGTGGCAGTTGCAGTGTTAAGCGGTTGCACGCGACGGGTAACTGCGCTTGTGTCGACCGTTCTGCACAACTTGGGGTGACTTCAATGCTGTGCTCGCTGCAACATGATTTCGCTTATGGCCGCCCGCGCGTGTTTGCAGCGGGCGGCTACCCCTGCTGCTGCGATACGCCGGGAAGTTCGCAAGTGCCTTCCGGCGGCTCCAGCGGCGAACTTCCGCAGGGAAGCTCGAAGCCGGCACTGCCGGGCTGCGAGCCGTGCATCGACGGCTGGATCGCAGCCCATTACCTGATCGAATTGGGCGGGATTGCGCCCGGGCAGACGAACTGCCAGGCGTGCCTCTCGCTCAACGGCGCGTACGTGGTCGAGATCACCGGAGCGACCGAAAGCGGCTGCTACGGATCGCTGATCATCGACGGCGCTTGCCAGGACCCGTTCGGCAGCGTCTGTTACCGCCAGATGTTGCTGGCGTTCGGCATGCCGACACCGACGCAGGGGGTGCCGGTTCGTGTGTCGATCGGGCCTTACAACGATGACATGGGGGCCGGTGAATGCAGCAACGTGTCCTCCATCGTCTGGCAGGGCTATCTGTCATCGCCCGGCCAGAAGCTGGCCTGTCTGGAACTGAACCACGCGCCGCTCGACTTCCATAACCGCACCGGCGCCGTCATGTACTGCGATCCGTACGAATCGCAGGCATGGATCACGGCGCTGTAAGCGTTTTGACCTTGCTGCATTTCTTCCCCAGGGTGCGCTGCGCGCCGTTGCCTGCCGACAACCCATGACGGCGGCACGGCGCGCCAGCGCCTCCACGCTTATGGGACCCTACGTGTTATGGTGCAGATGCCTGGCTATTGCCAATTTGAACCTACGCCCGAGGCCGGCGTGTACCGCTGCCGCTGGTGTGGGTTCACCGTGGTTTCGCCCCGGTACGGTGCCGAACAGATCCATCGTTATTGCGACGCCCTGGCGAGTCTGGTCACGCCGCATGTCTCGGCTTCCGAATCGGTTTCACAAGGGTTAGGCGATACCGTTCATCGTCTTGTGCGACCGCTGGCCCGATTGCTAGGGCTGGAACATTGCGGTGGTTGCCAGAAACGCCGCGCATGGCTCAACCGCCACTTTCCATTTCGGAACCATCCGACGGAGATGCTGCCGACCGATGTATCGCAGGCTGCCGCGCCTTGGTCGCTGCTGCTGCGGTTTCTGCACGGTTTTGGCGATGTGGTGCAGTTGACCACGGTGCTGCTGCACTTGCAGGCGCTACGGCCAGCTTGGCAAGTCGACGTGGCCGTGCGGCCTGGGCTGGAATCGTTGCTGGCCGGCCTATGCCGCCGCGTCTATCGAATCGATGACCCGGCCATTGCCGAGCGTTCGCAGGAGCATGCGTTTGATCGCACGCTACGGTGGTACGAGCCGGAAACGTGCTATGCGGATTCGCCTTCGACCAAGGCGGAACGTAGCCTCCGCGAGGTGTTCGGCATCCAGCCCCAGGCGGAGTACTGCCGCTACCAGGTACAGATCCGAAATGCCGATCGCGAGCGTGCCGCGCGTTACCTGGCTGGCCTGGAGCGGCCGGCGGTATTGATTCATTACCAGGGCAGCTCCAGCCGGTCGCGTAAGAATCTCGACGAACGCGCGGTCACGGCCCTGTGTGGCACCATCGCCAGCCTGGGCTTTATGCCGTTGATCTTCGACTGGGACGGTCACAGCCATATTGGTGAACCGGCCGTTCGGCTCACGCGGCAGGACCCGATCTGGCGAGGGCATGATGGCAGCGGCGGCTTGCTCGCGGCGCTCGCCGAGCAGGCCGTGGCCTGCTTTGGCATCGACAGTGGGCCAGGCCATCTGTTCGGGGCGATCGCCACGCCGACGGTCATCGTCTGGACGCGGCATCACCCGCTGCACTACTACGGCTTGGCCGATCACGTACTGCACCTGGTGCCTTGGGGCCATGAACGGCTGCTGCGCGGCGAAAACACGGAGGAAGGCGTGGCGTATTTCCAGCAGCATTATCAGCACCGCATCTATCGCCACCTGGAAACGTCGCTGGTCCGCGTGGCGGAGGAACTGCTTGGCCGCGATCAAGCCAGGCTGCAGAATTCCGCTGCCGCTGTGCCGCCGCCGGCACCGGAGAATGCCCAGCAGGAAATGAACGCCGGTACCAGGCTGATCGTGGATGGCGATCTGTGGTTGCGGGCAGACTTTCGCCAGGCCGATATGACCATCGTGCGCGATGTCTACCTGGAAGACTGCTACGGTCTGGCTCAATTGTTTCAGCCGCCGCGGTACGTGGTCGACGTGGGGGCCCACATCGGTGCGTTCGCCGCTGCCGTGCGGCGACGCACCACCAAGGCGACCATCGTGTGCGTGGAGCCGCACCGGGCGAACCTGCCGGTGTTGAAGGCCAACATCGGCTCGTTTGCGACGATCGTGCCTGCTGCCGTCAGCTACGAGGCGGGCCCGCTGCGGCTGTACTCCAGCATCATGCCTGGTAGCGATAACACCGGAGCCAGTTGCGTCGAACCGGAGCACGCGTCGGCCGGTTCTCCACCCCGCCCCAGTCGGCCTCTGCCGGTGGCATGCGCCGAGCCGGAAAGCTGGTTGGTGCCGGGCGTCACGCTGGAAGCCTTGATGCGCGAGCACCATCTGCCGCGTGTGGATCTGTTGAAGCTCGATTGCGAAGGCTGCGAGCTGAGCATCTTGCAGCATGCCGACCTGTCGGCGGTGCAACACATCGTGGGCGAGTACCACGACCGTGAGGCGTTCCTGGCGATCGTTACCACGCGCCTGGCCGATTGGAACCTGCGGCTGTTGAAGGATGGGCCCAGCGGCCTGTTCTGGTTGTGGCAATCGAAGCGCGTGGGGGTGAAGTGAGCCGTGCAGGTTACTCGGCTTGAGACTGCTTCCGCCGACAGTTCGCACAGGCCTTGTACCCGCAACGCGCATCCATATGAGAGCGTCTGGATGGACAATCCGTCGCTGGCGTTCATGCGCCCCATTGAACGCTGGCTTGAGATGACCCAGCCGGGTTCAGCTTGAGCGCCGCCCAACCACGATCGCGGCAATCGGTAGCTCGCAAAATGACCTCGCAAGCCCTGCTTTTGCAGCAGTTTGCAGCATTCGCTCCCGTCCGGCATGAGGAATGCCTAAGCAGGTGTTGGCTTTGAAGAACACTGCCCACTAACCCAGGGGCAGTGACACTTCTTA
>CALBRZ010000043.1 GCA_937927735.1 uncultured Planctomycetales bacterium
TCACCTTATGGCTCGGCGACTAAGCAACTCCTAGCTTTTTGGACACGCTCTTAGAAGGCGAGTTCTGAGGGCACTAGACTGGCCCCGCTCTTCAGCACGCCAGAATGCCCCACAAGACGCTTATGCCGAAGCGGTGCGGTGCACTTTCACAATCCGCCCGCTTCGGCATTTTGCATTCCAGCAGCTTTACGGTCGGAACCTGTTGGCCGCCGCACGGCAATGCACGGGGAACCAATCGCATCACAAAAAAAAAGGCTCAGGCCAGATGCCCTGATCGGGGCGTCCTAGGCGTCTGCAGGTGACCTGCCATCTGCGTCCAAGGTCGCGGTGAATTGCCCGGACAGGAAAACATTGGCTAGCGGCATCCGAGCTATTAGAATTGGCGCGATTTAGTCTTCTCTCATATTCCGTTCCTCGTCGATCGCGAGTGGATATAAGCCCGCAGGTCACACCCTGAAATCTTCAACACGTTGCCAAGTACAGTCTATTGGAAAACAAGCAGCTGCCGATCGAAGGCGCCCCAAGAAACCCTGGCTTTGCAGGAATTCGCGGTGGCAAGGGCAGGCATAGCGGCATCGCAATCTCAAGATCGATCCACCAGCGATCAGCCACCCAGCAAGGGAGACGCCTCGATGGCCCCTGTGGACATCCTGACCGTCGCTGCGCATGCTGCCCAACTGATTCGATCGGGCAACGATCCCGAAAATACAATCGCAGGTGCCTATCGCATCGCCGGGCTTCAGCCTCCAGACGACAGCAACGACCCGCTTGCGGTCCGTATCGCTCGGTTGGTTGATGCGGCCGCCGATCACCGCATTGCGGTCATCGAGTTTCTGAGCCAACAGGCGGGACCGGCTCCCCTGAATCGTCTCGCGAGCGGCTGGGGCGGCGGCGGTGAACCAGCGATTGCCTCGCTGGAAGAATCGGATGTGGAGGTGGAAGAACTGCTCGAACACATTGAAACCGAGCGGGACGCGGTTCTTCAAATGATGGACGACTTTCCCGCATTCTCCATTGCAGACAGACAGGTTTGCGGTTTATTTGGCGGTCGAAGCTTCATCATTCGCGACGGCGAGCGTTTGACCGCCGAAGAAGCCGGGCCGTTGCAGGACGGAGACATGATCGAATTGGAAGAAGACGACCTGCCGACGGTTGTTCGTGGGCTTATCGATTATCCCTTGGAGAGGCCATGCCTGTTCACCATTGAAATTGGAAAGGCGCCGTGGCCGCTATGGGATATTTGTTGCGCGTTTGCGAATCAGTATGCACGCATCTATGAACAGCCGGAGAAGTATGGCGTCTGCCTCCATGATCTATCCGACCTGTGGATTGAGGAACTTCTTTATTTTCCCGAGAAACGTCTGATTTATCCGCAAATCGGCTCGTGAATAGGTAATCTCTCGCCTCCAATAACGCCGGCAATAACCACCCAAGAGATCACCGACTGTTTGCCTGTCCTCAGCCAAGGTTGCTCGGTAGACGCTGCTTTGCAGGACACGGCCCCGATGCCTCGCCGTCATGTCACCTGACTTGGGGTTGGCTGGTAAGGATGCTGTGTTGCACAGGTTGTGGGAAAAGCCCCCGTTGAGCCACCGCAGAGTCGGCGAGAAAGTGTACGCATCGGCCCGTTGTGCCGGACAACACACCCCTGATGCGATTTGCCCAGAGGGATACTATTGACCGTTGCGTCCGGAATGTCCGCCGCCGGTACTCGAAATCCCTGGAAGTTCAGGCTCTCGTTGGTCTCCTTCAAACATTGGCGGCGCAAGTCTCAATCTCCCTTGCGGCTTTGGCATCTTGCTGGTCCCTGGCTGCGATCGGGCAGTCGGCCCACTTGAAAGCGATCACGCTTGCTCCACGAGCTCTCGCACCAGTTGTTTGGCACCTTCGAGGTCGATCACATCGTGCGCCACGGCGATGGTTAGCAGGTCTTCGCTAACGTATTGATCGAACTTCCGAGTTTGCTTCATCGGCCAGGTGCTCGCGAGCGTCGCGGCGTCCAGATTCCTTTCGAGCGTCTCAGCGAGCGAGGAGCGCACCTTGCTGACGCTACCTGAGAACTGGATTGCGATGCGTTCATTGGACGGATCTAAGCCCGCGGCACCAGCTATCAGAAACAGTGCCCGCAGAATCCGAGTACCAGTCCACGGGAACCACACGCAGGAGCTTGGTCCCAGTTCAACAAGCGAATGTTCCGCCAACCCAGCTTGTGCAGCGGTTGTTCGCGCATCTTCCAACAGCCTGGCCGCCGTGGGATTCAAGTAGGGATACTGCTGCGTCCCCAGCAGGACTTCTCTCATCATTTGCCCCACTCGGGGATGTATCTCTCCGCCCTTGCCGCCGAATGCAGGAGCTTTACGCCCAGGAGCTGGCGCCACAAGGATTTCGTGCCGCTCGTGGTTGATTTGAACCGCGCGCCACCGCCGCCCTGCCAGCAGAAAGTGGTCCCCTTCCCGTGGCAAGTATTCCCATGGCAGTGCGCCTATCCGCCGGCTGCCATGATACACCGTGTACTCAATCGGCGTGGCGAATGCACTGTAGAATTTGTAGTGGTTGACGATCGCCTCGCCCTCGGGGGCCAAGATCAAGTCGCCCTGTTGCATCTGCTGGATCAAGTTCCGCTTGCGCAAGCTGCGCAGCAGCATCGCAAATTGCGACCGCGTAACGGTCCGGAATGCCCCGCCGCTGCAGAGCCGCTCATACAGTTCGGAGGCGTGAATGCCGCCGGTTTCCGCCAAAACGCTGAGCACCTGTTGTGTAAGCGTACTGAAGTCGTAGGCGTCGATCGCCGGCGGCTCCACCCAACGCGGCTTGGCCAGCATCAATTCGGTGACGGCGATCGTCCTCAACAAGTTGGGATAAAGTCGATCAACTAACGACGTATCGTCATCGGCGGCCACCTCGCTCAAGTACACGCGCATGCACTGCGGTTCGTTCTCGCGGCGACCACTGCGTCCCAGCCGCTGGATCAGCGAACTGACCGACCAGGGCGGCCCGATCTGGCCGACCGACGTCACGTTCCCGATATCGATGCCCAGTTCGAGGGTCGATGAACAGACCGTCGTATGTGGTCGATCCCCCTGCATAACCTGTTCGGTGAACTCGCGGACCTCCTTGCTGACCGAGCCGTGATGTACCAGGAACTCGTCGGTACGGCCAAATTGTCGGCCCAGTTCGTTCAGCGAATCGGCGAACCATTCCACGTCGGACTTGATGTTCGCAAACAGCAGGTTCTTCTTGCCCGCCATGTGCTGGTACATCTGCTGTACCATGTCCGCCGGGGCAAGCTCTGCCTCTTTCTCGGGACGCCCGTCCTGGGACTCATCTTCTCTCGGTCGGTCTTTCTTGAGTTTGCTCGCCCGGACGTAAGCATGCACCTTGTAAAGCACTCGCTTCTGCTCGCCAGTGTCCTCGATGAGCGTTACACGTTGAGGCTCATCCGGCCGCACCCACTGCGCGTACATGGGAAACGCTTGGCCCAGCGTGGCCGATAGCCCCACCATGCGAACCCCACCGTCCACGTACCGCGCAATCCGATACAGCAAGCTGCGCAGATGCGTGCCGCGCTCGCGTCCCACCAGGGCATGGATCTCGTCAATTACGATAAACGACAGGTGGCGAAACAGCCGCGTCAGGAATGTGCTGCGGTTGACGAGCATCGATTCCAGCGACTCTGGCGTGATCAGCAGCACGCCCCCGGGGCGGTTGAGCAGGCGATTTCTCTGGAAAGCGTCAACATCACCGTGCCAGCGGTGAACGGTGATTTCCGTTCGTCGGCACAAATCATCCAACCGCCGGAACTGGTCATTGATCAGTGCCTTGAGCGGCCCCACGTAGACCGCCTGGACCGAAGGCTGCGGACGCTCACAGATTGACGTGAGGATGGGCAGAAAAGCGGCCTCGGTCTTGCCGGCGGCCGTCTGTGCCGAGATGATCAGATCGCGGTCCGATTGCAGGATGCACTGGATCGCCTGGACCTGAATCGGACGCAGAGCCTCCCACTGCATGTCCCAAAGGACATGCTGGATCGGCCGCGCCAACAGTGAGAACGCGTCGACGGTCATCACAGTCTGAATTCCGACAGCTCATCGTCTGCGTTCACATCAGGCGCGTCCGGCAACTCCAGCGTTTGCCGGATCGCCGATGCATTCCGCATCAGCATGCTCCGCCAATCCCGCGTCGAATCCTGTTCCAACATGTTCAGAAAATGGACGAAACCTTGAGCCGTCCGCCGCACCGTTTGAAAGCACTGGCTCCCCATCCATTCATTGCATTCTTTCAGGTACTCAACGATCGCTTCATCCGGCACAATGTATTGCGCAGGATTGCCGCTGGCATGCACATGGCGAATATTGCTCAGTAGCACGAAGCAATCTTCCGGTGTAAGGTTCTGCAGCCGGATGACCGGCGACTGCAGATCCTGCCGTTCCTCGGTAGCAAACCGATTGGGCGCAAGCCGCGTGGCCAGGGCTTCGTAGCTGTATAGCCCGAGGCGTCGGTCCTCTAGGCACTCATCCGTACCCGCGAACAAGAAGCACAGCCCTTCCGTACGCCCTTGAAGGCAATCGTTGATGATGCGGAGAATTGCTTCATAGTTGCGGTTTCTTGCCGTGGTGTTCGGCAAGCGGTGCGACAGCACGACCAATTCGTCGATATTGACCAACAAACCGGCGTAACCGGCGATGCGGACGAACCTGGCAAACAGCTTGAGGTAGTCGTAATACGACGTATCGTCGATGATCGTACGAACGCCGAGATCCTGACGGGCGTCGGTCCTGGCCGTGTACTCGCCTCGCAGCCAGCGGACGGCGTTATCTTGGAGCCGCTCATCGTGATTGAGGTATCCTTCGTAATACCGGGTAATCACGGTCACGAAGTCGTAACCGCTTACAAGATCCTGCAGCGGCCGCAGTTCCGTGGCGAACTTCCGCTTGACAACCTCTTCATTTCCGCCGTTGGAGCGGACGTCATGATCGACATCACCCACCCAGCGTTCGATCACGTTCTGCAAAGCTCCGCCGTCTGGCTTCGCTTGTGTCGACAGATTGCGCATCAGCTCGCAGTACAGTGCCTTGGCCTGACCACTGCTGCCTTGCAACCGACGCTCGGTGGTGATGTCAGCTTGGGCCACCACGAACTTGCGCTTTTGCGCGACAGTTCGAATCAGGTTCAAGAAGAACGTTTTGCCGCTGCCGTACCGACCGATTACGAAGCGGACTGACGCCCCCCCCTGCTGCACCAGGTCCAGATCGTGAATCAGCGCCGCGACTTCATCGAACCGGCCGACCTGAATCAAATGCAAGCCAATGGAAGGAACCACGCCCGCCGCCAGCGACTTTAGAATGGCGGCACGTTCGCGTGCGCTAATGGGCATTCAACAGTCCCCTCGAGCAAGTCCGTACGAACACAGTAGGTATCGCCCTCCTCAACGAGCCATTCGCCGTACTGTTCGCAGGACCATTCGTTGATGACTTCAATTGCTCCGCTCAACATGACTCCATGCTGCCGAGCCAGCGCGGTCATCTCCCCATTGTCCCACTCGCTCTTGGCGATTAGCGCCTGGAGGAAAGACCGGAACCGAGCCGGCAGTCCGTCAACGTTTCCCGCGGGAGCAGCCTCAATCTGTGACGACGGCACCGATACTTCCTGCTGCTGAGGCTCCGCCTGCTCCGGCGACTCGGGCTCCTCAAGTGGCGTTTCGTCCTGGTCATCAATCTCCGGTGTATCCTCAAGTTCATCCGCCATGGCGGCCATTAACAGATTAGCCACCTGGCGGGTTTCGCTCATGATGCGGGACACAGCATGCATATCCAGGTGGAAAACGGCCTTGCTGCCGCTACTGCCGCTGGTTGCCGGCTCGGAGGCCGCGTGACAGGTAAGCTGATCATCAAGCTCCGACTCATCCAAGTCGCGCGCACGGAATGGCCGCTTGAGTGCTTCCACTTCCTTGGGCGCGGCCGGGATGCGCTGCGGAGGCAGGGTGGGCGCAGCGGGACTGACGACTTCAACGGGATCGTCGAAATCGGACCCTTTCGGCGGCAGGCTGAGCGTGCCACGCGGAACGAGTTGTTGTTGCATGAGTTGCTGCTGCCTCGCCTGGCTGTCACCGGGCTCAGAAGACGTCTCCCGGACCACCAAGTTATCGCACGACGATTGCGGGGTATCGCTGGTCGCGGGAGGGCGCACCATCTGGCCGCTAGTGGGGTGGTGGTAGCCCGACGCGTCGGTCTTGCCGCTTGCTCGACCGGTCAGAGCGCTGAACTCGGCCGGCTTAGCGACCGCAACCTCCATAGCCAGCACACAGATGACCACGAATAACGAGACTGCTGGCGAAATGAAGATCAACAAGATCACCAGTGCTGCAGCGTACCCTGCACCGATTGTGATGTACTTCAAGAAGCTGTGCGAACTGTCATCCAGAAACACCGGTGCACTGGCAAGATCGACCATCAAGGGGTGCGCAGTGAACAGCGCGTCGCATTGCATGCATCGCACCCTCTTGCCGGTATACTGCGAGCCTACCCGGAATGTCGTGCGGCAATTCGGACAGCAGGTCTCGATCATGAGATTGCCCCGGCGCTACGCATGACCTCAATTCAGGATTCGGCCTGGGAAGTGGCGAGCGGCTGCCCTGGTTGCTCTACTGTCTGGTTGTCAAAAAACAGGCGACGGTGTCGGTCGCGTTCCAAGGTGCCCAGAGAATAGCCCACCACCATAAAGCAGCATCTAAGATCGAGTCTAGCTTGGCGGACGATTTGATTCCAGCGTCTTGACGGGCTCGCTGGATGTGAGATTGCCCCCAAAAAACGCCGCCTGCCCCGTATCACCTGGAGAGCACCGGCGCTGGATCTCGTGGAGTACCCCCGGCAGGATTCGAACCTGCGACCTACGGTTTAGGAAACCGTTGCTCTATCCCCTGAGCTACGGGAGCAAGAAAGCGGCGATTGCCGCAACTTATGATAGCGGCCGGGCAGCGCAGCCGACAAGATGGACGCCCCCCTAGCCAGGCTTCTTCAAGGCTGATGACACGTGCACGCAGCCTGCGGCCGAGCCTCCCCAAAAGCCAAATGCTGGGAGCCCGGCAACTAGCCGTTCAAGCCCGCTCAGAACGGTGCGGCCCCCGGTTTGACCTCGCCCTGGGCGTAGCGTCGCAGAACCTCGGGGTACAGTTCACACTCGGCCTCAAACACTCGGGCGGCCAGGCTTTCGGGCGTGTCGCCGGGCTGCACCGGTACCTGCCGCTGGGCGATGATCGGCCCGTGGTCGTACTCGTTATCCACAAAGTGCACCGTGCAACCGCTGACCGCTTCGCCGGCGGCCAACACGGCCTCGTGGACGCGGCGACCGTAGTAGCCATGCCCACAGTAGGCCGGAATCAGCGACGGATGGATGTTCACCACGCGGTTCTCGAAGTCGGCCGGCACCACCAGCTTCTTGAGGAAGCCGCCGCACACAACCAGGTGTGGGTTCGCCTGCCGGCACAGTTCGAACAGCCGGGCACTGGCAGCCGCGTCATCGGCATACGACCGCCATGGCACCACGGCGGTCGACAAGCCGGCCTCGGCGGCGATCTCCAGCCCAAAGGCCTTGGATGTGCTGGAGATCACCAACTCGATGGACGCATCAAGCTGGCGGTCGCGAATCTTGGCAATCAGGTTGCGCAGCGTCGTACCGCCTCCGGAGATGAGGACGACGATACGCAACGGCGATAGCGGGGACGAGTCAGGCAACGGATGCTAGCCCAAGTTGTTGGGTGGGGAGGATCAATTCATGCTGATCGCTGCGGCGCAAAGCCATTTGCGGCACGACGTGCGGCGTTACTCGGCCAGCCGCCGCACGTAGGCTTTGAACCGGGCTTCGCCGGCCTTGCCATCGCCGGGTTCGACACCGGCCAGCGGTTCCAGCACCAACTGCCGGGCGAGCGTTTCGCTGGCAATGTAGTCACGGAACTTCTCGACGGCCGAGACCACGCTGGCATCATCAGTTTCGATGCCAACCTCGATCCGGTCCGATAGCTGGCAGCCGATCGTCTTGCGACGATCCTGGATGATGCGGACCACGTCGCGGGCAATGCCTTCGTGGATCAGGTCGTCGTTCAGTTCAGTGTTGAGCACCACCACCGAGGTTTTACCCTGGGCAGCGGCCCAACCTTCCTTGGCCTGAAGCCGGACCTGGATATCTTCGGCGTCGAGCTCCACCGGCTCGCCGTTCAACTCAAGCGTGACTTTGCCCTGCTCGTTGAGCTGCTGGAGCAGGTCGGCCGGGTTGGCTTCGGTGAGCAGCTTGCGGAGGGCGGGCAGTTGTTTGCCCAACCGCGGACCAAGCCGGGGCAGGTTCGGCAGCACCGTGTAGTTGATGTACTTCTCGGCCTGCTGCGTGAACTCCACCTGCTTGACGTTCAGCTCCTCGCGGATCAGCGCGGCGTGCTCTTCCAGCCAGGCTTGATGCCGGGTGTCGGCCAGCACCACTTCCACCTTCGACAGCGGCTGGCGAACCTTGAGCTTGGCTTCCATGCGGGCGGCCCGGCCCAGCGATGCGATCTCGCGCAGCTGCTCCATTCGTTGCGACAGTTCCTCGTCGATCAGGCTGACATCGCCGGTCGGATAGTCGCACAGGTGGACGCTTTCAACCGCCCGATCGCCAAAGGGCGCGACGGCGAGGTTCTGCCACAGAGCCTCGGCCAAAAACGGCGTGAACGGCGCGATCAGCTTGGCCGTAGTGATCAGGCACTCGTACAGCGTCCAGTAAGCATCGTGCTTGTCGGCCGTAAAGCCCGAGGCCCAGAACCGGTCACGGCTGCGGCGGACGTACCAGTTGGAAAGCACGTCGACAAACTTCTGGATGGCGCCGGCGGCCACAAAGTTGTCGTAGGCGTCCAGCCGCTCGACCACGGTACGGCAGGTAGACGCCAGCTCGCTCAGAATCCAGCGATCCAACTCGCTGCGGTCGCCCGGATCGGTGTACGTGGCCGCCGACGAAAGCTGCGCGGAGTTGAGCTGATCGACCTTACCTTTGATCTCGGCGGCCGGATTCCAGTTATCGTCGCTGGTGGCGTAGCCGACCAGGAAGTTGTACACGTTCCACAGCCGTAGCAGGAACTCGGGGATACTGTCCTTAATCGCCTGCTCGCTGTAGCGGATCGAGGTCCAGGGCGGCTGGTTGGCAAAGAAGTACCACCGCAGCGCATCGGCGCCGTAGCGGTCGAAGATTTCGTTGGGCTCGCGGTAGTTCCGCTTGCTCTTGGACATCTTCTGGCCGTCTTCGCCCAGCATCAGCCCCAGCACGATGCAGTTGCGGTACGGGTGCGGGTAAGGATGCACCGTGGGCTTAACCGCGGCCGTGGTAGCCTCCTTGGCCGCTTGCTCGACCTCGTGCTGCCGGGCTGCATCGTTGGCTTCCTTGCCGAACAGCAGCGTGCTGATCGCCAGTTGGCTGTAGAACCAGCCGCGGGTCTGGTCGATGGCCTCGCTGATGAAGTCGGCCGGGAACTGGTCGGCGAACTGCTCGGCACCGCGGTGCGGGTAGCCCCACTGGGCAAACGGCATCGCGCCGCTGTCGTACCAGCAGTCGATCACTTCGCTCACGCGGCGCATCCGTGCCCCTTCCGCGAACGGCGAGTCGAACGTGATCGCGTCGATGTACGGCTTGTGAACCTTGAGGTCGTCGGGCAGGTCGGGATTCTTGCGCTTGGCCTCTTCCCAGACCTCGGTACCGGTGCAGCCGGGCTTGGAAAGCAGCTCCTCATAGCTGCCGATGGCCACCATCTGGCCGGTCTTTTCGCACACCCAAATCGGCAGCGGCGTACCCCAATAGCGCTCGCGGCTGAGCGCCCAGTCGACGTTGGTCGCCAGGAAGTTGCCGAACCGGCCGTCGCGGATGTGCTCAGGCAGCCAGTTGATCTTGGCGTTGTTCGCCAGCATCGCCTCTTTGAACTGCGATGTGCGAATGAACCAACTCTTGCGCGGATACTGGATCAGCGGATCGTTTTCCGCCCGCCAGCAGAACGGGTACTGGTGGATGTACTGCTCCTGGTGATACAGCAGGCCGCGCTGCTTGAGGTCGCGGGCGATGTCCTTGTCGCAGTCCTTCACCCAGCGGCCGCGGCAATAGTCGGGGCCTTCGTCGGTGAAGCGGCCATCGGGCGCGACCGCACAGATCAGATCGGGCCCCTGGCCGGGCTCGAAGCGAGCCTGCTCGGCCAAGAGCAGGTCGTAGTCCACTTCGCCGAACGCCGGGGCTTCGTGCACCACGCCGGTACCGCTGTCGGTGGTGACAAAGTCGGCGGCCGTCACGCGCCAGGCAACATGCTGCTCGCCGCCATCGGCCAGCTTGCCGACGACGTTGCCGAGCGTCTTGTAATAGCCGTCAAACGGCGGCAGGTAACGGCGGCCCACCAGATCGGTGCCGCGGCAGGTGCTTTCCACCGTCAGATCGCGTTTGACCTTGCCGGCGATGGTTTCGACCAGCTCCTTGGCGATGATCAGCTTGCGGCCCAATTCGGCGTCGCGGACTACCGCGTATTCCAGCTCGGGATGGACGGCCGCAAATTGATTGCTGGGCAGCGTCCAGGGCGTGGTGGTCCAAACCAGCAGATCGGTATCGGTTTCGTTGCCGGCCTCGTCCAACAGCGGGAAGCGGACATACACGCTGGGATCGGCCACTTCGCGGTAGCCCTGGCCAACTTCGCCGGAGGACAACGCCGTACCGCCCTGGGCCCACCACCACACAATCTTGTGGCCCTGGTAGAGCAGGCCGCGATCGAACAGTACCTTGAGCGACCACCAGACACTTTCGACGTAACTCTGGTGATAGGTGACGTAGGCTTCGTCGAGGTGCAGCCAGAAGCCGATGCGGCGGGTCAGTTCGCGCCACTCGCGCATGTAGCGCCACACGCTCTCCTGGCAACGGTGGATGAACGGCTCCACGCCATAGGCTTCGATCTCTTCCTTGGAGTGGATGCCCAGGTCTTTGCAGACTTCCACCTCGACTGGCAGGCCGTGCGTATCCCAGCCGGCCTTACGCTCGCAGCGGTAGCCCCGCATGGTGCGATAGCGCGGGAAGAGGTCCTTGATGGCTCGGGTCAGGCAGTGGCCGGGGTGCGGCAGCCCGTTGGCCGTGGGCGGACCTTCGTAAAAGACAAACTTCGGCCTGCCTTCCCGTTGTGCCAGCGACTTCTCGTAGATTCGCTTCTCTTCCCACAGGTCGAGGATCTGCAGTTCCAGCGTGGGAAAGTGGACGTTGCTATCGACGGGGCGAAACATGCGAGGCAGGGAGCTTGCGAAGGATGTTTTTGGTAACGACAGCCCAGGCCGGCTGACCACGGCAAACACCTCGACCGGGGGGTGCCACCGTGCCGGTTGTCATTCCTGCGGCGTTCGCTGTTCGGGCCGGCCACAAACCAAACCAGAAATAGAACACGCTAGCCGCGGCTTTGCAATGGTGGCCGGCCATGCTGCCGCGAGCAAAACGCCGTCCGGCTTACCTAATCATTCTTTTCGCGGCGGAGCGGGGCCAGCAGGCGGGGTGCACGTTCGTCGAAAGTCGCCAGCCGTTCGATGTGGCCGTCGCAAAATACGGCCAAGAAGACATCGTTCGCCCGCAGCCCACCAAGCCCCCGGCGGCACCTGGTCGGGGCTGGGCACCGGCAAATCGTCGGGCCAGGTCCAAACCACGGCGCGATCGGCGTCGGCCTCGACAACCAGCACGGCAGAGCCGGTATTAATCGTTCGTTCAAGAGTGTTGAGGGGGGGCGGGATGCGCTGCTCGTACACGGTAGCCAACATGGTGACGACGGCGATTGCACGTGTCCAACGCATGATGGTCCCCCTTCTTTTGCGACCTATGCCCTGACTGCCCCGCGTCCCGGCAGCGCGCACAGCTAACCGAGATAGCCATCCGCGAGTCAGAATCGCCGTGCCCAGAAAGTGAGAGGGAGAACCAACGGCGTCGATGGTGATCAGCCCCCAGGGTCCGAAGCCCTCAAGATCCCGCGCTAAGCACCGAAACGCGTGCCTTCCAAGAGCGTGCCCGTCAACAAAAAACGGCGGCCGAGCTCGATGCCCAGCCGCCGCTATTCAGTTCGACTGACCCGTATTATGGCAACTAGTACGCCGTGGCGTTGCTCGTGGCAGCCGCTGGCGGACGCCGCGTGCGGAAGCCACCACCAGGCGTCGATGGCGGGTTGATGAACCGCTTGTCGCGGGTGTTGTCCTGGAACTCGGCCGGGTTGGAGTTCACGCCGTACTCGACGAACCGGCTGTTAGGCACATAGCCCACGTGGTCGAGGAACTTCTCCAGGCCCACCACCGGGATACCCATCTTCGCAGCCTGGGCACGCAACGCCGAGTACTCTTCCTGATGGCCGCGAGGCGGCTCACCCACCACCAGGTAACGAGTCCGAGCGGTCAGTTCACCGTTGAGCTTGCCGTCGGTGCCCAGCCAGGCGTCGATCACGCCATTGTTCATGCGAACCAAATCGCGGACCACGTCTTCATCGGGCTGGCCATCCTTGTTGATGTCCATCACGCCGGCGAAGGCAAAGTGCTCGGTCCGGCCGGCATGCCAGATCGGCGTGTAAATCAGATCGCCGGGCAGCAGCGGGTTGGCCAGGTTGTCTTCCAGAATCCGGGCCTCAGCCAGGTGCTCGCCAAGAATCCGGACAACCTCGATAGCGCCCTTGCTGTCGCCCTGCGCCACGCCGTTACCGTCGGAAGCGAACACGCTGAACTTCACCAGCGGCTTGAGCTGGTCGGCCGAACCGCGATTGATCCACACCGTACGATTCCGCTGATTGACGTAGCGGATCTCGCCGTCGGGGATTTCGGGATTGGGGTTGGTCAACTGGCTGACCTCTTCCTTGGTCTCCCGCACGTCGCCTTCCAGCTTGTTGATACGCTTCTGGTATTCCTGGGTGCTCTCGGCCAGCTTGCGATTGAGCTCTTCAAGCTCGGTCTGCTTCTCGGCGATCTGCCGGACCAGTTCTTCCTTCTGGCTGACGAGCTGCCGCTCGGTTTCCTGGAAACCGCTGGCCGTGCTGACAAAGTCGCTGGCCTTCTTGTCGAACTCGCCCTTCACCTGGCCCAGACGCTGCTGGTTGGCAGCTTCCAGGGCGTCGAGCCGGGCTTGCAGATTCGCCAGCTTCTCGCGCTCGGCCACCACGTTCTGGTGATGCTGAATGATCGCCGCCTGCTGCATTTCGAGGGCGTGGCGGTAGAACTGCTTATCCTGGGCATAGGTGCTGGCGTACTTCTTCATGTCGTCAGCAAAGGTCTGCTTCAGGGCGTCGAGCGTCATTTCGGGATCGACGCCGATCATCGTCTTCAGTTCGCGGATCTCGTCCACTGCGGTGCGGGCAGCCGCCGCATCGCGCCGAGCCGCCGCCTCAGCAGCCGCCACCGTCTGCTGGCCTTTGGAGTACTCGTTGAAGAAGTAAAACGTCGAGATACTCAGTAAGATCGTCAGAAACGCAAAGATGATGACTGCGATCTGAAGACCTTGGCTTTCGCTCTTGGCCATAACTCGATACCTCTGTGACGACAGCTACTGTTCCGGTGAGGCGGGACGGTTCCGCGTTGCAAGCCAGACGTGAGATAGACGGGGCCTGGTGGGCTGGAAACCAAAGACGAGACGATGCCGTTTGGCTCCGGCCAAGAAGCATCGCTAGAGTTTGAGTCTAAACGTGGGCCAGTAGGGTGTCAACGAAATTGATTGTTACGTAGCGGTTTCCGTCTACAACCTAACCTGCTTAGACAATCCGCTTTTGCGGAGTTTGAGGATCATTCCGCGGCCCAGTCGCCATGGGCCGAGCACGCTGTCTTCATGCCGCCGCCGGTCCCTCACATCGAGGGGACTCTTTCGCGGTGTTCTGTATCGTCGAGTCGCGGAGTGGCGAAACACGCCGAGGGCCAGCCCACCGGGGGCGACAATATGGCGTAGACGAAGAATAGACTCCGCTGTCTGCCCTGCTCTTTTTCGTGAACACCCGCACAGGCTAGCAAGCTGCGCTGCCCAAAAGGTTTACACCCACTATCGTAGCCCGTATGCTTGGGGGAGGTGGTCATGAACGAATCGCGGTACGCGCACCTGCGGCACATACGTTCGCCGAATGGGCAGCGACCCCTCGTCCGCAGGCTGGGGCATCTTCCACCAAGTCTGGCGGCCAATACGGCATCTGGGGCTACCGGCCGTGGCGTTGGCACCAACCACCACCATGCACACCCCGCCGAAGGCCACGCCTTCGGGCGGTGGAAGCACCGCCCCAGCGCCCAAGTCTTCTGGTCAGCCGAGCCGGGCTCGCGGCCAACGCAACCGCCATCCTCTGGTGTGGCTCCTGGCGGCCGTAGCCGGCGGCATCATCCTGGACACCTGGCTGGCACTCTCCTGGGGCTTGTGGACCGCCGCGGCGATTCTTCTGACCGCAATTTGGTTCACGCTGTGGCGTCTTCGGCATGATCGATTAGCCGCCTGGGCGCTTCTGTCCGTGGCTGCCGCCTGGGCGGGCGGATGGAACCAACTGCATTGGCACCTGTTCCCTGCCGATGACCTCTCCCACTTCCTGACCGAAGACGATCAGCCCGCGGCGCTACGCGCGGTGGCTCGGCACGCGCCGCGGCACCTACCGGCCCAGGGCTTCAACCCGCTGCGAGCCATCCCCAGTGGCGAACGCAGCCGTCTGGAAGTGGAAGTTGTGGCGCTGCGCGAGGGCCAAACGTGGCGAACCGCCAGCGGGCTGGGCGTGCTCAGCGTGGATGGGCATCTCTCCGGCATCCAGGCCGGCGACGAACTGGAAGTCTACTGCCGGGTTCGACGTACCATCGCCCCCGGCAACCCCGGCGAAATGGACTTTGCCGCACACGCCCGGGCCGATCGCATCACCTTCTCACTGCAATGCAAGTATCCCGAATGCGTGCAGGTGATCGCCCAGGGCTCACCGTGGCAGTTCCAGCGGCTGTTCGACTGGATGCAGGCGTACGGCGATGCGCAGCTTTGGAGCCGGATTGGTGCGAACCACTCGGCCCTGGCCGACGCCCTGCTGCTGGGCGCCCGCGAGCAAATGGACTTCAACCGCACGGAAGCCTTTTTTCGCACGAACACGATCCATTTCCTCGCGATCTCGGGTCTGCATGTCGGTATCCTTGGCGGCAGCTTGCTGTATCTGCTGCGGTGGGGCCTGCTGCGCCGACGGCTGGCTTTGGCTCTAGTTGCCGCCGCAGCCGTGCTCTACGCCACGATGACGGGTGCCGATCCCTCGGCCATGCGGGCAGCCAGCCTAGTGGTGTTACTTTGCTTGGCGCTGCTGCTAGAGCGGCCGACGCTGGCGTTCAACTGCCTGGCGGCCGCAGCACTGTACATCGTGTGGCGTACCCCGGCTGACCTTTTTCGTGCGGGGCCGCAGCTGTCGTTTCTAGCCGTTGGCACGTTGATTTGGTTCGGCCCGCAATGGCTGCGTTGGCAGGAGCAGGATGCCTTGGATCGCCTGGCCGCCGCGCAGCGTCCGCGCCATTTGAAAGCGATGGTCTGGCTCGGTTCGTGGGGGGTACGCGGAACGCTGGTCACAGCCGCAGTCTGGGCCGTGACGTTGCCGCTGATCATGCTGCGTTTTCACCTGGTGTCGCCGGTCGCCATCCTGCTCAGTCCGCTGCTGACGCTGCCCATCGCCGTGGCCCTGCTGAGCGGTTTCGCCTTATTGCTGCTGGGCTGGCTCTGGAGCCCGCTGGAAAGTTTGCTGGGGATGCTTTGCCACGGCAGCCTGTGGGTGATCGATACCATGGTCGCCTGGGGAAGCCGGCTGCCGGGCAGTTATTGGTGGGTAGCCGGTCCACCGGCGTGGCTGGTCTTGCTGTTTTACGTGGGGTTATTGGCCTGGGCAGTTGCACCGCGGTTTGCCGGTAAACGTCGGCTAGGAATTGGACTGGTAACGCTCTGGATGTTGGTTTGGCTGGCGCCTACGCTGCTGCCGGCCCGCTCGGCCTGGCGGCTGGAGTGCACATTTCTCTCGATGGGGCATGGCTGCGCCGTGGTGTTGCATCTGCCCGACGGCCGCACCGTGCTGTACGACGCCGGGCGGCTTGCTTCGCCGGCCGGAGCAGCTCGCAGCGTATCCTCGTACCTGTGGTGGCGAGGGTTAACGCGGATCGATGCCGTGGTGATTTCCCATGCCGACGTCGACCACTACAACGCCCTGCCGCAATTGCTCGAGCAATTCGATGTCGGGGCCGTGTATGTTTCGCCGGTGATGTGGATGCAAACCGATGCCCCCAGCAACAAACCAGTCGCCGATGATTCGGCAGCCCGCCGTGTCTTACGACGTGCCATCGAAGATGCCGGCGTGCCCTTGATCGAAGCTTGGGACGAGAACGACTCACTACCCAGCAGCGACAACGTCCGGCTCGACTTCATTCATCCTGGCCGCAGAGGCGTGATCGGCAGCGACAACGCCAACAGCCTGGTGCTGCTGGTCGAGTACCAAGGCCGGCGCATCCTGCTTACCGGCGACGTAGAAGGGGTCGGCCTGGCCACATTGCTCGCCCGAAAACCGATCGACTGCGATGTGGTCCTCGTCCCCCACCATGGCAGCCGCCGCAGCGATCCGCCGGGCTTTGCCGCGTGGTCGCAGCCTGAATGGGTCGTCATCAGCGGCGGCTTCGACCGCAACGACACCCAGGTACTTGACGCCTACCAGGACCACGGTGCCCGGGTGCTACATACCGCTTACGACGGGGCCGTGACGGTCCGCATCGAGAGCGGCGAGGTGCACATCGATTGCTTCCGGCAGCGCGAGCCGGGGGAATAGCTCCCCCACTTTTGCCGGACATTTACCTGCATTGCCGTTTGGCAGAGCGTGGCGTTTATATGTCGCGCGACTTATATTGGGAGCCTGATCGGCGGCGGGGGCTGTCTGTGCACACGGGGCCAGCTATTGCCGCATCTTCAGGGCAATGCGCCGTCGCCAATGACACACAAGTAAAGTCCGTGGGGCAACCAGGAGCGCTACCATGAGCCAACGGTCAGGAACCAGCCGTCGTGACTTCTTGAAAGCGTCGGCCGCCGCCGGCTTCTGCGTGTGGACGTCCACCGCGATCGCCGATAGCAAGTCGGCCAACGAGCAGATCAACTTCGCCTGCATCGGCGTGGGCGGCAAAGGCAGCAGCGACACCGACGACGCCGGCGCGCACGGCAACGTGGTCGCCATCTGCGATATCGACGAGCGGCACCTTGAGGCCAAGGCCAAAGCCTTCCCCAGGGCAAAAAAGTACACCGACTTCCGCAAGATGCTCGAGGAGCTCGACGGCTCCATCGACGCCGTCACCGTCAGCACGCCCGACCACACGCACGCCGTGGCGGCTGCCCAGGCCATCAAGATGGGCAAGCACGTCTACTGCCAGAAGCCGCTGACGCACTCGATTCATGAAGCCCGCGTGCTGGGTGAGCTGGCCGCCAAGCATGGCGTGGCCACCCAGATGGGCAACCAGGGCACCGCCAGCTCCGGCCTGCGGACCTCGGCCGCGTGGGTCAAGGCGGGCGCACTGGGCAAGGTGAAAGAAGTCCACGTGTGGACCAACCGCGCCGGCCGCTGGTGGAAGCAAGGCATCGATCGCCCCACCGACATGCCCGAAGTGCCCAAGCACGTTCACTGGGACCTGTTCCTGGGCCCCGCGCCCAAGCGGCCCTATCACCCGGCGTATCACCCGTTCGCCTGGCGCGGCTGGTGGGACTTCGGCACCGGCGCTCTGGGCGACATGGCCTGCCACACCATGAACATGCCGTTCATGGCATTGGACCTGCGCAATCCCACGGCTGTGACCGCGGAAACCTCCGGCCACAACAAGGATAGCTTCCCGGTGTGGTCGATCATCACCTACGAGTTCCCGGCCACCAAGGAACGCGGCCCGCTGAAGCTCACCTGGTACGACGGCGGCAAGCTCCCGCCGGCCGAACTGCTTCCCGGTCAGCAAGTGCCCAGCAGCGGCGCGCTGATTATCGGTGAGCAGGGCTTCTTGTTCTCACCCGGCGATTACGGCGGAGGCTCGCTGTTCGATCCCGAAGGCAAGCCGATGAAGGCCCCCGAGGTCGAGATCACCCAGTCGCCTGGCCACTTCCGCGAACTGGTCGATGCCATCCGCGGCGGCGCCCCGGCGGTCTCCAACTTCCCCCACTACGCCAGCCCGCTCACGGAAACGGTGCTGCTGGGCAACCTAGCTGTCTGGGCCGGCAGCCGCGTGGAGTGGGACGCCGAGAACCTGGTGGCGAAGAACATGCCCGAACTCGCCCCGCTGATCAAGCACGAATACCCCAAGGGCTTTGAGCTGTAAGCGGCCTTCAGGGCCGGCAGGCGAAACCACCGCCCGTGGCGGCCGCGTTGCAGGCCGGCACAGCGGACCAGCGCGCGGCAACAGGCCTGTAAACGATAATGAAGCAGCCCGCGTTTCCCTCGGTGGAAACGCGGGCTGCGTTTGTTTGCAGTGAGTGGAGTGCCGCGACGGCGTCACGCCCTAGCGACGGATGCCCCCTGCTCGCCAGTCCGTGCCTTCGCGCGGCGGATCGCTTGGCAGTTGTGTACCGCCGATGGCGTTGCGGTTGGCGACGGTCGGCCGCCCATCAAACGGATCGTTGCTGATCGCGACGCGGCGAGTGACTTCTTCCTCGACCATCCGCCGTTCGGTCACCGGCACCCGCTCGACCACCCGCTCGGGCACCAGCTCGCGGCGCGTCACCGGCCGCCGGACGGTTTCGGTGCGGGTTTCCCAGCGTGTGACCGGCACGTAGCGATAAGCCAGATGCGGCTTGGCAAACGGGTTGAACCAGCCGGCCCAGTAGGCTTCCCAGCGGTATTCGGTGACCGGTACGTTGACCAGCCGGGTGTACTCCTCGGTTTCGGTGGAGTACTGCTCGCGGTAAACCGTCCGCTCGCGCTCTTCGAAGCGTGTTTCGGTGACTGGCCTCAACACCTTGGAGCGTGTCTCACGGTACCGCACCCCGTTTTCGACGTACTCGCGCACCTCCTGGGCAAAGGCGGTAGACGCACAGGCCAACAACCCTGCTGCAACGGCCCATCCATGGATCCGTGCCACGGTTACCTCCCAGCATCGCTAGAAATCCAATGCGGCGCTGGCGTCGACAGCGGCAGCGCCGCAGCCCCCGTCCAGGCCGGACGTTCGCGTTGGACTGTTCCGAGGATTGAACCCCGACCTCTGGTTCTGTATCGGCCAAGCCCGTATAAATGCGGCAACAAAATCGACCGATGTAACCGGTTTGCGCGAAAGCGCCGGCGCGATCTGACCTTGCGAAAAACGGGGGTTGCCCGCCCCCCGCCGCGCCGAGTTTGTCCTCCCTCCCCCCAACCTTCCGGACCGGAAAATACGATGGCAAACGGCTTGAGAATTGACGAAACGATGCTTCCGTTGCTCCGTTGCCCCGCCAGCTATCAGAAGCTGCGGCTGGCCACGGCCGACGAATTGGCTCGCGTCAATGACAGCATTGCCCAGAAGCGTTTGACCACCGTGGGTGGGGACCAGGTGCAGGAACCGCTGGAGGCCGCCTTGGTGCGCGACGACGGCACGCTGCTGTATCCGGTGGTCGACGGCATCGCGCGCTTGATCGTCGACGACGGCATCAAGCTGCCCGGCGATTTGACGCTGTCGGCCTCGTCCGGCAGCGACGGCAGCAACGGGGCGGCGCAGTAGCGAATCCGTCGAGCGGTTAAAGCTGCTCGGGCGGCGGGTCCAGGTGGATTTCGGGGATCCGCTCGGCGTCGATTTCGATCTGCGGGTAATCTTCGGTACTGGCCAGCACGTCGGCGAAGCAGTGCTCCATCTGGGCCAGGAACTTCTCCAGATTGAGTCCCAGATACAGCGGCCGGTACCGCTCCAGGTAGGAGCGCGAGCTGTGGTACAGCTTGCGCGCGCCGCGGATGTTGCCGTTGCCAAAGTGATACAGGGCAACGGCAGCCTGGATCAGTCCCTGGTAGAACTTGCGGCTCTCGCCCTGCTCATCGGCCCAGAGCTCTTCCCACGCCTCGTGGCTTTCGAAGAACTCGCACTCGTTGAAGTAGCGAATGCCCTCCAGGTACAGCGGGTGATAGGTACTCTGGCTCATGGCATCGCCTTGCGTGCATGGGGGCACCAACAAAACAAAGGGGGGCCAGATGGCTCCGGCCCCCTCTTGTTCGCTTGTTAGAAGCTGGCTTTTATCCGGCGGCGAGGTTAGTCGTCGCTGGAGTACCGCATCACCAGTTGCAGCACGTACCAGAACAGCGTGGCCAGCGAGGCAAACAGCGCCAGGGCGGCCGCCACATGTTGGGTGGTCTGATAGTGGTACAACACGTTGCTGGTTTCGTACAGAATCCAGCCGCTCATCAGCACGACCATCGCCCAGGTGAAGATCACGCCCAGGTTGAATCCAAAGAGGATCGCGGCCAGGATCAACGCCATCGCGCCAAACGAGCCGACGATCAAGATGCCGCGGAGGAACGAGAAGTCCTTGGCGGTGAAGAACACCGTCACCGTCAAACCGGCGAAGATCACCATCGTGATCAGACCGGCCGGCATGATGATCTCAACATTTTGGGCCACTTCCATCGCCCGGGCCACATACAGCAGCGGCACGAAAATCAGCGATTCGATCAGCACGTACAGGCCGAGCCCCAGGTACTGCACGCCCGGCGACGTGGCACTGCTGGCCATGCGGTTGGCGATGAACGAGACGACCATGAAGGCGCCTAGTACCGCCAGCCATCCCCAGCGCGTGCCGAGGATCGACATCGAGATGCCGGCCGCAAAGCCTGAGGCGAACCAGATCGACTCGAGGATGATGAACAGCAGGACCGCCCCCCCCAGGTGGAGATACGTCTTGCGGATGAAGTCTGCCCGCTCGTCGACGGTAGCTTCGGCAGCGACACGGCCAAAGGAAGCGTACGGATTCTGCACCTGGCTCATGGGAGGCCCCCTTTTTGGGAACAGGATAAGACGAACTACCCCTAAGGACGTGCGGCAGTTGACGACACGGTACCTTATATTGTCGCTTTCGGTCAAGAAGTTTAGATCTTGCCGCAACTCGCTTATATTTTTGAACTTAAGGGGCGGTTTTGAGTGTTCAAAACCGGCGCGACGCTAGCACTGCGGCAGCTGCCCCCCCTCCACGCGAAGGGGCAATCGGCAGCGCATCTGTGCCGGCATGCACTTTTTCTACTACGTTTCAAGATACCGCAGTGGTGCACCTTAGGGTTCAGATTCTTGCCTATTTTGTACAGTCCGCGTGTCTCAATGCCTGAGGCGTCTCTGACGCAACTTCACGGTGCGACTCGCGTTGACCGCCGCTCGCCTGTGAGCTAGCTTCTCGCTCGCGCCTGCAGCTAGGCGCAAGCGGGGGGAAGGATGCCCCCGGCGCAGAATCCTTCTCCAAGGATGGAGCATGCGACAACACCTGGCCACACTTGCCGTTCTCTCCCTGGTGGTAGCCGCCATCCAAGTGTGGTGCGTGTGGCATGCCGTCGTTCCTGCCCAGGATGCCGTGCGCTATGTGGCGCTGGCCAAGGCCATGCAAGAGCACGGCGTGTGGGAAGTCGTCTGCGCTACGCACGATGAACCGCTCTTTCCCCTGCTGGTTTACGGCGTCCATTCAGCCGCCGAGTGGGTGGCCGGCCCCGATGCCATCTCATGGCTTGCGGCCGCGCAAGGGACCGCCGCCGCGGCCGTGGTGCTGACCATCTTTCCGCTGTACGGCCTGATGCTGTGCGTGGTGCCGTGGCACGCCGCGATTGCCGGAGGCCTGTTCTATGCAGCACTGGGCTCGCTCGCCCGGCTCGGAGCCGACGGGATCGCCGATAGCACCCACCTGCTGCTGCTCACCACGGCGCTGCTGTTGGCCGTGGTGACCTGGAAGCGGCTGGATCGCATCGCCCCGGTTGATGCTTCCTCAGACGAAGCGATGGAACCCGAAGCGGTGCTCGCGCCCCGTCCCGTATCAGCCCAAGTTGCGCTGGTGGCCCTAGGGTGCTTCGCGGCCGGGCTCGTAGCGGCCTTTGCGGCGCTTGCCAGGGCAGAAGCCATTCTGCTGGTGCCGGCCTGGTTGGCGGTGCTAGCCTGCCGACTTGCCTGGCGGAGCGGACGCCGCATCGCCACGTTTGCCGCCGCCTCCAGTTGGATGCTCGGCTGGACGGTCGTGCTGTTGCCGTACCTGTATCTGGCTGAAACACCGAACCTGGCCCTGGCCGCCGCGCGTTTGGCAGCGCAACCATTCGGCGCCGCCGGGCTGAACGAACTGGATGAACCCGAGCACCGCCCCCTGCGGACCCGCCGGCTGCGGACCGAGGAAGGCGAACGCCTATCGTTCGATCGCAAAGATCCGGAAACCAGCCTCCGCCGCGAAGGCTGGCTGGCTGCCGGCCGTGAATTCCTGAAAGAGCTGCCCGGTGCGTTCCACTATTGGATCGGCATCTTGTCCGTCATCGGGCTGGCCACGTTGCCGCCCACCGGGCGTCGGCGTCTGGCCGACCGCTTCATCTGGTCGTTTTGGATCGTCTACAGCTTCGCGATCGTGATCGCCGCCAGCTACCTGGGCTACATGGCAACGCGACACGTGCTGCCGCTGGTCATCCTGGGGCTAGGTCCGGCAGGCCTTGGCGCCATGACCGTGGGAGCCTGGCTGATGCGGCTGGTGGCTCACCGCAAGGGTGAGCAGCCAGCCACCGCAACATCGCCATGGCGCAGGCTACCGACCGCAACCAAGGCAAGCTGGGCCATCGTGGCGGCAGTGGTGGCGATCTGCCTCACACGTACGTTGCCGCCCCTGCATCATGGCCGCGAACCGCATCGCCAGGCAGCCCACTGGATCGCCCAACAACAAACCCCCGGCCGCGTGCTCGACACGCGCGGCTGGACCGGCCTGATCACCGGCCGTGAAACGTACACCTACGAACGGGCATCGCTGGCGTGGGCCGATCCGCAACTGGTTTACGTGGTGCTCGAACAACACGAGCTGACGCGAGACACCGCCCGCAGCCGCACGATGGCCACCTTGTTGAAGCAAGCCGGCGAACGGGTTGCCACGTTCAACAACCCGACCGGCGACCAAGGCAAAGGAGTCGCCATTTATCGTTGGTATCCCGAGCGGCTAACGATGGCCCAGCGGCGTAATCGCACCAGGTGAGTCCGCGTGCATGGTTCGCCATCGCTGGCCCCGGTCGAAATGACATTCGCCTTCAGACAATCCAATCGCGCCGTGCCCTGACCAGCGCTACATCGTCCACATACGTCGTCGCCGCCGAGCCGATTCGGCCCCGGCCTCCCCTGTCCCCTTGATTAGCTGCTCCCCCCTGCCATGCGCGACAACGTCCGAGCCTTCATTCAATGTGCCGCTTCGTCCTATTCCATGGAGGGGCCCGTCTATGAGTTCGGCTCCTTCCTGGTGCCCGGCCAGGAGCAACTGGCCAATCTGCGGCCGCTGTTCCCCAATCGGCCTTACATCGGCTGCGACATGCGACCCGGCCCCGGCGTGGACCAGGTGCAGGACCTGGGACACCTGACGCTCGACGACGAAGTCGCCGGCACCGTGATCTGCGTGGATACGCTGGAGCACGTGTTCGAGGTCCGCCGGGCGGTGGACGAAATGATCCGCATCCTGCGTCCCGGCGGCATGCTGCTGGTGAGCGTGCCGCTCGACTTCCGCATCCACGATTACCCCGACGATTACTGGCGTCTTACGCCCAGTTGTGTTGCCCGGCTGCTGGCTCCGCTGGCCGCCACAGTCGTGGGTTCTCAGGGGGTGGAAGGCTATCCGCACACCGTTTTTGGCATCGGCGTGAAGGCGCCGGTACCGGCCGGCTTCGCACAGCGCACGGGCATGTTGATCCGGTCGTTTGAAGCCTGGTGCGTTTCCGCGCAGCGGGAGCAGCCCGCCTGGCAAAAGTTCAAACGCTGGATCAGCGCCTGGACACGCAGCAAAGGCGAGCGGCGTCGCGCCCGGGCGGAGTTCACCAGCCGATTTGTGGTGCAGTTTCCGGCCAGCTCCGCGGAAGACACGCGAGCGCTGTTGGATCGCACGTTGGCCTAGTTGCCTCGCGTGAGCTGCCAACGGTGCGATTGCTGGATTCTTCGTTCGATCGTTTCCTGTCGGCGTTCGTTTACCATGCAGCCTGTTTCGAGCGCATCAGCTATGGACGGTTATGCATCCGGCACCGATCGCGTGTTGGTGATCGGTTTGGATGGCGCAACGTGGGACCTGCTGACTCCCCTCGCCGAGGCCGGCGTGCTGCCGAACCTGGCGACGCTCATACGGCGTTCGGCCTTGGCGCGGCTGCTCTCGACCAGCCCGTTCATCACGCCGGTGGCTTGGACCAGTTTTCAGACGGGCAACGACGTCGCCGAGCACGGCATCTTCGACTACCGCTACTGGGACCATCGCCGGGGCCAGTTGTGTTTGAACGATGCCGGACGGATCGGCACCACCACGCTATTTGAAGCGGTGGCCGCCTCGGGCCGCACGGTGGTGTCCATCAACTTGCCGGTAACGCACCCGCCACGGCTGGGCGAACCGCACGTGATCCTGGGCGGCTTGGATAGCCCTTCGGTCGATCAGGTGTTGGCCGCCAATCCGCGGTTCGCGGCCAAGATGCAGGAGGCCGGCCTCCAATACGACCTGTCGCCGGTGTGGAAGCACAAGCCACGCTCCTTCGAAGAATTGCAGGCAGGCGTCGAGCGTACCCGGCACGCGTTTCAAAACCATGTGGCAACCGCCCGGTTGGCCGATGCAACCACCGACTGGTGCCTGATGGTCGTGCAGTTTCAGGCCCTGGATGCGCTCCAGCATCGCTGCTGGCATCTGCTCGTGCCCGACGCCCAAGCGGATCCGGCTTGGGTGGCCGAGGCGCGGCGGGCGATGCAGGCGCTGGATGAAGCCTGTGGGCAGCTCTTGGAGCTGGCCGATCAGCGCGGCGCCGCGGTGATCGCCCTCAGCGATCATGGCTTCGGCACCTTCGAAGGCAAAATCTCGGTGCCACGAGTGCTCGAACGGCAAGGCCTGCTCGTTCCGGCCTCCGGGGCGCAGCAGATCGCCTGGCTGGCAAACCGGATGACTTCCAAGCTTAGCCGGTGGTGGTGGAAACGGCGTCATCCCGGCCACCGCAGTGCCAGCCTGGCCCTGTCGGCCCGCGGCCGTATCCCGCTCGATTGGAAACGCACGCGGGCAGTCACGCTACACGGCGACCTGGCGGCCATGGTTTACCTGAATCGGCCCGAGCGGTTCGGCGGCGGTCCTCTCCGCACGACGTCCCAAGTCCGTCAGACAGCACTAGAAGTGTGTGCCGCCCTCAAGGCGGCGCGGCATCCCCAACTCGACACGCCACTCTTCACCGAAGCCTATGTCGTGGAAAGCCGCTTTGACTGCGATCCGCTGGAGCGGTGCTGGCCCGACGTGGTTGCCATTCCGGCCGACGGCTGGCATACCCGCAGCAAGTGGGATGCGGCCGACCTGGTCGTCCTGCCAGACGACGACTTGACCGGCACGCACCGCCGCGAAGGCGTGCTGATGATCGACGCCCCGGGTGCTCCGTGCGGGGAACACCTGGAAGCCGGCCTGTGGGACGTTGCCCCTACGGTCTTGCGCGTGCTGGGGCTGGAGGTGCCCGCCTCGATGACCGGCAAGACGCTGCTGCCGGAGTTGCCGCCACGTTTCCGCGCAAATAGCGCACCCCAGCGCCGCCTGGTCGCCAGCGGCTGCCATCAATCAGGCATTTCGGCGGCCAGCAGTGCGCCGCCGGAAGCGCAGCCTAAACCGCTCACGGCCGAGCAGTTGGCGGCGGTCGAGCAGCGGCTGCGCGACCTGGGTTACATGGACTAAGTCGCGCAGCCGGCTATCGCGGCCTCGTTGAACAGACGGCCACTTACTGGCCGAGCATTTCCTGGGCGACCTTGCGGGCCGTTTCCAGAGCTTCGGGCAGCTTGGAGGCATCCTTACCGCCAGCCTGAGCCATATCAGGCCGGCCGCCGCCACCGCCGCCCAGCACCGGGGCCACCTTCTGCACCCAGTTACCGGCGCTGACACCGCGATCGACCAGTTCGCGGCTGACACCAGCCACCAGCATCAGCTTGTCGCCGCTGCCACCCACCAGCAGCACGGCGATCGGAGCGTGCTGCTTGCGGAGTTGGTCGATCCACTGCCGCATCTGGTTGGGATTGGCACCAGAAACCTCGGCCACGACCACCTTGGCATCGCCCACGGTAATCGCCTGAGCGAGCAGGCTATCGGCCGACACCGTCTGAGCCTGCGACGCCGAAGCGATTTGTTCCTCGAGCCGGGCAATTTCGCTCAGCATGCCGCGCACGCGCTCGGGCACTTCGAGCAGGCCCGTGTTAAGATGCCGGGCCGCCTTCTCCAGCGCCTGGCGAGCCTCGCGGGTGCTGAGCGTGCCACCGCTCTTGCCTGAGGGCTGCGGCAGCTTCTCTACCGAGGTCGCACCAGCGGCAAGCTGCTTCTTCAACTGACGCACGTGCCGGGTGAGGGCTTCCACCTGGGCAGGCACATCGGCCACCGACACGTTGAGGGCGGCCGCCGTTTCCTCCAGAGCCTGTTTCACCTGCTGGGCGTGTTGCCGGGCCTTCTCGCCAGTCAGGGCCGTGATGCGCCGCACGCCGGCCGACACGCTTTCCTCGCTGAGGATCTGGAAGTCCTCAATCTCCTGCGTGTTGGTCAGGTGTGTGCCACCGCACAACTCGCGGCTGAAGTCGCCCATCGACACCATGCGAACCGGGTCAGGGTACTTCTCGCCAAAGAGCATCATGGCCCCCTGCTTGCGGGCTTCGGCCAGCGGCAGCGTTTCCCACTTGATCGGCGCAGCACTCTTCACGCGGCGGATCACCTCGTCCTCGATCGCTTCCAGCTGTTCCTTGCTGACCGCTTCGAGGTTGGTGAAGTCGAACCGCAGCCAGTCGTCGTCGACCTTCGACCCCTGCTGCTGCGCGTGCTTGCCCAGGTGCGATTGCAACGCGTGGTGCAGCACGTGCGTGGCCGAGTGAGCGCGGCGGATGCCCTGGCGCCGCTTGGCATCGACGCGGGCCGTCACCTTGGTGCGGGTAGCAAGCTTGCCTTCGCGGACGTGGCCCACATGCACGATCAGTTGACCGTCGCGCTGGGTGTCGATGACCTCGAACCGCATGCCGGGAGCGACGATCTCACCGGTGTCGCCCACCTGACCGCCCGCCTCGCCGTAGAACGGGCTCCGATCGAGCACCACCTGGATCGGCTGATCGTGCCCTTCTTCCTGGACCGAGTCACAAAGCTGGTTGGCCGCCACAATGGCAACGACTTCGGCCTCGGCTTCGGTGGTCTCGTAACCCAAGAACTCGGTGTGGCCCACGGCCCGCTTGATCGCCTCGAGCGGATCGTGCTTGAACAGCGGACCAGAGGGGCCTTCATCGCCCCGGGCGGTGAGCTTGCGGAAGCCCTGCCAGTCGAACGTGAAGTTGTGCTCGGCCGCGATCTGCTCGAACAGCTCCGGCGGGAAGCCGTGCGTATCGTACATGAAGAAGATGTCGTCACCGCGGACCACGGCCCGGTTGTCGCGCCGCATCTCGTTGAAGATCGACTCGATCTTGCTTAAGCCGGCGTCGATCGTGCCCAGGAACGCGGCTTCTTCCTGCCGGATCACCTTGGCCACGCGTTCGGTGGTTTCGGTGAGTTCCGGATAGGGCTGCTTCATCATTTCCACGACCGTCGGCACCAGCAGGTGCAGGAACGGTTCGCGCATGCCCATCTGGTGGCCGTCGAGCACGGCCCGGCGGAGCAAGCGGCGGATGACGTACTTTTCCTTGTTCGGGCCGGGGTACACGTTTTCGTGCACGGCAAAGGTGCAAGCCCGAACGTGGTCGGTAATGCGGCGGAGCCGGCGGCCGTCGTCGCTGGCCGGATCGTACTTGCGGCCACAGACTTCAGCGGCGGCTTCCACGATCGGCCGCAGAATGTCGATATGGAAGTTGGAATCCACGCCCTGCAAGGTGGCGGCGCAACGCTCCAGGCCCATGCCCGTATCGATGTTCTTGCTGGGCAGCGGGCGGAGGTTATTCGGCGGATCGCCTACCCGGTTGAACTGCGTAAACACCAGGTTCCAGATTTCCACCTCACCGCCGGTGGGCGGGTGGTAGAAGATTTCGCTGCACGGACCGCACACGCCGTCGGGGCCATGGGTGGGGGCGCCGGCGGGCCAGAAGTTGTCGTCCTCGCCCATCCGCACGATCCGGTCCGACGACAGACCGATATCCTTGGCCCAGATCTCGGCAGCCTCGTCATCTTCCAGATAGACCGATACTGACAGCCGGTCCGGATCGAGGCCCAGCCATTTCTTGGAGGTCAAAAACTCCCAGGCCCAGGCGATGGCTTCCTTCTTGAAGTAATCGCCAAAGCTGAAGTTCCCCAGCATCTCGAAGAACGTGTGGTGGTACGCCGTACGCCCCACGTTATCGATGTCGCCCGTGCGGAGGCACTTCTGGCAGGTAGTGGCGCGGGTGAACTCGAGTTTGCAGCGTCCCAGGAAGTGATCCTTGAACTGGTTCATGCCTGCCGGCGTGAACAGCACGGAGGGGTCCCAGGTGGGGACCAGCACGTCGCTGGGACGGCGGACGCAGCCCTTGGATTCAAAAAACGTTAAATAGGCTTCCCGCAACTCGTCGGTTTTCATGGCTTTAACTTCAAGGGGAACATGCGGTTCAGGCGTGTCATCATACCGTCTGCCTGGGCACGCGCGTAGGGAGCCGCGTTTGGGCTCTGTGGCCCATGCAGCGAGCCGCCTTGGCCTCGGCTTTCTACCGTTCAACTGCGTCTTTCCCAGGCTAGCCGCCTTACCAGGATCGCGGCCTGGCGGTGCGGCCCGAACCAGCCCGCGGCCGGCTTGTCCAAAGCCTTTGGGCGGTTGTTGTGCGGGCTGCCAGGCCCACTTTTGGCGCGGTGGCGGCCTGCCCCGCTTGACGAACCGCCACCTCAGGGGGCACCATTCAAGCCTGCAGGCTGTCGGTCTCTCGCCCCCAGTGGCGAGCCGCCGCCGTTTCCCTGCAAACGTATGCCCCCAGAGAAAGTTACGCTCGATGACCGCCAAATTGATTCTACTGCGGCACGGCCAGAGTGCCTGGAACCTCGAAAACCGGTTTACCGGCTGGATCGACATCGACCTGTCGGAGAAGGGCCGCGAGGAGGCCAAGCAGGCCGGCGCGCTGCTCAAGGAGGCCGGCATCGACATCAGCATCGCCTACACGTCGGTGCTCAAGCGGGCCATCCGCACCCTCTGGATCGCCCTTGATGAGCTGGATCGGATGTGGGTACCGGTCGTGCGTGCCTGGCAGTTCAACGAGCGGCACTACGGCGCGCTGCAAGGCCTGAACAAGGCCGAGATGGCCCAGAAGGCTGGTCCCGAGCAGGTGCACCAGTGGCGGCGAGGCTACGATGTCCGCCCGCCCGCGCTCGAAGAAACCGATCCCATGCACCCCAAGCACGATCCCCGCTACAAGCACCTCGATCCGGCCCTACTGCCGGCCACCGAGTCGCTCAAGGATACCTTGGGCCGCGTGCTGCCGTACTACCAGAGCGAGATCGTGCCGCGGCTGAAGCAGGGCGAAAACGTGCTGATCGCCGCCCACGGCAACAGCCTGCGGGCGTTGGTGAAGCACCTGGACAACATTTCCGACGACGAAATTGCCGATCTGAACATTCCGACCGGCATCCCGCTGGTGTACGAGTTCGACGACAACCTGAACGTGGTTTCCCGCGGCTACCTGGGCGATCCCGAAGCAGCGGCCGCAGCCGCCGCGGCGGTGGCGGCCCAGGCTCAGGCCCAACCTAAGTAAGCCCCCCGACCTTACATGCACCAACCCGATTTCGAACAGTTCCAGGCCCTGGCGGCGAATGCCAACCTGGTGCCGGTCTATCGCAAGCTGCTGTCCGACACACTGACGCCGGTTTCCGCCTTCCTCAAGATCGATCGCGGAGCCTGTGCCTGCCTGTTCGAAAGCGTGGTGGGCGGCGAAAAAGTGGGCCGCTACAGCTTCCTCACCTCCGATCCCTACGAGCAGTTGGAAGCGTACGGCCACCTGGTTCGCCGCGTGCGCTACCTGCCCGATGGCAGCACCGAAACCACCGAAGAAGAAGTCGCCGACCCGCTCGCCGTGCTCGAGGCCATCGTCTCCAGCAAACGGGCGGCGGTGATCCCGGGCATGCCGCCGTTCTGCGGCGGTGCGGTGGGCTACGCAGGCTACGACACCGTGCGGTACGTCGAGAAGCTGCCCAATGCCCCGCCCGACGACCGCCACCTGCCCGACATGGCGTTCGCGCTCTATGGATCGATGGTCGTGTTTGACCACATCCATAAGACGCTGTTCGTGGTCGCGCTGGCCGAAACCGGCGACGGCGTCGACCTGCGGAATTCGTACGACGACGCCTGCCGCCGGGTCGATGCCCTGGTGGCGCAGCTCCAGGAGCCCGACGTCGATCTGCACGTCACCGACCTGGTCGACGCCGATCCCGATGAACTCCAGGTGCAGTCGAACTTCCGCCGCGAGGATTTCGAGGCGGCCGTCGAACGCTGCCTGGAGTACATTCGCGCCGGCGACATCTTCCAGGTGGTGCTCAGCCAGCGGATGCAGACCACGATCACCGCCTCGCCGCTGGAGATCTATCGTACGTTGCGGGTGGTGAACCCCAGCCCTTACATGTTCTACCTGCGGACGCCCAACGTAACGTTGGTGGGCAGCTCGCCGGAGATCATGGTGCAGGTGCAGAACGGCGTGGTGGTCACTCGCCCGCTGGCAGGCACGCGTCCCCGCGGTGCTACCCCGGAAGAAGATCGGCGGCTGGCCGAGGAGCTGTTGGCCGATCCCAAGGAACGCGCCGAGCACGTGATGCTGGTCGACCTGGGCCGCAACGATATTGGCCGCGTGGCCAAGTTCGGCAGCGTCGAACTTTCCGACGTGATGACCATCGAACGCTACAGCCACGTGATGCACATCACCTCCAACGTGCGCGGCCAACTGGACGAAGGCCGCACGGCGTTCGACGCCCTCAGGGCCTGTTTGCCAGTGGGCACGGTTTCCGGTGCTCCCAAGGTGCGCGCGATGGAAATCATCGATGAACTGGAGCCGCACCGCCGTGGGCCATATGCCGGCGCCGTCGGTTACATCGACTTCAACGGCAACATGGATACCTGCATCGTGCTGCGGACGCTGGTCATCCAGGGCAATCAGGCCTACGTGCAGGCCGGTGCCGGTATCGTGGCCGATAGCGTACCGGCCAACGAATACCAGGAAACCATGAATAAGGCCCGCGGCCTGCTCAAAGCCCTGGCCATGACAGAACGCCGCTGCCAGAAAGCCGCCTCGCAGAAGTAGCTGCTGGCGTTCGCGGCTGCCGCACGCCAGAGCGCGAACCGCCGCGGGGGCTTATGCGCCGCAGCCGACGCGACTACAATCGGGTGGACCGGCGGTAGCGTTCGCGAACCGCCGGCTCCGTTGCCGTGGTCACTTCTGATTCATCGTTTGCCTGCGAGCCGCCCGTTGAATGCCCCGCCCCCTCCAGGTCGAAGCACATCGGCGGTGTTCGCCTATGCGCAGTTGTTCCGGCTGCCGGCGTTGTTCACCGCCTTTGCCGACGTGCTGCTGGGCTACTTCATCGCTTACGGGCCGACGAATCCGTATTTCTCGGGCACCGCCCTGGCCATGCTGCTGGCAGCCAGCGGCTTTCTGTACACGGCAGGCATGGTCCTGAACGACGTGTACGACGCCGAGATCGACGCCCGCGAGCGTCCTCAGCGGCCGATCCCATCAGGCCGCGTGCCGCTCGAGATCGCCCGCCTGATCGGGTTTGAGTTCCTGATCATCGGCATGGCTTTCGGTTGGGGCGTGAGCTGGCTGGACGGCAGTTACCGGCCAGGCATGATTGCTTCGGTCCTGGCGCTGGCCGTGGTGATGTACGATAAGGTGCTCAAACGCACGCCGGCCACGCCGCTGGTGATGGGCAGCTGCCGTTTCCTCAACGTGCTGCTGGGCATGTCCACGCTGGCTCGACCGGTGGAAGCCTGGCATTACGTGATCGCCGGTGGGATCGGCCTGTACATTGCCGGCGTGACCTGGTTTGCCCGAACCGAATCACGCACCAGCAATCGCTGGCTGTTGCTCTGGGGCATCGCCGTGATGGCCATTGGCCTGGGCATGGTGGCCTGGTTCCCCAACTGGTTCCTGCCGCCGGGAGAAGGCAACAATCCCATGCGCTACACCACGGTGATGCTGCTGCTGGCGGCTTTGATCCTGTGGCGACCACTTACGGCCGTGCTCGATCCCTCACCAGCCAGGGTACAGTTCGCGGTGAAACATTGCTTGCTGGCGTTGATTGTGCTCGATGCCACCGTGTGCCAGGCGCTCGTCGGCGGTTACGCAGGCATGTTCATCATCGTGCTGCTGATTCCAACGCTGGGCCTGGGCTATTACATGAGCGGCAAGGCCATCACGTAACGCCATGCATGTTCGCCGCCCCCTGGCTCAATTGGCCCTATGATGGAAGAATGGGAAGCGTAGCGGCTGGGCGGATAGCCTACCGCATCCGCTGCGATGTATTTCCGCCGGCAGCTTCCGAGTTAATTGACCAGAAATACCGGACAGGGATGGTAGCCCCCGGTGACCACCCCTGACGATTGATTCGCCTTCCCCCTAACCTTTGCCCCCAGGGCAACCTGTCGCGATGACCGATTTTCGCTCCACGCTCGAAACCTTCGACAACCCGCACCCCGACCGCGATTACATCATCGAGACCGTGTGCCCGGAGTTCACGTCGGTATGCCCCAAGACGGGCCAGCCCGACTTCGGCACACTCACCTTCACGTATGCTCCGGCTGGCAAGTGCGTGGAGCTGAAGAGCTTGAAGCTGTACTTGCAGCAGTACCGCAACGTGGGCGCGTTCTACGAGGACGTGACCAACCGCATCCTCGACGACGTGGTGGCGGTCACCCAGCCCAAGTGGCTGCGGCTGGTGGCCAAGTTCACGCCGCGCGGCGGCATCTCGACCAGCGTTACCGTCGAATACCCGCAAAAGCCGGCCAGCTAGAACGCCGCCTGACCAGCTTGGCTCGGTATGTTCACGCCGTCGCAGCAGGCTGGCGGTAGCGCCATGCCGCGGCTTCTTCGCCGTCCAAACGCAGGGTGAGGCACTTGGCACTGCCCCCTGCTTTAACAAACTCGTCCAGCGGTGTTTCGCGCGGTGTGAAGCCCCGGGCGGCCAGTTCCGCGTGCAACTTGGGACAGCCGGTGTTGGTCACCACCGTGCGGCCGACCACCACGGCGTTGCAGGCGAAGCGTTGGGCTTCCTCGGCTTGGACGGCGATCAGGTTCGGCACATGCGCGTGCAGGGCCTTCAAACCGTACTCGTCGAACGCGGCCGGGTAGTAAATCGCCGTCTCGGGGTCGAGCGGGCAGAAGCACGTATCGAGGTGATAGTAGTAGTGATCCACCAACTCCAGCGGGATCACCCGGCAGGAAAGCATCGCCCCCAACTGCTGATGGCCAGCCGCGTCGCTGCGGATGCGGTAGCCGGCAAATAGCGTCTCGCCGCAGAACAAAGCATCGCCGGCGCCTTCAAAGGCGTATTCTTCCGGCAAACGCTGGATCTCAAAGCCGTGGGCTCTGAACCACGCTTCGTCGTGCTCGGTTTCACCCTGCCGCTGCGGGTGCAAAAAGTTCGCCAGCACGGCTAACTTGCCGCCACTGGCGTCGCCGTAGATCAACGCCGC
The DNA here is from genome assembly GCA_937927735.1 of uncultured Planctomycetales bacterium. GTDB lineage: Bacteria > Planctomycetota > Planctomycetia > Pirellulales > S012-138 > CALBRZ01. The sequence continues at coordinate 33,752 of CALBRZ010000043.1, forward strand.
ATTGGCGGTGAAAACGAGGTCGGGCAGGCCCGGCACCGCGGGCATAGTATGCACCTTGGCCCCGGCATCTTCCAGAATGGCCTTCAACTGCTTCCACTGCTGGGCGGCTACGGCGCGATCGGCCTGCCGCGTCCGGTCCATCCACGGATTGATCTCATACTCGATGCCGTAATGGTCCGGCGGACACATCAGGATTTGTGGCTGTCTGCGCAGGTCGCTCATCGCTGGACGGTGCCTCCTTCGCCACGTTCCAACCGCTGCAGCTCATCCACCAGGATGCGCAGGAACGGTTCCACGTCGGTCACCAGCCCCGCGGTCTGGAAGCTGCCGCGGTCGTTCAGCTTGATCACGGTCGAAGGATTGATGTCGACGCAGAACACCTTGACCCACGCCGGCAACAGGTTGCCGACCGCCACCGAGTGCAGCGTGGTCGCCACCATCAGGCAGAAGTTGACGTCGCGCAGCTTCTGCCGCATCTGCCGCTGGGCTTCGAGCACGTCGGTGATGACTTCCGGGAGCGGGCCGTCGTCGCGGATGCTGCCGGCCAGCAGGAAGTCCACGTTGTTCTTCACGCACTCGTACATGATGCCCCGGGTGAGCACGCCCTGCTCCACCGCCTGGCGGATGCTGCCAATGCGGCGGATGCGGTTGATCGCCCGCAGGTGATGCTCGTGCCCGGTCTCGGCCAGCCCTCCGTGATCGAGATACACGCCCAGGCTGGTTCCAAAGAGGGCCTGCTCGATGTCGTGCGTCGCCAGGGCATTGCCGGCAAACAGCAGGTTGATGTAGCCGCGGCGGATCAGCTCGCACAGGTGCTCGCCGCTGCCCGTGTGGACGATAGCCGGACCGCCCACCAGCACCGACTTGCCGCCTTCCTGGCGGTTCTTGTACAGTTGCCGCGCAATGTCACGGATGGCCAGGCCCTTGGGCTTTTCCGACGACACGGCGCTGTTCATAAAGGCGAAGGTGTGCTGAGCCGTATCGCGTTCATGCGGAAACACGCGCACCCCGCTATGGCCGACGACCACCAGGTCGCCCACCTTGATCTCGTTCATCGGCACGCAGCGCGGCCGACGGGTCTGGGCATCAACCACAATCCCGCAGTCCATCTCCTGGTCGGCCACGGGGACCCAATGGCCATCGAGCCGAACTTCGGTGCGCTGGTTGGTGGTCGCGTAAAAGCCTTCCGGAAAAGCGCCCTCGACGTCGGCCGGCACCAGGCGGCAATCGACATCGGTGGTTGGCCGGGCACCGTGGTCGGCGATCTGTTCCAAGATCTGGGCAAGCGTGGCCTCGTCGGGCGCGCGCACCTCGACCAGCGCATAACTGGGATCGTTGCGAGCCTGCCCGATGGAAATCTGCTTGATGCGAAACGCGCCGCCATGCCCGGTGATGAGATCCAACACCTTGGGCAGGATCAGGCTATCGATGATATGGCCGGCAACTTCGACTTCTTCGACTGCGGCTAAGGCTTCGAGCTCCGCCGAAGGATTGGACTGCATCTTTCACCCTCCCTTGCTGGCGAGCCGCCGGTCGAGTGAAGTGCCCAGCCGGTAGGCTCCCGGCAATTCTAGCGCCGCGGCAATGGTAAACCAAGCCCGGCCCCCAGTGTCGACGCGCCCCGCCGAAACGCGCAAACTCAGCTCTCGGCAAGCATTACGGCACGCCCGCTACTATGGTTTACGCGGCAGCCGGCCCGGTGGTTGGGCGATCGCGGTGTCATTACAGCCGGACGTCGTAACGGCGGCCATCGTGTTTGCCGGAGAACACGTCCAGCTTGGCAGGCCGTTCAATGAGCAGATGAACTTCGATGCGGGCGTGAGGGTTGGACGCATCGACCACGGTGCTGGGCCGCAACTGCAACTCGCTGACCGGCTTGCCGTTCCAGCGCACGCGGTACAGGTACAAGCCGGGGTCGGGGCTGACTTCGCGTTTAAAGCCGTACATCTGCACGAGCCGCTGCGTCAGCGGTACGGCATTGCCCGTCGAACCGTGGAACACGATCCGCTGGAGCTTCTTTTCGCGGTCGAAAAAGTAGGTCAGCGAGCCGGCCAGGTCGTGCTCGCCCGTACCGGTAACCAGCGGTACGCGATACCCCTGCAGATCGGGCTGGTTGGAAATCGTAGAAACGCGCTGCCAGCGGCGGATCACCCAGTCGGGCGTAATCTCAAACCGGAACGGTTCCATCAAATCGCCGCTGAGGCTGCCTGTCAGCGAGGCTGAGGGCGTTTGCACCACCGCAGGCTGAGCCGCGGCGGCTGTCGTAGCGGCGGCCCCGGCGGCGTGCCCCTGGTGTTCGTCGAAGTGCTCGACGTGCGCGACCTCATCGGCGTGGTGGGGGTGGCTGGACTCGGAAACCATGTACGGGATGCCCACCGCTCCGGCGGCCATCGCCACAAGCGTTGCCGAGCGTCCCAGGAACATCTTTGGTTACCTCCTGATTTGCCGCGGGCGTACCAAGCCCCTAACCAAACTGGTACGCACCTGTTTCCGATCCATCGTTCATCTTCGGCGAGCGGAAGCTGCTGGCTTGCTTGACCGCCGCCGCCGCCGAGTAACCGGCAAATCCGGCGTAGAACGGCCGGAGTCATCAACGCGAGCTCCGGTAGCTCGCCTGCGTTCGATCTCCGCCGGCACCAGCACTGCAGCTCCCGGAAAAACCGACATTGCACGCACAGGCATTACATGCCGGAGCCGCTCGCTCCAGCCGAATGACCGTTCAGGCCGCAGCCGACTTTGCCGGTATTTCTGATGCCGCCCAAACTGCCGATGCTAGCGGCTGGATCGCCGCCGCAACTCGCTTCGCCGCTCCCTCTAAACCGCAGACTTTGCCTAATCGGTCATCGCCCCAGCGACCAAGCCGGTCTCATGACAAGTACTTCATGTTCAAATCGTAGCGGTTGAACCGAAGAAGCCTTAACGGCGGTTTGTGCGATCAAACTTTGGCATTTGCGTCTTTCCTCCAACAGCACGCGCAATGCCCGCAATGGAACATCGCGGACACGCCGCGAAGATGTTGGCAGACGGTACGTGTGGGCGGCTGGTGGTGCATCGGCCCTGACTTCACGATCACGAACGAGAGCTCATGACGAGGCCCTTAGCCGGTCGGGCGTATGTCTTGGCTGCCCTGCTCTGCAGCCTGGGCGGCAGTCTGCAAGCACAGCACGACCAGGCGACTGCAAACCGGCTGTTCCAGCCGCCAACGCTAGCAGCCCCGCTGGAGGCTGGCGTGGCGTATCCGTTGACCACTCCGCCGCTGCACCATCCTTCGCCCAACAGCCGGCAGGAAAGCGAGCCAAGCAGCGACAATCTCGAGGGCAACGGCATCGCGAAGTCCGACAAGGACCAGGACCTCGAGGCCCGTCTCAAAGCGTTGGAAGAAGCCTTCGAGAAGTCGCAGAAAGCCGCCGAGGAAGCCAAGCGGAAGGAAGCGGACCGGCCCACACTCAACTGGTCAGCGCGCATCCAAACCGACTATTGGGCTTTTCCCGGCACCAGCCCTGGTGCGAATTTCTGGGAGCGCGGTAATCCCGACCTCGACGTGCAAGACCGGATCCTGCTCCGCCGGTTGCGGGTGACGGCCCGCGGCGAGATCTTTCAAACGATGGAGTACAAGTTTGACTTCGACTTCGGCACGCCCAACGATCCGCGAATCAAGGATGCCTACCTTGGCTGGACGGAGCTGCCGATCTTTCAAACCTTTCGCCTGGGCAACCAGAAACTGCCCTACGGTCTGGACCAACTCAATAGCAGCGTGCACGCCCTGTTCATGGAACGCCCGCTGGTGATCGACGCGATCACTCGCAACTATCGGCGGGTGGGCGTATGCGCCTACGGTGTGTCAGAAGACATGCGCTACAACTGGCGTTACGGCACGTTCCTGATGGAAGACATCCAGGACACCGGTGAATACCTGGTGACCGATGATCCAGGCGTGCATCATTACCAGATGGAAATTGCCGGCCGCTTCGCCGACACCATCTGGTACGACGAGTGCTCCGATGGCCGCGGCTACGCCCACTGGGCCGTTGCCGGCGCGCTGGCTTACCCGGACGGCGAAGCAGGGCCGCGTAACCAGGCCCGCTTTGACACGCGTCCCGAAGCGCGCACAACGCGCCGCTGGATCGATACCGGCCAGATTGTCGACGCCAATTCGTACCAACTGATCGCGTTGGAAGGCCTCATCAATCTTGGCCCGCTGCAATGGACGACCGAGTACCAGCACGTATTTGTGCAGCGAGATGGAGGCCGCTCTGATTTGCAATTCGGCGGCTTTTACACCTACGTGTCGTACTTCCTGACCGGTGAGCATCTGCCCTGGGATCGCGAAACCGGCACGCTCGACCGCGTGCGGCCGTTCGAGAATTTCTTCCTGGTGCGCACCTGCGATGGCGGCGTGGCTGGCGGCTGGGGGGCCTGGCAAGTGCTCTGCCGGTACTCGTATGCCAACTTTTCCGATGACGACATCCTGGGCGGCATCGGCAGCAGCGTGACGTTCGGCCTGAACTGGTGGTGGACCTCCCACAGCCGTTTGCAGTTCAACTACATCTACGGCCGCATCCACGACCGTTACGACCAGAACATCAGTTCCAGCACCGGCCTGCCTGGCGGAGCGATCGGGCCTACGGAGGGCGATTACCACATCATCGGCGTACGGTTCATGGCCGATTTCTGAAAGAAGGGGCCTGCCCTGCTGAGCGTCTGGTCTGCGATCGCTCGGCCCCCAGACCTGCCAACCGCCCCGAGACGAGGATTGTGACGATGCTACGGATACTGCTGTGCCTGGTGGCGGGGGCGATGTTACTCGGGCCCCCAGCCAGCCTGACGGCTGAAGAAAGCGAAACGCCCAGACACCGACCGTGCTGCCCGCCGCGCTGCCCCAACTGCAAAGCGGTTTGGAAGTTCGAGTGGGCAATGGCCAAGGAAACCAAGTCGTGCTGGTGCATCGAGCGCAAGGCAATCGTCATCCCTAAGTTCACGTTCCCCTGGCAAAAGTGCGGCGAACCCAAGCAAGCCCGCATTAAATGGGTCAACCGACTCAAGGAGCTGGAGTACGAGTGCCCTCGCTGCAAGTGCAAGTGGACCGTGGAAGAGTTGCCCTGCGAGCACTGCGGCACTGGCACCTCTGCAAAAAACAACTGATGCGGCGGAGCTGGCCGTAGCCGCTGCTTCGCACCGCCCCCACTCGAACTTGCCGCCCGGAGAACGCCCCCGGCTGCGGGTGGCAATCGCCAGGGACGGCTTTCTGCCCTATGATGGCTTGAATAGCGCCGAACTTTTTTGGCAGGATGCCGCAACCTTCTGTTTTCTTACGCTTTCAGATCGCGAGAGTCGTTGTGACCCGTCCGCTCCGGTTAGGTACCCGAGGCAGCAAACTGGCCCAGTGGCAGGCCAATTGGGTAGCCCAGCAGCTTCAGCAGGCCGGCTGCGCTGTCGAAGTGGTCCTGATCTCTACCACCGGCGACCAGCGTCAGCAGGAGCCCATCGCCAACGTCGGCCAGGGCGTGTTCACGAAGGAGATCCAGCGGGCACTGCTCGACAATCAGGTCGACCTGGCCGTGCACAGTCTCAAGGACCTGCCCACTGAGCCGACGCCCGGTTTGTGTCTGGCCGCCGTGCCGCCCCGGGCAGCCGTGGGCGATGCGCTGCTCAGCCGCGAGGGTCACACGTTTGACCAACTGCCCCAGGGCGCCGTCGTGGGCACCGGGAGCAGCCGCCGCCGGGCCCAGTTGTGGCATCGCCGGCCGGACCTGAAGCTGCGTGATCTGCGTGGCAACGTCGATACCCGGCTCCGCAAGCTACAAGAAGGCGAGTTCGACGCGATCATCCTGGCCGAAGCCGGTCTGACCCGACTGGAGCTTCAAGCCCACATTACCGAAATCCTGCCCCTGGAGTGGTACCTGCCCGCGGTGGGGCAAGGGGCGCTGGGGATCGAAACCCGGGCGGACGACGACGCCACCCAGGCCGCCGTTGCCATACTCGACAATGCCGATACGCACTCCGCCGTACTGGCCGAACGGGCGCTGCTGGCCGGACTGCGGGCGGGCTGTCTGGCCCCGGTGGGTGCCTGGGGACGCGTGGTCGACGGCCAGGTGGTCCTCGATGCGGCCGTGCTAAGCATCGATGGCCGCCAGCGGCTCGCCGTGCACCGCGAAGGCGCTGCGGCCGACGCCGAGGCCCTGGGCAAGGACGCGGCCGACGAACTACTCGCGGCCGGAGCCGCCGATCTGATCCGCGACGCGCGGCGGTAATCCGCGGCGTCACCCTCCCCATCCTTGGGGTTGTGGTGCGCCGCCCGGCGGCTGCTTGCCCCCGTTGCCCCCTTAAGCGGCCCTATGGTACGCTTGCCACTTGTTTTACGGCCCGGGCTTGCCGCCTTCTCTGGCAGTGTGCCCGCGGCGCCATCCAGACAGTGCATAACCTCACGGCCCCAGCGGGACAGCGATGCGGTTTTTCTACGGCTTTAAGGTGCTTTTCCTGGTCTGGTTCAATCGCGAAGCGGCCGAACGGGTCAAGGCCGCCGTCGATTCGTTGCAGGGGGCGTTGCCGGCTCCATCGGCCGCGCCGCCGCAACCGGCCCCTCAGCCCGAGGCGAAACCGGCTCCCAAGCCGGCCGCGGCTGCCAAACCAGCTCGCAGCGAAGCCCTGACCCTGCTGGCGGCCTTGCAGCGTGAAGCCCGCTTCGTCGACCTGGTGCAAGAACCGCTGGACGGCTACTCCGACGCCCAGGTGGGGGCTGCCGCCCGCGACGTGCTCCGCGACTGCCAGAAAGTGGTGCAGCGGATGTTCGACCTGAAGCCGGTGGCCACCGAAGCCGAGGGCAGCACGATCGAAGTGCCGGCCGGGTTCGATGCCGGCCGGATCCGGCTCACCGGCAACGTGACCGGCGATCCACCGTTCCGCGGCACGCTGGTGCATCACGGTTGGGAAGCCAGCCACGTGCAGTTGCCCGAGTGGTCGGGCAGCGAAGCAGCCGCCCGCGTGATCGCCCCGGCCGAGGTTGAACTGAAGTAACACCGAGCCGCGCAGAAGCCCCCTGCCCTGCCTGGTTTCGCGCCACATCACGGGTCCGGCCTGGCAGGCGAAAGGAGAAAAGTCAGCAACGCATCGAATCATCGAAATGGCCAACGCAATGGCAAGCGACGTGTCTGCCGAAACTCCGTACGACATCGTGATTGGACTGGAAGTCCACGTCCAACTGCTCACCAAAACCAAGCTGTTTTGCGGGTGCAGTACGGCGTTCGGCGCTCCGCCCAACACGCAGACCTGCCCGGTCTGCCTGGGCTTGCCTGGCGCGCTGCCGGTGATGAACCGCGAAGCGTTCGAGTTGGCCCTGCGTACCGCCGCGGCGCTCAACTGCCGCCTGGCTCCATTCACCAAGTGGGATCGGAAGCAGTACTACTATCCGGACCTGCCCAAGGGCTATCAGATCAGCCAGTACGACCTGCCGTTCTCGTCGGAAGGCTACCTGACGATCTTCGATCCCAAGGGCCGGTTCGAGCCGAGGCCGATCCGTATCCAGCGGGTTCACCTGGAAGAAGACGCCGGCAAGAGCATGCATGACGAGCAGGCGGGCCGAGCCGATAGCCGCATCGACCTGAACCGCGCCGGCACGCCGCTTTTGGAAATCGTCAGCTACCCCGACTTGCGTTCGCCGGCCGAGGCCAAGGCCTACCTCACCGAGCTTAAGCTGCTGCTCACGTATCTGGGCGTGTCCGACTGCAACATGCAGGAAGGCAGCCTGCGGGTGGATGCTAACGTCAACCTGCACGTGCGCACGCCCGACGGCGTGGTGCCGACGCCGATCGTCGAAGTGAAGAACATGAACAGCTTCCGGGCGGTCGAACGCGGCATCGCCTATGAAGCCGAGCGGCAATACCGCGTGTTCCAGGAAACCGGCAAGCGGCTGGGCGACGTGCCCAAGCAGACCCGCGGCTGGGATGAAACCGCCGGCGTCACCAAGGCTCAGCGTGAGAAGGAAGAATCGAGCGATTATCGCTACTTCCCCGATCCGGACCTGGTGCCGGTTACCGTCAGCGAAGAAAAGATGCGGCAGGTGCGCGACCAATTGGGCGAGCTGCCCGCCGCCCTCCGCGAACGGCTGCAAACGCAGTATGGCATCACCCTCTACGACTCCGACGTGCTGGTGAACCAAGGCCGGGCGGTGGTCGACTACTACATCGACGTGGCCAACCGCTGCGGAGACGGCAAGCTGGCCGCCAACTGGATGCAGCAGGATGTGATGCGGACGCTCAACGAGCGCGGCATCACCATTGGCGAGTTCCCGATTTCGTCGGCCCGGCTGGCCGAGATGCTCTCGCTGATCCGCGGCGGCGACCTGCCCGGCAACCGCGGCCGCGAGGTGTTCGAGCGGCTGCTCACCACCGACGAATCGGCGGCCGAGGCCGTGGCGGCGCTAGGCATCACCAAGGTCGATCAGTCCGAGCTGGAGGAACTGTGCCGGCAGTTGATCGCCGAGAATCCCAAGGTGGTGGCCGATGTCAAAGCCGGCAAGCTGAAGGCCGCCGGGGCCTTCATTGGCGCGGCCAAGAAAAAGAACCCCAACGTCGATCCGGTGCAGGTGAAAGATCTGTGCCTGGAAATCATTGCCGCCGATAACGGCTAGCCGCACCGCCTCGCAACGGCTCGAACATGGGCCACGCAAGCTAGCATCGCGCGCATGCACTCGCCGGCCGAGATCTTGGTCCACGCGCGGCAAGCGGCCCAATCGATCACCGTGGCACAACCGGCAGCCGATAAAGCCCTATGGGTTTCTTGTACTTAGGGCCGTGACATGCACATCGGCAGCATCCGCCACCCTGCGTATCCGCCGCTGGCAGGTTCCTTCCTCAACCAAGCTGCTAACACATCAGGTTCGCCGATCGTCGCGCCGGCTGAAACTGGCGCGGGCGTGGAGGCTGGCGCGTCAGCAGCTTCGCAAAGCGGTGTCCCCATCGACTTCACTCGCGCCACCCGGCAGGAGCTGTTCGACTGGATGAACGGCGAGATCCGCGCCGGCCGGATGACGCTCCACGAGAGCACGTCGTTCTTGGCGATGACGCTCAAGATCGACCCGGCAACCAACAAAGCCGTGGACATGGCCACCGACACCCAGCGATACGATTTTACGCAGCGTCTGCGCGACGACATCGAGGGTGCCTATTGGCGTCGCGACCGCGATGCGGCCGCTCGGCTGGAAGCGGCGTTGGAAACCTTGTTGCGGTACCAACAACAGTATCAGCAGCAAGCGGCGACGATCGACGTGGTCGTTTGATCGTTGCAGCCCAGCGGTGGCTCGCCCCCCCTGCCCTGCCCGATCGTTCAGATCATGATCCCGGCGATGCACGCCGTCATGCAGGCCGCGAGCGCGCCACCTATCATCGCTCGAAAGCTGAGCCGGGCCAGATCGCCCCGCCGCTCGGGCGCCAAGGGGCTAATGCCGCCCAGTTGGATGCCGATCGAGCCAAAATTGGCAAAGCCGCACAAGGCGTACGTGGCGATCACGTCGGAACGCGGCGAAATGGCCGAAACCTTAGGCAGCAACTCCGGCGGCACACTGGTCAAGGCGCCAATGCCCGGCAGTTCCTGGGCACGCAACTGCACCAACTGGTCGTAAGCCAGGAACTCGTTGGCCACGATCTTGATGCCCAGCAGCCGGCCCACGGTGAAGCAATCGGCCGGTTCCACGCCCATCAGCCAGGCAATGGGGGCGAACACGTAGCCCAACACCGCTTGCAAGCTCCAGGTTTGGCCAAAGAACGAGCCGAGCCAGCCTATGCCCTGATCCAACATGTACAACAAGCCCAGGAAGGCGATGATCATGCCTGCCACATTCAGGGCCAGTTTCAGGCCATCGGCTGCCCCGATCGCCGCGGCATGGATCACATTAACAGCCTCGCTTTGGGCCTCCATGCGAACATGCCCTAACGTGAGCGGTTGGCCTGTTTCCGGCTGCATCGCCTTGGCGATGAGTAGCGCCGCCGGGGCCGAAATTACCGACGCCGTCAGCAGGTGTACCGGGTCGACGCCCATGCCCACGTACGCCGCCATCACTCCGCCGGCCACTGTGGCAAAGCCGCCCACCATCACGGCCATCAGTTCCGAGTTGGTCATCTGCGGCAGATACGGGCGAATGACCAGCGGCGCCTCGGTCTGGCCCACGAAAACGTTGGCCGCGGTCGAGAGCGTCTCCGCCCCGGAGGTTCGCAGCGTTTTCTGCATCACCACGGCCATGACGCGAATCACGGCCTGCATCACGCCGAAGTAATACAGCACCGACATCAGGGCCGAGAAGAAGATGATCGTCGGCAATGCCTGGAAGGCGAACGACACCTGCGCGAACTGCTGGCTCATCATCACCGGGCCGAAAACGAACTGTGTGCCGGCCGATGCACAAGCGACCAGGAACAGGAACACATCGCGGATGAACTCAAACACCATCCGCCCCGGCTCGGTGCGCAATACCACGTAGGCGAAAATGAACTGGAGCAGTACTCCGCCCACCACCACGCGCAGGTTGAACCGCCGTTTGTCGGCACTGAGCAGCCATGCCAGGGCGATCATGCCCAACAAACCGAGCGCGCTAGTGGCTTGAAGCATTGTGAGCGAGCCGCCTGGAAGGAGCGTCCATCGATCAACCGCGGTAGATATTAGTGAAACGGGCGGTTCGACGCGATGGCAGGCGTACCGCGATCAGGCGTTTTCTTGCCCTCCCACTTCGTGCACGACCATCAGGTTGTGCACCGAGGCCCCCAGGGACGTTCCCCGAACCAGCAGAATCCGCTGGCCAGGCGAGAGCAACTTGTGCTGCCGCCCCCAGGCTTCGATGAACTGGGCCAGGGCGGCGCTGTCCTGCACGGGACCGTTCTCCAGCGGGGTCACGCCCCAGAACAGGCACATGTGCCGCAGGGTTTGCGGGTCGTCGCTGATGCCGATCACCGGCACGTAGTTCCGCTGGTTGGACATGGCCAGGGCTGTCGCACCACTGTGGCTGGCCACCACGATCAGCGCGGCCTCCAGGTGCCGGGCAATCTGCGAGGCCCCCTGCACCACGGCCTGGGTGATCGGGTGCAGCCCCATGATCCGCGAGCGGCCGATGTCCCGCGGCGGCCGCCCATAGAACAACTGTTCGGTTTCCAGGGCGATGCGCTGCATCATGGCCACGGCTTCCACGGGATGCTGGCCCACGGCCGTTTCGCCCGAGAGCATGCATGCATCGGCCCCGTCGAGCACGGCGTTGGCCACGTCGGTGGCCTCGGCCCGGGTAGGCCGCAGGTTGTAGTGCATGCTTTCCAGCATCTGCGTGGCCACGATCACCGGCTTCTGCATCCGGTTGCAGAGGCTGATCACCTGTTTCTGCACCACGCCGATCCGGGCCACGTCGATTTCCACGCCCAGGTCGCCGCGGGCAACCATCGCGCCGTCGGCCGCCCCCACGATCTCTTCCAGGCACTCAAGCGCCTCGGGCTTCTCGATCTTGGCAATGATCTTGGCCCGCGACCGCTGTTCGACGAGCAGCCGCCGCAGTTGATGCACGTCCTCGGCCCGCCGCACAAAGCTCAGGCCGATGAAGTCGGCCCCGACCTGGGCCGCCCACACCGCGTTTTCGCGGTCGACCTCGGTCATGGCCGGGGTGCGGAGCTTGACGCCCGGCAGATTCACCCCCTGGCGGCTGCGGACCACGCCCTCCTGGATGACGTCGCACACGGCGTAATCATCCGTCCGCTCGACGACGCACAGGCTCACGATGCCGTCGGCCAGCATCACGCGGTCGCCCACGTTCAGGTCGTCGATCAGCGGCTCGTACGTGGTGGCAAACTCGCCCGGTGCCTGCGGTTCACCGCGGACAAAGCGGACCTGGCCGCCTTCCTGGCAGTGGTACTCGTCGCCGGGCAGGTCCTTGAGCCGAATCTTGGGGCCGGCCAGATCGACGAGCACGCCCACGGGCCGTCCGGCCTCGCGGGAAGCCGCACGGATATCGTTGAACTGCTGTTCGTGCTGCTCGCGCGAGCCGTGGGCCATGTTCAGGCGGAACACGTCCACCCCGGCGCGGATGAGCTTCACCAGGGTCTGTGGCGACGACGAAGCCGGCCCCAACGTGGCAACGATCTTGGTACGGCAATGTAAGGCAGGGGCGACAAAATTCATGTTCACTACAACGGGTCTGGGGTGGTGATAGCGGCCGCGCCGAGGGCGCGGCCGGGCAAGCTGCGGGCGGCACAACCTTTGCTGGCTGTAACGGGCCGTTGCGCTTGTACGGATTGCCAGCCTGGCCCGCTGCTCAATCCCCCCACGGCATGTGCCAGAAGGTGCATGCAGTCCATTGACGGGGCCACTGGCAACTGTTGAGAATGGCGAACGTATCGGGGGCGTGCGTACGCCAAGAGTACCGCACGGGGCTTGATTCCGCGAGCCCCCGCGCGGCGCGTTGGCGCTTTCAGGCTACGACGCGTCCCCACGATGCCGTTTGTCCCGCCTGCTTGACCATGTCGACACCTGCCGCGTCGCGAAACGGAACGCCTGAGCCAACCTCGCCTGAGGTCGGTCGTTCCCCCGTATCAGGCGTAGCCGCCGGTGGTGCGCGCCGGCGGTTGTCCGCGCGCTGGCTGGTCCTGGGAACCTGCCTGGGCCTGATGGGCTCGTGCCTGGCCGGTTTGTACTGGTTCAACCGGCCGGCCCAACCGTTGCCTCCCTTGCTGACCCAAGAGCGGCTCGACGAAGCCTGGCAGCGGTGGCGTGAACGGGGCCCTGAAAGCTACCATCTGGAGGTCGACGTCCAGGGCGATGTCGGCGGAAAAGTGGTGCTGGACGTGCGCGACGGCGAGGTCGTCGCCATGAGCCGCGACGGCCATACCCCCTCGCAGAAACGGACTTGGGGGTATTGGACCGTACCCAATCAATTGGGAGTGCTGGAAACCGATCTGGCACACGCTCAAAATACGCACGGAGCGTTTCGCAACGAAACCTCGCCCGCAGAGTTGCGAGCGGAGTTCGATAGCGAGTATGGTTATCCCAGTCGTTACCAACGCATGTCGCTGGGCGGCATGGGGGTAATGAGCTGGCAAATAACACGTTTTGAACCATTAACTGATTGACGGCGTTTGCAGTTCGGGGCCACAGCCTCCGGCAGTTCCCCCCGCCAGGGTCCCGGCCATGGCGGGGAGTGTTGCCGAAGATTGGGTCGCCAGGCGTCGAAGAGATTGCGTCTGTCTGCCCCCGCCATCAGTTGCGGTTGGCAGCGTGATGCCAACAAAGGGGACCGGGGGTGCGTTTGATCTTCGTAGGCCCGCCAGGAGCCGGCAAAGGTACTCAAGCCGCCAAGGTGGTCGAGCGGCACGGGATTCCGCATATCTCCACCGGGGATATGTTCCGGGCCGCGATTCAAGAAGGCACGCCGCTTGGCCAACAGGTCGCCAAGCTGATTGCCCGAGGCTCGCTGGTGCCTGACGACGTTACGGTGAACATGGTCGTCTCGCGCATCGAGCGGCCGGATTGTGCCCAAGGCTTCTTGCTCGACGGCTTCCCCCGCACCCTCCCCCAAGCCGAGGCGCTCGAAGAAGCGTTGGCCGAGCACAACAAGCGGCTCGATGCCGTAATTCTGCTGGAAGTGCCCGACGATCTGATCGTCGAGCGGATCAGCGGGCGGCGTGTCGATCCCCTGACGGGCGAGATCTACCACATCAAGTACAATCCGCCCCCACCCGAGATCGCCGGCCGGGTCATTCAACGGCCGGACGATACCGAGGCTACCTGCCGCCGCCGGCTGGAGAAGTACCACAGCGAGACGGAAGCGATTTTGCCGTTCTACGAGTCGCGCGGCCTGCTGGTGCGCGTGGATGGCACCAGTGACGCCGATGAGGTGGCCGCTAACGTGGCCGACGCCCTGGCTGCCCTCACTTAAGATCGCCCGCCTGGGTAGCTGCTTGCCCGTCGGACAAAGGAGAACCCATGCGTCCGGCCCCGTCTCCGCTGTCGCGTGAGCAGCGTCTGGAGCTGGGGCACCGCGCGGCCCAAGGGGCCATGTACCGCCAGGACAAGATCTGGTCGCGGTTCAGCAACGACAAAGTCGATATCGCCCACGTGCTGATGTCGGTCCTGCGGACGCTTCACAAGGCGCTGCCGCTGGACGAACCGCAAACGGCGCTCTCGATCGGTTCCAGCAACGAGCCGCAGTTCCGCATCCTGGAAGCCACCTGCCGCGGCGGGCTCTACCTGCTGGATATCGAAGCGGCGGCCCTGGATGTCATTGCCGAACGGACTGCCCGCCAGAGCACCGACCACGTGCGCACCCTGCACGACGATTACCGCCAGGTGCTGCGAGATGCGGCCGCGGTCGATACCTTCCGCGAACGTGAGCTGGGCGGCCAGCGGCTGTCGCTGATCACGCTGCACCATTCGCTGTATTACAGCGAAACCGGGTTCTGGCATGGGCTTCTGACCAACCTCTATCAGAGGCTATTGCAGCCGCTGCCAGCAACGGCCATCAACGGCTCGCAACCCGCGGGCCCGGTGGCCGCCATCCACGCGGTGCTGATGGCCAGCCGCAGCAACGACCGCATAACCACAACCTGGCTGTACAACCATTTCGCCGAGAAGTTCTTCGACTGCCGCAATGAACAGGATCTGCTGGCCTGTGCCGAGCGGTTGCGTGCCGCCCCGCAATTTGCCGATGCCCAGGTGCTAACCCGCACCGACCGGGTGGAATTCTTTGTCGACGACTTCGAACAGTTTATGGCGGTGGTGTGGATGATCCTGCTGCATCCCACGGTCCACCAGTACTCCCTGGACCAGCAGCGGGAAGTGATCGAGTGGGTGTATGAACACCTGTGGAGCCGCGGCCAGCCGCTGGTGCAGCTTCAGGATCACCTGGTCATTTACCGCGGCCGCGGAATACCGGGCCTGGTGTAGCTGCCGCCGCAAGCGGCCCCCCAATTCGCCGCCCCTGGGACGCTTAACCGGGCAAACCTTGCGCAATTGCTGCTGCCGACGAGGGGGTAATGGTAGCCCGCGCGGTGTTCAAGCGGCGGCGGCGCGGTAATAATATCCAGGACAGGCATCTAGCGCGGCAGCCCCCCAGAAGAGGCACGGATTCAGGCTGCCGCCCCGCCCACACCGCATACCTCACGCCCCCTTTTCCGCATTTGTCAGCAGGTGAACCGTGACCAAGAAGCCTTCGCGGACGTTCTCCAGCGTCGACGCCGCCATTGAAGCCATCGCGCAAGGGAAGGTGGTGATCGTCGTCGACGCCGAAGACCGCGAGAACGAGGGCGATTACATCTGCGCGGCCGAAAAGGTAACCCCGGAAATCGTCAACTTCATCCTCCGGGGCCGGGGCGAGTTCTGCATGCCGATCCTGCCGGAAACCGCCGAACGACTCAACCTGCACCCGATGGTCGACGTGAACACCGCGCCGCTGAAAACGGCGTTCACCGTGCCGGTCGATCACCGCACCAGCAAGACCGGCATCACTGCGCAGGAACGGGCGACCACGGTTCGGGCGATCGTCGACCCCAACAGCCGGCCCGAGGACTTCGTGCGGCCCGGGCACCTGCACTGCATCATCGCCAAAGAAGGCGGCGTGCTGCGTCGTGCCGGGCATACCGAGGCCGCCGTCGACCTGGCTCGGCTGGCCGGCCTTCGCCCCGCCGGCGTGCTTTCCGAAATCCTCAACGAGAACGGTGACCGCGCCACCCGCGACGAGTTGTTCGACCTGGCCGAGCAATATCAGCTCGAGATCATCTCGATCGAGGAGCTGATCCGATATCGCCGCCGGCATGAAAAGCTGGTGGAACGCCTAGCCGAAGCGAACCTGCCCACCCGGTACGGCATGGGCCGCATCATCGCCTACCGCGTCAAGCACGAGCAGCAGGAGCCGATGGCCATTGTCTTCGGCAACCCGCAGGAAGCCGACACGCCCCTGGTGCGGCTGCACTCCAGTTGCTTCACGGGCGATCTGATCCAGTCGCTGCGGTGCGACTGCGGCGACCAGTTGCATTTGGCCCTGGAACAGATTGCCAGCGAGGGCTGCGGCGTGCTGGTGTACCTGCCGCAGGAAGGACGCGGCATCGGGCTCATCGAAAAGATCCGCGCCTACGGCCTGCAAGACCAGGGCATGGACACCGTCGAAGCCAACCTGGCCCTGGGCTACCAGGCCGACATGCGCGATTACGGCGTAGGTATCCAGATCCTCAAGGACTTGGGGCTAAGCCGCGTGCGGCTTCTCACCAACAACCCCAAGAAGACCGACGCCTTCATCTACGGCGGCTATGAGCTCGAAGTGGTCGACCAGGTGCCGATCGTCGCCCCGCACAACGAGCACCGCACGCGCTACATGGCGGCCAAACGCGAAAAGCTGGGCCACCACCTGCCGGTGGATTAATGGGCCGGCTAAGCCGTTGAGCGTCTCTTGCCTGGCGTGCCCCGGGCCCACCGCGCTGTGCCACGAGCTTGCATCCTCACGCCCGTTCGATCGGGAAGGGGATCACCTCATCGATTGTCTTGGCCCCGGTGGCGGCCATCACCAACCGATCAAAGCCCAGTGCCGTGCCCGAGCACGATGGCAGCCCCGCGTCCATCGCCGCTAGCAGTCGGCTTTCAACGGGCAACGGCGGTTTGCCATCGGCGATTCGCTGCTGATTGGCCACGTGATTGCGGCGGCGCAGCTCCGCGGGATCGAGCAACTCGTGGTAACCGTTGGCCAGTTCCAGCCCATCGACATAGAGTTCAAACCGTTCAGCCACAGCGGGCGGGCCGGGCCGCACCTGCGCCAACGCCGACTGGCTAGCCGGAAAGTCATACAGGATCACCGGTTGAGCCGTGCCCAGCTTCGGTTGAATGGCTTCCACCAGGAGCAGATCGAGCCACGCATCGCGATCATCCGAATCAAACGCCACGTCCACACCAAGATGCGTCGCGATTGCTTTCAGCTCGGCAACTTCAGCGCGGTGGGGATCAATGCCTAGCGTATTCTGAAACGCCTCGGCAAAGCTCATTTTCAACGCCGGGCCGCGGTCAAACATCACCTCGGCCAGATCGGCCAAAAGCTGCATACCGGCCTGGTAATCGTCGCCCACCCGGTACCACTCCACCATGGTGAACTCGGGGTTGTGCAGCGGCCCACGTTCGGCCAGGCGAAACGCCTTGGTGACTTGATAGATCGCCTGAGCGCCGGCGGCCAACAGACGCTTCATGCCAAACTCGGGCGAAGTTTGTAGCCAGTACCGCGGCCCGACCTCCGGTTGCCGTGGATCGACCGCCAACGTCACCGGCACCGGGTCCAAATGCCGATCAATCACGGTATCGGCCGAGAGGATCGGCGTATGCACTTCGATGAAGCCACGTTCGTCAAAAAACAGCCGCAGCCGGCGGAGCAACTGGCCGCGCTGGCAAAGCCGCTCCCAGGTGGCCGTGGGAAGATAATCTCCGTGTTCAGGTGCCGGACTCAAAGGTGCTTCTCTCCGCGTTTTGCTGTGCGATGCCGCAAGGCACAATGCCCTCGATCACTTCGCCATGAACCGCTCAAGCCTTTCAAGGTGTCCGATCACAGGCTCCGCACTACGACATCAAAGGCAATCACTCGCAGTGATTGAAACCTTGAATCGGCTCTAACAAGCGACCAGGTGTCGCCTCAAAAGCAGCGGCTGCCCCATGAGAAAATATCCCAACTTATTATGGGGCCGCCACGGAGCATTTCTTAAAGATGGGTGAGCGTACCGATCGCCTGGCAAAATAAAAAGCCCTCGTTCTGTATGGTGCGGCACGCGCGCATCTTGCGTTTGCGGTTCTAACCGTGAAAATGAAACATGTTACGGGATACCCGGCCGACTGTCGCAACCGCGCGCAGTCGCCGTCACGGTATCATCCCCATCAAGGGCATCGCGGAATCCACCGCCTCCCGCGAAGGAAGGTCGCCCCGCGGGGCAGAGCCGACCGCAGGATCGGCCGGTTAAGCAACCCATTCCGGGCGTTCAGCGTGGGGGGCACCCTTCATCTATCCAGCAAGGACAAGTTACACCCAGTATGCCCTCATCCAAGCAGAAAGTCCTGGTCGTCGACGACGATCGCTCCGTTTTGCATATGCTCAAGGCCGGCCTGGCCGACCTGGCGACCCAAGTCGATGTGTTGACCGCCGACCGGGCTGAAACCGGCCTGACGCTCATCCGCGAGCACCGGCCCGACGCCGTTCTGCTGGACGTGATGATGCCGGGCATGTCTGGGCTGGAAGCCGTGGACCGCATCCACGAGATCGACAGCCGGCTGCCGGTGATCTTCATCACCGCCGGCGACGACAGCGAAGTGGCCATCGAGGCCATGAAGCGGGGCGCGTTCGATTACCTGCTCAAGCCGTTGGACTTGCCGCAGCTGCAGGATCTGGTCGAACAGGCCCTGGAGTCGCGGCGGTTCATGAGCGTACCGGTCACGGTGATCGACGACGCCAAGTCGCGTCCGACCGCTCCGGAAAACTCCGACGTGCTGGTCGGCTGCAGCGAGCAGATGCTCCGCGTGTACAAGGCCGTGGGCCGCATCGCCGCCCAGGACGTAACCGTGCTGATCCGCGGCGAAAGCGGCACCGGCAAGGAGCTGATTGCCCGGGCCATCTACCAGCACAGCAAGCGTTCCAAGGGGCCGTTCCTGGCGGTCAACTGCGCTGCCCTGACCGACACGCTGCTGGAAAGCGAACTGTTCGGCCACGAGAAAGGCGCTTTTACCGGCGCCGATCAGCGGCACATCGGCAAGTTCGAACGGTGCGACGGCGGCACCATCTTCCTCGACGAAGTTGGCGACATGTCGCCACTGGTGCAAAGCAAGGTACTCCGCGTGCTCCAGGAACAGGAGTTCGAACGCGTCGGCGGCACCGAAACGATCAAGGCCAACGTCCGCATCATCGCCGCCACCAACCGTGATCTGGAGCGGATGGTCGAAGAGGAAGAGTTCCGCTCTGACCTGTTCTACCGGCTCAACGGTTTCACCATCCACCTGCCGCCGCTGCGCGAACGCGGCGACGACATCCGCCTGCTGCTGGAGCATTTCTTCCCGAGGTTTGCCCGGCAGTTCGGTAAGGATCTGCAGAGTATCGCCCCGGGTGTGTACGACGTGCTGTACCGCTACCCCTGGCCGGGCAACGTGCGGCAGTTCCAGAGCGTGCTCAAGCAGGCCATTCTGCAATCGACCGGGCCGACGCTCATTCCCGAGTTCTTGCCGGCCGAGATCCGCAATTACGACGCCAGCGCCGCCCACTCCGAAGACGCCGACGGCCTGCCGCCCAGCGACCTCAAGAAACTGGTCGATGCCTGTCTGCGTTCCAACAGCACCGATACGTACGCCGACGCGCTGCTGATGATGGAGCGGTACGTGATTACCCGCTGCCTGCGTCACGCCGGCGGCAACCAGTCCAAGACGGCCCGAATCCTGGGCATCACCCGAGGCAGTCTCCGCAACAAGATCCGCACGCTGGGGATCTCGATCGACTCGGTCGTCAACGTCAGCGATGACGACGACAACGATAACGAGAACGAGTCGGACGGCGAAGAATCGTAATCGCCGGCGCCCCAGTCCCCCGGGGCATCTTATGCTGCCGATATGGCGAGATCGATCGGTGGTGAGCCACACCATGGCCTGCCGGCTCGCTGCCGGTGTTTAATCGCCAAGTTCGGCGGCGATCTGATCGATCAGCTTCTGCGTGAGGATGGTGAGTCCATCCAACAGCGGCACGATGGCGTCAAAGCGTTCGGCCTCGGCCAATCGCTGGATCCGCATCGCCGCCTCAACGTTGTGCTCGGCATCAAAGCTGGATGACAGCCCCTTAAGGCTGTGGGCGGCCCGGGCGGTATCCTCGCGATCCCGCCGGGCAATGCCCTGCCGGATATCCTCGATCAATTGCGGGGCGTCTTCCTTGTAGAACAGGAACATGTCCTTCAACAGGCTGCGATTATTGCCCAGCCGTTTCAAAGCAGCGTCGAGATTGCAGGCGACCCGATCGGGGATCTCCAGCGGCGATTCATCGGGCAGGGGCTCTGCTGCTTTGCTGGTCACAGTTTGCTCCTGACAGGTATTGCCAGCCTCGGCGACCGCGGCAGCCGTTTCCGCCGCCTGCGCTGAAGCGTGCTCGTTCTCATCGCGGCAGGCATCTGGCCGGTGCATGGCAGAGGGCCGGGCAGCCTGGCCCGTGGCTTCCACCGAGGCTCGCCTCGAATCTGGCCCGCCCTGATCGCCGGTCGAAGGCTCAGGATCCTCAGCCGCAGACCGGGCAGGCCGCGGCCCGACGCTTTCAATCAGTTCTATCAGTTTATGGGCGTCGATCGGCTTTGCCAGATACGCGTTCATGCCCGCCGCCAGGCAGCGGTGTCGGTCACCCTTCATGGCGTGCGCGGTCATGGCGATGATCGGTAACGGCGGGCTGCCCATGCGGTGTTCCTGGGCGCGGATAGCCATCGCGGCTTCCAGACCATCCATCTCGGGCATCTGCACGTCCATCAATACCAGGTCGAAGCCTTGCTGCTGCACGGCCTCGACCGCCTGGCGGCCGTCGGACACCACGGTGACTTGATGACCTCGCTTTTCCAGGATCGCCCGCACCACGTGGCAGTTGGCCGGCGTATCTTCGGCCAGCAATACATGCAGCGGCGGGCAGGTCCGGGTGCTGGCCGAAAGCTGCCCATCGGGCGATGGCTTGGACGGCGGCACGTTCAGCGCATTGATGATGGCATCCAGCAGCAAGGCCTCGTCCATTGGCTTGGGAACGCAGCCGGCAATATGCAATAGCTCGCAGCGATGCAGCTCCGCCGGCTGCTGGGCCGGCGTCAACAGCACGATCGGCGTATCGCCCAACACCGGGTCGCGGCGAATGCGCTCGGCCAGCGCAAAACCGTCGGTGCCGCTGAGGTTGGAAGCGATCAGTACCAGCGCGAACTTGCCAGGCGCCGTGCCGGGTTGCGACGCCAGAGCGTTGGCAGGCACCTCGGCCGGCGAGGCCTGGTTATCGCCCACTACCGGGTGCCCATTGACCTTGCCAGCAGCTGCGGCAGCCTGAAGCATTTCCCAGCCCTGTTGACCGCTCGAGGCATGCACCGGCCTCATGTCCCAACCGGCCAACAGTTCCGCCAATTGTTGGCGGTCGGCTTCCACCTCGTCGATCACCAGCACCGGCATGCCGCTGAGTTCTTCGACCGTGATGGCCGGCAGCGCATCGCCGGGGCCGGGGGCCGGCAATCCAAAGCGAGCATCAAACTCAAACCGGCTGCCTTCCCCGAGTTTGCTGTGCAATTCGAGCCGCCCGCCGTGCATCCGGATCAATTCCGACGAAATGGCCAGCCCTAGCCCGGTACCGCCGTAACGCCGAGTTGTCGACGTATCGACCTGGGTGAACGGCGCAAAAATCCGTTCCTGGTCCTCCTCCGAGATGCCGATGCCCGTGTCGGTCACGGCAAAGTGCAACACGATCTCGTCCGATGTCTGCGACGTAACGGTGACATCCAGCGCCACCTTGCCCTGGGGCGTGAACTTGATGCCATTGCCCACCAGGTTCACGATCACCTGCCGTAGCCGTTGAGCATCGCCGATCAGTTCGTCGGGCACGTTCCAGGCCACGTCGGCCGACAGCACCAGGTGCTTCTCGGCCGCGTGTAGGGCCAAGGTACGGAAGCTGTCGTCGATCAACTCCCGCAGCCGGAACGGTGCCATCTCCAGCTCGAACCGACCGGCCTCCATCTTCGAGAAGTCGAGAATCTCGTTCACCAGCGACAGCAGCGACTTGCCCGAGTCGTACGCTGTTTCCAAATACTCGCGCACGTTGGGCGGCAGCGGTTCATCGAGGGCCAATTGCGTCATGCCCAGGATGGCGTTCATCGGCGTGCGCAGTTCGTGGCTGATGTTCGCCAGAAAGTCGCTCTTGAGGCGGTTGGCTCGCTCGGCTTCTTCCTTGGCCTGCTGCAGCTCGGACTCGGTGGCCTTTTGTTCGGAGAGATCGATGGCGAACGAAACCGTCTGTCCCTCGGTTTCCGAAAGCAGCGCGGTGCCGATCAGAACGGGCAGTCGGGTTCCGTCCTTTCGGATCAGTTCTTTCTCGTAAGGCTGACAGCGGCCCTCACGGGCCAGTTCGACCGAGGCGGCGATGGTGACGTCGATGAACTCGCGCGGCGTGATCTCAGCCACATTGAGGCGGCCGGCGCGAACGTCTTCCTCGGTATAGCCCAGGAGCGCGAGGAACGACTGGTTGGCTTCAAACACCCGCCCGTCTTCCTCGCAGAAAAAGACGCCGATGATGTTGGCTTCGACCAATCGGCGGAAGCGAGCCCGCGAGCTTTGCAGCGAGCGATCGGCTTCTTCGCGTTGGGCAATCGTGGCGAGGGTTTCGCGGCGGCTGCGTTCGGCTTTTTCGCGGGCGCGGTGCAGCGCGGCGGCGAACAACAGCACCAGGCCGCCTTCGATGGTGAACAGCGTAGCCCGGATCGCCGCCTGGGCGTGCCAATGCGGTTCGCCTTGCGGACCGAGAAATGCGGTCGCCACCGCCGCCAGTACCAATGTGAGCAGGCCCGACTTCCAATTGCCGAACCAGGCGCTCACCATCACAGCGGCGCACAGAAACAAGAGCGGCGCGCCGTCCGGTCCAATCAGCGGGTCAAGCAGCCGCTTGAGGCCCACGATGAACAAAAAGACGGCGACCGCGACCACATAGGGCGTCGCTTGAGCAAATCGCATTACATACGGCTACTTGGTAGGATCCAGCCGGCGGGAATCTCGGCTGCCTGGCGTCCTGCCCCGAACCATGCTTCAGACCTCTCGGACGTGAAACTGCGTACCGCGGCCTGCCGGGCGATCCGTTTCGGTACAGCCCAAGGGGCAGCACGGCTCAACCGGCAATGGCCAGGGCCGAGTCCTTGCATGCAAACCAACTGCCGAACTCCAAGATAACCATTTAAAGGGTTGCGCACGACCCATTTGGGTGATCTGAAGTCTATAGCGAGACTTGGGGCAACCGGCACCGGCGCAGGCGACGCGACCAGCTTTCAAGCCCTCCGTGCATCACCGCGTCAGCGAGAGGAGCGGCACGCCACACATGAGCGCATGGTCTACGTAAGTGTACGGGCGTGGAATGCAGAGAATGTATGCAGCATTTTCCAGGTTCACCGTGGGAACATTCTCCATCGATGACCCGAGCTGCGTTCCGGCACGCTGCGACCCCGACGCTGTCAGGCCGGGCGGGGAACAACCAGCGTTCGGCCTACGACCTTGCCCTGGAGAATCTCCGTTACCACCGCCGGCAACTGCCCGAAGTTCACTTCGCGTGCCAGGCTTTCAAGCTGCGGTGGCTTCCAAGTAGTAGCCAACCGCTGCCAGAGTTCCTGCCGGAGCGGCATGGGGCACGTGGCCGAGTCGATGCCCGTCAGGGTCACACCGCGGAGGATGAATGGATAAACAGTGGTCGACAGTTCCGCCCCGGCCACGAGGCCGCACGCGGCCACACAGCCCCAGGGTTTGACGGCCTTGAGCAGATTGGCCAATGTCTGGCCCCCCACCGTATCGATCGCCCCCGCCCAGCGGCCGGAAAGTAGCGGGCGATTGGAGTCGTCGGCCAGTGCGTCGCGATCCAGCACTTCGGCGGCTCCCCACGATTTTAACTGGGCGTGCAGCTCGCGTTTGCCGCTGACGCCCACCACGCGGTAGCCCAGGTGGGCCAGGATGCAGATGGCCAACGATCCCACGCCGCCGGTGGCCCCCGTCACCAGGATGTCGCCCGAGCCCGGTTCAATGTCGTGCTTCTGGAGCAGCCACACGCCGAGCGCTGCGGTAAAACCGGCCGTGCCCAGGATCATGCTCTCGCGCATAGTAAGCCCCACAGGCAGTGGCACCACCCAGTCGCCCGGCACGCGCACGTGCGTGGCGTAACCGCCCCACTGCCCTGCCCCGAGCTCGTAGCTGGTCACGATCACTTCCTGGCCGGGGGTGAACCGCGGGTCGCGGCTTTCGATCACGGTGCCCGCAGCATCGATGCCAGGCACGTGCGGGAATCGCCGCGCCACACCGGGATGCCCTTGGATGGCCAGGGCATCTTTGTAGTTCAGCGACGACCAGGCCACCTGGATCAGTACGTCGCCCGGCGGCAAATCATCCACGCTGCGCTGGGCCACGCCGGCGGTTACCTGGCCGGCCTCGTTCTTCTCCACCAGAAAGCACGTTACCGAGTCGGGCATGGCATAGTGCGCCTTATCATCAGGAAAACGGTGGCTACCTGCGTCGCATTGTAGCCGTGGAGCGACGACAGAGGACCGCCGCTACGTAAAACCCACGCCAGATTAGCTGGGCAGCAGCGACCGGAAAAACGCAACGATCGCCTCCACGCCTTCGCGAAAGTTGCCATCCTCGGTGGCGCCGGACTTTTTGCGCGGTTTGAAGCTGTGATCGCCGTCGATCAGCCAGTGCAGTTTTACTTGCGGTGATAGGGGATAGCTGGCAACTTCCGCCCGATTGCCAAACGGATCACGTTCGCCCTGGACGATGAGCGTCGGCGTGGCGATCTGCTCCAGGTGAGCAATCCGCACCGATTGTGGTTTGCCGGGCGAGTGAAACGGATAGCCCAAGCACACCAGGCCGGCAATCGGCCTTGCCCCCTGCTGCTCGGCGGCGATCAGGCTGGCGATGCGGCCGCCCATCGATTTGCCGCCGATGAATAACTGCTGGCTTGGCGCTAACGTTTCGCTCACCTGGGCAATCGCCTGATGCCAGGTTGCGCGGAGGACAGGCTCGCGGTCCGGCGGGCGGTGGCCACCGCTACGCCGCTGGGCCATGTACGGAAACTCAAACCGCACGCAGCGGAAACCGGCTTCAGCCACGCCCTGGGCAAACGCATCCATGAACGGCGTATCCATCGCGGCCCCGGCTCCGTGTGCCAGGATCAGCACAGCCGGGGCGTCAACGGGGCCATCGGCCAGTGTCGCCAAGGGTTCGCTGCTTGCGGTCATCGTCGGCGTTGCTTCCTCCGCGGTGCTGCTTGCTTCGCTGTGGTACATCCTCAGCCTGCGTTTACACGCGCCGGTGCGTGGCGACCACGGCCGCCGGGTCAAACATCAGCTCGGTGCCGAACGACACGGGCATGTCCCGCTGCGATCGGACACGCGCCAGATACTGGCTCCGCGGAATCTCGCTGCCTCCCATGCTGGCCGTGTGCGGCGTGAGCTGCTGGATATCGAGTGTAAGGAACCGCCGGGCTTGCAGGTGCCGGACCAGGGCCACGAGCGCCACCTTCGAAGCGTCGGTCATCCGGTGGAACATCGATTCGGCACAGAAGACCGCGCCCACCGCCACGCCATATGTACCGCCGACAAGCTGGCCCTCGTGCCACACTTCGATGCTATGGGCCATGCCGTGGTGATGAAGCCGGATATAGGCCTCGAGCATCTCGGGCGTGATCCAGGTGTTGTTGTAGCGGCCGCCCGCCGTCCCGCACCCGACCATCACGCCCGCAAAGTCGCGGTCGCACGTTACCGTGAAACGGCCGCTGCGGATCGTTCTGGCGAGCCGGCGGCTGATATACAGATGTTCGAATTCCAGAATCGCCCGCGGATCGGGCGAGAACCACATCAGGTTCCGCCGGCCATGCGGCCAGGGAAAAATGCCGTGCCGGTACGCATCACGCAGCCACGCCACCGAAAGTTCGCCGCCCAAATGAACCAGGCCCAACGGGTTCGCGAACTCGGCCGGCGGAAAATAGCGAGGCAGGTCCATCGGTTGCCGCGGGACGAACGACGAGAACAGATCTGACCCGGCGGCCAAGGAACCTTCGCCGCCTTCTTGCGCGCCTGACGCTATTGTATCGCCGTTTGCGCCGGGAACGATAAGGCGCATCGTCAGCCGGGAGGCGAAGGTCCCAAGATCCAGTGAACCGCCGCACCGCTAGCGGCGACAGCATAAAAGAACGTAGAGACGTCCCCTGCGGCCAGTCTCAATCGGCCTTATGCACCGGCTGGATGGCCGGTTGCAGCGTGCCGCTGCGGCCAGCCGAGGCCATGGCCGAGGTGGAAACGGGAGCCGGAACCGGCACCTGGTCCTCCGGCTTGCCTTCCGGTAGCACGAGCGA
The DNA here is from genome assembly GCA_937927735.1 of uncultured Planctomycetales bacterium. GTDB lineage: Bacteria > Planctomycetota > Planctomycetia > Pirellulales > S012-138 > CALBRZ01. Next base: position 59,823 of record CALBRZ010000043.1, read on the forward strand.
TTGCGTGTCGGCCTCGCCCGGCTCGATCACCTGGCGACGGGCGACTTCGTCGCCGGCGTTGTGCGGCAGCCGGGCAAACATGGCGGCCGAGATGGCAGCCAGACCGGCCACTACCAGGAACGCCACCGAGAAGTCGACCAGTTCCGGCCGCTCCACACCCCGCACCATCGACGACAGCATCAAGGACACGGCGCCGATGCCCACGCCGACCGAGAGCGAAAGCTGCTGGGCCATGGAAACCAGGCTGGTCGCCCGGCCCATCTGGTGCGGCTTCAAGTCGGCATAGCCAATGATGTTGATCGCCGTGAACTCCAGTGAGCGGAAGAATCCGCCGATCAGCAGCACGCCAAACATCACAAACGCCGGCGTGCTCGAGTTGAACGTGAGGCACAGCGAGATCGATACGGCCGACAACAGGGCGTTCCACACCAGCACGTTGCGGAAGCCTAACCGGTTCAGAATCGGCTGCGCCGCAAACTTCATCAACAGCGCGCCGGCGGCGGCCGCGAACGTTATCAGGCCCGAGGCCAGCGGCGAACGCCCGAACACCGTCTGCAACATCAGCGGCATCAGAAACGGCAGCGCCCCGATGCCGAAGCGAAACAGCGATCCGCCCAGCACGCTCGCCCGCAGCGTGGGAATCTCAAGCAGCGACAGATCCAACACCGGGTCGCGCCGGCGCCGGGCGTGGCCCAGATACAGCACCGCGCCCACCAGGCCGACAACGACCATCGATACGTTCAGCCACAGCGGCAGCAGGCCCTCGCCGACACCTTCGAAGCCGAAGACGATCCCGGCGATCGCCACCGAGCAGAGGGCGAACCCACCGGCATCAAACGGCGGGACGCCGGCCTCGCGGTAGTCGTCGATGTACCGCGTCGCCAGGACAAAGCCCAGCAGGCCGATCGGCACGTTGATCAGAAATACCCAGGGCCACGAGGCGTAGGTCACAATCGCTCCGCCCAGCGGCGGCCCGACCACGGGCCCAAGCAGGGCAGGCACCGCCACCCAGGTCATCGCCGACACGAGGTCCGACTTGGGCACCGTGCGCAGCAGCGCCAGCCGTGCCACCGGCACCATCATGGCGCCGCCGATGCCTTGGACGATGCGGGCGACAATCATCGTGCCCAGCGATCCGGAAAACGCGCAGGCCACCGAGGCCCCGGTGAAGATCATGATCGCCAGACGAAAGACGGTGCGTGTGCCAAATCGGTCGGCCATCCACCCGCTGATCGGCATGAAGATGGCCAGGCTCATCAGGTAGCTGGTCAGCACCAGGTGCAGGTTTACCGGCGACACGCCGAACGATCGCGCAATCTGCGGTAGCGCCGTCGCCAGAATGGTCGTCTCCAGGTTCTGCATAAACAGAGCGCAGGCGACGATCAGGGCGACAATTCGGTATCGAGATTGCACGGCGGTAGCGGCGATGGTTGGTGTGAACTGGCCGAGGCGGGATGTGCCCCGAAGAGCGGGCGGGTGTGCTACACGATTGTATACGGATTACTTCGCTCAGGCGATGTTTCCGGATGCAGAAAATCGCGAGGTTTTCGCGAGTTCGACGATTCGTTTGGCTGGCTGGTCGCCAGCATCCGCCCCGTGGTCCGAGCCAGGTTACGCCGCGGCTGTCACAGCTCCCACGCTGGGCGGTAAACAACCAGCGGCGGCCGGGGCTTGTCCAGTACCTGCTGGGCTTGGACCAGGGCCAGGGGAATCGTCCAGCACTGCCGTTGTGACCGCACCAGCTTGCCAGGCACCGGTCAGAACCCGGCTGGCGCCGGGGGGCAAAAACTGGCTTGCCCAAATGCCCGGCGCTATAATGGATGCCAATTGCCTGTTACACCTCGACGCCCCGAGGCCCGGTTATGCAAGAGCAATCTTGGGACCGCCCCATCGGTCCAAGCGCAGGCGCAAGCGGCGCCGGCAATGCTGCCGGCCGCCCCAGCCATCCGGCCGGTTCTTCAGCCTCGGGCAGCCGTGGTCAACTTGGCTCGGTACCCCAGGCGGATCAGGCTGCCCCTCAATCGCTGCCGGCTAGCCGTCCCCACGAGCAGGCTCCACCTGCCGGGGCGCATGGGACGCGCGACGGTGATGCTTTTTTGCAACAAGCGGCAGCCTCGCCAATCTCAGTTTCGCCGGCCGGGGGGCTCCAACGTCCCAAGGCCGAAGCTGCCACCAGCGGCGATTCCTGGCTGGTCGACACTTGTGAGTTGTCCGACCAGATCCCAGCCGAACGTACCGCCGGCTGCGACGAGGAACCGGCTCGCCCGAGTAAACGGCGGCGACGGTCCGACGAGCGCCCAAGCGCCGAGGCCGCCAGCGGCGGCCGTGGTCTGCGGATTGCCTGGGTGGCCATGATGACCGTGCTGCTGTTGGCCCTGCTGCGGCTCAACATCGGGGCGATTGTCGAAGAAATCTGCTATGGCCTGGAACGCGGCAAGCAGCGGGCCCAACTGGAACACGCCCGGGTTCAACTGGCCCAGTTGGAGAACACCTCGTCGGCCTTCCGGCTGATCGCCAAGAGCATCGTGCCGTGCGTGGTCCACATCGACACCTTGCGGGTGGACCAGACCGCTGGGCGCGACGGCGATAACGGCTGGTCGCGCCGCCTCGAAGCCAGCGGGCAAGGCTCCGGCCTGATCGTCGACGCCGAAGGATACATCCTCACCAACCACCACGTCATCAAGGATGCGTCGGAAATCATCGTTCGTCTGAGCGACGGCCGCACTATCCGCGGGGCCGAAGTGATCGGCATCGATCCGCAAACTGACCTGGCGGTGATCAAGATCTACGCCGACGGTTTGCAGACCGCCCCCTGGGGCGACAGCGAAAACGTGGAGGTGGGCGACTGGGTAGTGGCCGTGGGTAACCCCTTCGGCCTGGACCGCAGCGTGACCGCCGGGATCGTCAGCGCCAAGGGACGCCGGAACGTCGTCCACAACATGCCCTACCAGAACTTCATTCAGACCGACGCGGCCGTGAACCCCGGCAATAGCGGCGGCCCGCTGATCAACCTGCGGGGCGAAGTGGTCGGCATCAACACGGCGATCGTCGGCGCCTCGTTCCAGGGTGTGAGCTTCGCCATTCCCAGCGAGATTGCCCGCGAGGTCTACACCCGGCTCCGCCGCGAAGGCCATTTTGTCCGCGGCTGGCTGGGCGTTGCACTTGAGGAGATCACGCTCCAGCGAGCTGCCGAATTGGGCGTGCCACGTCAGGGTGTGCTGGTGACCGACGTGGTTGGCGAACCCGCCCGCCGGGCTGGCATCACCCCCGGCGATATCGTCCTCACCTGGAACGGCCAGGAGGTCAACACGCCTGCCGACCTGAGCTGGAAAGTGGCCGCCACCCAGACCGGCACCACCGTGCCCGTCACGATCTGGCGCGATGGCAAAGAACTGAAGATCGCCGTGCAGGTGGGCGAACGGCGTCTGTAACCGGCAACCTGATGCGGCTGATCCCGCGGCAGCGCAATGTGACCGGTATATCCGCCCGCTACGGTTTGCCGGGGCGCCGCGTCTCGATCAAGGCGATCGCAGCCCAGGCTGTGGTCGACATCCGCTGGGCGTAACTCTCTCCACCGGCCGGCCGCGTGGTTTCCGGCCAACTGCCGTCTTCGAATTGGCTGGCAGCCAGGTAGGCCCGGCCGCGCTCAATCCGTCTGGTCCACTCGCTGGCGGCATCGTCCTGGTCGACTGGTTCGCCGGCGTTTTTTACAGCGTGAGCGACTGCGGCTCGATAACCGGCAGGGCCCAGCCGCTGCAGAGCCAGCAGGACGACCGCCGTATCAAACGGCTCGGCGGCCGAGGTGGCAAAGGGTCCCCAGCCGCCATCTTCCCCCTGCCCTTGCCGGATGAGCTGCACGCATTCGGCAATACGCTGCTCGCGTGGCAGGCTGTCCACGGCAGGTACGGCCGGATCGGTAAGCCACAAGAGGAGTGCCGCCGCATCGAACACGCGCTGAGGGCGGATCTGGGACAGGTAGCGGTCGGCCTTGGCGATGGCCGCGCCGAACTGCATAGGGTCCGCCTGGTGCAGCACGCCCCGGGCGAGTACGGTCGCCAGCGTGGTGCCGTAGGTGGTGGGCGAACCAACCGAGCCGGCCGCGTCAATCGGCCAGGAACCGTCGTTGGCCTGTTGCTGTACGACCAGCTGTGCAGCAGGCAGGAGCGGTCTGGCGGTTTCTTGCACGCGGATGCCATCGGTTCGTTCGAGTTGAGCCAGGGCAACGGCGAACTGCACCGTGGCCAGGCGCTTGTCGCTGAACTCCTCCTCGCCGCCGTTGTCTTTCCAGCCTTCTGGCTTGCGGAGCCAGGCCTCCGTGTCTGCCAAAGCCGCGACAAGCCCTGTGGGCGCGTCCTCAGAGGCTGCACGACGGGCCAGATGCAACGCCCGGAAGGCATCGCCGTTGTTGTGACACGAGAAGCAGCGGTTCTCGCGCGGCCACGACGGCACTTCGTTCGCCAAAAACGCCACCGCCCGGGCAAGGGCCTGCTCCGGCGACGTCTCCCCGCCCTGCCCTGCCATGGCAACTGTGGCCCAGCAGGCGGCAAGGATCAACGTCGAGCAGGCAACGCGCATTGTAGGCAGCTCCGAATGGAGGTTACTTTGGCAATCTCTTGGTCCCTACACTGCCGTGGTACGCAGCAATTCGCCCAACTTTCACGGCTGCAACAGCCGTGGCATGCCGGGCAGCCGTGGTACGCAGTTAGTTCTGTTCCTCAATGCAGTACAGGTAGCGATTGCTGCGGAGGAACAGTTGCTTGCCTACGGCCACCGGCGAGGCATCAATCGGATCGTTCAGCACGTTGGTGGCCAGCACTTCGAGCTTGTCGCCGGACTTGATCACCGTGGTGGTGCCGTCGCGGCCGGTGAAATAGATCCGCCCGGCGGCCGCCAGCGGCGACGCATAGATGTTGCTGACGCCGGGAATCCGCACCGGGCCATAGACCACCTTACCGGTATTGATGTCCAGGCTGCTCAAAATGCCGTTGTTCGAAGCCGTGAAGTACAGCCGATCGCCCAGCAGCAGCGGCGACGGCACGTACGGCGTATTGCGGCGGTGGCTCCAGCGCACCGTGTCGGTATCGGTGACGTCTCCCTTGGCGTCCAGCGGAATCGCCACGGCCATCGCCCCCTGGTAACCGCTCATCACAATCGCCATCTCATCGGTTGCCACCGGCGAGGGGATGGCGTTCACGGTCTGCCCGCCGCACTCCCAGAGCACTTCACCGGTGTTCAGGTCGTAACTGCGGACACGGTTGGTACCGTTCACAATGACCTGTACCCGGCCGTTGTGTTCGACAATCAGCGGCGTGGCCCACGAGGTCGGCTCGTCGCGATCGGCCTGCCAGCGGGTTTTGCCGGTCTCGGCGTCCATGGCCACGATGAACGAGGGATCCTCATGGTCCCAGTTCACGATCAGCGTTTCGCCGTACAAGGCGGGCGACACGCCTTCGCCCCAGCCGCGCCGGGTGCGCATCTGTCCCAGGTCGCGCTGCCACTTGAGGTTGCCATCAAGGTCGTAGCAGAAGATGCCGCGCGAGCCGAACGACACAAACAGCCGCCGGCCGTCGGTGACGGGCGACGACGACGCGTAAGTGTTGGTCAGATGCTGGCCTTCGTGAGGGACTTCCTCGGTGGCCACCCGTTCCCAGAGCAGCTTGCCGGTCTCACGATCGAAGCACAGCACCACAAAGCGGTAATAATTGCTGGGCGGGACGGTTCGCGCATCGGGGGCCGGCTGCGGCGGGTTGTCGGTCACGCGGTCGGTTTTCTCCGCCGCCACCACAAACACCTTGTTCTCCCAAACGATCGGCGTGGCGCTGCCTTCGCCCGGCAGTTCGGCCTTCCACTTGATGTTGGTTTCAGCATCCCAGTGCAGCGGCGGCTGGGCATGGGGAGCCACGCCGGTGGCATCGGGCCCGCGCCATTGGTGCCAGTTGTATGCACGCCGGGCGGCAAAGTCGCCGGCCTCTCCCGCGAGAACCGGGGGCGACAGCACCGCCGCGGCGACCAGCGCGGCGGCCTTCAGCGAGCAAGCGGTCAAGAACCGGAATTTCATCAGCATCACTCCCTCGAGTGCGGATCTGCGCAGGGTGGGGACAGGGGGGCAAAGCCACTGGATACCTATAGCAGGCCACCGGCCGCGCAACCATGCCAGCCGGCGGCAGCGCGTTCATGATGCCTGATCTGGCACTCGCCAACGGTGGCGCAGCATACCGAACTGGCGGCCGGTCCCCCCACCCTTCCAGCCTAATCGCGATGCACCCAGGCGTGCTCGGTTTGCAGTTCGACCATGCGACGATACCGGGTACTGGCCGACATCAGCTCGGCGTGCGTCCCCAGCTCGACCAGCCGGCCGTGCTCCAGCACCGCGATCCGGTCGGCGAGCACGATCGTGCTCATGCGATGGGCGATCACAAAGCAGGTACGCCCCTGCATCAGCGTCCGCAAGCTTTCCTGGATGAGCTGCTCGCTCTCGCTGTCAAGATTGCTGGTAGCCTCGTCGAGGATCAGAATCCGCGGATTGGCCAGCAGCGCCCGGGCAATCGCCAGCCGTTGCCGCTGCCCGCCCGAGAGCCGCACGCCGCGCTCGCCGATCAGTGTGTCGTAGCCGCGTTCCAGTTGCATGATGAACTCATGCGCGTGGGCGGCCTTGGCGGCGTGTTCAATGTCCTCCCGCGTTGCATGGCGAACGGCATAGCCGATGTTCTCGGCGATCGTGCCGTCGAACAGAAACACGTCCTGCTCCACGATGCCCAGCAGTTGCCGGTAGCTATCGACCTGGATCTCGCGGAGGTCTCGGCCGTCCAGCCGCACGGTGCCCTCGGTGGGGTCGTAGAACCGGGCGACCAGGTTGCACAGCGTGGTTTTGCCGGCCCCACTGCGGCCCACCAGGGCAATCGTTTCGCCTGGCGCCACGTCGAGGTTAATCTCGTGCAGCACCCCGCGTTCGCTGCCTGGATAGTGGAACGACACGTTCTCGAACGTGATCCGCCCAGCCACTTCGTCGCGGCGCAGGGTCACGGCAGCCGGATTGGCCGGCAGTTCGCTCGGCTCATCGAGCAGGTCCAGTACGCGGTCCAAACCGGCCAGGCTGTTCTGGAAGCCGGCGGCGCTGGCGGCCAACGTGGCCAGGGGTTCCAGCAGCATCGCCAGATAGAACAGGAACATGGTCAGGTCGCCCAGCGTCATGCCGCCTTCCAGGATGCGATAGCCTCCGTACACCAACAAGCCGGTCGACGCCAACGGGATGAGCGTCTCCCACACAATGTCGATGGCCCTGGCCCACCACCACACAAACAGTTGCTGGCGGACCATCATGTTATTGCCGCGGACGAACCGGCCGGCTTCGGCTCGTTCGCCGCTGAAGCCGCGCACGACCCGCATTCCGCCGAAAGCCTCGGTAGCGTAACCGTCGATGGCTTGCCGCTGCACGCGCACGTCGCGGTACAGCGGCCGGATGCGGTTCACCCAGGTGCGGTGTGTGAAATACACGATCGGCACCAGCAGCATGCCGCCCAGCATCAGCCGCCAGTCGACGAACACCAGTACGATCAGACTGCCCAGCAGTTGCACGATCGCCCGCCACGGGTTGTACAACATGCTGAAAATCAGGTCCGACGCCGAACCAGCATCCTCACGCAGCAGGCTGGCGGCGCCGCCCGACTTGAGTTGGTATACCCGGTGCAGCGGCAGCCGGACCGCATGTTCAAAGGCCCGTTTGCGCAGCGACACCTGCAACCGGTTGACGGCCCGCGTGGCATGCCACCGCCCCCAGAGGTGAATCGCCGTGGTGGCAAACGAAACCAGCACCACGCCCAGCCCCAGCAGGATCAACAACTGCGGCCGGCTGTCCGGCAGTCCCCACTGAAGCCACGAGGCCGGAATCGGTCGGTCCGCCAGCACGTAGTCGATCGACACTTTGATAGCGGCCGGAGGCACCAGCTTGAGCAGCGTGGCCACGGTCAGCGTGGCGAGGGCAAAAATGACCGCCTTGCGCTGCTCTCGCATCAGCCCCCAAAAGGCTGTCAGAAGCTGCCAGAACGACCGCGTCCGACGGTGGCGTTTCTCCTCCGTAAGCAGCCTCTCGCTGGAATGGCCGTTGCTGCCAGGCGTGGACGATGCAGCACCGGTCCCCTGCCCTTGCCCATTGGTGGCCGCGGCACCCGCCGCCGCATCGATACCGTTTGCGTCCTGAGGATGGCCGCCACGCAAAAGCGCCCGCCTCGCGCCGTTGCGATGGCGCTGGGCAACCTGGGCACGGTACTCTTGAAATCGGCGGCGGCTTGTTGTCATCGATCCTCGTTGATTGGCCGTTGGGCAGTAAGAGCGTGAAGGTGGGGAGGGCCGGCAAACATCGGCAGCCGAAGAGGGCGGCCGGAAGCAGAACTTCAGCACATTCAGCCTGCGTTCAACTGTACGCATTCGGAGGTCAAAAGATAAGCCTGAGGCTGCGGCCGCTGCGGCGTCAGCACCCGCGATGGGGCACGCGAAGCCGCGATTTTCTTGCGGCCCCCAATCAGATTAGGGCCGGGGACTGCCACGCGGCCCAGGCGACGGGTACACTTACGGACGGCGGCGGCAACTTCCCAAGGCAAGCCAAAGCGCCCATAATCACGCCGCCTTGTCGGTCGGCCCGGTTCCCCGGCTGGCCACCCAGCAAACTCCAGCAGCGCGAGTTGAAGGATGCAAAAGCGCACCAAGTATCAAGAACGGATCATCAAGAACTATTACCAGAACCTGGAGGACATCAGCCTCCAGAAGCTCCAGGAGCACATCACCGAACTGTACCTGGAGGAAGGCAAAGCTCGCGAGCGCCGCTGGAAACACATCATCAACGCGTTGGAAAAGCTGGAGGTCAAACCGGACGTCATCGCCAAGCTGCGCGCCAACGACAACCCGGCCGAACTCGCGGAACTGGTCAGAAAGCTGCTGGCGCGCAAGTAGTGGCAACCCGCCCAACGTGCCGTTCCGGAAAGCTTGCCACCACGCGGTCATGCGCGCCTCCGGCAGGGTTGCCTGGTTGGCAGCCGCGGACGGTGGTGTCAACCAGCTGCGCTGATGTTGCCAACGCGTCCTACCGTTTCACGCTGCTGTCATGCCGCTGATTCGCCTTGATAAGATCTCCCGCAGTTACGGCCGCGTGCAGGCGCTCAACGACGTGAGCCTGACGTTGGAGCCAGGCACCATCGGCCTGGTCGGCAACAACGGCGCCGGCAAGAGCACGCTGCTGAAGATCCTGTTGGGGCTCCTGCGGCCGGACCGCGGTAGCGGGGAGATCCTGGGCTACGACATCCGCCGAAGCGGCAATGAGATCCGCGGCCGCGTCGGTTACATGGCCGAGGCGGCCGCCGTGGTGCCCACCCTGCGGGGCGTGGAGCTTGTCACGCTCTCGGGCGATTTGTACGGCATGCCGCACCGCCAGGCCCAGCGTCGCGCGCACGAAGTGCTTAACTACGTGGGGCTGGGCGAACTGCGTTACCGTCGCCTGGAAGAATACTCCACCGGCAACGTCCAGCGGCTGAAGCTGGCCGCGGCCCTGGTGCACGATCCGGACCTGTTGCTGCTGGACGAGCCGACCAATGGACTCGATCCGCGCGGACGCCGGGCGATGCTCAAGCTGATCCAGGACCTGATTGCTGAAACCGGCAAGAGTGTGGTGCTGTGCACCCACCTGCTGGGCGACGTCGAACGGCTGTGCAGCCAGGTGGTGGTGCTGCACCAGGGCACCGTGCTCCTGGCCGGCAGCATGGCCGACCTCCGCCGCCGTACCAGCCACCACTATGAGCTGGGCTGGCAATCCGATGCCCCGCAGCGGTTCGAACGCGCGCTGGCCGACCTGGGCGTGCAGTTCCTCAGCCGCCGCGGCAGCGAGAGCACCGCGCACGCCGTCGTGCAGCTCCCTCAAGACGGTTCCACCCTGAAACTGTTCCAACTGGCCGGCGAATGCGGAGCCGTAATCACGATGCTCAAACCGCAGGAGGAGAATCTGCAGCAGTTGTTCTTCCGCGTGACGCAGGCGGGAACCGATGCCGCCCCGGGGACAGAACGCCCCGCCGATGTAACCATGCCAGGGCCGCGCTCATGAAACTGGATACCGCCAACTACCACGGCTGGCAGGGCCGTCTGCGCTCGCCATGGTTCAGCACCTTGGCCATCGTCAAGGTGGCCCTGCTCCAGGTGTTTCGCCGCAAGAGTTACTGGGTGGTGATCGGCCTGGGGCTGCTGCAATTTGTGGTGTTCTTCGCGATCATCTACGCGGTGACGCAACTGGGAGCCTTCAAGAGCCGCGTGTTGGAACGGTTGGACTTTGTGGCCGAGCCCAACGGCGACGTCGAGAACAACGGCTACCTGATGTTCATGGAACGGCAAAGCCTGGTGGTGATGATGCTGCTGGCCTTTGCCGGCAGTCTGCTGGTGGGTGCCGATTTCCGGCTCAAGTCGCTGCCCTTTTATCTCTCGCGACGAATCGACCGCCGGCATTACATCGTAGGCAAGCTGTTGGCGGTATCCGCGATCGTGGCCCTGCTGACCGTGGCGCCGGCGGTCGTCCTGTTCGTGGAATACGGCGCATTCACGTCCAGCTTTGAATACTGGCTCAATAATTGGAGGCTGCTGGTATCCATCCTCGGCTACGGCCTGGTGCTGTGTACGGTGCTGAGCATCACGCTGGTAACGCTCTCGGCCTACCTCCAGCGCACGGCCCCCATCGCCATCACCTGGAGCAGCCTGTTCTTCATGCTGGCCATCATCGCCCGGCAGATGCGCGACGTGACCGGCAACGTCAACTGGCTGCTGCTCGATCCGTGGCGCGATATGCGGTACGTGGGCCGCTACTGCTTTGGCTACTTTGCCGGCGTGGAAGATGAACAACTGGGACTGAAGGCCCTGGCCCTTCTTTCGGTGGTGTGCGTGGTTTGTCTGGTGGCGCTGGCGTACCGCGTGCGGGCCGTCGACGTGGTCGAGTAACCGGCAACCGGCATATGGACAAATCGCCGGGCCGCCTATATCTTGCGCCGCCGCGAGGTGGCGCGGCCGCAGCCACCCCCGCCCGCCGCACCATCACCGGCGAAACCTGGGTATGGACATCTATCGAGAACGGATTTGCGCAACAGTTGCCGGAGGTGGTCTAGGGCACCGGTCAATCGTCTCATTTCCATCTGACACCTTGATGCGCCGCATGAAGCAGCAGGCCCTTGACGCCCCGCGGCTTGGCGGTGCCCCCCGCAAGTCGTCCCGGGGAGGAACCCCATGAAGAAGCCCAGGTCGCGACCGCCGCTACCTGTGATCGGATGGCGTGAATGGGTCGCGCTGCCGGCGTTGGGTATCTCCCGGATCAAATGCAAAGTCGATAGCGGAGCCCGCACCAGTTCGCTGCACGCGTTCGATGTCGAGTACGGCAGCCGGGGCGGTGCCCCGTACGTGCGGTTCAAAGTGCATCCTTTGCAGCGTAACCAGCAGCTGACCGTCATCGCCGAGGCGCCGCTGCTGGAACGGCGGTACGTCAAAAGTTCCAGCGGTCACTCGTCGTTGCGGCCGGTGATCGTTACGCCAGTGCAGTTAATGGGCCAGACCTTGGAGGTGGAAATCACGCTCGCCTCGCGCGACGCGATGGGCTTCCGCATGCTCTTGGGAAGGCAAGCCATACGTGGTAAGTTCGTCATCGATGCCGGACACTCCTACCTGGCCGGTTTCCCGCCGCCCCGTTCGTCCGGATAGTCAAACATAGCCGGAATACTTTATGAAGATCGCCATCCTATCCAGGAGGCCATCCCTCTACTCTACCCGCCGCCTGAAAGAAGCGGGGCAAGCTCGCGGCCACGAGGTACGCGTTGTCGATTACCTCCGCTGCTATATGGACATCACCTCGCACAATCCCAAGGTGATCTATCAAGGCGAACCTCTGATCGGCTACGACGCCATCATTCCCCGTATCGGCGCCTCGCATACCTTTTACGGCACCGCCGTAGTCCGGCAGTTCGAGATGATGGGCGTCTACTCGGCCAACGAATCGCAGGCGATCAGCCGTTCGCGCGACAAGCTCCGCAGCCTGCAACTGCTGGCCCGTAAAGGCATCGGCCTGCCGGTCACTGGCTTTGCCCACAGCACGAAGGATATTCAAGGCCTGGTCAACATCGTCGGCGGTGCCCCACTGGTGATCAAACTGCTGGAGGGCACCCAGGGCATCGGCGTGATTCTGGCCGAAACCCGCAAGGCCGCCGAGGCGGTGATCGAGGCCTTCCGCGGCCTCAACGCCAACATTCTGGTGCAGGAATACCTCAAGGAAGCCAAGGGAGCCGACATCCGCTGCCTGGTCGTCGGCAACCGCGTGGTGGCGGCCATGAAACGCCAGGCGCCGCCCGGCGAGTTCCGCTCCAACCTGCACCGCGGCGGCACCGCGGCCAAAATCAAGCTCACCCCCGAGGAACGCAGCACGGCCACCCGGGCGGCCAAGGCCATGGGCCTGAACGTAGCCGGTGTGGACTTGATCCGCTCCAACCATGGCCCAGTGGTGTTGGAAGTGAACTCGTCGCCAGGGCTAGAGGGGATCGAGGCCGCCTCGGGCGTGGACGTCGCCGCCGAGATCATCGAGTTCCTGGAGAAGAACGCCTCGCCCGGCAACACGCGCGACCGCGTGAAGGGTTAAGAGCAGGCCCTGCGTTACGCCGTTCTCAAACGCGGGGCCCATGAATCGGCAAGCCGGCTGGCCTCAGAGCGGGGTGGCGGTCGCCCACGAATCGTACCCCAGCTCCAAGCTCCAACCGCCCGCACCACAGACCCGGTGCTGGCCCACGTGGAACCGTCCGCCCCAATGCATCCACGGGATCAGGCTCCAGGGCACGTCGCGGTAGACGCCGGCTCCCAGCACACCCCGCAGCTCGTAAGCATCGTGGATGCGATGGGCCACGCCGCCCTGCCGGAACTCCGTAAAGGCCTCGCGTTCGCACTTCACTTGTTCCGCGGCGAAAGCTAACGCCTCGAAATCGGCGTCGAGCGGTTGCGCGTGCCACGCGAACAGGGCCTGGAGACTGCGCACCGCCGCCTGGAACAAGTCGATAAACCGGACAGGGAGCAGGCCCGAACGCTTCGGCCGGTTCAGGCGTCCCAGAAACAGAGGGCTGTTCAGCCGGACAGTCAACCGTTCGACAACGCCCTCGCTGGCAACGGGAAAGGCCGGCAGGCAACTGGCTGCGAGCTTGCCCTTGTTGGGCGGCATCAGGTCCACGAGTTCAAACGGCACGCCTTCCACGCCGAATCCGCGAAAGCTGCCGGCTTCGGCCAGGCTGCTGAGAATGTCCCGGCGCCGGGCAATGGCCGCCTCGCCCACCAGGAGCACTTCAAACGACAGGCAGCCGTCCCAACCGGGATCGCAGGGCACAATGCTCGGCGAGAGCACCACCGCCCGGCTGACCAGTTCGTGGTCCATCCAGCGCCCTTGGGGCGGCGCCGCCAGTTCGAAGGCAGCGCCATAGGTTCCCCGACGCGGAACCGGTCGGTCGGCTCGCCTGTGCCGTCCGGTATGCGGATGCAAGCCCGCGTGCAGCAACATTCGGGCCTTCAAGGCCGCGGCGGCTGCCCCCCGCAACGCCGGCCCCAACCAGGGAATCAATCGTTCGCGTCGCGAAGTTTGGATGACTCCCTGTTGAACCACAAAAGAAAGCATGACCCACCCCCAGTCATGCGCTCAGTCTCGGCAAGTAGACGGCGAACCTGGCGCATCGGAGTACGGCTCCTCCCAAAGGCAAGCGGCAGGCCTCCCGCCCTTGGAAACCGTAGATCGGAATCAACTTGCAGTCACTTCCCGGCAGGCGTTTTACGCAACTATCTATACGAAGGCGGTTGCCGCGCAGCCGTGGAAGCCCCCGGACTTTTATGCAACCCCAATGGCGATGAGAGAATCGGTGCCGAGCGGTAGCATCCAGCGATCGATGCAGGCAGAAATGCAAACGGTCGAGCGACCCCAATCCTTGTTCGGCACTGTATGTAGTCTACCTTTTCAACTCATTTTGTACACCCAGGAAAGCCACCATATTTTGTGAACTCTGCGCGTTCCTCCAACGCCCCAGTGCGAGCCACCCGGCCCACACCGCAGGAAGCTTGACGCCTCAAAATGGACCAGCCGGTGCACAATGCGCGGTGCCGGGCCGTAACTTATTGAGATTTCAATCCTTGGAGGGATGCGTTCGACGCCTTTCCGGCAGCGCCCGCGGCGGTAACACGTATGGTTGCAGCGGCTTGGCTCCCAGGGTAGCGTCACACCGTGCGGCGTGCCGGCTGCGTACGTTCGGTACATCCGGGACGACACGAACCGGGCCATCGCCCTGCCGTGATGATGACAGGCCTGACTGGATGCGGCATTTCAAAGCCAACCATCGAGCCGCGAGCTGACTTACTTACTGTCTATAAACAGGACGTTTACGATGCCACGGAGTCATCACAACGAGCCCGTAGCGCTAGCGCAGGCCGAGTTCGTCGCGTTTGATTTGGAGACGACGGGCCTTCATCCGGTCGCCGCCCGGATTGTGGAGATTGCGGCAGTCCGGTTCCGCGGCGACGGCACGGTGCTCGACCAGTTCACCCAGTTGGTTAATCCGCAGTGCCGCATCCCGGCCGAGGCCACTGCCATCCACGGCATCACCGATCAGATGGTTGCCGGGCAGCCATTGATCGCGGAGGTGCTACCCCGGTTCTGCGAGTTTCTGGGCAGCCCCCGGTCGGTGCTGCTGGCCCACAACGCGGCGTTCGACGTCGGCTTCCTCTCGGTGGCGTTTAACCGGTGTGGCCGCGTTTGCCCCGAGCATGAGGTGATCGATACCTGCGCGCTGGCACGCCGCCGCATCACCCTTCATAACTACAAGCTGGAAACACTTGGCCGCCACCTGGGCTTGATCGAGCGCGAAGACCACCGTTCGCTGGCCGATAGCCTGCTCCTGAAGGACGTGTTCCTGCACCTGGTGCGCGCCGCTCCGGCCATCCAATGCACCAGCCAACTATACCGGCTAACGCCCGCCCTGCGATTCAATGCCTTGGCATGCGTGCAGAAAACGCCGCCACCAGGCTACGAAGACTTGTGGCGAGCCATTGCCGAACAGCTGCCGGTTGAAATGCGGTACGAAGGCGGCAGTTCGCCCGGCTCGCTCCGCCGCGTCACTCCGCTGGGCGTGATGCAAATGCGAGGGCAGGTGTATCTCGCGGCCTTGTGCCACCAAAGCGAGAGCGAAAAAACGTTCCGTCTGGACCGGATCGCAGCCTATCGGCTGTCGCACTGAAGTTGGGCAGGGCTGATGCCGGATCGCTGACTCAAGAGTCATCCGCCTGGATAGATGCGGCGTACTTGCTATGGATAGCGATTATCGTCCCTTGTTCGTTGATGCCACGGCTGACGACATCCTGGCCGGATTGCGGGACTTGCATCGGCATCGATGTCACCTTGAGCACGATTTAACCCTCGATATTCTGCTATCGCCAGATACAACGATCGAAGTATGGCAAGAAGCGTGCAATTTGCTGCCTTGGAAAGCGGTTGCCACGTGCATGAATGACCTTGGGGCCGTTGATATTTCCCTGCGGGAGTGGAAACGCGTCCTGAAGCCGTCTGAAGAACGCAAGCTAAGCGACGTCTGCGAACTCTGTCTTGTTTGTTGGTACCTTTTCACTTGCGTTGTGGTTCGGCCCCTTGCTGGTACCGACAAAATTGGAGTTCCCCGGCCTCCGCACGTTTCGTGATCTGGCCCGAGCCGTTGCCGCGTCAAGCACGCACCAGCCTACGAGAACCGATCAAACGGCTTCATAGTGGCACGGCGCCACCG
This sequence comes from uncultured Planctomycetales bacterium, assembly GCA_937927735.1. Lineage (GTDB taxonomy): Bacteria > Planctomycetota > Planctomycetia > Pirellulales > S012-138 > CALBRZ01. The sequence continues at coordinate 75,632 of CALBRZ010000043.1, forward strand.
TGCGGCGGACAGTGCCGCACTCACCGTATCGTCTCATCACGTCGCCGGCACGCCCGACGTACCCGCCCCCTCAGGCTGGTTACCCAGGGTAAGTCGCCGCTGGCATCAACGACCATTGCTTGGTACGGTAAGAACCACACGCCCGAACGGATGGGGTTCTACCGTGGAACCTCATGGCTGCTTCGAGAATGCGTGGCGAGCATCAACCGCGACCGCCCCACCGGGACGACGGGCCTACGTTCGTCAGACCATGCGCTGCGGCCGCAGTGCTTCGCCCATTCTCCCCCCCGACGTAAAGCTTCTTAGGCCATGCACACGCGACGTCAGCTCTTTACGTACCTTTGCCTTGCCGTTGTTTCCCTGGGATTGGCGGGTTCCGCGGCGGCGGCCGATCCCGTGCTGAAAGCCGGTGCTGCGACCAGCAACATCACACCGCCGCTGGGCGCCATCATCGTGGGCGGCTTTGCTCCCTACCCTGCCGAACACATCCACGACGAACTGCATGCCCGTTGCCTGGTGCTGGATGACGGCAAGACCAAACTCGCCCTGGTGGTCTGCGACCTGTTGGGCTTGCACCGTGTGGTCAGCCTCGAGGCCCGGCGACTGATCGAAAAGGAAACCGGTATCCCGCCGCAAAACGTGCTGATCTCGGCCACGCATACGCACTCGGCCGGCACGGCGCTGGGCCGCAATCGTTACTGCAACGACCAGGAACTGGACGACTACCAGAAGTTCGTTGCCCGGCGGATTGCCGACGGCGTACGGCGGGCTCTCAACCAGTTGAAGCCGGCCGAAGTCGCCTTCACCCAGGTAGACGTGCCTGACCAGGTCTTCAATCGCCGCTGGATCATGCGCGACGGCACCGTGCCGCCCAATCCGTTCGGCAAAGTCGAAAAGGTGCAGACCAACCCGCCGGTCCGCAGCCCCAACCTGGTTGAGCCGGCCGGGCCGACCGATCCCACCGTGTCGATCATCGCGGTGCGCGAGCCGGGCGGACGGATGATTGCGACCTACTGCGCGTACTCGCTGCACTACGTCGGCGGCACCGGTCCCAAGGACATCTCGTCCGACTACTACGGCATGTTCTGCGAGTCGATGAAGCGCCGCCTGTCCGAGGGCGATGAAGATCCGCCGTTTGTGGCGATGATGGCCAATGGCACCAGCGGCGACATCAACAACATCGACCGGCTCAATCCCCGCACTTCCCGCGGTCCCTACGTGAAGATGCGCGAGGTTGCCGAGGAGGTGGCCAGCAAGGTCGAGAAGGCGGTCCGCGAGATCGACTCGTGGCAAGGGAACATCACGCTGGGCGCCCAGGCTCGCGAGCTGGAACTGAACTGGCGGCAGATCGATGCCGACCTGCTTGAGTGGGCCAAGACCGTGGAAGCCCAAGCGCCGCGCCGGCCGGTCGGCGATATCCCCGTGGGTGCCAAGTTCGCCACCGAGCCTGCCTGGGTGCAGCGGGTCAGCTACGCGGGCCGCGTCCAACTGCTGGCCGAAGCTGAAGGCCCGGCTCGGTTCCCGGTGCAAGCCCTGCGGATCGGCGACATCGTGATCGGCACCAGCCCTTGCGAGACGTTCGCCGAGATCGGCCTGGAGTTCAAGAAACGCAGCCCGGCCAAGAAGTCGTTCATGGTTTCCCTGGCCCACGGCTACATGGGCTACCTGCCCACGCCACGGCACTTTGAACTGGGTGGCTACGAAACCTGGCCCGGCACCAACTACCTGGAGCCGCAGACCTCGGTCAAGCTGCTCGACGCCGTGCTGGACCTGGCCAACGAACTGGTCAAGCAGAACTAGCCAACAAACGCAGGCCCCAGCGGCGCGGCCGGCTCATGGATGACTTGTACGCGGATGACGGTTGCAGCAGTATCCGTCTTGATCGTAGCCGCACCGTGAAGTGATGGAAGCTAAAGCCGCCAGCCGCCAACTGCCTGGCCCCATGAAGTTGGGTGCCAGGCAGTTGGCCCGACGGCCGCCGTGTCTTGCCCCTACCCACCCCAGACGTAAAGCTTCTTCGGCCATGCACACTCGCCATCCGTTCTTTACGTATCTTTTCGTTGCAACGGTCTCTCTTGCCGCCCTGGGACTGGCTGGCACCGCGGTAGCTGCCGAGCCAACGCTGAAGGCTGGTGCGGCAACCAGCAACATCACGCCCATGCTGGGCGGGACCATCGTAGGCCAGTTCGCCCCGTATCCGGCCGAACACATCCACGACGAACTGCATGCCCGTTGCCTGGTGTTGGACGACGGCAATACGAAGCTGGCCCTGGTGGTCTGCGACCTGTTGGGCTTTCACCGCAACGTCAGCAACGAAGCGAGGCGGCTGATCGAGCAGGAAACGGGCATCCCGCCGCAGAACGTGCTGATCTCCGCTACCCACACGCACTCCGCGACCTCGGCATTGGGTGAGGAACTGAATGAGTACCAGCGGTTTGTCGCCCGGCGAATTGCCGACGGCGTGCGGCGGGCCATCAACCTGTTGCGGCCCGCCGAGATTGCCTTCACCACGGTGGACGTGCCCAACCAGGTTTTCAACCGCCGCTGGTTCATGCGCGAAGGCAGCCAGCCGCCCAACCCGTTCGGCAAGGTCGACAAGGTGAGAATGAATCCTCCGGTCCGCAGCCCCGATCTGGTCAAGCCGGCCGGGCCCGTCGATCCCACGGTGTCGATCATCGCGGTGCGTGAGACGGGCGGACGGCTGATTTCCGCGTATTGCGCCTACTCGCTGCACTACGTCGGCGGGACCGGGCCGGGCCATGTTTCGGCCGATTATTACGGCATGTTCTGCGAATCGCTGAAGCGCCGCCTGTCCGATAGCGATGCAGACCCGCCCTTTGTGGCGATGATGGCTAACGGCACCAGCGGCGACATCAACAACGTCGACCGGCTCAACCCGCGCACCGCCCGCGAGCCTTATGTGAAGATGCGCGAGGTGGCCGAGGACATTGCCAGCAAGGTTGAGAAGGCCGTCCGCGAGATCGACTCGTGGCAAGGTAACGTAACGCTGGACGCCCGAGCTCGCGAGCTGCCGCTCCAGTGGCGGAAGATCGAACCAGATCTGCTCGAATGGGCCAAGACCGTGGAAGCCCAAGCTCCGCGCCGGCCCGATGGCCCTCTCCCGGCCGGGGGCAACTTCGCCACCGATCCAGCCTGGGTTCAGCGTGTGGCCTATGCCGGCCGCGTGCAACGGCTGGCTAAATACAAGAACCCGGCGAAGTTCCCGGTGCAAGTCCTGCGAATCGGCGACATCATCATCGGCACCAGTCCGTGCGAAACGTTCGCCGAGATCGGCCTGGAGTTCAAGGAACGCAGCCCGGCCAAGAAGGCGTTCATGGTTTCGCTGGCCCACGCCTACCTGGGCTACCTGCCCACGCCTCGGCACTTTGAACTGGGCGGCTACGAAACCTGGCCCGGCACCAATATCATGGAGCCGCAAACCTCGGTGAAGCTGCTGGACGCCGTGCTGGAAATGGCCGGCGAGCTGGTGAAGCAGCAGTAGCTGTCACCGGACCTAGCCAACTCAGACGCTGCCAACCTGACAACGCCACGACTGCTGTCGCCGCACTCATTCGGCGGCAGCGGTCTTTTTTGTTACCGGCAGTATCCGTAGGCCAAGCACCGCCTGGTGGAACGCCCCTGATTTCCGTAGCCCGGTTGCTTACTTCCGGTGAATGGATGTTGGATTGCGGGCCCCCCTTACCAATCACCATGTGTTTGATGTTCAACGCATCGATGGTGGCCCGCGAGCAAACACTCTACGGGCTCGCGACTTCCTGTGCCGCGCACGCCACTCGACCAGCAAGACCGCGGCCGGTTTTTCTTCAGCCCGCCTGGGGGCGATGGTATACTCCCGATCGTATCGACCGCTGATTATGCTTGCCGGTCGCCGCTTCGTATCGATTCGTACGGGATTCTGCTGATGAAGTTCATGCCGTTTGCCAGGTTTGTTCTTGCCGCCCTGGGCTGTGTCGCCTTGGCGCAGCCGATCTTTGCTCAAGGATCGCCCGAGTCCGGGCCGCTGGTCATGGCGCACCGGGGTGGTGCCTTCGAACTGGAAGAAAACACGATGGCCGCCTTCCGCACCTGCTATGAGCGCGGCATCCGCGGCTACGAGACCGATATCCGCATGACCAAGGACAACGTGCTGGTGATCCTGCACGACAGCAAACTCGACCGCACCCACAACGGTACCGGTGTCGTCGAGGAAATGACCGCGGCCGAGCTGAAAAACGTGGTCAGCAAGAAGGGCGAGCCGTTCCTCTTCCTGGAAGAGTTCCTGGACTACTTTGCCGACAAGCCGGGCGTCTACATCGAGTTTGAGATGAAGACCAGCGACCGGGCGCTTTATCCCGACGAGCGAGTGGCCGAAATGTGCAAGCGGATTCACCAGGCCGTCGAGGCCAAGAAACCTTCCGGCTCGATCTACTTGTACACCTCGTTCGACGAGCGGCCGCTCAAGGAAATCCGCAGTCTGGATGAGAACGCCCAGACCTTGATGATCTCATCCAAGCCGCTTTCCCCGGAACTGATCCAGAAAGCCAAGGAACTGCGCGCGAACTACATCGGCTGCCAGCTCAATGGCACGTCGCGGGCGATGGTCCAGGAAGCCCAAAAGCAAGGCCTGAAGGTCAACTGCTGGCCCGGCCGCACGATCCAGGACTACTTCCTGTGCCGCGGCCTGGGCGTCAACGTGCATTGCACCGATATCCCGCTGGCGGTGTTGCAGGTGAAGGAAAAGCTCGACTAACGGCCAGGCGTGTTGAGCCTGATTCGGTCGAACGATATTCGCCGGCTAGTTCACAGAAAGCACCTAAACAACATGGCCGCGGCGGCGCTCGCCGCCGGGGCCATTCGCTTCTCCATGCAGGTCAATGCAGTCGGAGCTGCAACCGCTTACGGCAGGCTGTAGGGCTCACCGTCGCTGCGGCCGCCCATCTTGCGGAGCGTCTCGGGATCGGTGTGGTTCTTCACTGCCTGCACCCGCGTATCGCCAAAGGCAAACTGGCAGATCCCGGGGTGCCAGCTTCCGTAGTAATAGTTGTTCAGCACTTCACCTTGCACCGGCTCATGGGACGTGGTGGTTTGCTGCGGGTTATCGGGCCGCGAGGCCAGCCCCAGCGCCAATACCCGCACACCGCTCCAATACCAGGCCCCCGACACGCCAGGCCCCTGCGGATAGTCGTAACTATTCTGGCCCATGCGATTGGGGTTCAAGTGTTTTTCACCGATGAAGGCCGTGTAGCTCATGCCGTCGGTGATGCTGCCAACGCTCACTTTCGAGCGGAAAATGTACCCACCATTGCTCACCGTGACGTTCGCGGCCGGGCCAACGAACGGGCCGTTCAAGTACGGGGCGGCCGGGGTGTGGTTGGAGTGCACATTGTTGGGGCTGTTCGGCCAGTTGTCCGGAATGTAGGTCATGCTGACCGATACGTAATCGACCGCCTGGGCGTTCCGCTGCGGCGTGGTCCGGAAACCCCGCGTGGGGCAGAACAAACCATCGGACTTGAACTCAGAGTGGATCTCGCGATTGGATTTGCCGCTGGGGCCGATCGTGGTGTCGTCCGCGCCCAGATTGAGCTGAAGACCGGCATACGCCGGAGCCGCTTCCATCATGGGCCACAGTAGTGCAATCCAGCCGTGGTGCGGGCTGCTGCCCAGGGCGTGCGGCGGAATCTGCTCGCCGTTGCGATCCGAGTAAACGTTCACGGCCGTCGCCAACTGCCGCAGGTTGCTTGAGCAGTTCGCCCGACGGGCCGACTCCCGCGCTGCCTGGATGGCCGGGAGCAACATGGCGATCAGGATGCCGATGATGGCAATCACCACCAGCAGCTCCACGAGGGTAAAACCGGGACGAATCCGAGTGCGCATTGTGAATCCTCCTGAAGAGATAACGATGACGATGCCGCCGATTGCGGCAATGAATCCTGTTGATGTGCAGTACGAACGCACCATGCGCCGGCACGCGGCACACGGTCTGACAGCAAAAGCTGTCGACACGTTCCTAATGAATCATCGCAGGCCGCACGCGCTTACGGCCTCGCGTTGAAGTGATCACTCAACGAAAACGTAGGGTGAGCCGGGCCCGGACAGCCCCGCTGATGAATGCGTGCCCGCTGCCCAAGCCTCATACGCGCACATCACCAGCACACATGGCGCTGGATCTGGCCGGATCCCCCTGGTCGCCAAGCAAAGATCAAAGCAGCATCAAGCGGTCCTTGCCTTGCGGCCTAGCTTAGAAGTATCCCCCTTGTAACAGTCTGCCCTGACAGCGGCCGCGCGGTGAAGCTGATTGGTGTGCCGCGCATGACAACGCGAGCGCAGCCGCGTTCTACCAACTGCATTCCCCCAAATGGTAGAAAATCGACCGGAAAATAACACATACAGGCGCAAATCGCAAACAAATTTTGCCACCGGTTTTATTTTTTAGCACGCCCCAGATCGGCGATCGAACTCGAAGCACAACTATAAGCACTACACAGACTTACTAAAGAGCGCCAATTTACCTCAGACGCGAGCCAGATTGTCACGGGTATGCAAGAAGCCTAAGTTGCCTAGAGTATTCTCTTATTTTGATATTCGTTGATGTGAAGCAACGCGTCCGGGCACTACCTACGATTTTCATTTGACAGCCCAGCGAGCGTCGCGTTCCGCGTATCGCGCTGAGGGTTCGGCACTCGCGGCCCTCTTCGCCGCCTCGCCAGCCTGAAGAGCATCTTCACCGCGCGTGGTGCGCCACGGCCGCCTTTCCCGACGTCGGAACGAAGCACATGGCACTCCCCAGCGCATGATTACGGCTTGGGTTTCGCCGGAGTCTTGAAGCACGCGAACCGCACCTCGGGCAAGCACTGCGAAGCCCACGCGACTAAGATGGACGTCCAGGGATCCAGGCAGTTAAGCGGCGCCACCCAGCGTACTTCCGTCACCGCGAGCTAAAGGAAAATTGCAAGGGCCAGACATAGGGCAAGCCACCGTCGGTTCGACCTCGTCGAGCCTGATTCGCCAGGTGCAAACCCATGAGCCAGAAGCCTGGGATCGACACTGCGCGTTGTGCGCGCCGCTGGTGGTCGACCGGTGTCGGCCAGCCGGCTTGCAATCTGCCGATACGGCGGACACGGCGCAGAACGTGTTCCTCTCCGTCTGCCAAAGCATCGGCCCCTTCCGCTGAGAACGCCCAACGGACAGTTTCCACGGTCGGCACTGGACCATCGCCCGCAACGCCGTTCGCCTGCACTTCCGTAAGGCAGGTCAACAGGCCGCGGTCGTTAGCCAACTGCCGCCATTCTTTGATGCGCCTTCGCAGCCAGATTCACCTGCCCAATTTCGCCGAAACCATCTGGCACGCCTTCTGACGGGCCACTCTGGATCGCGTTTCGGGGCCTGAAGTCGCGGCAGAGCTGGGCATGTCCCCCGGCGCGGTCCGCCTGGCGGTGACGCAGAAGCTGGTGGAGATTAACCCGGGCTTTGGCGGCATGACACGGCACAAAGTTGAGAATGGCCAGGTTGTCTCCTTCGGCTGCGAAGATTCCAACGTGGCAGATATTGGCCGATCGGAGCCTTGCAACATCTCAAGCAACTGACCTGCCAGGGGCAGCTTGAAAACCGCGGCAAGTTCTCGGATCTCTCGCCCCTGCAAGGTCTGCCGTTGGAAGAGCTCAAGTACCGTCCGGGGATCGCGTTTAAGAACATTCGCACGCACAAGAAGCACAAGCGGCTTAAGACGATCAACGGCAAACCCGCGGCCGCATACCTGGAGAACCTGCCGAGGGAGATTGCGGAACTGTTCCCTTAACGCCGGTGGTTCGCAGCCACCGGCCTGGTCGGTTGGGCTACGTTACGCCCGCGGATTGGGACGCGCAGCGGTTGTCTGCACCTGGCAACACGCCCAGTAACCCAGCAGACGCGAGCCGCCGCTCCGCCCCCTCCCAAAATCCAATTCGCTTCTCACGGTCAAGGATCTTTTGGCAGCACTTCGAGGTATACACATCCCCGCGAATGGAAATCGATCGTCGTAACGCTTGATCTGAAAATACCTTGCGAGTCCCTGCGCGAGGCCAGCACACCCGCCTCGATCAGTAAAGCATCAAGAACTTATATTGCGTTTTAATAATTTTCCTCTTATCCTGATTAAGTGGGGGTTACTGGTTACGCGCGTCAAATGGGGGTTATTCGCACGCGGGCCAGCCTCTTTCGGCCGTGCTTGTACCGCACGACGCTTACCGCGGTCGTACGCACCACACGCAATCGCGGCCGCACATGCCGCGATAGCGGCCATGTGATCCTCGTCCTGCCTCGTCCATCGATGAGCCAGACGGCCCCCACGACATGCCGGGGGACGGCGGGAACAGCCCAACGACCGTTCTTGAGCTTCCTCCACCGTGCCACCGCATGCATTCCCAAGGGCAACGAAGCGTTATCGGATTTGGCGCGTCCATCAAGCAGCACCGCCGGTGCCCAAGAGACCAACGGTCGCTCGCGAATTCACGCTTGCAAACACACCGGAGGTAGCTGCGGAGCTTCCATCCTTGCGTCCCGCGCGTGGGGGCGATGAGCCCGCTGCTCCATAGCTCGGTCATCCGTTTTTGCTGATGCGTACCATCCCAATGCGGTCCTTATCCAGTTTTTCCGAGAGGGGGTTCTTGATGCATGGTCGTGCTCGATCAGGCTTCACACTGGTGGAGCTGCTAGTGGTGATCGCCATCATCGGCATCCTGATTGCCATGCTGTTGCCGGCCATTCAGGCGGCGCGTGAGTCGGCCCGCCGGGCTAACTGCGCAAGTAACCTGCGGCAGATTGCAACGGCGATCCAGACCTACGCCGATCGAAACAGCGAGCAGATTCCGCCGTTCGGGGTTACCGGCGGCTACTCCGACGGCAGTCAATGGTCGCACAGCTGGTTCACCTTCTTGATGCCGGTCATGGAGCATCAGAACACGTTCAGCATGTACGACTTTAACAAGCGGCCGGAAGATGCTCCCAACGGCGTGGTGAACGGCGAGTTCCGTTCAGACGTGGCCTTCTGTCCTACCCGCGGCTTCCGGACGAACGCCTGGGGCGGCTTTTCTTCGCAGTCGATGGACTACGCCGCGGTGAGCATGATCGAACTGCCCACCAACTACTCGTCGTCGTCGAACATGCGGCCCAACGCGTGGAAGAGCGACGTCTGCTTCCCCAAGTCGGGTGAACTGGCTGGCCCGTTCGTGAGCCCTGCCGCGGCTCCGTCCAACGGCCAGGTTCGTTCCCGCAAGACTTTGGGCACGGTGACCGACGGCCTCACCTACACCGCATTTGTAGGCGAGAAGCACGTCACGCCGACCCGAATTGGCTCCCGCTACTACGACTATCCGCCCCCGGGCGCCACGCACCACGATTACCGCGGCAACATGCGGTGCCTGGGCGGCGCCGTGGAAGGTCTGGCCCAGCGTCCCGATACGCCGGCGATGAATATGGGCGAGAACCAGTTGTCCGGCCCTGAAACCGTCAGCGGCTATTATTTCGGCAGTTGGCATCCTGGCATTTGCCAGTTTGTGTTCGGCGATACCCGCGTGGTCGCCGTGAAGAACCATACGGACAAGACCACCCTGGTCCGCATGGGCGCCACCAACGACGGGCAGACGTACAACCTGCCGTAACCAATCCGGCAGTTCGACAACTTCAGAATCGCCAAGGCCCTGGTGGGTAATCCGCTCACCAGGGCCTCGGCGTTGCTATTGGGGCAGAATCTGCGGCCCCCCTCTGTCTGAAGCCGCCAAAGACAACCATCGCAGCTCTCGTTCAAGCTGTTGTTGAATCGCTCGCCAGGCTACCGCAGCCCACGGGGTGACCACGCTGGCAAGCGTACCGTGGTCCGTCGCTGTTCACGCTGAGCTTGCGGCCAAACCAGAAATCTCCACCACTGGCTTCCCGCAGGCCGAGTACGCATTGCCGTTAGCGGGATCTGTTGGCCCACGAGTAAATCGGTAGCTACACGCTATTGGATTCAGTGGTCTTTTCGATCTGCAGAACTGCGCGACCCGACTCAATAACACATTCCGACGGTCGTGGATCGTATTCGTAGCGAGCTGCCAGGCTGCTGCGGCTCGCCTGGCACGATTGGAGAGACGAAGGGGCAATTATGGGGCTAAACGCCCAACCCCCAGTCCGATCGGCGGCACGAGCGGCGTATGCTGCTTCATGAGGAATGGGCTTGGCTACAGGCGACCATTCCGGCGGAAGGTGTCACGCGTCACGGCATGTCGCCGGCCGAGCGGGCGCTGCTGTACGCAGTGGCCATTCAGGCCGGCCTGCGGGCCAACGAGCTGCGTTCCCTTACGCGCAGATGCCTGTACCTGTGACTTGCGTCGCGACGGCGGTCCGTAACTCTTGTTCGTCCAGCACCTTAGGCAACGACTGGCCGCCGCTGGCAAGCGATGGCAACAGTAGCCGAGGCGGGATTCGAACCCGCACGGGGGGTACCCCCCAGGGGATTTTAAGTCATGAGGAAAACCTCAAAAACCCGTGTAAAAACAGCACTTTCTCAGACGTGGGCAGCAATTTGGGCAGCAGTAATTCGGAACTAGATGCACACCCCGTCACCGCGGCCATATCGCCTCCGCCGGACCAGCGAAACACAGAGAACGGCCAGGCACTGGCAACGTTGATCGAACTTTGGCCCCGCCTGCCTGAGCCGGTGAAGACAACGATCGCGGCTCTCGTTCAAGCTGTCGCAGAATAGCTGCTCACCAAGCAGCCGCGGTTCATGGGGCAGCCGCGCTGATGACCTAGTCGTCATACCGGCGTAGATCGCCTTCCCAGCCCTAAGATTGGGGCCGAACTAGGCATCTCCACGGGTCCCCGCCGGCAAACCAGGCGGCCGGCGGCGACTGCGGGACTGCTGGCCGACCAGCGGCTCAGTGATTACACTTACGCCTAAAGTCATTCGCCTAAGCAACTTACAGAATTAAGCAACCAGGCTTACTAAGAACGTCTAACGAGCACGCATTGCACTAGCAGTGAGCTGCTGGGCTGCTGCGGCTCACTTGTTCCGATTGGACAGACCAGGGGCAATCATGGCCCCAAACGACCACGGCCGTAACGTGGCCGGTGATGTGGACCGCACCACCGACGCACTCGACCAGGGGAAACAGCGAACTCGGAAAGACACGCTACGCCAGTTGCCCCCGGTGCTGAACAGCGAAGATTCCGAATGCCAGCGGCTGGTTCAGCAAGGGCAGCACGTTGGCCAGCAGCCACGGTCCGAGTCGGGAGCGATAAGCGTTCCGGCGGCCGCCCCATCGTCAGGTGACCTCGATGTGCAGCAGCTTGGCCACTACAAGCTGCTTGCCAAGCTGGGCCAAGGTGGCATGGGCGCGGTCTACAAGGCCCTGCACACGCGGCTTAATCGGCTCGTGGCCCTGAAGGTGCTGCCTGCCGAGCGGATGCAGGATGCCGCCGCCGTGGCCCGCTTTGACCGGGAGATGCGGGCCGTGGGAGCTTTGGCCCACGAGAACATCGTGGCGGCCCACGATGCGGGCGAGATCGACGGCACGCACTACCTGGTGATGGAATTGGTTGATGGTGCGGACCTGGGCACCATCGCCCGGGAACAGGCGCCGCTGCCGGTGGCCGAAGCCTGTGAGATCATCCGTCAGGCAGCGCTGGGGCTGCAGCACGCCTACGAAAACAACCTGGTCCACCGCGACATCAAGCCCAGCAACCTGATGCTGGCCGACGGCCCCAATGGCCCGGTGGTCAAGATTCTGGACATGGGCCTGGCCCTGCTCGAAGAGCAACACGCCGAGCACAGCGACCTGACGGCGTCCGGGCAGATCATGGGCACACTCGACTACATGGCGCCCGAGCAGGCTTGCGACACGCATGCCGTCGACATTCGCGCGGATATCTACAGCCTGGGGGCCACGCTCTACAAGCTGCTCACCGGCCGCGTGCCTTTCCAGGGACCGCAGTACACCAGCGTCGCCAAGAAGCTGATTGGCCCTGGCCACACAGGGTCCACCTCGGATCGATTCGCTGCGTGAGGATCTGCCGGTTGAGTTGGTGGAAGTTGTCCACCGGATGCTGGCCCGGCAGCCTGAGGACCGCTACGACACGCCCTCGGAGTTGGCAGAAGCGATTGCCCCTTGGGCCAATGGGGCTAAATTGGCGACGCTATTGGATACAGCGGCTACGCGGCAAGATGACGGCGAGCAGACGGCGCAGCTTAAGACTTTGGCCAAGGGAGCGGCCAGCGTAAGCGTCCGCAGCAGTGTGGTCGAAACGCAGTCTCAGGTGGTGCCTGGACGAAGCCGCCAGACGGGATCACAGCCGGCCGCAGCACCAGGCAACCTACCACCCCGCCGCCCTAAACGTGGTGTACTCTTGGCCTGTGCAGCGGTGCCGGTTCTGGTGCTGGGTGTGATCTTGCTCTCGCTGCGCACGCCCCACGGCGAAATCGTGGTGGAACTGGCCGACGGCATACCCGCCGAGGCCGCCAAGAATCTCAAAATCGAAGTTACCGGCCACGGGCAAGTGAAAGTCGCCGACGCGGCCGCCGGCTGGACGATTGACGTGGCCGAAGGCAAGTACCAGGCCAAGCTCTCCGGCGGCACCGACCAGTTCCAACTGGAGCAGAACCAGATCACGGTTATACGCGGTGAGAAGGCCCTGCTCAAGGTGTCGCTGAAACCACCCGGCGAAAAAGCGTCCCCCGAACAGCAAGCCAAGGTCACCCCCCCAACGCCCAGCGCTTCCCCACCAGCGAAAACTGGCCCAGCGTCGGCCGTGGCTCCAGCAGCAATACCGGCCAAGATCTGGCAGCCGACGCCCCAGCAGCAGGCGTTCTTCGATCACGTGGCCACGTTACCGCCCGAGCAGCAAGCGGCGGCCGTGGCTAAGAAGCTGATCGAGGTCAACCCTGGGTTTGATGGCAAGATCGAGCACAGGATCAAAGACGGCCACGGCGTAGCTTTCACGTGCCGCAGCGAGCATCTGGCCGATATCTGGCCGATCCGAGCACTCGGGAAACTAAGAGAACTGAACTGTGGCGGTACCTACAAGACCTGGGCGAAAGTCTCCGATCTTTCACCACTACAAGGCTTGCCGATAACCGCCCTGACCTGCGACTTGTCGTCCGTTTCGGACCTTACTCCGCTGCGCGGTATGTCGCTTAAGAAGCTGGACTGCGGCTTCACCGAGGTTGCTGATCTCTCACCCTTGCGCGGCATGCCGCTCACGTACCTTAAGCTTACGAGAACGCAGGTTAAAGACCTGGCACCGCTGGCCGGAATGCATCTAACGGAATTGAACTTCAATGAAACTCACATCGCAGACCTTTCACCGCTCAAAGGCATGCCGTTGAAAAGGCTGTGGTGCGGCTGGACGCGAGTCACCGACCTGTCGCCAATTCAAGGAATGGCCCTGGAATCTATCACGTTTGGCGGAACAAGAGTCGAAGATATTGCTCCGCTGTCTGGCATGCCGCTGAAAACTCTCGAATGCCGGGATAGCTACGTATGCGATCTTTCTCCTTTGAAAGGGATGAGGCTGAACGAGATCCGGCTATATGGGACCCGAGTATCCGATCTTTCTCCGCTGGCCGGCATGCCGCTGCGAGTACTGTACTATGACGTCCGGCTGTTTGATGAAGATGAACGCAGCTTAATCGCCTCGCTCGCTCTGACGCGTTTGAATGGCCCTATCGGTGCTGCAGTACCTGTCGAAGAGACACTTAAGGTACTGGAGGCACGACGACATGCCGCGCTGACATTTGCGCAGGCGACGTCCAAATTACCGCCGAGCGAGCGGATCGAAGCCGTAGCTGCAAAGCTCGAAGAGCTCAACGGCCCGGGGCCTGTTAATTTAGGGGGGCATCCTCAGCGTGACGCCAATGCCGACGCTTGGCTGGTGCTGAAGGGCAGCACACCGGTAGATATCACACCGCTAATGGCGTTCACGCAATTGAAAAAGCTGGACATCATCGGTGGTCGATCGAACCAGGACATCTCCTGTCTCAAGTTCCTTGAGCTAGAGGAATTGAACTGCGACGACTGGATCCTATTCACGAACGTCGCGGTGCTGAAGAAGATGCGGATGCTGCAGCGGGTCAATGGTTACCCGGCCGATGAATACCTGGACTATGTGGCCAGCGAAGGCCGCAATGGCTTTGCCAATCCCAAGCTGCCGGCTATCCCCTGGGACGTGACGCACGAGCAGCAGGCCTTTTTCGATCACGTGGCCACGCTGCCGCCTGAGGAACAAGCCGAGGCAGTCGCCGAGAAGCTGATGGAGATCAACCCGGGGTACGACGGTAAGTTTGAGTCGGCGGTCCGAAATGGCCAAGTGGTCGAATTCCACTTCCATACTGACAGGATCACGAACCCCACGACTGACGTATGGCCTATTCGGGCGCTTCCGGCATTACAACAGCTATTCTGTCGAGGGAGTGGACTCATCCAGGACGGTGGAACGTACCGCGGTAATGCGATTGACTTGAACCAGCTGCGCGGCATGCGGATCAAGTCGCTCAGCATCAAGGACGCCTCCATCATGGATCTATCGCCGCTGGTAGGGATGCGTCTGAATCACCTAGCCTGTTACCGGACGAAAGTCGCTGATCTCAGTCCTTTACGCGGCATGCCGTTGGTACATTTCCTGCCCGATGTACGGCTGTTTGATGAAACGGATGAAGCGGTGCTGCGGTCGCTCCCGGTCCAAAGGATCAATATTGACATTCATGGGCAGAGTACGCCGATTGCCGAGTTCTGGCAGGAACTGGCCCAGCGGCGCGATGCTGCTAAAGCGTTCGTCGTGGAAGCGTCGCAGCTTTCACCGGTTGAGCGGGTTACCGCCGTAAGAGGCAAGCTGAACGAACTGAACGGAGCCGGCCAGGTGCGCATAGTACAAAAGGAAGAGGACGGGCACCTGGATCAATGCGAGGTCTACCTCACCGACAAGGCAGCGGATCTCACGCCGCTGATGGCGTTCACCGATCTCAAGAAGCTAGCCCTTCACGACGGCGTGCCTTGGCAGGATCTTTCGTGCCTCAAATTCCTGCCGCTGGAAGAGCTGACCTGCAGCGAGGATGCGGCCTATAAGAACAACGGCCCCCTGCGGGCTATCAAGACGCTCCGTACCATCAACGGCGTGCCTGCCCAGCAGTTCTGGCAGAAGCTGCTGGAAGAGTAGCTGCCGGCAGATGA
>CALBRZ010000044.1 GCA_937927735.1 uncultured Planctomycetales bacterium
GTAATCCTTTTCATGGAGATACTTGCCCAGAAACGTGGCCCACTCCACCAGGCCACCACCGCCGCCGCTGGACTCTGACTGAGCACCGGCGACTTCAGCATGCGCGGCCGCGGCATCATTTCCATGGCCGTTTGACTCAGGCGGCGTGGTACACGGCACGGTGGTGGTCTCGTCGCCCCCGGTAACCTCACCGCCACCACCGCCACCGCCCAGCGGCATCACTCCGTACACTTCGATCCTGGGACCGTACGTGCGCTGGAAGTTGGCCGTTTCACTGGTGATGCACTGATGCGTCTCCGAATGGATATGCACGTGCTCGTCGCCAGGCGAATCATAGAAGATCACACAGTTAAAGTTCTTTGAAGGATCGCCGCCCACCGAGCACGACTTGAAACCGCATGCCGAGGCCAGCTTGGGCATCTCCAAAGGCGGCATGTTATGCGCGTTGTACACGCTGCCCACCACCACGGGACGATCGGGGTCGCCCTCAAGGAAACTCACCAGCACCTCATGGCCAATGCGTGGCCAGAAGAAGGCTCCCCAGCCCTGTCCGGCCCAGGGCTGGGCCACGCGAAGCCAGCACGAACTGTTGCCGTCGGACTTGCCTTCGCGGTCCCAGTGGAACTGCACCTTCACGCGGCCATAGCGATCGAGAAACATATGGTCGCCGGAGGGACCAACCACCGTGGCCGTTTGCAGCCCAACGATCCGCGGCCGCGGCGTGATGCGTTTCGGTCGGAAGGGCAGACCATCGGGCAGGCAGGTAAAGCGGTTTTCGTAGCTGAAGCCGGTGGCATTCGTGTCCGCCTGGTAGCTGCTGGGCAGCTCGGCACGATGTTCGACCTGCACCAGCAGGTACTTGCCGTCGGCGTTGGGGTGCCGCTCCAGCGTGAACTTGAGGCCGGGACACATCGTAGCCACATTGCTCTGCCCGGAGATATCCAACGAGTGCGCAGCCTGGGCCTCGATGGCCACCTTGGCCGTCTGCATATTGTCGGTGTAGATGTTCTGCAGGTCCGCCGGGCGCTGCGCACCGCCGGGATCGATGCCGTCGTACCGCTGGGCGTAGCGGCCGGGAAACTCGTAGATTTCCAGGCTTTCTTCGGTGCCCGGCAGTTTGTGCGTAACTTGTCCTACCTGGACCGTCTGTTGGATGGTTGCCGTCGCTTCCAAATTCTTGCCCGGCAACTCAAAGTGATAATCCCAGAGCGTTACCTGGCCGGCACAGATCTCTTGCCGCTTGCGCCAGGCAAACACGCAGGCAGTTTCTCTTAATCCGCCTTCCAGGGGATCGAAGAGCACCGTGGAGATATCGGGCAGATCCTTGAGCTGGTAAGGCCCATCGGTGATCACCAGCGTGTGCTTGTCCTGTTCGTGACGGAAGTAGTAGAAGATGCCTTCTTCTTCCATCAGCCGGCTGGCGAAGGCAAAGTCGCTTTCCTGATACTGCACGCAGTAATTGCGCGGTCGGTAGGTGCCCGACAGTTCAATCGAGGTGGTCAGGTCCTGGAACACGGTTTCCAGGATTTCAGGCACCGACTTCTGCTGGAAGATCCGGCTGCGAAACCGCTTGGTGGTGAGCCACATCTGCGGCACGAGCTGCGCCTTGTACGACGTGAACTCGTTGTCGCGCAGCCCTTCTTCGAGCGACCGAACAATGCCGTTGAAATACCGCGTTTCGCCTAGCGGCCCGGATAATTCGACGGTTACCGATTGCCCCAAGAGCTTGCTGAAATCCACGTCGGTGTAGTGCGGTGCCAGCAAGTCCAGATCAAAGCAGAACAACTGCGATAACCCTTCCGTGCCGGAGAACCCCACCGGCAACACCGCGTCATCACCCAGGGGAGTCTTTACGCGAAGCGGTCGATTCAACTGCGAATAGATTGCCATGGGCCAGGTCGTTCCAAATGGGAAAAGGGCAGCCGCTCCCGGGTCGGCGCACAACGGGACCAAGAGCCGCTGATGCGTGCTTGGGGGCATCCGCAGTACACACAGGGCCCTAGCGGCGGTACAGCCGCCAGGTCACATGCCCGAAGATCGTTTGGCTGTTCCGGTAACCTTCTTGAGCAGGTAGGTCTGGAGAACCAGGGAAGTGGCCGTAGCGCCTCGGGAATTCGGATGAAACCTGATTGAATTTTCCGGTTCTACGGGCGATGAAGATATTAATACTGTTGCCGCTTGGCGCTAGATTATGGCAACGTGATGTGTGGTCGCAAGTAGTTTTTACGGCAACACGGCAGGGAACCGGTATCAACCGATCGCGAAGTTTTTGGGGGAGAACTTGTCCCCACTTTGTCGTGGGCTAGGCTTTCGCTGAGTCTAGGACTTGCCGCTGAAGTTGCGTTCTAACACCGGCGCTGCGGGTTGCGGCGAGTTTGCGGCTCTCCCGCCCTCCCTCAGGAAACCTCGCATCCCTCGCGACCTCCCCACTACCATGCCAGACGTTCCATTTGCTGATCCGACTCCGGAACCAGCCGCGGCTCGCAACACCTCGCAGGGCGGCGTGTCTACCAGCCATCTGGCCGACAAGGCTGAAGGAAACGGCCGCCGCGCGCCGCGACGTCCCGCCTGGCACACCAGCCCGCCGCGCAAGAAAGGCGGCTTTCGCAAGTCGCAGATCGGGATCGCGTGGCTGGCCCTGCTGGCACTTGCCGGCTGCTTCATTTGGGCCAGCAGTTGGTTGCGTCCGCCTCGCCCGTGCAGCCTGGTGCTCCTGGGCGCCGGCTACCAGGAAAACCTGTCCATTGACGAGAACGTGTACGGCTGGCAGTCGCTGGCCGATCTGGCCAACATGGTGCGCGAAGACCAGTTCGCCATGTGGGGCAGGCACCTGCTGCACCTGCGTCAGGAGCCGCAGCAGTGGCGCACCGATACTAACTGGAAGGAACTCCTTTCTACCTGCGACAAGCACACGCTGGTTGTCGTGCTTGCGGTTCATGGCGGGGCCGATAGCGAAGGTCCGTATCTGCTGCCTCACAACGCCACGCCCGAGAATACGCCGCAGAACCGCATCCGGCTGAAAGACGTGCTCGATACGCTCGGCACGCTGCCGGCTGAAAAGAACAAGGTCCTCATCCTCGATGCGACCACCGTTGCCAGCAATTGGGAGTTGGGCATGCTGCACAACGACTTTGCTCGGCAACTGGAACTGCTCACCCCGCAAATCGAATCGATTCCCCGGCTGGTGGTGATGGCGGCGTGCGACGCCGACCAGCGCTCGTGGACCAGCCCGGAACTGCGCCGCACGATCTACTTCCATTTCATCATCGAAGGCCTGCGGGGTGGCGCGCGCGACACCGAGAACGACGGCCGCATCGATGCCTGGGAGCTTCACCAATACGTGTCGCGCCAGGTGCAGCGGTGGACCCTGGCAAACCGGGGCGTGCTGCAAACGCCGGTCCTGCTGCCTCGTGGCGAAATCGGCCGTGCCCGGGCGGCTGATATCGACCTGGCGGTCGCGGTGCCGAATCACCGGCCCGTTGATCCCCCGATGGCGGCCCCCAGCGACGAAGCGCCGGAGATTCAAAGCTGGTGGGAGGCCCACACCACGCTGGCCAACCAGGTGCCGTCGCCCGCCGTTTACGCCCCGCAACTGTGGCGGCAGTACCAAAGTATCCTGATGCGGTGCGAGCAGCTGGCCATGGCCGGCGACATGAACGCCGCGATGAGCCTTGCCCGCGAATTGCAGGCCTTGCAGCTAGGGCTGGAACGCTCGCGGCTGTTGGATCTCAACTCGCGGCAGAACTCGCTCGTCATGACGGCCGCTTGCGGGGCGCTGCCCCCCATCTCTGTGACGGCGCAGGACGCCGTTTCGCAATTGTGGAACTGCCCCGAGGGTGAAATCGCCAAGCGGTGGAACGCCATCCTCCAGGCGGCGGCACAGAACGGAGCCGACGCCGACCTGCCCAGGCAAGTGGCCACGCTGCTCTACGATCGGGCGGTTGCGGATCCTGCCACCAACCTGCAAAAAGTCGGCCAACTGCTGGTGGCCGTGGAAGACCCGCTGTTTCCGCGTCCGACCGAAGTGCACTTTTTGCGGATGCTGATGCTGGGCCTGCCCAAACCCGCCCCGGCAGCCAAAGCAGCAACGGAACCTACCCAGGGGGCCGGCCCTGCGGCAGCGATTGCCAACCTGGTCAACTCGGCAACCAACTCGCCTGCAGGCGCGGCGGCCAATAGTGGCGGCAATATCATGGGGCCGTCACTGCCCGGCGTCACGGGGCTGCCTGCCGGACAGGCAAACACCAATGCCCCCGACATGGCTCACGGCATCGCTAACCCGGTGAATTGGGATCTGAATGCGGAGCTGGTGACACTCGCCCTGACAGTGCGCCGGCAGGCCGCCCGGACGGCGCTGGATGCCGAGCCCGGCGTCACCTCGTACAGCAACCTGATTTATTCCTGGATCGCTCCGCAGGTGGAAGCCGCCGACCGGCTGCGCCGCCGCGGTGAGGACCTGATCTTTGCCGGACCTCAACAACAAACACAAGCGTCACAGTTGTTGCAGGAAGCGCAAGCCGGTTATCAGGAGGCCTGGGCCGACGCGGCTTGTCTCCGTCAGGCCTATGAAGCCCGCAATCAGGCCTTCAGCATCCTGCCGTACTATGCGAAGTGGGCTGCCAATCGGGTAATGCTCCTGGACGGCACCGAACCGGCCGACGATTCGCTGCTGGTGGCCATGCAGCAACTGCTGGCCCAGACCCACGAGTTGGACCGGCAACTGCAAGCCACTCCGGCGACGGATCTGGCCACGCTCAAGCAACAACTCCAGCGTCTGACAGAGCAAACGCAGGTTGTTCAGCGAGGGCTCGATAATTTAGTGAGCCAATCGCAAAGCTGGTGGTGGGAACTTGCGCCCGTGGACCTGCCCAGTGTGTGGCACGAAGCGCGCAACGCGCTGTGCATCCCGCAGATCGATCCGGCGCTGCGTAACAAGCTGCGTTCCGTGTACATCCGGACGTCGCAGCGGTTGTTCATGGAATCGGCTCAAGCGGCCATTGCCGGCACCACCGACCGCCGTGCGGCGATGGCTTCGGCATCGAACCAGTGGCAGCAGTTAGCGGCCCAAACCTACGGGCGCCGGCAAGGTGCCATGGCACTTGCGGTCCTGGGGCAGTACTGGTTCGACCGCCTGGGCCTGCCCATTTCAGCAACGGTTGCTTCGGTAACCTCCGGTAACGGACCGGCCAACGCCCAAGCCACGGGACAAGCCAACGCGGCCCCGCAGGGCACGCCCACCAACGCGGCGCAAAACGCCGCCGGCCAGCCTGACCAACCGCAGCAGGCCTCCCCCACCGCCGACGCGGCCAAACCGCAAGGCGCCGATGCTTCCAAGCCCGCCGAAGGTTCGGCCACCTCGCGTCCGGCCACCATGCCGCGGCCCGGCACAGGCAACCGCCTGGGCGGCGGTCAATACACGCCGCAAGCTGTCACCACGACCGGAGCCGGCCTGCCCCTTGGCGCGATCGAGACTTTCGAAGAAATCCAGCACCGGCTCCGCGTGTTCTCCGTGGAGCAGAACTGGTGGGTATCGCTGTCGATTGCCGGCGACCAGATCGGGCAGCGTTGGCGGCAGATGGCCCCTTTGATCGAAGCCTTAACCGCCCAAAGCCAGAACGTGGTCGATTGGCGCAACCGCCGTCCGCTCTTGGAACAAGCGGACCGGCTCTGCCGCATTCTGCCTGGCCCGCCTTCGCTCTACCTGAGCAACGATCCGGCCGGCCTGTTTCGGCATCTGACCACGGCCCAGCTGCTGCTCTGGCAGGCTCAGCGCTGCTGGCAAGATCACTGGTACGCCGAGAACCCGCAGGCGGTGCCGTACTACCGCGTGGCCGGCACCATTTATCTGGAAGATGCCGCCCGGCTGACGCGTCCTGATGCACAGCTCGACGTCTGGCGCAAGAAGCTCAACCAGCCAGGCGACCTGATGGTGGCCGCCGCGCCGCGGATCGACCTGACCACGGAGCTGGAGTACGAGCTGGAGTTCGTGGTGCAACCGGCTCCCGGCGCCGACGTACCCGATGGCATG
The DNA here is from genome assembly GCA_937927735.1 of uncultured Planctomycetales bacterium. Taxonomy (GTDB): domain Bacteria; phylum Planctomycetota; class Planctomycetia; order Pirellulales; family S012-138; genus CALBRZ01. Next base: position 6,029 of record CALBRZ010000044.1, read on the forward strand.
CCGGTGCTGTGGATCAGCACAGGGGCAGGTTTGAACTCCGCCGTACCGGCGCCCGACGCGCGCCAGGTGCGTGAACTGGATGCCAAATCGCGGCAAGGTCGTTTCCGTTGCGTGATCACCAGCCCGGCTTTGGAAGCCGCCGCTATGACCCCGCCGCCGCGTCCCACGGTGGAAACCTCGGCCGTTACTGCCCAGGCTTGGTTCCGCGGGCAACAGTTTGGCGCGACATGCCCGGTCTATCTGCATCTGCGGCCCGAACTGACGCGGGTCCATCCGGTGCAACCCTCTCTGGCCAGCGTAGCTGTCCGCACGTCGGCCGGCGTGCAAGACCGCTATGGCTCGGGCACCGGCAGCGTGGCCATCGTGCTCGATGCCAGCGGCAGCATGGGTCCCCCCAACGCGGCCAATGCCGCCGGCAACTTCGGGCCGACATTCCCGCAGGCCTTCCCGGCAATACCGGGCCGACAGCCCAATGCTCCCACCTTCAAGTACGCCGAGGCCACGCAAGCCCTGCGCGAAGTGCTCAGCGAACTGCCAGCTGGTACGGTGGTCAGCATTTGGGTCTTCGGCCAGGCGATGGGCAGCCAGAAGACGGTCGAGGACGCCAATCGCACGATCCGCCGCATCCAGGATCCGATCGTGTGGAACCCGCAGGATCGCAAACAACTGGAGCGGGTCATGTCGGCCGTCAGCTACCCGAACCTCGAGCCCTGGAACGAATCGCCGATCGTGCGGACCATGCTGATGGCCAAGCAGGACCTGGAAGGCGCGCCAGGCTTCAAGACCCTGGTGGTGCTCACCGACGGCCAGGACAACTGCTTTGCCAACGACAAGCAGTACAACCCCACCGGTCTCGATATTCCCACGGCGCTGCGCAACGCGTTTGCGTCGTCGGGCATCTCGGTGAACATCGTGGGTTTCAAGGTGGAAGCCCATGAAAAGGCCGGCGCACTGCAACAGTTCGAGTCGGTCCAAAACTGGTCGCCACCAGGCAAGTTCGTCATGGCCGACGACGTCAACGCGCTGGCCAACCTGCTCCGCACGGCCATGCGGCAGCGGATGCGGTACTGGGTCGAAACGTTCGGCGGTGAGTTGGCTCCAGGCATGCCAGGCGACGGCCTCAACGTTACGCCCAACGGCGCCAATCTCCAGTGGTATCCCGGCGGCCTCCAGCCGGGCAGCTACCTGGTGCGGACGCAGACTGATCAGCCGGTGCAAGCCACCATCGGCCTGAACCGTGGCGATCTGCTGCTGTTGCAGCTCAGCCAGAGTTCCAACGGGCTGCAGTTTGAACAGGCGATGTGGAGCAAGACCGATTTCCCGTGGAAACCGTTCCAGGAAATCGGCGCCTGGCGCATGGCCGTGTTGCAGAACCAACAGATGCCCAACGGCGGCTTGCAAATGCTGCTCACGCTCGAACGCGAACCGTACGCCACGGCCACCATGCTCCAGCAGATCACCCCGCGCGAGATCTGGTTCGAAGTCACCCCCAGCCAGAAGTCACCGCAACCGGTCGCGGTCGAATGGAGCGAGCAGTACGGCTACCCGGCCCCGGCATGGACGATCAACGTGCCGGCCTGGCCCGAACAAGAATCAACTGCCCAATTCGTTCCGCCGCAAATCACCGCCTGGTGGAATCCCGACCAGACGCTGATCCCCGGCGCGGCGCTGGATCGCAACCACGATTTCCGCACGCTGGCCGAACTGGCGGGGCAGTCCGTCCAGGTCGGTCCGGACGAAGCCACCATCGAAAGCGTAACGGTCGAAGAACAGTACGTGAACGACGGCCAGGGCAATCGGCAATTGCAAAACTGCCTGGTGGTCCGGCTAAGCCATCGGCCCGGTCATCCGGTGGTGGCTCGGGTTGAAGGCGTGCGCACCGCGGCCAGCGAGAACCGGATGTACTCCTCCATCGGCAAAGCCACGTACCTGTTCTGGCCGGTAACACGCGACCAGGTTGAGCAATCGCTCCAGCGCGTGCTGCTGTACTCGGTCAATGATCTCAAGGCCAAAGCACAACTGCGCGGCTACTGGATGCAACTGGACCGGTTGCCACCGCCAGCCGCGAGCGATACGCGTCCGCTTCCGTACGATCTGCGCTCGACGCCCTCGTGGTAGTGAGCGAGCAACCGGCGGCTACTAGCGATCGAGAAACAGCAATACGCCGGCCGCAATGGCCAGGACGCCCAGCACCAGTGCCAATCCCTCGAACGTGAGGCCGAGGAGCAAGTTCAAACCGGTCAGCACCAGGTAAATGCAAAGCAGCAGCAGGCCGAGTCGCTTGGGCATTTTCATGGCAGTACGCAGATAAGGTGTGGCTGAAGGGTCCGCCGCCGCTGGCGGTTTTGCCTGTTGATACCCGGCGGCCTTAGCGGTTCGCAAGCGTTATACCAACGATTTGGATTCTGCTGGCGGTTCGCCCTGGGCACGGTTCAGGTGGCGCAGGCCTTACCAATCGTGCCGATCGCGCAAACATCGCCGGCAAATCGCGAGGGCAGGGAACCAGTTGCCCGATACCTAGAAGTGGCGAATCAGACGACCAACCGGGCCGGCTCATCCAGCCGCCTGGCCGTACCAACCGCGCAGCGTCTGACAACTGGCGCATTGTGAGTTCCCCCCTGCATGCCAACGGCCCGTCCATGAAGCAACGGCACTGGAACCAGAAGGTCAAACTGCCTGGCAAATGGGCTCCGCTGTTCGCATCGCAGCGGCGCAGCCAGATGGTGCTGCTGCTCCTGGCAGCCACCATCGTGGGCATCCTCGCCGCCATGTTCATGTGGCTGCAAGCGCCTCCGCACCCGGTGACCCTGCCGATCTGGGTTACCGAGTACCGGACCAGCGCGCTGCCGACCAACATGGCCGCAATCGGTGACCGCGCTGCGTTCCGCATTGCCAGCGGGCTGTCGCCGCTAGGCGCCCCCATGCTCGCCAGCCAGCAGCGCCACGCCTTGATGGAGCAGGCGGCCACGCTCATCGAACGCTCGCCTCATGAAGATGTGATCGTTTACGTGTGCGCTTACGCGGCCCCCGGGCCGCAAGGTTTGTGCCTGCTGCCCGCCGATGCCGATCTGGACGATCCGCAAACCTGGCTGCCGCTGAAGGCAATCCTGAACAGCCTGGCGGTGTGCCCGGCCGCCCACAAGCTGCTCATTCTGGATATCTGCTGGCCGGTGGCATCGCGCCGGCAAGGTTTGATTTCCACCGACATTGCCACCGCCATCCTGGCGGAACTGGCCGCCGTCGAAGATCCCAAGCGCCTGGTACTTACGAGTTGCGCGCCGGGACAGGTGGCGTTGTCGTCGCCTGTGCTCAAACAAAGCGTGTTTGGTTATTACTCCGTACGGGGCATGCAAGGCGCCGCCGACGGCTATAACCCCACCGGCGAGCGCGACGGCGAAGTGTCGGTCCGCGAGCTGGCCGAGTTCCTGGCCGCCCGGGTTGACCGCTGGGCCTATCAGAATTTGGGCACGCGTCAAACGCCGCTGCTACTGGGCACCGGCGAGGATTTTGCCCTCACCGCCGTGCCGGTGCAGCGTGCCGGTCCCGAAGTGCTCAAGGCGCCGTTCGTTGAATATCCGCAATGGCTCAGCACGGCCTGGGAATGGCGCGACGAATTGGCCGCTCACCATGGCTGGCGCGACATGCCGCACCTGATGGTGCAGCTCGAAGCGGCGCTGCTCCGGGCGGAACAATACTGGTCGCTCGGCGGCAACGCCCGAAACCTGGAACAGCAGGTGCGCAACCAACTGCAACTGCTGCTTCAGCAGCAGGCAGCCATCAACAACGCCATTCCGATGACCGCGCCTCGTTCGCTGGCCCTGGCGCGCGTGCTCGGCTCGCCGGTGAATCCTGCGCTACAGCAGCCGGTTGAAACGCTGGTCTCGCACTATCGCAGCCAGACGATCGGCCTTGGACAAGCCGAGGCCCAGGCCGCGCGCAATAAGCTGCTGGCCGCGTTCCAGGCCCAGGTTCAGGACGAGCCGTTCTTCTCCGTCTGCTACGCGGTCTACGAGTTCGCGGCTCAAAGTCCCAACCCCGATCCTCAGTTGCTGACATTGCTCGACGACGCCCTGCGGCAACTGCGGGGCGGGGCACCGGAGTATGTCGAAACCGAGCTGTTACATCGCCTGGCCGATTTGGCTCGGCAAACGCCCCCCAACACCTGGCCCACCGCCACCGTGCAACTGGCGCTCCAGGCGATGTGGCTCAACGAGCAGTTGGGCTGTCAGCCGTGGGCGCTGCCATGGCTGGATTGGCGCATCCGAGCGATTCATTCGCTCGTCCACGAGGGCCTGGTCTACTTCTGGTCTGAAGGGTACGCCTCGAAAGACCTGGCCGCCGAACGCTTCCGCGCGGCCCTCGACGAAGGCCGCGAACTGCTGGCCTATCAAACCATGCTGGAGAACGCCTATCGGCTGATCGAACAGGCGTTTGCCCAACTGACGGCCTGCCACCCGTATATCGAGGCCAATCCACAACAGGCATCCGCCTGGCACAATACCGCGCAAGCCGCCGCCAACCTGGCCGCATTGCTGTCGACCGACCCGTATGCCGAGCGGACGGGAGCCTCGCCCCTGGTCGGAGATCCCACAGCCGTGGCCGCGTGGCAGGATCAGCTTTCGCAGATTCGCCAATCCGCTGACCAGTTGCGCACGCTGCTCGGCGACTTGCAGCAGGGATGGAGCCCTGAGCGCGTCGAACAATTGATCACAGCGTGCCACCAGGCCAGTGCCGGCCCATCCGTGGCCACCGAGGCCCAAACACTGCTGGCCACGCCGCTGCTTTCGGCACCGCTGCGTGCCCGGCTGTGGGAGGCCTGGCATCAACTGGCCACGCGGCTCAACGGCGCTACGCTATTGGCCGACCGGGCCGACGACGCCCACCACCGTCGCACGGTATTGATGGAGCCATACGACGAACCGGAGTTCCGCGCCGCCCAGCAGGCGCTTACCTGGTACCGTGCCAGCTCGTCACTCGGCATGCTGCAGATGGGCGGCCTGCGTAACGAAACCGTTACCGAACTTCAAGCGCTGCTTGCGCAGCGAAAGCCGCAAGACCTGCTCGACATTTCGGCGAGGCTTCGCCGGGCGTGGCTGGTGGAGTTGCCTGCCCAGTTGACGCAGCCGGGGTCACTGACCGAGAAAACGCGGATTGTCCGCGTGCTCTCGGGCTGGTCGATGCCGCCGGCGCTGGACAATGTCGATACCAATCCGGTCGCCCAGTTCTCGGCCCAACAGTTCCGCAGGATGTGGGGCATCATCGGCAACCGCTATCGGTATATCGCCCGCGATCTGAACGGCATCCCGTACTACGCCGACATTGCCAGCCAATACCTGGCCGTAGCCGGTCCCGTATCCGACCGGTACATCCAATTGGCCGTGGAGATTCCGCCCCGCCAGCGGTCCAGCAACGGCAGCATGCAGGCGATCATTGCCTGGCAGGTTGTCGGCGCAAGTTCCGGCGTCGGCGCAGCTGGCCCGCCGCCGACCGAGGTGCGTTTCATCCAGCCTGACGGCGATCCGTTGGTGCTCACGCTGGTCCGACCGCATGGCACGATTCCCAGTTCGACAGGCACCGATCAATTCGCGGTGAGCCAGCCGGATCCGACGGTGGAGGACGTTGTCTCCCGGCCGCTGCCCCAGCCTCTGGTGGTGAACGTTTCTGTCTCGCCCGATGCCTCGCCGGCAGCCATCACTGCGGCCCAGGGGTTCATCCTCGAAGTGGTGCTGGACGGCCGCCGGTATCACACGCTGGTGCCGCTCCCCAACTCAGTGCTTCCCCCCGTTGAGATCCTGCTGAGTCCCAATCCCAAGGCACCAGAACCGGCAGTCGACGCGCTGCGTCTGCGGCCACTGGGCAAGCCGCAACCGTACTACCTGTATTTGCGTAGCCAGGAACCAACGACGCAGCAGGTCAACGTCACCATCAACGGCATGGCCACCACCAAGGTGACGCTGGGGCCGGGCCAGACCGCACCGGTCAAGTTTGTCGGCGAACCGCCCAAACCCGACGCGCCGCTGCCGCCTTTGACCGGCCCGATCGAGATCGAGTGTACCGACGCCACCACCGGCGAGGTGCTCGCGCAGAAATCCATCGGCGTGGCAGTGGCCAATCCTCGCGAGTACGTGCAAGTCAACCAGGTCGAGTACCAGTCCAACGGGTTTGGAGGCAATCGCTTTTCGCTCACGCTGTCGGGCGACGGCGCGCCGCTTACGCCGCCTGTGTCGGCCGAAATCGAGCTGCCCCCGGCAGTGAATCCCGGCCTGCTTGGCGTACAGTCGGGCGTGTTCCGCGGGCTCTTGCCGCCCAATGGCACACTTCAACTGACGGCCGAGAATATTTCGTTCATCGAAGGTTCGCCCGAACAAGGCGAAGTGTTCCTGAACGTCGACGGCGTGCCGCGGGTGTACATCTTCGACGTGACTTACGACAACGTCCGCGTGCCGGCCCAACCGGTCGAACGGCAACGGCCGGGGCTGCGTCTGGTCAATCAGCCGGCCTATCAGCCGGGCCCCAACACCACATTCGGCATCCAGGCCGACGTGCCGCCCTCGGGGTCGTACCTGCAATTCATGATCGGCCGCATGGAAGGCAATCGCTTCGTTCCCGAGATCCAGCAGCAACTGAACGGGCCGCTCAATGCCAGTATCGGCTGCTCGCCGTTTGGGCCCGGCGGGGCGATTCTCCTTTCGGCCAGCCTGCGCGATTGGCAGCTGACCATCGACACCACCGGTATCGTGGGCCAACGCACCCTGGCCGGCAAACTGCTCGCCTACGACGGCAGCACACTCGACATGGTGCATGCCGACGTGATCTTCGACGATGCGCCCCCCAGCAATCCGCGCGTGATCCTGCCCACCTATCCGGCTACCGCCGGACAGCCGTACCTGGTCAAAGCGCTGTGTACTTCGTCGCTCTCGGGCGTGGTGAGCGCGGAGTTCTTCTTCGGCCGCCCCGTCGACGGCAAGATGCCGGACAAGACGCCCACGGTGCCGGGCACGCCGGTAGACGATTCCAAGCTGGAGTGGTATGTCGAATTACCGATTCCGGCCGATGCCAAGGGATCGATGCCCGTCAGCGTGCAGTTGACCAACGCCGTAGGGCTCAGCACCGTAGCCACCGCCACGATCGAGGTCCAAAGCGCTCAGCAGGCAGGCGAAGGCACCATCACCGGTAAGGTGATGGAAGGTTCGCTGCCGCAAGCCGGGCTCACGGTCACGCTCAGCGACGACAAGGGGGCCGCGATCAAGCAGGCCACCAGCGGCCCCGATGGCTCGTTCACGTTCCCAGGCTTGCAGCCCGGCAAGTACACGGTCTCCTCGTACAAGGAAAGCTCCAACCGCGGAGGCACCGCGGAAGCCACCGTGACCGCCGGCAAAACCACCAGCGCCAACATCTCGCTGACGCTCAACGGTGGCTATAACCGGAACAACGCCAATCGGGCCGCCGGCCGCTAACGTGGTTAGTAGGTGATGCAGCGATCGCGGGCGACGACATTCCAGCGCTGCGTTGCGCGGCCATTCTCGATCACCACGGCGTATTGATGCAGCGCCACGGTGGGGCAGATATGGAACGGAATTCCGTACAGCACGTCGCCGACCTGATAACGTCCCGCTTGCGACGTGGCAATGGTCAAGTGCTCCTCATTGTGCACCAGGGCTTTGGCGTCGCTCAGGCCGAACAGCACCACGCGCGGGTCGGGGTTGTCGGGCGAAACGGCCTTGTAGCCCAGGTCGAGGCTCAATCGGCCTTCGCCCGGCTTGCTGATCACGCGCGTAAGCAGCACGGCGGCGTGCAGGAACTTGAGATCGGGGAACTTATCGTCGTAGCTGGCATCCCAAAAGACGCAGGTGCCAGGGCTGCACTCCACATCGGGACGCCGCGCATGGCAAGGGAAGGTGGGCGTGCCGCCGGCCACGATGCGCGGAACCGGCAGCCCCTCGGCCTCTAACTGCTGGCGGAACTGCCGCACCGGTTCAAAGGCCGCATCGCTGGCAGCGCAGCGTTCTTCCAGATCGCGCTGGCGGAACTGGCCGTCGTACACGTGCAGCCCGCCCGGCTCAATCGCCGGCAGCTCGTTCACCAGCCGGTACAACGCGGCCGCTTGCGGCCCCGGCGAGATGCCGGTACGGCCAAAGCCGTTGTCCATGTCGAGCAGCACCAGGGCCTTGGCGCCGGCGGCTTGCAATCCTGCCGAGAAAGCCCGAATCGCCTGCTCGTCGTCCTGAAGGCAGGAGAACTGCACATTCGGGTAAGCCTTGGCCAGTGCGGCGAACCGCTGCACCTTGGGGCCGACCACCTGGTAGGAAAGGAAGATGTCGGTCCCGCCGGCTGCGGCGACCATTTCCGCCTCGGCGATGGTCGCGCACTTGAACTTCTTGATGCCCGCCGCGACTTGCCGCTCGATGATCTGCGACATTTTGTGTGTTTTGACGTGCGGCCGCAGCCGGTCCACGCCACCGGCGTACTCGATCATCCGGCGGATGTTCTCCTCCGCCCGGTCGGGATACACCAGCAGGGCCGGCGAATCGATCTCGGCGACATTCTCTACCACATACCACGGATCGGCCATGACGGCGGGCTCCAGAAATCAAAGTCGTTCGCAATCGTTGCGCTTCGATGGCCTCAACGGATGAAGCCGGTCATTGGGTGATGGAAGGCGAACCGTCCCGGCAGCCGGCTACTGCTGGTTCTGCCGCTGGCGCTGGATCTGCTGCCGCCGTTGCCGGTTCGTGGGCCGCCGCTCAAGCGGAAACGTGTCCTCCGGCACTTTCAGTTCCTCGCGCAGCCGCTGCAGCTCCTGCTTGAGCTCAGCGGTCACGTCGGCGTACGCGGGATCGCCGTACACGCTTTTCATCTCGTTGGGATCTTTCTCCAGATCGTACAGTTCCCACTCGTTCAAGTTGTAGAAGTACATCAGCTTGTAACGGTGGGTGGCCACGCCGTAATGGCGGGCAACGTTGTGCGGCCCCGGCAGCTCATAATAGTGGTAATACATCGACTGCCGCCAATCCTTGGGCGTGCTACCGGTCAGCAGCGGTACCAGGCTGCGGCCCTGCATATCGCCCGGAATGGGAACCCCGGCCAGATCGAGGAAGGTTTCAGCCAAATCGACATTGAGCACCAGGTCGTTATTCTCGCTGCCGGGCTTGATAACGCCGGGGTAGCGAACCAGCAGCGCCGTCTTCAGGCTCTGCTCGTACATGAAGCGCTTGTCGAACCAGCCGTGCTCGCCCAGATAGAAGCCCTGGTCCGAGGTGTAAAACACCACGGTGTTATCGGCCAGGCCGCTTTCATCGAGATAGTCAAGCACACGGCCCACGCTGTCATCGACGGCGGCCACGCACCGCAGATAATCTTTGATGTAGCGCTGATACTTCCAGCGCACCAGATCCTTGCCCTGGAGATTCGCCTTCCGGAACGCTTCGTTCTCGGGGCCGTACTTGGCTTCCCAGGCCTGAAGCTGCTCGGGCGTGAGATTCTTGGGCGGCACGAGCTTGAGATCGAGTTCGGTCATCGTCTTCTCGATCGTCATGTCCTGATTGCGGGCCGCCGTGCCGCGACTGGAGTAATCGTCGAACAGCGTGTCGGGCTCGGGAATGGTGACATCATCGTACAGGTTGTAATACTTGGGGCTCGGCTGCCATTCCCGGTGCGGAGCCTTGTGGTGGTACATCAGAAAGAACGGCTTCTCCGGATCGCGGCCGTTCTTCAGGTACTCCAGTGTCAGGTCGGTAATGATGTCGGTGGTATAGCCGGTGTGCTGAGTGATTCCCTGGGCCGTTTTCATCGGCGGGTTGTAGTAGGGGCCCTGGCCGATGAGGATGTTCCAGTAGTCGAACCCGGTGGGGTCGGTGCCCAGGTGCCACTTGCCGATGATGGCCGTTTGATACCCGGCCTGCCGCAATAGCTTGGCCACGTTCTGCTGGTCGCCGTCGAAGCGGTCGCTATTGCGCATGAAGCCATTCGCGTGGCTGTACTTGCCGGTCAGAATCACCGCCCGGCAGGGACCGCAAATGGAGTTGGTGACGAGGCAGCGATTGAACCGCATGCCTTCCTTGGCCAGGCGGTCGATGTTGGGCGTCTGGTTGATGCGGCTACCACAAGCGCTGATCGCCTGATAGGCGTGATCATCGCTCATGATGAACAGAATGTTGGGCCTCTTGTCGGCCGCGGTGGCCACGTTGGCGGCGACAACCATAACGAGCGCCAACCAGCCAAAGATCGCCAAGAAAGAGTCGATGCGCCTCATCAGTTGTTCCTTGCCGTGAACTCGCAGACAGCGCGGCGGCACCATTGCCACGCCGCCAAGAACGGGTTGCCATTTTGCCCGGCGCACACCGGCAGAGCAAGCAACTGGCCGCCAGGAACGAGGCCAACTGCGTCCGTGGCGCAGCGCCGCACGCTCCTCCGTCACCTGGTTTGGCTATGAACCGGAGTCTACGATCGCCGGGTAAGCTTCGAAGCCGATGCCTCGTCCAAGAACCAGGTCAACGTGCCGTGGGTGGGGCGCACCACCTGCGAGGGCAGTTCATCGGGCACGTAGGGGCCTTCGAGCACGCGGTGGAGCACTTCGGCCTTCTTTTCTCCATCAGCCAGGAACGCCACATGCCGGGCGTTGCACAAGACCGGCGGTGTGAGGGTGATCCGGTTCATTTGAACGGCTTGCCCCCAGTGCGCAACCACCCACTTTTTGGTTTCGTGCACGGCGGCCGTACCGGGGAAGAGCGAGGCTGTGTGGCCGTCGGGCCCCATCCCCAGCAAAATCAGGTCTAGTTGCGGGAATTCGCCCTCAGCAGGCTGGAGGACCTGCTTGAGCGTTTCTTCGTAGCTGCGGGCGGCATCCTCGGGGTTTTCGAAGTGCGTCGGCATCGGATGAATCTGATTCTCCGGTACAGGCACTTCATTGAGCAGTGTTTCCCGAGCCATCAGGAAATTGCTTTGGGGATCGTCGGCCGGCACATACCGCTCGTCGCCGAAAAAGACCTCAACCTTATTCCAAGGGATGCTCGCAACCCGCGCTTTGAGCTCCGGGTCGTCGGTATGCCCTGCGAGCAGCCGGTGCAGACCACGCGGCGTGGAACCGCCTGAGAGGGCCACGGTGAACCGGCCTCGCGCGGCGACGGCCTCTTGGACGCAATCGGCGAAGAACAGCGCCGCGTTGCGAACCAGTTCGTCAAAGTCCTTGGAAATCATCAACTTAGGCTGCGTGTTGTTATCGGCCATGACCGTTGCTCTAGAGGGAAGTGGAGATGGGGCACGCCGCCGTTCAAAACACCCGGCAGAACGTGGGCCGAACACGCGGCCTGGCGTATAATGTACCGGACAAACAACCGGCCGCCATGCAAGCACGTCTTTTACCCACCGGGTAAGGTTCCCGGCCCCTGCGTCGGTTCGCCGTGGTGCACCGTCTGTGCCGGCACTAGGCTACCGCGCGGCGGTTATGGCACCGGGCGCGGCACGCACCTTTGCGCGAACTTTGCGGCAGCCCGGCTTGTCCTACCGTCTGCCCTCGCATTTCCCTGTCAAGTCTCTTGCGAATAAACTTTGCGGAAAACATTGTTCGCCGCGCATCAACCAGGAACAATACGGTAACGACCGCGGCCTGTCTGTCCCCCTAGCGAGGCAGCACGGGCGTGGCCTAACTTGCCGGCGGCGGCTTCTCGCTCCCCTTGCGGGGCCTGACTCCGCACCGCCGAGGCAAACTTTCCTGTCTTAGAGGTACGAGCCAACGTGAACGAACTGAATCGCGCCGAAGGCTTGGCGCGTGAGTCTGCTGTGCTGGTGGGCGTAATTCTGCCCCATCATTCTTTGAGCGAAGAACCGCTGAAGGAACTAGCGGGTTTGGCGCGCACCGCGGGTGCTAACGTCGTCGGTGAACTCACGCAGCGCCGCGAAATCCCCGATTCGACCACATACCTGGGCAAAGGCAAGGTCGAAGAACTCAGGCAATTGGTCGAAGCCCGCGATGCCGACGTCGTCATCTTCGACAACGACCTGACGCCCGGCCAGACACGCAACCTTGAAAAGGCGATCAAGGTCAAGGTGCTGGATCGGACTGAACTGATCCTCGACATCTTCGCCACGCGGGCCCAAACGCACGAAGCCCGCCTCGCGGTCGAGTTGGCGCAACTTCAATACTCGCTGCCGCGGCTCAAGCGGATGTGGACTCACTTGTCCCGTTTGAAAAGCGGCATCGGCATGCGCGGCCCTGGTGAAAAGCAGTTGGAAGTGGACCGCCGCCTGGTCGAAAAGCGCATCCATGATCTGAAGTCGGAACTTGCGGTGATCGAGCGCCGCAAGGAACGGCAGGTGGCCGGGCGACGCGATTTTATGACGGTCTCGCTCGTCGGCTATACCAACGCCGGCAAGAGCACGCTGATGAACCGGCTGACCGATGCCAACGTGCTGGCCCAGGACAAGCTGTTCGCCACGCTCGATACCCGCACCCGCCGCTGGCACCTGCCCGGCTGGGGCCCGGTCCTGTTGAGCGACACGGTCGGTTTTATCCGCGACCTGCCGCACCAGTTGATCGCCAGCTTCAAAGCCACGCTCGAGGAAGCACGCCAGGCCGACCTGCTGCTTCACGTGGCCGATGGCAGCAGCAACACGGCCCTGGACCAAATCACCGCCGTGTACCGCGTACTGGAAGAGTTGGGCATCGAGGAAAAGGACACGCTGCTGGTGCTGAACAAAGTCGATGCCGTGGAGCATCGCGCCCGCATCGACGGCATCCGCGAACGGTATCCCAACGCCATCCCGATCAGTGCCCGCACGGGCGAAGGCATCGCCGAACTGGCCGAAGCGGCCAGCATGGCCTTGAGCCGTTCGTTCGTCGAGCTCGACGTGGAAAGCAACATCGACAACGGCCGACTGCTGGCCTACCTGGCCCACCACGGCGAGATCCTGCACAAGGAGTTCGGCGAAGAGCGGATGTTCATCCGCTGCAAGTTGCCGCGGGCAGCCCTGGGCAAGCTCAACGAGAACGGCAGCACGATCATCCGTGAACGCACCCCGGCGGCGTACGCCAACAACGGCAATGGCTGGACCGTTTCTGCCCAATAGCCGCAGTAGCTTCTGGCCGGCGACCGCCAGCTTCTTCAATCGGCCATCTTCGGGAGCGCGTCCTGGGCAAGCTGCTCAGGACGCGCTGCCCGCGCCCAGCATCGCGCGCAACAGCGCTCGCGGTGCGCCAATATCGACCACGTGAAGCTGCCCGACGTAGGGCCGGGCGGCCTCCAGCAGTAGGCCGGGCTTGGCCGCCACGAACGTACACGTGATCGAGGCGGCTACCACCGCGCCGGGAGCTTCGCCGGTATCGGCGTTCAGCCCCGTCGGCAGATCGACCGCCACCACCGGTTTGCCCGCTGCGTTGATCGCCGCCACGGCGGCATCAATCGGCGGCCGCGGTGCCCCTTGAACGCCCGTTCCCAGCAGGGCATCCACCACAAAGCCCGCCTGCGCGACCACCTGTGGCCAGGCAGCATCCGCACTTGGCCCCGCGCACACGGTGATGGGGGTGCCGCCGCGGCAGATGATCTCGAAGTTGACGGCCGCGTCGCCTTTCAGGTCCGCGGGGTCCGCAAACAGCAGAACGTGGGCATCGATACCGCGCAGCTCCAGATGCCGGGCGATCACAAAGCCGTCGCCCGCGTTATTGCCGCGTCCGCAGAAAATAACCGCCGGCCCTGACAGTCCGGCCGCTTGGATCACATCGACTACGCCCCGGCCGGCGTTTTCCATCAGCAGAATGCTCGGCATGGCGAAATCGGCGGTTGCCCGGCGATCGAACTCTCGGGCTTGGGCACACGTGAGCGTGGGCTGTGAAGCAGTCATGGCAATGAACGCGAGGGGAGAACGTAACTACCACAGAGACACTTCAACCTCGACCGGGTGAACAAAGTCGGTGTGCAACTGCTGAGCTTGTTCCACCGTCAACTCACCCTGACGCAGCGCCAGACGATACTTCACCTGAAGCGGTTGGTTCTCTTCCACGGTGTATTCGAAGTATGAGCCAAAGCGGCCGTAATCGCGTTCGCTGTATCGGGCTTCCTTGGGATTCGCCGGATGATCCAGATACACGGCCGTGTACCGCTGTCCGCCCAGCACGAAGCTCATCGCGTTCCAAGGCAGGTTCACCGTCCTGGGATCGCGCGAGCCGGCCGACCAATTGCGCGTGGCGCCGGGAGCCCCTTTGCCATCGGGTCGCAGATAGTACGTCTGCTTGGCTGTGGAATCGGCGACTTCGTTGTCCGCCCGGAAGTGGAAGCCTGCGTGCTGAGGATCGCCATCGAGCTTGATCGGCCCGACCTTCGTCTCGAGCCGCGAAGCGAATTCGATCAACTGCCCTTGCGGTACCAGGTAGGCCGTGAGTTCGCGGGTCTCTTCGGCAAAAACCTGGCCCTGGTCACCGTGCCAGCCAACCGCAATCCGATGCCGCCCCAGGACGGGGCCGGCTTCCTCGGCGAGAAAACCATCGTGCGACTGGTAGGCATCGCGGCTGCAATGCCACACGTCGACGTTATGCTTGCCTTCGCCATAGCTGACGCGGTTGAAACCGTAGAACAGGCCGCGGTGATGCGTGAACCGGCCGCCGGCTCCCTTTGTCACCAGTCGCTGCCCGGTCGAATCGTACAGGTGATGGAACACCTTGTACGTCTGCTCGCGGTTCTTGGGATCCAACGGCGCGCACATGTACCGCAGCACCGGCCGCTCGCCGACCAGCAGCTCCGCGTACTGCTTGTCGGCATGGTTCCACCGGGTTTCGCTTTCGGCGGCTTCACCGGGAATGGTCGCGGTAAACGTCGTCTGCTGCCCGGCTGGTAACTTCGGCAGGATGAAATGCAGGGTGCGTTCGGTGTGCCGCTCGGCCGTGCCGCTGCGCTTGTCCAACAAGCTGGGCGCCGTCAATTGGCCGGGCAGTTTGTTGCCCTTCTCGTCCACCAGAATGGCCGAAGTTACCTTGGCCAGGTCCTGCGGTACCGCGATCGCTACGCTCACCGGGGTATCCTGGCGATCGAACTGGCCAGCCTTGACGGTGAGCTTTAGCCGCAGCGGTTGTCCAGATTGCGCGTTAGCGGCCCCACCGACCAGGAAAGCCACCGTAAGTAGCATTGCCAGGGCCGTGGTCCGACGGCCGGGCGAAGCCATCGGGCGACGGAGCGGACGGAGAAGCAGACGCATCGGAAGCCCCCCTTGTTGAGATGCAAGGTTTCTGCCAGAGGTGCTTCAGCATAGTGGGCACCGCTGCAGGCGGCAAACAAGGCGGGGCAGGCTCGCCCTCACCGGTCGGCGAAGTCGTTTTGACCTTTTTCGCCAGGCGGGCCTGATGTCCCTCGTCGCAGCGGCCAGAAAATTTGTATAGTTGAGATTTCGCCTGCTGCGGCGTTTGCGTTGGTGTCCAAGCCCCCGGGTTCGTAAAGGGCTCCCACCGCGGCGTACTGTCCCCCAAAGCAGGCAGCGCTGAACCGACCTGCTGGCGCCATTCCCTGCCATGACCGACTTATTGCGTCAAGAAATTGCCACCTTGGCCGACTTAATCGTGGTGAAGGTGGGCACCCGCGTGCTGACCCACGACGATGGCCGGCTTAACGAAGACCGCGTTGAACGCCTGGCCGAAGAACTGCACGAACTGGCGCTGACCGGCCGCCGCGTGGTGCTGGTCAGCTCCGGCGCCGTAGGGGCCGGCATCGGACGCCTGGGCCTGCCGGGCCGGCCGCGCGATCTGGCTCAACTGCAGGCGGTTGCGGCCATTGGGCAAAGCCACCTGATCGAGGTCTACGACCGCTGCCTGCGCAAATACGGCCGGCATGCCGCCCAATTGCTGCTGACCGCCGAGGACCTCAACCACCGCACGCGGTACCTGAACGTCCGAAACACACTGCTGGCGCTGATGGAGTTCGGTGCGATTCCGATCATCAACGAGAACGACACGGTCGCTGTCGAAGAGCTGCAAACGACCTTCGGCGACAACGACCGGCTGGCCGCCCTCGTCACCAACCTGCTTCGGGCGCCGTTGATGATTCTGCTCTCCGACGTCGAGGGGCTGTACGACCGCGATCCTAAGGATCCCCAGGCCCAGGTCATCCCCACCGTGTCGGACCTCAACGGCGATGTCATGGCCCTGGTCCGCGATGCCAAAACCGGCTTGAGCAAAGGTGGCATGGCCAGCAAGCTCCGCGCGGCGCGGATCGCCACCGCCGCCGGCGAGAACGTGATTATCGCCTCGGGCCGGCGGCCCGGCGTGCTAGCCGAGATCATGTCGGGCCAAGTCACCGGCACCCTGTTCCTGGCCCGGGGACAGAACGTGTCGTCGCGCAAACGCTGGATCGGGTTCACCGTGCAGCCGCGGGGAATTCTGGACCTGGATGCCGGAGCGGCCCGGGCCGTGGTCGAACAGGGCCGCAGCCTGTTGGCTATCGGCGTGGTGGGCGTGGGCGGCGACTTCCGCAAAGGCGACGTCGTCGTGCTGCGCGATCCGTCAGGGCAGGAGATCGCCCGTGGCCTGGCCAACTACAGTGCCGACGAGGTCCGCACCATCCGCGGTCTGCGCACCGAGCAGATTGCCGCCGCGCTGGGCCATTGCCCCTACGACGAAGTGATCCACCGCGACAACCTGATGCTCACGGCCTGATACCCACCGCCGTGACCCAACTTGGTGCCGCATCGCTTGGTCCTGTCTAGGCTTACGCCACCGCAGGGGGCCGGTTTCCAGCGCGGGAGCCGGGCGTTATATTGCCGCATCGTTTGATCGTTTACCTCTTGGGGAACTTGAGCCTGCGATGTTGGCCAAAGACATCAAGCCCGGCATGATCGTGGTTTACGATGCGGCGCCGTGTCTGATCGAATCAGTTACCGTTCAGTCGCCCTCGGCCCGAGGCGCCAGCACGTTCTACAAGTACCGGGCGCGTAACGTGATCACCAAACAGAAGGTGGACATCACCTTGCGCGGAGGTGAAAGCCTGGACGAAGCCGACTTCTCGCGCCGGGAAGTCAAGCTGATGTACTCCGACGCAACCCACGTGCACTTCCTCGACCAGCAGGACTACAACCAGTACTCGCTCCCCAAGGAGGACATCGAGGAAGAATTGAAGTGGCTCCGCGAGGACCAAGAAGGCGTCCTGGCCCTCATCTATAACGACGAGTGCGTGGGCATCCAGCTTCCGACCACCGTAGAGCTGAAAGTCGTCCAGTGCGATCCCTACGTGAAGGGGGACTCCGCCACCGCTCATACCAAGCCTGCCACCCTGGAAACCGGGGCCGTCGTCCAGGTTCCTGGCTATCTCGAAGAAGGCGAGGTGATTAAGGTGGATACGAGGACTGGGCAATTTATTTCCCGGGCCTAGGCGGTATGCCGCGTCTGATCGGCGTAACCTCGGCAACCTGATTTTCTTGTTGCAAGGATGCGGCCCCCCCCGCTTTTGGCAGGTTGTGCTTTGCTTGCCTGTGGCGTACCGTCATAGTGGGTGCCCATGCAGCCTTTGCGCAATTGCTACCTTTTTGCCAAGGCTGACACCCGTCACCCCTCCTTGGCAGGGGAATCGCAGAATCGGTAACCTATGGCCAAGCGGTTTTGGAGTCCCCAAAGGACTGCCCAGCCCGTCGTCCGCTCCTCGCGCTAGTGCCAGGATCGCGACGGAAAGCCGTTGAGCCGGTTGTAGGGCATGTAACGGCACGAGCCACCCTAATCCGTACTCCCACCGCATCCTCGCCATGTTCCAACGCTTGGGCCAGTTCGTGGTACAGCGGCGTCTGCTGGTCATAACCGGCTGGCTGGCGGTGGTGGCCGCGCTGCGGTGGGTTTCGCCCTCCTGGGAGAGCGTCACCCGCGACGGCGACCTGGCCTATCTGCCGCCCTCGGCGGCAAGCGTACGGGGCGAAAAACTACTAAGCCAGGCGTTCCCCGGCGAGCGGCAAAAGAGCCAACTCGTGGTGATCGTCGAAGCTCGCCAGGGCAAGCTCGACCTGAACGAGCGTCCGTCCCGGCCCGACGAGTCAACCGACGAGCAGTCGGCCGGCGACGAACCCCAGGCAGCCCCGGAATCGTCTCGCAGTGCTGCCCACACGCGGCGTGTTTCGGCCGCATCGGGCGCTCAGGGCGAACTGCCGGAGTCGCGCGAACTTACCGACGCCGAGGTCTTTGTCGAGCTCGAGGAGCGACTGCATGCCCGCTTGCACGATAGCCCTCATTACCTGGGGATCTGGTCGGCTCTGAAACCGGCCGGCCCTCGGGCCGAGCGAACCGCCAAGGGCGTGCTGGCCGAACGGCTGCGTAGCGAGGACGGTCAGGCCGGCCTGGTCGTCGTGCAGCTTTCGACCGAGTTCATGGCCACCTCGAACATGCCGCTGTTCGAAGCGGTTCTCGAAGTGATGGACGAGCTGCGCGGCTTGCCCGGCTTCCCCACCGAGCGGCTGCAGCTAGGCGTCTGCGGTTCTGCCGCGGTCGGGGCCGACATGCTGGTTGCGGCCAAGGAAAGTATCAGCCGCACCGAAGCCACCACCGTTGCCCTGGTGGTGCTGATTCTGCTGATCGTGTACCGCGCGCCGCTGTTGGCGGTGGTGTCGCTGATCACCATCACCGCCTCGGTGATGGTGGCCACCGACCTGGTCTCGCTGCTGACGCAGTTTACCGACCAGACCGGTGCCTTCGAGTTCAAGGTGTTCAAGACCACCAAGATCTTCATCGTGGTGATCTTGTTTGGAGCCGGCACCGATTTTTGCCTGTTCCTGATTGCCCGATTCCGTGAAGAACTGCTCGGCGGCGCGAGCCCGCAGCGTTCGGCCGCCTCCGCCTTGGGGCACGTGGGCGAAGCCTTGTTGGCCAGTGCCCTGACCACGGTATGCGGGCTGGCGATGATGGCCTTTGCCGACTTTGGCAAGTTCCGCTTCAGCGGCCCCGCCCTGGGGCTGAGCATGGCCGTGTCGCTGGCAGCCAGTTGTACGCTGGCGCCGGCCCTGATTTCGATCATGGGCCGCCAGGTCTTCTGGCCGTGGAAGCTGGAAACGGCCCGCACGTCGCGCCGGAGCGAGCTCCTGTGGCGGTGGATCAGCCGCCGCGTGACGGTTCGTCCCGGGCTGATCCTGCTGGGCTGTCTCGTGGTGCTGGGGCCGCTTGCCTACCAAGGGCTGTTCATTCAGCCCTCGTACGCCTTGATCAATGAGCTGCATGCCGACCGGCCCAGCGTGCAAGGCACGCAAATGCTTTACCGGCATTTCGACCGTGGCGATACCGGCCCCGTGGTGGTGATTGCCCTGCAGCCGCAGGGCGATTTCCACAGCGTCCATGGTGAAGACGCCATCTACGAACTGACCGAGTACCTGGCCAACCTGCCCGGCGTGGCGCGGGTCCGCAGCCTGACACGTCCCCTGGGCGACGAACCGCCTGAACGCTTCGGCCTGTTCGGGGCCGGCGAGCAGGAGGGCAAGGTGATGGCGGCCGAGGACCACTACGTCTCGGTGGCTCCGCCGCTGAATGGCAAAGTTGCCCGATTCGACGTGGTCACCAAGTACGATCCCTTCTCGCCGCAAAGCGCGGCGGTGTTGGACCAGGTGCGCGAGGCTCTGCAAAAGCTCTCAGGCACCAGGCCGCCGCAATCGCCGGTTGCCGCAACCGGACTATTAACCGCGACTGCCGTGGCCGCCGAGGTCCCCGCGCCACCCGCCCAGCCGCAAGAAGGCTCGGGGCTGGGCCTCTGGCAGGGGGCCCAGTTTGAGTTCTTCGGCCCGACCGTCGCCACCAGCGACTTGCGCGACGTCACCACCCGCGACCAGCGCCGAATCCAGGTACTGTGTGCCCTGGCCGTGCTGATGGTTATGCTCGCGATCCTGCGGCGTCCGCTGATTTGTTGTTACCTGATCATCAGCGTGGTGTTCAGCTTCCTGGTCGCGATCGGTGCCACCCAGCTACTGTTTGCAGCGATCTATGGGCCCGAATTCGGCGGCTTGGACTGGAAAGTGCCGCTGTTCTTGTTCGTGATCCTGGTCGCGATCGGCGAGGACTACAACATCTACCTGGCCTCCCGCGTCTTCGAAGAGCAGCAGCGGCTGGGGCCGCTGGGCGGCCTGCGGGTGGGCATGCAGCGCACCGGAGGCATCATCACGAGCTGTGGCCTGATCATGGCCGGCACCTTCGTGTCGATGATGACCGGCTCGCTCCGCGGCATGCTGGAGCTCGGTTTTGCCCTCTCGCTGGGCGTGCTGCTCGATACCTTCCTGGTCCGCACCGTGCTGGTGCCGGCCTTCCTGGCACTGCTGCTCAAATGGCAGCACCGCCGCACGGCCCATACGACGGCCTAGCCCAGGGTTCACGTCCAGGGAATGGTCTTTGCGGCCTGGCTGCGTACATGCACAAAAAGGGCTCACCCAGCTAACGAGTAGCCCAGATGCTTGCACCCGGGGAATAGACGTTGGCCAAGTCTGGTCCGCGATCTACGTGGCGCCCCCAGCACTTGGTACCAAGACGCACAACTGGGGATGAAGCCTACCCCAGCAAGGGGCTCAGATCAGGCTCCCCGCACGCATCGCTGAGAGATTACGGCGCAAGCACCACGCCGGGCCACTGGCCGCATATGTGAATGTCGCCGCCGTGCAGACAACGCATACTGAGGCTTGCGGCGTGTCGTCCTGATGCCCCACAGAATCGTGCGTCTCGAAGAATCTCTTAGAGGCTGTCCAAAAAGCGGTCTTGGATGAATGCCGGTTG
>CALBRZ010000045.1 GCA_937927735.1 uncultured Planctomycetales bacterium
CGCCTTCATCGATCAAGGATTGATCCACTTGGCCTGTATCATGATCTGCTTAAGAAGGTTTTGAAAACGGCACTATAAGAGTGCGTTTCAGGCGCTAGCCGGTACGGGACTCAGGGCCGGAGAGCTCTCACACCTGACCTGGAAAGACATCGACTTTGGGGCCAACGTGATCCACGTTCGGGCCAAGGAAGGCTGGACGCCCAAGACGGGGAATCGCCGGGCGGTGCCGATGACGGCTCAAGTGCGGGCGATCCTAGAGCAGCTCCCCAGGAAGCACCGCTGGGTGTTTGTCGCTCCGCCGTCACGAAAGTACCCCAGCGGCGGGCGGCGGATGAGCGAGCGGCTACTGTTGGCGAACCTGAAGAAGCTGCTCAAGCAATTGGACCTGCCCGGGCATGTCCACACGTTCCGCCATACCTTCATCAGCCTCGCCCTAACTTCGGGGACGCCGGAGGCTGTGGTGCGTGCCTGGGTGGGCCACGTGGATGCCGAGACGCTGAGGCTCTACACCCACATCGCCGATGCGGCCAGCCAGGCGGCGATGCAAGATTTCGCACGCAAGCTGGGGCAGAAGCCCCCGGAGGAAACGCAATGACGGGCCGGGTATGTGTTCAGCACAATTTCAGCACAGTTGGCTGCGGCGGTGCGTTGCCATCGGCGCAAAATGAAAGCCGTCAGGTGTTTACGCCGACGGCTTGTCGCAACAGCGGAGAGGACAGGATTCGAACCTGCGGAACGGGTTAACCCCGTTCACCGATTTAGCAAACCGGCGCTTTCGACCACTCAGCCACCTCTCCGGGCAGCTTGCGATGCCGACAGTGGCATCGCTGACCACTTGGGGCGATTCTACTCAATTTGCGCGTCTCGGCAAGCCCGCTTAACCGCCGAGCCAACTTTCTCCGATGGTAAACTGGGTAGGACAGGATGACTGTACTGCCCACCGGCCGTCCCCTGTCCCCGTACTTTCTGCACAAAGGGTAGAATCACGTGTACAGGATTCTGCAACTGTTGGGGGGATGGCTGCTGGTCGTGGCCCTAGCCGTTTCGGCGGCGGCCGAGCATGGCTACGCTCTGAGGCGGCGGGCGGCGTACGAATCGATCCTGGCCCGCGACCTCAAACGGCACATCTTCGTCCTGGCCGACGACACCTACGAAGGCCGCGAGGCCGGCAGCCGGGGGGGGTACGCGGCCGGCAATTACCTGGCGCGCGAGTTTGCCCGGATTGGCCTCAAGCCAGCCGGCGAACAGGGCAGCTACTTCCAGGCGTTCGGGGCGGGCTACCGTAATATTCTAGGCCTGATGCCGGGCAGCGATCCACAGTTGGCCGACGAGGTGATCGTCGTAGGGGCCCATTACGACCACGTAGGCTACGGCACGTCGCAGAACAGCTTCGGGCCCACCGGTTACATTCACAACGGGGCCGACGACAACGCCAGCGGCACGGCCGCACTGCTCGAGCTGGCCGAGGCCCTGGCAGAAATGGGGCCGCCGCGGCGGTCGATCCTGTTTGCGCTGTGGGACGCCGAGGAAAAGGGCCTACTCGGCTCGCGTCATTGGGTCGCCTACCCTACCGTGCCGCTCAACAAGGTGCGGTTGATGGTCAACATGGACATGGTGGGCCGGCTCCGCGATAACCGGTTGGAGATCTCCGGCAGCCGTACCAGTTGGGGGCTGCGGAGCCTGGTCGCCCGACACAACGACCAGGGCCTGGAGATCGACTTCACCTGGGCCATTGAGGACAACAGCGATCATTATCCGTTCTTCGCGCGTTCCATCGCGTACTTGATGCCGCACACGGGATTGCACCCGGACTACCATCGGCCCAGCGACGACGCCGAGAAACTCAATTTCGAAGGCATTCAGAAAACCACGCGGCTGCTGCTGGGCATCGTTGACGAAGTGGCCAACGCCGACCGACTGCCGGGCTTTCGGGCCGCGGCTCGCCGCGAGACGGTCGAGATGCAAAAGCTCTGGGCAAGGCCACTGCCGCCGCTGCCGGGCCGGCTGGGCGTTCACTGGAACACCCGGGAGGCGAACGTCAACGGTGTGGTGCTGACGCTGATCGTGCCTGGCTCGGCCGCCGACAAGGCAGGTGTGCGGCCGGGCGACCGCATCACGGCGGTGGGCGAAACGGCAATTGCCAGCGGCGACGACCTGGCGAAAAGCGTCTTGTCCGCGCCGCGGCATACGACCATCACCATCGAGCGGGCTGGCCAAACGCATAAGCTGCCGCTGGAGCTGGACGGGCAGCCTATCCGGGTGGGCCTTAGCTGGCGGACCGACGATGCCGAGCCAGGCACCGTGCTGATCACGCGGGTAGTGCCGTACTCGCCGGCGGCGATCGCAGGCGTCCAGGTGGGCGATTACGTCCACGAGGTGTCGGGCCAGAAATTCGAGAACGAAGATGCCTTCCTCCGGCTGCTCAACACGGCGCATGGCCCGCTGGAGCTGACCCTCGAACGCAATGGGCGACTGCACACGCTGCGGCTAGACGTTCCGCCGGCCCCGGCCAGCGCCGAGACGCAAGCCACCCCGGCAACCTCCGAGCCTGTGCTGCCACTCAACCGCTAGGGCTCGTTGCTCGCGCCTTGGCCGCAAACTCGCCCGCCCCTGTCTTGCCCACCGCCGCGGCTCGAGCAGCCCGGGGCTAGACGCCGCCACGTTTCTTGCTGGTCTAAGGCCGAGTCTCCCGGTCGTTTGTCGGTTGCCTCGCGGTTCAAGCAGCCGGCCCTGGACAATTGCCGCCGTTGCGCCTTGAATACTCTACGGTCAGGCTGCGGGCTTTCCCTGCGGTGGCCTGACCGCGGGCGTTGTTGGGCTTCGTTGGCGCTTACTCTGGGGAGAGCAGCAAGTTGGCAGAATCATCGGCGGCAATGCACCGGGTTCCGGTTCGGCGGCAAGGCGACGTGTTGAAACTGGCCGTCGTGCAGATGCAGTGCAGCGAGAACAAGGAAGAAAACGTCGCCAAGGCGATTGCCCGCGTGGCCGAAGCCGCCGGCCATGGCGCGCAGGTGATCTGTCTGCAAGAGCTGTTCGCCACGCCGTACCCTTGCCAGAGCGAGGACCACTCGCGGTTTGCCTGGGCTGAGCCGATTCCCGGCCCCACCAGCGACCGCCTGGCCGCGGCTGCCGCCGAGCACGGCGTAGTCGTGGTCGGTTCGTTGTTTGAACGCCGGGCGCCGGGCCTGTACCACAACACGGCGGCCGTCTACGACGTCGATGGCTCGATCGCCGGGCTGTATCGCAAGATGCACATTCCCGATGATCCGCTGTACTACGAGAAGTTCTACTTCACGCCCGGCGACTTGGGCTTCCGCAGCATCGGGACCTCGAAGGCTCATATCGGCACCTGCGTTTGCTGGGACCAGTGGTACCCCGAGGCCGCGCGTCTCACGGCTCTGGCCGGGGCCGAGGTGCTGTTCTATCCCACGGCCATCGGCTGGCTGCCCGACGAAAAAGACACGTACGGCCCCAGCCAGCATTCGGCTTGGGAAACCATGATGCGGAGCCACGCCATTGCCAACGGTCTGTTCGTGGCGGCGGCCAACCGGATCGGCAAGGAAGGTGAGATCGAGTTCTGGGGCGGCAGCTTCATCGCCGATCCCTACGGCAACCTGCTGGCGAAGGCCTCGCACGACAAGGAAGAAATCCTCTACGCCGATTGCCAGCTGGACCTGATCGACACCGCCCGGACGCACTGGCCCTTCTTGCGCGATCGGCGGATCGACGCCTACGAGGATCTGCTGAAGCGGTATCGCGACTAGGTGGACCGGGCTGGCACGCTGCGGTGCGGCGGTGGCGGGCGCGGAACCGGCCCCTAGGGCTTGCCGAGGCCAGCGTGTACATTCTACGCTTGGACCGTTTGGCGGATGTGCCGCCCCCCGTGCCGGTTTGCGATCGTGCCAGAAGGAGAAACGGTGAGTTCGGCAAGTAAGCGGATCCTTGCGATCCACGCCCACCCCGACGATATCGAGTTTCAGTGTGCTGGAACGCTGGCCCTGCTGGCCGAGCGAGGCCACAGCATCGTGTGCATCACGATGACGCCCGGCGACTGCGGAAGCCGCGACCTTGGCCCCGAGGAGATCGCCGCCGTGCGCCGACAAGAGGCCGCCAAGGCCGCCGAGATGCTGGGCGCGACCTACGAATGTCTGGAGTTCCGCGACCTGAGCATTGTGGTCGACCTGGACAGCAAACGCCGCGTCACCGAGGCGATCCGCCGGCATCGGCCCGACATCGTGCTCACGGCTCCGCCGGTGGACTACATGGACGACCACGAGGCCACCAGCCGCCTGGTGCGCGACGCCTGCTTCAACGCCAGTTGCCCCAACTATGCAACGCGGGCGTGGGATCCGGCTCCGGCCACCGACCACATTCCGCACCTGTTTTACGTCGATGCGCTGGAGGGCGTGGACCACTTTGGCCAGCCGATCCAGCCGCACTTCTACGTCGATACCACCAAGACGTTTGACCTTAAGCGCGACATGCTGGCCTGCCACGCCAGCCAGCGGGAGTGGTTGCGGGCACAGCACGGCGTGGACGAGTACCTGGAAAGTCAGGCACGCTGGAGTGCCCGGCGTGGCGCGGAGATTGGCGTCGCGCACGCCGAAGCCTTCCTGCACCACCGGGGCCATCCGTACCCGGGCAACAACATCCTCAAGGAGTTGCTGGGTGACTTGGTGCACGAGGTCCGGTAGCGCTCGATCGGCAATCGGTTACGATCACCAATCCCAAGGCCAGGCGGCGTCAGGCTGCCTGGCCTTTAATGTTGGCCCATGCGGTACTGGTAGTTGCGCGGGTTGAGATTCAGCCCTTCGACATACCAGCGGATCGCCGTGTAAAGCCCGCCCTGCTCTTCCGAACCGCGGAACTGAAACCGTTCCAGGCGATTGCCGTAGTAGTTGTTATCGCCGCCGGGACGAAAGCTCGAAGAGGACGTGATGGCGCTCGCCTGATGCTGAAATGTATCTGTGTGCGGATCGTAACCGATAACCTTGGCCGGTAACCTCAGCCGGTTTTGTTCCGCCAAGGCTCGCGCTTGCATTACGGTTGTGGTGGGGGACTGGGCGTCGGCCGAAATAGCGAATGCCAAATGGACAACTAGCGCCGACAGTCCGGCGAGGACAGTCTTAGACATGATCGTGGGCTCGCGAACGCGAAAAGGTGGACGAGACAAAGGGGCACTGCCCAATGCGATTTCCACCTCAACTTAGTGGTGCGCGAAGCGAAAGTCCAGAAAATTGCGGCCTATGTGCCCAAGATCGCAGACGCAATGCATCGGCATGGCGTTGTGAAACGCTAGCGTGGTTGGCTGTGGCTACAGCGCGCAAAAAGGCACCGCGGAACGACGCGACCCAGTGGGGGAGGGGACGCAGCCGTTCCGCGGCGAGTTTGCTTTGAGAGGGCGGTTCCGACACTGCCGCTGCCCTGGCGACCGTGAGCGGCGAGCCTCACGCGGGCCACGTGCAGCAGTCGCTTGGGCGAGGGAGGTGACCGCAATCGGCAAGCGCGGAGGGGCAAACGGGCCGACGCGCGGTAAGCGGTACCGCGCGCCGGCGGTGTGTCGGCTCGTATGCCGGCTCTGATCCTTGCAGATCAGATCTTTAGGCAACCAGCGTGACCGCCGGAACAAAGGTGGTTCCCCGGGCGGGACAATGCGGGTTTGCCCAAGTGCGAACGGGCTTAGTTGTTGCCGCCGCGACCACGGCCGCGACCGCCCTGATCGCCGTCGCGGCGCTGGAACAGTTGCGAACGATCGAACTCTTCGCCGCGCAGCTCATCCAGCTTCTTCTTCTGGTCGGCGGTCAGCACCGAGTTGATGACGTTCTCGCGCTCCTGGCGCAGCTCCTGGAAGCGAGCCTGGAGGGCTTCACGATCGGGCCGTTCGCCATCCTGACCGCGGAAGGCCGTCCGGTTCCGCTCGTTCAGGGCTTCGAGCTTCGCGGCGATTTCCTTCTGCTGGGCGTCGGTCAGGCCGATCCGCTTGGCGATCACCGGATCCTGCAGGGCGGCGGGGCCACGGAGCTGAACCGTGATGCCCAGCAGGCGATCCACCTGGTGCGGCAGCAGCACGTCGTTCAGCTTCTCGGTGAACTGGGCGGTGACCTTCTGGCGGGCAGCATCGACTTCGGCGTCCAATTGTTGACGCAGCTCACGCAACTTCTCGGCTTGCGAGTCGTCGATGCCCAGTTCGCTGCGGATGGCGGGGTTATTCACCAGCGAGAAAGGATCGTTGAATCCGCCGCCGAAGCCCCCACCAAATCCGCCGCGACCAAAGCCTCCTTGACCCGGGCCGCCCTGACGCGGGCCTTGAGCTTGGGCCGAGGTAGCAATGCCGACGGCGACGATGGCGGCGAGGGCTACGTACAAAGTTTTACGGTACAACATGTTGCGCTATCTCCCAGAAAGACACGTGGTCAACGCGGTGAACCGCCAGCCGGTGGCCGGAGGGCACACACCACGCCTACGCAGCGCGGTACCCCGGAGCGGCGGGAAGAGATCCCTAGCCTAGATAAACCCACAACTGGGCTCATGGTTCTGGTACTTCCCCCAAAATTTTGGTGCAGAGTTCCCCCCTCTTGCCGGTTGCCACGGTCTTGGGGGCAATGTCGCGGGCAGCAGTTTCGACTTCGTTCGCCCTAACTCATACACTTACCTAGGAAGCGGCCCCCCAGTTGGTCAGCAGGCCCGCCCAAAGGTGCGGCTTCAGCACCGACTGCGGCGTTCATGCGTAAAGGATTTAGAAGCATCGTCTTGTGTCTGCCGGTTAGGCGGACCTGGCCGACTCATCTTCCACAAACTCGTTGAGGTTCCCCCTTGAGCGTGGATGTCTTCTCGCCTGCCGATCTGGCTGCCATCGAACGCACGACCCGCGAGGTTGGGCAGACGGTCCTGAGTCTGATGCCACGCCGTGGGCCCAACGTGTTTCAGCGGCGCTGGTGGGACGACCGGATCATGTCGTGGGCGATGCAGAACGAGTCGGTCAAGGTTCAACTGTTTCGCTTCATCGACGTGCTCCCGATGCTTAACCGCCGCGAGGAAGTAACGCGGCACCTTCAGGAGTACTTCGAGGAAGTGCAGCAGTACCTGCCTTCGGCGGTGCGGGTAGGCATGCACGTGGCGCGTCCCGACTCTCTGGCCGGCCGAGCCGTGGCGTATGCCGCGCGGCAGAACGCGCTCAGCCACGCGCGACGGTTCATCGCCGGCACCAGCACCAACGAAGTGCTGGCCGCGGTCAAACGGGCTCGTCGCGCGCGGCAGGCATTTTCGCTCGACCTGCTGGGCGAGGCCGTCATCACCGACGCGGAAGCCGACCGCTTTTTCTATTCGTACATCGAACTGATCGAGAACCTCGCCCCCACGATCAACTCCTGGCCCGAGGTGCCGCAGGTTGATCGCGGCGTGGAGTCGGCCCTGCCCCGCGTGAATGTCTCGATCAAGCTGTCGGCGCTCGATAACCGGTTTGATCCGCTGGATTGGGACGGCAGCATCGCCCGGGCCGGCGAACGCCTGCGGCAGTTGTTGCGGGTGGCCCGCAAGCACCAGGCGTTCATCAATGTCGACATGGAGAGCTACCACACCAAGGATCTCACCTTGGCGGTCTTCAAAAAGGTGTTGATGGAGGACGAGTTCCGCGACGTGGGCGACGTGGGCATCGTCATCCAGTGCTACCTGCGCGACGCCGAGCGTGATCTCGTGGAGCTGCGCGACTGGGCCATCCAGCGCGGCAAGCCGGTGTGGGTGCGACTGGTGAAAGGCGCGTACTGGGACTACGAAACCGTGCACGCCCAGTATCACGGCTGGCCGGTCCCGGTGTTCCAGCAGAAATGGCAGTCGGACGCCAACTTTGAGCGGCTGGTGCGGTTTGCCATCTACAACTACCGCCACCTGCGGCCGGCGCTGGGCAGCCACAACATCCGTTCGCTGGCGCACGGCATCGCTACCGCCCGGCATATCGGGCTGCCGCCGCTGGGCCTGGAACTGCAAATGCTCTACGGCATGGCCGATGCCGAGAAGGAAGCCTTCGTGGCGATGGGCAACCGGCTGCGGGTGTATATGCCCTTTGGCGAGCTGATCCCCGGCATGGCGTACCTGGTGCGCCGGCTGCTGGAGAACACGTCCAACGATTCCTTCCTGCGAACCAGTTTCGATGCGCAACTCAGTCCCGAGGAGCTTCTGATGAACCCCTTGGACCACGCCGACGGTCACACCTGGCCGGAGACGGGCGATGCGGCGACTAGCAGTGGTGCCGATGCGGCGACCCCGCCGACCCAGGCCGAACAGGGCCCGATCCTGGCCCGGTTGGCTTCCGAGCTGGCGTCGAACGAATTGCCGCAGTGGGTACGTTCGTTCCGCAATGAACCGATCTCGGACTTCGCCAAGGAGTCGGCCCGCCGCAGCATGCGCGAGGCCCTGGAATCGGTGCGTCAGCGTTGGGGCGAACATTATCCGGTGGTGATTGCCGGTCGGCGGCGAGATACCGCGGAACGGATCGAATCGATCAACCCTTCGCACAAGACCCAGGTGATTGGCACCTGCGGCAGCGCAACCGAGGAATTGGCACGAGAAGCCGTTGAGGCCGCCGCGCAGGCCTGGCCCGCATGGGCTGATCTGGACGTGCGCCGCCGCGCGGATTACCTGCTGCGCGTGGCGAGCATTTTGCGTGAGCGGCGGTTTGAGTTCGCAGCGTGCCAACTGTACGAATGCGGCAAGGGCTGGCGCGAAGCCGACGCCGACGTGTGCGAAGCCATCGACTTTCTGGAGTACTACGCCCGGGGGGCGGTCGCCCTGCAAGGCGAGTTCGGCCATGCGAACGTGCCGGGCGAGGAGAACCGCTTTGAATACCTGCCGCGCGGCGTGGCCGTGGTGATCGCGCCGTGGAACTTCCCGCTGGCCATTCTCACCGGCATGACGGCCGCCGCCTTGGTGACCGGCAATACCGTGGTGATGAAGCCCGCCGAGCAATCGTCGGTTACGGCGGCCTGGTTGATGCAGGCCTTGGTCGACGTGGGTTTGCCGCCGGGCGTGCTGAATTACCTGCCCGGCCAGGGCGAAGTGGTGGGCCCGGTGCTGGTCGATCATCCGCAGACGGCGCTCATCGCCTTCACCGGTTCGCGGCAGGTGGGGCTGGAGATCAACGCCTCGGCCGCCAAGGCTTCGCAAACCGGCCCCGGCTGCGACGTCAAACGCGTCATTGCCGAGATGGGCGGCAAGAACGCAATCATCATCGACGACGATGCCGATCTGGACGAAGCCGTCGCCGGCGTGATTACCAGCGCCTTTGGCTACCAGGGCCAAAAGTGCTCGGCATGTAGCCGCTGCATCGTGCTGCCGAGCGTCTACGAAGCTTTCGTGGCTCGGCTGGTGGAAGCGGCTCGCAGCCTGCCGCTGGGGCCCGCCGAAGATCCCGGCGCCCGCGTCGGCCCGGTCATTGATCAGGAAGCCTACGACCGCATCCAACGGTACATCGAGATCGGCAAACAGGAAGGCCGCCTGGCGTTGGCGGTGGACGTGGGACCGTTGGCCGACGAAGGGTATTACATCGGCCCCCATATCTTCACCGACATCGCGCCCGATGCCCGACTGGCCCAGGAAGAGATCTTTGGGCCGGTGCTGGCGGTGATGCAGGCCAAAGACCTCGACGAAGCACTGGCGATTGCCAACGGGACGCAGTACGCTCTCACCGGTGGCATGTACTCCCGCAGTCCGCGCAACCTTCGCCGGGTTGCTCGCGAGCTGCGCGTGGGGAACGTGTACCTGAACCGTCCCATCACTGGTGCCCTGGTCAGCCGGCAGCCGTTTGGCGGCTTCCGGATGTCGGGCATCGGCAGTAAGGCGGGTGGGCCGGACTACCTGTTGCAGTTTGTCGTGCCGCGGACGGTTACCGAGAACACCATGCGCCGCGGCTTTGCCCCCATACAGTCGGAGTAAGCTGCCGATGACGTCGCTTCCCGAGTTCTGGCTGGTCCGTCACGGCGAAACCGAGTGGTCGGCCAGTGGACGCCACACAGGGCTGACCGATATCCCGATCACCCCGGCGGGCGAGCAGCACGCCAGGGCGCTTCGCGGCCGCTTGGCAGGTCAAAACTTTGCCCAGGTGTGGACCAGCCCCTTGGCTCGGGCGAGACGAACCTGCGAACTGGCCGGCTTTGCCGATGCCGCCGTGGTCGATCCCGACCTGGTGGAATGGGATTACGGCCAGTACGAAGGGATCACCACCGCCGAGATTCGTCAGCAGCGGCCCGATTGGCAGCTTTTCCGCGATGGTTGCCCCGGCGGCGAATCCCTGGAAGCGATTGGAGCTAGGGCGGACCGCGTGATTGCCCGGCTGAAGGCGGCCAGCGGCAACGCCATTCTGTTTTCCAGCGGACATTTCTTGCGCGTGCTCGCCGCCCGCTGGCTAGGCCTGGAGCCCTCCGGAGGCCGGCTGCTGTTGTTGGGTACCGCTTCGCTCAGCATCCTGGGTTACGAGCACAGCAACCCCGCCGAGCCCGTGCTGAAACTGTGGAACGAGCAGTTGGCCGATTAGCAACCTGCCGCAGTTGGATCTGGTGCAATGCGGCCCGTAGCGAAGAAAGCGATCAGATCGCGTTATTGAAGCGACTGGATCAGCTGTTCCTGCGGGAAAAGCTGTTTAACGATGGCAACCAGTTGCGCGTTGACCCGGTGGAACTCTTCGCCGCCGGCGTACTGCCCATCGTCGTAGACGGTGAGAATCCCGCACTCGAAGCATAATAGCACGTCGATTCGGCGATCGCCATGGACAAACTCGATCCGCACTTCGTGGGCGGGATTGCAGCTTTTGGCGTTGGTGAAGTCGTAGCTCTCAGGGTCGAGCAGTAGCCGCTTCAGTTGATCGGCCAGGTTGGCTGGTACAGGTACCGGCCCAGCGGCCATTTCGTATCGGTCGAGCGTTTGCTGAAAGAAGCTCGGAGCCGCCAGGCGATACGCCTGCACGGTGGTGGCGTTGCGCACGACGGCTGCCGCGGCTTCGCTGCCAAACACGGCCTGGTGGGCCGCTGTATGGTCGCTACAGCCGGCGGCGAACACCAACACGATGGTTGCGACACTGCCGAACATCGGGCGAATCATAGGCTGGTTTTCCACGGCGGGCTGCCTTGCCGTTACGGCCCTGTGCTTGGGATTGGCTCCACGCGGATCTTGTCGGGGGCCAGCGTGATCAATTCTGCCGGATCGACCAGGGCCAGATCGCCTTCGGCCGGATCGACGTTCCAGGCGTAATACCGTCCTTCGACCTCGCCGGAAAGCTTTTCGAGAATCAGCTCGTACACGCCCGGCTCGCTGGGATTCAGATCGATCACCCAAAGTGGCCGGCCTTCAGCGATGCCACCGCTGCGGGCATTGAGGATCTGCACGTCGGGTGCGTTGCCGTCGGGCTTGGGCCAGGCCTTCGACCAGCGTGCGCGGGGCTGATATTGGGAACCATCCAGCGGCACCCGCAGCGGCTGGCCAAGGATGTGGCTGGGAACATTGAGCGGGTGCAGTTCATTCTGCAGTTCGAGGTTGAACAGCACCCACGACGGTTGGTTCATCCAGTTGGTCCAGGCCGGATCGATGGCGGTAAGAACGAAGATCGCCCTCCCGTGCCCTAGCTGCCGCTCCACGATCAGCGGCGAACCGTCACGCAATGTGGCGAGCACCTGCACACCTTCGCCAGGCTTCCAGGTTGGCGGCACTTTCAAATAGCGAGCGACGTGCAGCGTCTGCTGGAACGTTCCGCCAAACTGTTCCTCGGTGAAAACGGCAAACGCTCGGCGCCCCGGCTCAAAACGGACGTCGCCCTGC
The DNA here is from genome assembly GCA_937927735.1 of uncultured Planctomycetales bacterium. Classification (GTDB taxonomy): domain Bacteria; phylum Planctomycetota; class Planctomycetia; order Pirellulales; family S012-138; genus CALBRZ01. The sequence goes on from CALBRZ010000045.1 coordinate 11,803, forward strand.
GATTCCTCGTTGCGGTTGTTCGGTTCGTCTGCGGCAACGTTTGCCGATGGTGGTGCGAGCGTGGCAATCGCTTCGACCGGGAATGGCAGCAGGCCTCGGCCGTCGTCGTACAGTTGGCTGGTGAGGTAGCGGGCGTTCGCGTCTTTGCCGGCAAAGTAGACGAGCACGCCACCGCCTTCGACATAGCGGCGCAGGTTCGTGATCGCCGCCGCCGATAAACGCGGTACGTTCGATACCACGACGGATGCAAACGCCTCCAGCGGTTTCTCCAGCGCGCTGGGGCCTGATTGTTCGGCATGGAAGCCGGTGGCGACTTCCGGCAGCGGCGACAGCGCGGCTGCCACGAAGCGGCCGGGGGCAGCGTCGGCCGCCAGCTCATCGACAATCAATACCCGCAGCGGTTCGGGCACTTCGAAGTAGAGATAACGCGTATTGTCCGCGGCGAGGGCGTCATCTGTGTTGAGGTGGGCTTCCACAATCACTGGAGCCGAATCGGTCAGCGTGAACTCGTACGGCAGTTGGATGCGGCTGTTCCGCTCAAGGACGCCCGGTGCAGACAGCGTCGTGTGTGGCAGTTCTGCCCCGGTTTGCTGCTGGCCGAAGACGTTCACCGGCGGCCGAGCCACGGCTTCGGGGCCAAAATTGTCCACCCGAACGTTCACCCGCGAAGGTTGGCCCGGCGTGGGAATCGAGGGCACGGTGAGGGCCGCAACAGCCAGGTTTTGTTCTTGTCCAGCGGTGGTGGGCACCAGCACGATTTCCACGCCGGACTGCTGTGCCAGCCTGGCAAGTGCCGCTTGGGTAGTTGGGGCTTCCGCCCAATCGCGGCGGCGAAAATCACTGATGATGTAGAGCGTGTAGCGATCGTCTGGCTTGCCCTCGCTAATCAACGCCCCGCAGGCCGCCAAGGCGTCAGCCGGTCCGGCTGCGGTGAGGCTGGCCGCCGTCGGCACGGCTCGGGCCAACCGTTCCGGTGAAACTCGAGCGGCGGGAAGTACGCGTACATCCCATGCGCCGCTACGCGCTTGTGAGAACCGCAGCACCGATAAGGTGCCCGCGGCTTGTTGTGGGTCCGTGTGGTTGGCTGCCAGATCCTCTAAGTAGGCCCGGCCGCGATCGTACGCGGAGCGGCCTTGCGACTGGGCCGCCATCGAGAGGCTATCGTCCAGCAAGACGATGCGGTGAAGGACTGCGGCGCGTGGCATTGCTGGCGCCGGCTCGTCGTGGCTCGTGCCGGTTGACGCATCCGATGGTGCGGCCGGTTCGTCGCCAGACTGGCTGGTTGAGGCCGCTGGTGGCTCACCATCGTCGCGCGAACCACAACCGGCGGCGAACAAGATCGCGGCAATTATCAGCCAGAGGGTAGGCAGACGCATCCCGGCGGTTTCCCGGTGCAGGTGGGCAGAACGTAGCTGCCAAGGCTAGGGCAGCCCAGCAGTGCGCCGCCGTGAATCAGGCGGCGCCCCTGAGTGTAGCCCTGCCATCCACCTGTGGCTATGTGCCGGACGGTAAGGTATCGATGGCTGCCGGCTTAACGCCCGCCACGCGAGCTGCTGCCAAAGCCACTGCTACCCCGGCTGCTGCCGCTGCTACTGCCGCCCCGGTCACCGCCGAAGCCGCCAAATCCTCCGCGGCTGCTGCCTCCGCGGTCACCACCAAAGCCGCCGAAGCCGCCACGGCTCGATCCGCCGGGACCGCCGCCGCGTTCCATCATCTCGCGGAACTGCATGAACCGCTGGATGCGCTCGCGCATTTCATCCGGATTGGGACCGGACGACGACGGCGGCGACGAGGCCGACGCTTGGGTCGAGCTGGAGCTAGAGGATGGAGACGTCGTCGTGCCCGGCGTGCGCGTGACCACCTTCACCTTGTCGCCGGCGATGGCTTGCAAGGCTTGCTGGATCGCGGCAGGGCTGGTGCGCTTGGCCGCGTACATGAACGACGACTGATCGCCGGTATTGCTGGCCGCCTGGTCGAGCAGGTGCACCAGGGCCTCAACTTCTTCGAACAGCGCCTGGGGAGCCGACACCACCAGCGAGTTGCTCCGCTCGTCGACGCCCAGGGCCAGCTTGTTGACGTCCTCGGCTTCGTCGGAACCGCCACGGCCACCGCGCCCACCGCCGCCGCCCCGCAAGGCACGGATGAAGTCTTCCGGCGAAGGCGCACGCGATTGACCGCCGCCTGAGCCGCCACCGATCAGCTTGTCGGAGTACACCTGGCGGACGACCTTTTCGATGTCGGCCGCGGTGGTGTACCGCACCGGGATCAACCGCGGCTTGCGAGCCACGTGGGTTTCCGGCGTTTCGTTCTGGTCGATGTACGTCAGCAACCGTTCGATCAGGTCCAGTTCCGCAGGGCTGGCGCTGATGAACAGGGCATTGAGCCGATTATCGGGCACGATCAGCACCGAGCTGCCCAGCAGACTGCTGGAGGTCGAGCTGCTGCTGCCGCCAAAGCCGAGGATGCCGCGCATCAGGCCGCCGCCCAGGTTGCCAAAGGCCTGATCGGCCAGCGTGCCCAGCAAACCGCCGCCACCACCGCCCTCCTCGGTGGCGATGGTGCCGCCGCCCAGGATCTTATCCAGCGTTTGCGCGGCGGCGACGGCCGTGGTGTTCTTCAGGTAAAAGACGTGGAAGTCCTCGGGCCGCAGGGCGCCCAGTTCACTCAACTGGGTCAGCAGCCGTTCGATGTCGTCCAGCGCTTCGGTGTCCTGCGACGAGATCACCAGTCCCCGCGGCGTGACCATGATCGTCACGGTGTCGTCGGGCTCGCCGGGACGGGCACCTTCGGACCGCCCCTGCGCGCTGCGATTGTTCGCCGAGTTCTCGTCGTCACGCTGCTGGACTTGAAATACCGTTTGCAGCAGCCGCACCTGGGCGGGCTTGTTTGTGTCGGCGGTCTGGTTCACCGCGTCGTTAGCTGGAGCAGCCGCCGGCGCTGCCGCGGCGGCCTGGGGCCGCAAACCGATTACGCCCGCGGCGGCCAACCTGGGCGTAGCCGGTAGATCGTTGGAAACGCTCTGATCGCGTGACGGCTTTTGCACGCCCGCATCAGGCTGCCGGGGGCTGGTTGGCGAAGCAGGCGTGCTGCGGCCGCGCTGGCCATCGCCCCAGGGCAGGTCCAGCAGCGGATTGAACGCCTCGCGATTATTCGATTCGCTCGAACCGCCCGGCGTTAACTGCGACGGGTACACCACCCGAATCCGGTTCCGCCGCAGTGTGGGGAAGTACTGTTCGAGCAGTTCGGCCGCTTGCCGAGCTGTGGTGCCGGTCAGATTGGGGATGACCCGCAGCGTCGAGCGCTCGTTGGAGGCAACCGCGTCGGGGGCATCGGCATCCCACTGGAACTGCTTCAAAAGCTGATCGATCTGGGCGATCTGCGTCTCGGTGCCCAGGGCCACCAGGCGATTGTTGAGCGGATCCAAGCTGAGCTTGGGGGCGTTCTTCTGGGCATCTTCGGTCGTGCCGCCCAGCAGCTGATTGACCATCAGTTGCACGGTGGCCGGATCGGCATTGGAAGCCAGCGTCCACACGCCCACCTTGCGATGCGCCTGCGTTTGCATCTGCTGGATCGTCGCCCGAATGGTGGCGTGTTCGGTGGGCCGTGCCAGGGCCACGATGTTGCCGGTCGCCGGGTCCACGGCCAGCCGCACGCCAGGCGAACCGGTGAGCATGGTTTGCAGCACCTGGAGCACCGTGTTGGGATCGGGACCAGTGACCGGGTGGATCTCCAACTGCAAGGCTTCGCCAACGGCCGCTTCCTGGACCGGCTTGGTTTCCTTGTCGATCTCGGTCAGGTAACGCTCGATCTGCTTGAGCACCTCGGGCGTGGCGTTCACCAGCAGCCGCCGGGCGATCGGATCGGGAGCGATCTTGATGGCGTCGGTGGAGTTGAGGTCCTTGGGGATGCCCAGCAGCTCGCGGAGGATGGTCATCGCCTCATCCACGCTGATGTGCTGAAGCTGGAACGCCCGGAAGTTGCGATCGCCATACTCGGGGCCTTCCACCCGTTCGATCACGCGGCGGATCGTCTTGAGGCGGCCGGCGGTTTCGGTCACCAGGATCTGCTTGGCCGTGGGCAGCACCACTACCGAGCCTTGCGGGCCCAGCAGCTTGCGGACCTCGGCTTCGGCTTCGGCCGGCGTGAACTTGTCGAGCGTGAACAGCACGCTCACCAGTTCGAACTCACCGCGGTTGTCCAGATCGTCGGCCGAGACAAACGGCACCCAGCTCGGCGGAATGCCGTTATCCAGGTTGATCACCATCAGGATGTTTTCGCGCCGCACCAGCATGTAGCCCTTGGTGAGCAGCACGCTGTTGAGCAGGTCGATGGCTTCAGCCGGAGTGTAGGTCTTGGTGTCCGACGAGTAGTTGAACGTGCCCTGCGGCAGATCGACAAAGTACAGCGAGTAGCCGGCTTCTTCGGCCAGCCAGTCCAGGACGTCCTTCCAAGGCGTGTATCGGAACTGGAAACGCAGTTGCTGATTGGCCTTGCGCGGCTGCCGTTCGACCATCTGCGTGGGCGGGATAGAGGGGGCCGGCTCGTCGGCGGCAGGTGCCCGACCAGCGACGGGGCCAAGTGGCGGCGTGGCCCGCCCCGTGTCCGGCACTCCCGGCGATGTCGTACCGGCGCCCTGCGCGGCCGCTCCGCGGCGGATGACCACCGCACCGCTGGCACTTTCGCTGCTGGCTGCGGGAGCGGGGCTCGTGCCGGCGGCAGGCATGGGCGTGGGGGGGGCTTGGGCGGTTTCCGCTTTCTCGCCTGCCGGCTGCTGGCCGGCCATGACGCTCCAGGCAGCCCGCTGAGCTGGCGTAAGTAGTTGTGCCAACTTGCGTTCGGTTTCCAGCTCCAGCGTTTGCTTGCGGGCGGCGTCGTTGCCGGCGGCTTCCAACTCCCGGTCGCGTTCGGCCAGGATGTCTTTCACCTGCTGCTGTTGTTCAGGCGATAGCTGAACCTGCTCGGCTACCTTGGGATCGGCCAAGCTGGCCATGCCCTTGCGGCGAATGGCCAGTTGGGCCAAGCGGTCGCGCTGTTCGTCGGTCAGCAGGGCCAGCCCCTGCTTTTCTGATTCAGCCCGGTACTCGGCCAGCCGGGCTGCCCGTTCTTCCGGCGCAAGCTCGCGAACTTCGTCCTGGAGGCTCAGGACGCCCAGCTCGCGTTTTTCAACAACTTCTTTGAGTTTATCGAGTTGCTCGTCTTCCAGCCCTAGCTCGCGGGCGACCTCGGGCTCCACAGCAACGGCTAGGACACCGACAAAATCGGGGTCGGCGGCCACCGCCTGCCCTGCGGGAACCAGCCAAGCGGCTGTTAGCGCAACACAAGCTACGGCCAATGCTTGGGGCGCAAGAACCGTAGAAGCAAAACGTCGGAACATATCGGTGAGCGCTCCGGGATGAGCCTCAAGCGAGGAAGGGGCGACAATCAGGCTTCCTTGTATCCTACGTCCGCCTTAACTCGTTTGCCAGCGAAAGTTTGCATACTTCATAGATCCGGTACTGCGGCTGATGCGGCAGGCCAGGCGTCGCTCGCTGCCGCCGGGGCGATTCCTGTTGGGTGCGCGCAACACCAGCGCATTTCCGGCCAACACAGTTCTTAAACCCAGGTGGTGGGCGGCGGTTTCGCACAATCGGGGCGAATTTCGGTCTCAGGCTGGCTCCCCTGCTATCGTAGTGGGCTACCTGGTCCGCCGGGGGCTTTGGAGTCAGCCGCGGTTCGTACCGCTGCCGATCCTAAGCTAAACAGGAACCGCGGGCGACCTTGAACGCACCGCGTCCCCCACCCCGGCTCCGCCAAGTGGTGGGTAAGTCAAACCGCCAATGGTTTCAGTCGTCCCAAATTTGCAGGAACGTTCACTCATGCCCCAAGCCCAGTACGATTGCGTCATCATCGGCGGAGGCCACAACGGCCTGGTGGCGGCGGCTTACCTGGCGAAGGCGGGCAAGCGGGTGTGCGTGCTCGAGCGGCGGCACGTACTGGGCGGAGCTGCCACCACCGAGGAACTGTGGTCGGGCTTCAAGATCTCGACGGCGGCATACGTCATCAGCCTGTTTCTGCCATCGATCATCAAGGAACTGCGGCTGGCGGACTACGGCTTCAAGGTGCTGCCGCGCAATCCGTCGTCGTTCACGCCGCTGCCGGATGGACGCTCGCTGCTCCTGGGACCCGACCGGGCTGCCAACCAGCGGGAGATTGCCAAGTTCAGCCAGGCCGACGCCGAGGCCTACCCTCGCTACGAAGCACTGCTGGAACGGGTGGCCAGCGTCATCGAGCCGGTGCTGAATCAAACTGCCCCCGACGTGCTGCCGCTGCCCAAGAGCTGGCGCAAGATCGGCGTGGCCAAACGGCTGCGCGACGGCCGGCAGATGTGGAACCTGTTTAGTGCCGTCAAAGACCTGGGCAACGAACTACCCGAGGCGATCGAACTGTTGGTCGGCCCTGCCCGGCCGCTGCTCGAACGGTGGTTCGAGTCTGAAGCCCTGCGGGCAACCTTGGCCACCGACGCCGTGATCGGCTCGTTCACGTCGATCGCCGCGCCGGGCAGCGCCTATGTGCTGCTGCATCACGTAATGGGCGAAGCCGGCGGCGCGAGGGGCGTGTGGGGATACGTACAAGGCGGCATGGGCGGACTGGCCGCGGCCCTGGCCGGAGCATGCCGTGACCTGGGCGTGGAGATTCGCCGCGAGTCGCCGGTGACAAAGATCGTTACCCGGCATGGCGCGGCAACGGGTGTGGTACTGGAAGACGGTACCGAAATCGCCGCCCGAGCCGTGGCGTCCAGCATCGATGCCCATCAAACCTTCGAGCGGCTGCTTGGCACCGAGCACTTGCCCGAGGAGTTTGCCCAGGCGGTTCGCCGGATCGACTACTCGTCGGCTTCCATGAAGATCAACCTGGCGTTGGCGGAGCTGCCCGACTTCCGGTGTCTACCCGGTAGGAGCGTGCAACCGCACCACCGGGGCACGATCCATATCTCGCCCACGATGGATTACATCGAACAGGCGTACGACGACGCCAAGTACGGCCGGCCCAGCCGTAATCCCATTTTGGAGATCACGATTCCTTCGAGTGTCGATCCCACCGTGGCGCCCGAAGGCAAGCACGTGATGAACATCTTTGTGCAATACGCGCCCTATCAACTCCGCGAAGGCGATTGGGACGATATCAAGGAGTCGTTCGCCGACCGATGCCTGGAAGTGTTGGCCGAGTACGCGCCGAATCTGCCCGGCGCGGTGCTCCATCGCCAGGTGCTGAGCCCCAAGGATCTGGAGCGTACCTTTGGGCTGACCGGCGGCAACATCTTCCAAGGCGCGATGTCGCTGCATCAGTTGTTTGCCATGCGGCCGGTGCCCGGCTGGGCCGATCATCGCACGCCCGTCGCGGGCCTGTATCTGTGCGGGGCGGCCACGCATCCCGGCGGCGGTGTGATGGGCGCCTGCGGGCGGAATGCAGCCCGCGAGATCTTGCGCGACCTGTAAACGCAAACGGCCCCGAGGTTACCTCCTCGGGGCCGTACTGGATCGCATCACTTGATTGTGCGAGCCGCTGCAGCGATTACGGCTCGATTTCGAAGATGGCTTCGATTTCGACACTGATGTTGCCGGGCAGCGAACCCATGCCAATGGCGCTGCGGGCACCCACGCCGTCGTCGCCAAACACTTCCTTCATCAGATCGCTGTAGCCGTTGATGACGGCCGGGTGTTCCTTGAAATCGGGCGAGGCGTTGACCATGCCCAGCGTTTTGACCAGCCGCTTCACGCGGTCCAGGCTGCCCAGGTTGGCCTTCAGCGTAGCCAGGATCGCCAGGCCGGTCTGCCGGGCCGCCTGGTAGCCGGCCTGCTTGTCGACTTCGGAACCGACGCGGCCGGTGAGCATGGTGCCGTCGGGCAGCAGCGGACCATGGCCCGACACGTACGCCATGTTGCCGGCGATCACGATCGGCTTGTAGACGCCCGCCGGCTTCGGAGCGGGCGGCAACTCCAGACCAAGTTCCTGCACGCGGGCGTCTGCGCTCATCGGGTCGAACTCCATCGATTTAGGGGGGCTAGTGGTTGGTGATGAAGCCCAAAGTCTTTCGCGTGTACGGCAGCTTGTCAAGCGAGCGACACAGACGCGGCCACCTTTCCGCTGCACGGCAGACGCTCTATCTTATGGGGGCGTTTTGAATGCCAATTCGCCGGACCACTTCACTCCTTCCGAAAGTAACCGCCCTATGGACCTGCTTGCCAAGCTGACGCAGACCCCCTCTGTTCCCGGACGCGAAGACCGAATCCGTGCGGTGATCCAGGAGTATGTGACGCAGGCGGGGTTGTTCGATGAGCTGCGGGTGGACGCGATGGGCTCGTTGATTGGCGTGCGCAAGGCGCGCCCTGCCGGCGGTAAAGCCCCGGAGACGCCCAAGCGCGTGATGCTGGCCGCGCACATGGACCAGATCGGCTTTCTGGTGAGCCACATCAGCCAGGACGGTTACGTGCGTGTGAACCCGGTGGGCGGGTTCGATCGTCGCAACCTGTTTGCCCGCCGCGTGCGCGTCTGCACGTCGGATGGTGACTTGCCGGGCGTGATGAACCCCTCGGGCCGCCCGATCCATATCGCCAAGGAAGAAGAAAAGAACAAGATTCCGGAGATCACCGAGTTCTTCATCGACCTGGGGCTGCCGGGCGAAGAAGTTAATCGCCGGGTGAAGATCGGCGACATGGTGGTACTCGATGCCCCCTTCAGCGAAGTGGGAGACAACGTCGTGTCGCAGTGCTTGGATAACCGCGTCGGCTGCTGGGCCCAGATCCGGGCGCTGGAGCGGTTGCGGCACCACAACTGCGAGATTCACGCGGCCTGGACGGTACAGGAAGAAGTCGGCCTGCGCGGTGCCCAGCCGGCCGCTTATAGCATCGACCCCGACATCGGCATCTCGTGCGATACGACGTTGTGCTGCAAAGTGCCGGGCGTGCCGGATGAAGAACGCGTGACCGTGCCGGGCGAAGGCGTCTGCCTGAAGGTGATGGATTCGTCCACCATCGCAGACATGGGATTGTTGGAGCAGATCGAAGCCATTGCCCGGGAACGCGGCATCAAGTGCCAGCGCGGCATCTTGCCGCGCGGTGGCCAGGACGGCGCGATGATCCAGCGGTCGCGGAGTGGCGTGCGGACCGCCGTGTTTGCCTGCCCGGTGAAGTACATCCACACCGTCACCGAGATGGTGCACAAGGTGGACCTGGAGAGCTACCCTGCCCTGCTGGCGGCGTTCCTGGAAGAACTGTAATCGGCCACCAGGCTGACCAGATCAGCGTTCAGCGTAGAACGTGCACGGTGTGTCGCGCCGTGCACGTTTTTTGTTGGCCACGCAGGTCATGGCGGCAGCTTCAAAGACGTCGGTGGTACTCCGCCGCGGTGGCCTAGTCTTCTTCCACATGGAAGGCGATATCCATGGTCACGCGGTACTGGCTGATCCGGTTGTCTTGGACCTTGGCCGTCCAGTCGATCACCTTGATGCCGGTGATGCCGCGCAGGGTACGCGAAGCCGCGGCCAGACCTTCGTTCACGGCATCGTCAAAGCTCTTCTCCGACGACGCGACGATCTGCACCACTTTGGCAATGTTCATGGCAAGGCTCCTGGCAAGATGAACTGGTCGCTCCAGTCGACAAGCGACAGAAGCAACGTACTGATCGGCGCATGGCAACGGCCGGCACGCACTGCGGCGTGCCGGCCTTGCGGGAAAATCCAACGTGTCCGCCGGGTTACATCTCACGCAGTGTGTGGGCGAACTGGATGTTTTCCAGCTCCTCGCTCGGATGTTCGGCCAGCAGCTTGAGCGACGGATCGATCAGTTGCTCGAGCCATTCGCCCAGCGGCACGTTGTTGGGACGCTCGTCCCAGTACTCAAATGCGTTGAGGAACACCTCCTCAACCATGTCGGCCAGCGTCAGGTCGGCGCCGAGCCGGCGTTCAACCTCCGGGTAGCGTTCGACCCAGCGGCTGACCCGCTTGCGGACCGGCTCCTCGTACACGTACATCGCATCGCGGAAGGCCGAGTAGTCGCCGAAATGGACGGCCGCTTCGATGGCCGGGATGTCGGGCTCCTGCTCGGGCACCACGAGCTGCTGCGTGCCCTTTTGGTGCTTGGCCAGCTCGTCGGTAGCCGACATTTCGTTTTGGTAGGCCAGCAGCCTGCGGATGAGCTTGCGGATGCAGCGTTCAAACGCGGTGTAGGGGTAACGGTCGATGTCGCTGGCGGCCAGCGTGCGGCCGGGCAGCGCCAGGGTGGTCTTCACGCGGTAGGTTTCGTTACGCGCGTGGTAGGTCACCGTGATGTTCAGGTCGGACACCGGGAACTTCTTGACCGGTTCCAGCAGCGGCTCCAGCCCCGCCTCGTACTTGGCCAGCGTGGCGGGCGAGAGCTCGCAGTTCTTGGTGTCCAGTTCGATCCGCAAGTTGTACTTTTCGTCGATGAAGGCCATCGCGTTCTTCCTCATGAAGCTAAAGTGCCAAAGGCGATTGTGAGTTGCCGGATTACGTTCCAGGCGTGCATTGCCGCGTGCTCTGTCGGCGATCGCGGCGTGTAAAGCAGGTGACGAAGTAACAAACAGGGTGGTGATAGGAAGCGGCGCTTACGCGCCGCGCTGCGCGGCGACCTTGGCCACGCCCTCGTGTAAGGACTGCCGGTGCGTGGCGTCGTCGTCGATCATGATCGTGGTCAGCACCCGTTGATGGTCACGGCGGACGGCCTGACAGCACGCGTGAATGGCGTCCATCACGTCTTGCCATTCACCGGTAACCGTGGTGCCCATCGGGCCCACCTCGTACTCCACCTCGCACTGATCGAGGATCGTGGTGATGTGGGCGATCTCCTTGGACATGTGCGGGTTGTCCAACGGCCAGACCGAGAATTGAGCCAGCATGGCGAACTCCTTAGGAGGCTGTGTCGTCGAGGTGCGTCTGCGTTCGGCTGTGCCCTGTGGATGGGATGGTGGCGAAGGACAGCTGCCGGGGCCAGGCGGCGAAGGCCGAGAAGTCGGCATCGTAGCGGCGCCTCATTCGCAGCAGGCACCTGGCAACCGCTGCCCGTGCCGATTACGCCTGCTTGAGAATGGCTTCCATGAACTGCGGCAGGTCGCCCGGCTGACGGCTGGTGATCAGGTTGCCGTCCTGAACCACCGGCTGATCGACCCACTCGGCGCCGGCGTGTTTGAGGTCGTCTTTGATCGAGGAGAAACTCGTCACGCGGCGTCCCCGAACGGCGTCGGCCGAGCACAGCATCCAGCCGGCGTGGCAGATGGCGGCGACCAGTTTGCCGCCCTGCACGGCGTCCTTGACCAGTTGCACCATGGCTTCGTGCCGCCGCATTTTGTCGGGTGCGTACCCGCCGGGGATAATCACGCCGTCCAGCTCGCCGGCCTTGACCTCGGCGGCCGCGCGATCGGCTTTGGCCGGGTAACCGTGCTTGGAGCGGTACACTTCCCCCGACTTGGGCCCAACGATGGCGACTTCAGCCCCGGCTTCCCGCAGGCGGAACACCGGGTACCACAGTTCCAGGTCTTCGTACTCGTTCTCGACGAGCACCGCGAACCGCTTGCCCTGGGCTTCGTTGGCCATGAGATCAATCCCTTTTGATCGGAGGTTGAGTTCCGTCACTTTCCTAGGGGATCTCTAAGCACGTTCTGCGCCAAAGCGGCTTGAGTTGATGGCGGGGGTAGCTCGGACGAGCGGTTGGGGGCGGGCTGAGGCTACCGGCGACATGAAACGCCGGGGGAGCTTCCACCGGCCGCGACGCATCGCCTGGCTTGAGGACAGGCTGGGCTCACTGTGAGGGTCGTGGGGACGAAATACCCGGCAGCCGCCGTAACCCATGATTAGGATTCAAGCTGCGCGTTAGAAGCAGTGGAACGCTGCGCAGAACATACCCGCGTGGGAGCGATGCTGTATCGCGCGTGGTAAACGTTCGTTTGAGCCGCCCACGAGCGCCAAGCGATACCTCGCTCAGATAGGCCGGGAGAAGCGATTACCTGTTTGCCGCCCTTGATGCACGTGGGTTATGAGCGGCCAGGGTGTCAAAAGCCTGGACAGGAGTCAGAACCGCACACTTGAAGCACGCGCCGTGGACCAGAGGGCACACGGTGCTAAGGTGGGGATGTCGCCCTCAGGCCGGGACGTCGTGCTCGACGCTGTTCTGCGATGCGTGCATTGGGCTGTTTGCTTCGGTCGTCGCGCCGAGGGTGAGCTGGTCGTACTGCTTCAGGGCCAATCGCAGTAATTGGTGGCAGCAAGGATGAGGACAAGGCGAATTGCGAGGCGGATCAAACTCGTGGACGACGTTCCGCACGGTGTCGGCCAGGACGCGGGCGGCAAAGAACTCTTCGCCCCGCCGGGCGTTGGCCAACCAGGCACCGCCCAGGAAACCAACGATTCCGCCAGCCATCACGTACAGTAACACGTACCACATCGAACATCTCCTCATATCGAGGGTGTCAGCACAGCCGTGCTTGAAGAAGCACGATTGGCCGCCGAGGCCTGGACGGTTGCCGACGCGGCTGCCCTGTTGACCGTCTGGGCCGCGGTACGAGCTGCGCGAGCCGTTCTAACCGGCTTGCCGAGCTGGAACAACGGCACTGCGCTGGCACAGCAGATCATGATTCACGAGTTATCGGCGTGCAGGTGAATTTTCGGAGAAGTGAAGTGCGATGTCGGGTGGGCGACGAGCTCATTCCGGCGGCGGGGCCCCAAGTTTGACGGGCGGCGAGCCCCGCCTCGGGGGACGGAGCAACGCGTGGCGGGACCTCGCACTTGCGTCGGTGCAGGGCTCCCCCTATCGCGGTCTTGAGCTCCTTGCAACTGTAGCTTTGTTAGAAGAGCTGTCAAAAATGTTCTACCCACTTTGGCGGGGCTCAGGCATGGTACCTCCGCCGGGGCTCAGAGGCCAGCAGAGCCCCGGCACGGCCTTGACCGCGGCTATGTCGGGCGTCGGCCCTGCTTCACGTGTGGGGGGAAGCTCCCTACAATTCCCGTACTGCTCGGGCCGCTGCGTCGGTGCCCGAACTCCTTAACGCTGGCTGCTTTACCGTCTTAAGAGCGAGATTGCCTTGATTCATACGCACATCTACGAGAACGGCCTGGTGTTGGTCGCGGAAGAGATGCAACACCTGGAAAGTGCGGCGTTTACGCTGCTGGTGCCAGCCGGTGCGATCTACGATCCGGAGGACAAGGCCGGGCTGGCCTCGTTCACGTGCGAGATGATGCTGCGGGGCTGCGGCAGCCGCGACGGCCGCGAGTTTATCGACGATCTGGAGAACCTGGGCGTCGATCGCGGCGAGAGCGTCTCCAATACCCACACTGCCTACAGCGGCTCGATGCTGGCCGAAAATCTGTACGCGGCGCTGGACATTTATGCTGACCTGATTCTGCGGCCGCACCTGCCGGAAGATCGCTTGGAATCAGGCCGGCAAGTGGTGCTGCAGGAAGTCCTGGCCATTGAGGACGAGCCGGGCCACAAGGTGATGCAGCAGCTCAAGGAGCAGCAGCTGCGGGCTCCCTACGGCCGCTCCAGCTACGGCTCGGTCGAAGGCCTGGAGGCCATCGAACATGCCGACATCCAGCGGTTCTGGCAAACGCAGTACGTGCCCGGTGGCACGGTGCTGGGCGTGGCCGGTCGTTTGGATTGGGATGCGCTGCGCGAACACGTTGGTAAGCTGCTCGGCGGTTGGACCGGTGACGCGGTGCAAGAGGTGCAGCCCGGCGAGCGCGGCCAGCGGCACCTGCACTTGCCGTACGATTCCAACCAAACGCAGATCGGCATTGCGTTCGAAAGCGTGCCCTACAGCCACGACGACTATTTCCATGCTTCGGCCGGCGTGGGCGCGCTCAGCAGCGGTTCCAGCGCGCGGCTGTTTACCGAGGTCCGCGAGAAGCGTGGACTTTGTTACTCGGTGTACGCCTCGTACTACTCCACGCGGCACGAAGGCGCCATCTTGTGCTACGCCGGCACCAGTGCCGAACGCGCGCAAGAAACCCTCGATGTGACGCTGGCCGAGTTGCGCCGCTTGCCCGAGGGCATCGAGGAGTTCGAATTGCAGCGGCTCAAAGCCCGGGTCAAAAGCGCGCTGATGATGCAGCAGGAATCCAGCATGTCGCGGACGATGGCGATTGTCCGCGACTGGTATCACCTGGGCCGGGTACGGTCGCGCGATGAACTGGGGGCCCTGGTCGACAAGCTGACGGTCGACAGCATCAACCGCTACCTGGCCGAGCATCCACCGAAAGATCTGACGGTGGTCACCTTAGGCCCGCAGCCGCTTGTGCTTAGCGAGTGAGCGTCTGATCGGAGTTGCCCCTGGCACGGCGTGCCTGCGGCATGGCACAATGGCCGGCGCGCCGGGGGGACGCACCCGAGCAAGAGGTTTTCGGGGCGGCGCGTTATGCAGTGGGCAAGTCTTGCCTGCCGTTGCACCAGGGAGTTGTTGGCCATGATCCGGTTTTGCTTGGTGGCGATGTGCGCGGTTGCCGCGTTCCTCAGCGTGAACTTTGTGAGCGGAGAGATTGCCGCGGCGCCGCCCGGGGCGGCCAACGGCGGGCCGGCCCGGCAGCCGCAAAAGCTCTTCGATGGTCGCACACTCAATGGCTGGGAAGGCAACCTTGAGATCTTTCGCGTGCAGGATGGCGCCATCGTCGGCGGCACGCTCAAGCAGAAGATCGACCACAACTGGTTTCTCTGCACGACCAAGGAATACGGCGATTTTGAACTGCGGCTGAAATGCAAACTCATTGGCGAGGGAGCTAACGCCGGCATTCAGTTCCGCACCAGGCGGATCCCTAACCATCACGAGGTCATCGGCTACCAGGCCGACATGGGCCAGCAGTGGTGGGGCAAACTGTACGACGAATCGCGCCGCCGCCGCGTGTTGGCCGGCCCAG
>CALBRZ010000046.1 GCA_937927735.1 uncultured Planctomycetales bacterium
CCCGAGCCCAGCTCGCCGTCGAACGCCCGGCCGGGCGTCACCTCACCGAGCACCCGCAGTTTCACCGGCGTGTACGTGCTGGCGCCCTGGGTCGCCGCGCCCCGCAGGGCGTAGCCGTCCATCATGGCGCGGTCGAACGAGGGGACATCCAGAGGGCTGGCGATATCCTCGGCCAAGATACGGCCGACCGCCTCGTGCAGATCGACATATTCCGGCTCCAGGGCCGAAACATGTTCATCGAGCCAACGAAAAACCTCGGCCACCGGCGTGCGCTGGACAAAGCCGCGCATGCGAACATCGGCCGTTACGCTCGTCCTGGCAGAAGGCTCGCTCATGCCGCGCATCATACGCGAACGCCCGACCGGGAGACAAATTTTTCCCCACGGTCGGGCGATTTCTTGACGTCGGTATGTCGCGAGGCGGCCCTGAGCTTAAGTAACCCGCGGTTACTGCGCCGGTGCGGCCACCTCGGTGGTCACGTGCTCGATGGTCCGCTGTTCGATCTCCGGCTGGTATTCGCGGCTGTCGATCAGCGTGATGCCCAGGAACAGCGCTACAAACGCCAGCGAGGCCACGAAGATCAGGGCATTAAACGGCTTGTCGTACCACAAGTGCATGAAGAACAGCACGACCAGCGAGGCCTTGATCGTGGCGATGGTCAGCGAGACCACGATTTCCCACCGGCCCAGCGGAAAGTTGGCCGCCACCACGGTGATGATCGTCAGCGCGATCAGGGCCGCGAACACCCCGAGCAGCATGCGCGGCGCCATGGGGTGGGCAAACGAAGCGTGCGCGTGCTCGCCGTGCCCGTGTGCGTCGTGAGCCGAGTGAGGATGGTTAGCCTGTTGCGTATCAGCCATGGCGTCGATCGCTTAGTGAATGAGATACAAAAGGGGGAACAGGTAGATCCAGACCAGGTCGACCAGGTGCCAATACAGGCCCACGCTGTCCACCGGTCCGAAGTACTCTGCCTGGAATTGCCGCTTCAGCGCCCGCCACAGCAGCCACGCCAGGGCAATCACGCCACCGATGATGTGCACGGCGTGCAGGCCGGTCATCACGTAGTAAATGCTGAAGAAGATCCCGGCGTTGCGGGGCGACTCCACATCGTCGGCCAGAGCGTGCGCCGGATCGGCGTGCGTGGCCACCACATGGTGGTCGGACTCGCCCGCGTGCTCCTCAACATGCGCGGGACCGTGCGAATCGCTGCCCGCCACGGCCGGCACCACGAAGCCGCAGCCCACGCCCACAAAGAACGCGACCGAGGCCAGCGCCAGGATGCCGTAGAAGCGGTAGCCCTGCTCGTAGTTTTTCTGCTTGGACACGACCGTCGCCGCGATCAGCGCCACGCTGATCAGGATGAACGGCAGGCAGAGCCAGAACAGGATCATGCTGCCGCCATGGTGCTCGGCCGTGGGCGCGAACTTGCTGGCCCAGTACAGGCCGATATCCCACTTGTGGCTGTACTCCACCGCCTTCACGCCCAGGAACAGGAACGCGCAGGCGATCGTGATCGCCAGGTTCCTGATGAGCCCGCGGTTGTTCACCAATTGCGAGTCGCGCACCGCCCAGGCCATGGTCAGACTGCTGAGCAGCAGCACCACCGTGTTGAACGCGCCCAGGCTCTTGTCCAGGAACTGGTGAGCGTAGACGAAGATCTCGGGGTGGTTGGCGCGGTAAACGGCGTAGGCGACGAACAGGCCGCTGAAAAACAGGATTTCTTGAATCAGGAACAACCACATCCCCAGCTTGCCCGTGTCGTACTGCTGCTGGGGCGTTTCAAAGTGGTGCGCCAGGAATTCCGGATGGTCGCCGTGATGGTCGTGGGTCGCGGCAGCTTCCGGTTCGACAATGCTCGCCATGGATCCAGTCTCAAGCGGTGGTTTTCACTGGCAGACGCGGCGCGGGTGCCAAGCGCTGCATGTTGGGATTGATCGATCAGTTGCCGGATGGTGCTCCCGCCCGCCGTTACACCGTGGCCGGCTCCGGCTCGGCTTCGCGCTTGGCCGGCTGCTTCTTGGGCTCGAAGACGTAGCCTTCTTCCTCGCCCTTGTAGACCAGGCCGTCGAAGTCGTACGGGTCGCCGACGGTCGGCGCGACGGCGAAGTTCTCCAGCGGCGGCGGCGAGGCACAATGCCATTCGAGGGTGGCGCCGCCCCAGGGGTTGGCCGGGGCCTTCCGTCCACGCCGCAGCGACTGCCACAGCACCAGGGCGCAGATCACCAGGCCCACGCCCAGCAGCAAAGCGCCCGTCGTCGACATCACGTGGAAGGGCTGGAACTCAGCGTCGTACCGGGCGTAGCGCCGCGGCATACCCCGGCTGCCCATGATAAACTGCGGGAAGAACGTCAGGTTCAGCCCCACGAACACGATGAAGCAGGCCAACTGGGCCCAACCCTCGTGATACATGCGGCCGAACATCTTGGGCCACCAGTAGTGCAGGCCGGCCAGGAAGGCGATCAAGGTGCCACCCATCATCACGTAGTGGAAGTGGGCCACCACGAAGTAAGTGTCGTGCAGGTGCACGTCGGTGGCCAACGCCCCCAGGAACAGACCGGTCAGACCGCCGATGCCGAACAGGAAGATGAACGCCAGGGCGTAGCACATCGGCGTGGCCAACCAGATGGAGCCCTTGTACATCGTGGTCAGCCAGTTGAAGACCTTGATGGCCGAGGGAATCGACACGCTGAAGGTCAACCCCGAGAAAATGATCGCCGCCCGCTGCGACTGGCCGCTGGTGAACATGTGGTGTCCCCAGACCAGAAAGCCCAGCAGGGCGATGGCGATACTGCTGTAGGCGATGAATCGGTAGCCGAAGATGTGCTTGCGGCTGAACACCGACACCACTTCGCTGATCACACCCATGGCCGGCAGAATCATGATGTACACGGCCGGGTGCGAGTAGAACCAGAAGAAGTGCTGGAACAGCACCGGGTCGCCACCCAGCTTGGGATCAAACACGCCGATCCCCAGCACGCGCTCGGCGGCCAGTAGCACCAGCGTGATGCCCAACACCGGCGTGGCCAGCACCTGGATGATGCTGGTGGCGTACAGTGCCCACAAAAACAGCGGCATCCGGAACCAGGTCATTCCGGGCGGACGCATCGTGTTGATGGTCGCGATGAAGTTCAACCCGGTGAAAATCGAGCTGAAGCCCAGCACGAACGCGCCGATCGTGGCGGTGACCACGCTGGTGTTCGTGGTGGTGCTGTAAGGCGTGTAGAACGTCCAGCCGGTATCCAGGCCACCGAGCACGATCGCCAAGAGGAAGAAGATCGCGCCCGCCACCCACAGGTAAAAGCTGGCCAGGTTCAGACGGGGGAACGCCAGGTCCTTGGCGCCCAGCATGATCGGCAGCAGGAAGTTGCCCAGCGCGGCCGGAATGCTCGGGATGATGAACAAAAACGTCATCACCGCCCCGTGCAGCGTGAACATGTGGTTGTACAGGTCTTCGCTCAGAAACAGCCGCGTGGGCGTCACCAGCTCCATCCGCAGGATCAAGGCCATGATCCCGCCGAGCAGGAACGCCGACAGCACGGCGACCAGGTACATGACCCCGATCCGCTTGTGGTCGAGCGTGAACGCCCAACTGCGCCAACCGCGCGTGACCGTCAGGTAATTGGTCGGCGCATCGGCTTGGGGATGCGGAGCGGACTGCGTAGCAACGGTGGCACTCATGATTCTTCAGATCGCTTAGTGGGGGGCGATGGAAATCGCGTGATTTTCAGGGGCAGGGGGGTAGGGCCATGGCCGCCCTGGGCCGCCGCTATTTGAGCGACTTGATGAACTCGATAATCGCCGAAATCTCGGCGTCCTTCAGTTGGCCGCGGTAGGTCGGCATCACCGGCCGGTAACCGGCACGCACCTTGGTCAGCGGCTCCAGAATCGATTCGCGGATGTAGTTCTCGTCGACCGTCACCGTGCTGCCGTCGGCCAGCGGCTGCTGCGTGCCGAAGATGCCACGGAAGCTGGGGCCCGTCTTGGACGTGCCGTCGATCGTGTGGCACTGGATGCAGCCGCGGCGTTCGTACAGCAGCTTGCCGGCTTCAGCCGGAGGCATCTTGTCGAGGAAGTTGCTGGCGTCTTCGAGCCAGGCTTCAAACTCGCCCGGCTCGTGCACGACGACGTTGGCCGTCATGTTGGAGTGCTCGGTGCCGCAGTACTCGGCGCAGTAAAGCCGGTAGGTACCCGGCCGGGTGGCTTCAAACCAGGCCTTGGTATAGCGTTCGGGCACCAGGTCCATCTTCACCCGGAATGCCGGGATATACAGGCTGTGGATCACGTCTTCCGACGTCATCACCAGCCGCACCGGCACGCCCATCGGCACGTGCAGGTTGTTCTCCACGTGGCCGTTGGGGTACTGGAAGGCCCAGTTCCACTTGCGGCCGGTCACGCGGATTTCATAGGCGTCATCGGGCGGGTTGCGCAGGTCCAGGTAGCCCAGCACACCTTCGACGAAGATCACCACCACCAGAATGATCGGGATGATCGACCAGGCGGCTTCCAGCAGCAGGTTGTGGTGCGCCGTCTTTTGGGCCTCGACGCCGTTCCGGCGACGGTACTTCACCACGAACAGCACCATCAGCCCGACGATCAACGCGAAGAAGAACGCTGAGATCCAGAAAATCAGGCTGAACAGGCTGTCCACCATCGGCGCAACGGTGGAGCTGGGCGGCGACAAAAACAGCGAGCCGCCTTCGGACTGGGCAAACAGCATGGACGATGCCCAATTGCTGAACATGTTTTCGACTCTTAATTCTCTGGGAACCGGCCGGGCTGGTCACTGCGGCCGCTGGCTGGGGTTGGTTCGTGATCGGACAGTTCGGCGGAAGCGCTATCCGCGGCGTCGTTGGCGGGCTTTTGCGAGCGGCGCCACCAGTAGGGCACCAGCACGCCGCCCAGCACCAACACCGTCAGCAGGCCGCCGACCTTCATCAAGTTGCGGGCCGTGGGGCCGTACCGCCCCTTGGTGGCGTCGTAGTGGAAGCAAAACAGCAGAACCTGGTCGAGCGTGCTGCCGATCTTGCCTTCAGCCGCCTCGACCAGCGACAACCGCAGCGTCTGAGGGTCGTAGTTCACGCCGTACAGATAGCGCGAGATGCGCCCTTCAGGCGTGCAGACCACCATCACCGCGGCATGGATGTATTCATCGCGATCCTTGTCGTAGCGGTATCCAAAGCCCACGGTCGAGGCCACGCGCTGGATGGCCTCCTGGTCGCCGACCAGGAAGTTCCACCCGTCGCCTGCCTCCGGCCGGCCGTACTGCTGCAGGTACTTCTGCTTCGTTTCGTTGGCCCGGGCGGGCGTCTCCCGCGGGTCGATGCTGATCGAAACAATCTTGTATTCCTGGCCCGCGGTCCATTGCCACTGGCTCACCGCTTCCACCAACCCGTTGAGCTGCACCCGGCACAGCATCGGGCAATTGGAATAGTTGAGCGAGAGGATCACGGGCCGCTCGCCGTCGAACAACTGACCCAGGGTGATCGCCTGGCCCGAGTCGTTCACAAACTGGGTATCCAGCGGCAACTGGGCGTCGAGGTGCTCCTCGACGGTCACTCCTTCCAGTTCCTTGGGCAGCGGTTCGATCCGCTGCGCGAGCGCCTGCGATGCCCCGGCCTGCACGGCCAGCACAGCCGCGCACAGCGCCAGCATCGCCACTGCGCCGCGGTGGCAAGCACCGCCGCAGCGTACCCCCAGGAAACCACTCAGGATGGACTTACCGCGAATGGTCATGCTTCACGGGACCTTCGGTCACGCGGGGATAAGCCTGCTGCGATTCGGCAACCACAAGCTCCATCGCCCGCTCGATCGGGATAGCCACCACGCCCTGGCTGCGATCGACCCAGCCGTACTGCGACAGTTTGGCGATCTGATGATGCAGCACGTCGTTCGCCTTGATGTCGGTCACCGCGATTTCCTTGCGGAACGACTCCTGCGCGGCGTAGTACCCGTACAGCGCCTGGATCCCGACGATCAACGCGAACACGATCACGGCGCTGACAAAGCCGAACAGGGCCAGCTTGCCGGTTTCCAGGTCGTCGTAACGCGGGCGGTCCTCAGCAGCATGCGGCGTGGCAGTGGCACTCATCGTCGTCAATACTCCTTGTACCGTCGTGGCAATCGGCCAATTTCTGTCAAACGACGCGTCGAACGGATCTCGATCAATAAGGCACGTGGAACGCCAGCGACTCGGGCAGCCGCGGGTCATGCACGGGAATCAGGGCATGCTTGGCGGCCACCTTCGACCATGCAGCGACCAGCAAACCGCCAAACGCGGCCAAGCAGCCCAGCTCGGTCAAACCGATGCTCGGCGAAGGCAGCACCTCGGGCATGGCCACCCAGTACAGGTCCACCCAGTGCATCACCAGCAGCCAGGCGGCCCAGCCGGCCAGCAGCTTGGGTGTCCGCTTCACGTGGCGGGACATCAAGCCCAGGAACGGCACGAGAAAGTTGCCGAACAACAGCAGCAGCGACACCCACTGCCAGCCATTCTCCATACGCTTGAGATACCAGATGGTTTCTTCCGGGATGTTCGCGTACCAGATCAGCAGGAACTGGCTGAACGCGATGTAGGCCCAGAAGAAGGTGAATCCAAACAGCAGCTTGCCCAGGTCGTGGTAATGCTCCACGTTCACCGTGTGCGTCAGGCGGCCCGAAGCCTGCAGCGCCCGCGTCATCACGATCAGCAGCGCCAGGGCACCGACCACGCAGCCGGCAAAGTAGTACACGCCGAAGATCGTGCTGAACCAGTGCGGGCTCAGCGACATCAGCCAGTCGAACGAGGCGAAGGTGAGCGTGATGCCGAAGGCGAACATCGTCGGGGCGCTCACCGCCTGCATCCGCAGGGTCAGTTGCACGTCATCGGTCGCGTCCTGTTGGACCGAGCGGCTCCAGAAGAACCTGGCCAAGGCCACCCACACGCCCAGGTAAACCAGGGCGCGGATGGTGAAGAACGTGGCGTTCAGGTACGGCGCCTTGTGCTGGATCAGGTGATCGGTCGCTTGCGCTTCGGCGCTGGCCCAGGGGAACAGTTGGCCGCTGCCGGCGATCACCGACAGCACGATCGGCAGGGCCGTAACGGCCAAGGGCACCATCAGCACGGACACCGTTTCGGCCAGACGGCGAACCACGACGCCCCAACCGGTCCGCGTCAGGTGATACAGGGCCACCAGAAACAGGCAGCCCAGCACCAGGCTGACGAAGTAGCAGAACGTCGTCAGGTAAGCGAACTGCAGGCGCCGCCAGCCATCGGTATGGATCGCGGCACCGATCAGGGCCACAACCAGCCCACCGCCGCCCACGGCCGCGCCGTACCGCAGCAGCTTGTCCGCGGCGGAGCCCAGTTGCAGCTCGCTCGAGTTAGCTTGAATCGGATGGTTCATCGTCGGGTTAGTAACTTACGGTGTGTTGAATTGCGGGTTTACCGGCCGGGTGATGCGGTCATGCCTCAGGGCAGGTCGCGCAGTTGCGGAACCAGATCCTCAGGTACGTCACCCACCGTGGCGTGGCGGCTGCGCTGGAGGGCTCGCACGTACAGCACGATCGCCCAGCGGTCTTCGGTCGTAATCTGCGATGCGTAGCCGGGCATCTTGCGGATGCCGTTGGTGACCGTGTTGAACAGCTTGCCCACCGGCTGCTCACGCACCGGCGGCGAGTGCAGCGACGTGGGCGGCACCCAGGTGCTTTGCTGCAGTTCCATCGCCCGGCGAGCCACCAGACCATCGCCGTCGCCGGCCAGGCCGTGGCAGACCGCGCAGTAGATGTTGTAGCGCTGCCGACCACGCTCCATCAGTTCGCTGGTGACGGGCAGCGGGAACTGCGTCACCCAGTCGGGCTCGGGTTCTTCCATCGGATTGGCGCCCGGCTCAGCCTGTTGAGGCGGGGCGGCCGGAGCCTTATCGTCGCTGGCGGCGCTGCCTGCTGCGGACTCGTCGGAGGCTTTCTCTTCGGCAGCGCCGCCTTCGAACGAGGCAGGGCGGGCAGGAACCGGCTGCTCGCCGCCAGGCCGGATCCCGCGGTAATAGGCGTCATCTTCTTCCAAGTCACCCCAGGCCACGGTGCCTTCCACCTGCGGCCGGGCGGCGCGGCCATCGGAGAAGAACGGCGACGGGTTCTGCGGCTTGGCCTGCGGCTGGAAGTCCATGTTGGGCACAATGTGTACGCGAGGCTCTTCCGAGTGCTCGTTCATCGCCTTGAGGACCATCAACGGCGGAACCATCGCCAGCGTGCCGAGGATGATCAGGCCATACTTCACCACCGTGGGCAGCGGACCCGCCGGTTCATCTTCGTGGATCTCGTGCACCCCCTGCACCTCGGTGGCATCGAGCAGCTTGGTCAGTTGCTCCGAGGTATCGCAGGCGGTTTGCCGCGGGATGTACAGGAAGAACGCATCGTCGGTCACGCGACGGAACTCCGGCTGACGGAACAGCGGGTTCCGCAACCGCGGCAGACCGTTGAACGCCAGCATCCCGAAAAATGCGGCAAACGCGGCGAGCAGAATCGTCAGTTCGAACGCCACCGGAATATTGGCCGGCAGGCTGAACAGCGGCTTGCCGCTGATCAGGAACGGATAGTCCACCGCATTAGTCCACCATTGCAGCAGAATGGCGATGATGGTCCCGCTCAGTCCGGCGCCCAGCACCAGCCACGGCAGCCGGGTGCGCCGCATGCCCACGGCCGCGTCCAGCCCGTGAATCGGGTAAGGGCTGAACGCGTCCAGGTCTTTCAAGCCGGCAGCGTTGGTCTTCTTGGCGGCATCCAGAAGCTGCTGCGCGTCGGCAAACTGCACCAGCCAGCCGGCGACGGGCTGCGTCTTGGGCTGTTTCGTGGTGAGCGGTTCAACGACGGTAGCCATCGTTACGATTCCTTCGGTGCTTTATTTGGGAGTCGCCGGTTACGGCGTCTGTCGTCGGGTCAGCAGGGCCGGAGCAGGGGAGGACTAGTGGTGGTCGTCGCCGTGGGGCTGCGCGTCGGGCAGGTAGGCCTTCACTTCGGACATCGCCACGATCGGCAGGTACCGGCAGAACAGCAGGAACAGCGTGAAGAACAAACCGAAGCTGCCCAGCAGCATCAGCACGTCGATCTTGGTCG
Source organism: uncultured Planctomycetales bacterium (assembly GCA_937927735.1). Classification (GTDB taxonomy): domain Bacteria; phylum Planctomycetota; class Planctomycetia; order Pirellulales; family S012-138; genus CALBRZ01. The sequence continues at coordinate 9,091 of CALBRZ010000046.1, forward strand.
GGCTGTAGTAACCCCAGCTCGACGGCAGGAAGTCGCGGCTGAGCGAGGTGATGCAGATCACGAACCGCTCGAACCACATGCCGATGTTCACAAAGATGCAGATCACCACCATCATCCACGGGGTGGTGCGGACCTTGCGGAACCAGAACAACTGCGGGGCCAGCAGGTTGCAGCTCACCATCGTCCAGTAGGCCCAGGCATACGGACCAAACGCCCGGTTGACGAAGGCAAACTGCTCGTAACCGTTGCCGCTGTACCAGGCGATGAAGAACTCCATCGCGTAGGCGTAGCCCACCATGCTGCCGGTGGCCAGGATGATCTTGTTCATGTTTTCCAGGTGACGCATCGTCACCAGGTCCTTCAGCCCGAAGAACTCGCGGGCCGGGACCATCAACGTGACCACCATCGCAAAGCCGCTGAACACGGCACCGGCCACGAAGTACGGCGGGAAGATCGTGGTGTGCCAGCCGGGCAGTTGGCTCACGGCGAAGTCAAAGCTCACGATCGTGTGCACCGAGAGCACCAGCGGGGCGGCCAACGCGGCCAGCAGGCCGTAGGCGATTTCGTACCGCGACCAGTGCCGGGCCGAACCGGTCCAGCCCAGCGAGAAGATGCCGTACAGCATCTTGCGGATCTTGCCGGTCGCCCGATCCCGGAACGTGGCCAGGTCGGGGATCATGCCCATGTACCAGAACAGCAGCGACACCGTGCCGTAGGTGCTCACCGCGAACACGTCCCACAGCAGCGGACTGCGGAAGTTGGGCCACATGGCCAGGTCGGTCGAGGGCAGGGGGAACAGCCAGTACGCGAACCACACGCGACCGACGTGGATGCCCGGGAAAATGGCGGCGCAGATCACGGCGAAGATCGTCATCGCTTCGGCGAAGCGGTTGATGCTCGTCCGCCAGTTCTGCCGGAACAAGAACAGAATGGCCGAAATCAGCGTGCCGGCGTGGCCAATACCCACCCAGAACACGAAGTTGACGATCGGCCAGGCCCAAAACACCGGGCTGTTGTTCCCCCAGATACCCGTACCTTCGTAAACCAGGTAACCGATCAGGGAGAAGAACATCAGCGTCAGCGACGACGCAATGGCGAACGCCACGTACCAGGCCCGGGGAGGCTTGGGACGCTCGGCAATCTTGCTCACCGTTTCGGTGATGCTGTGCAGGTCCTGTTCGCCGGTGACCAGCGGCGGACGCCGGCGGGGATCGTTCAGGTCGAGTTCTGTGGTGGCCGTCGCCATGGGTGGTGGTATCTACGAGGCTCGTTGTGCGAGTGATCTGCGGCTGTGCGGACAAATCCTCAAGCGTGGTGCGAACCGGCCGCGGCGGCTTCGCCGTCGATCAAGGCCGGGTGCGGGTTGCGGATCCGGGCCAAGTACCGCGTCCGCGGCTTGATGTTCAGCTCCTCGAGCATGGCGTACGCCCGAGGATTGCGGTGCGCCTGGGCCACCTTCGATTCCGGACGGTTCAGGTCGCCAAACTCGATCGCCTTGGTGGCGCACGCCTGCTGGCAGGCGGTGACGATTTCTTCCGGCCCCAGCGGCCGACCTTCGCGACGGGCCGCAATCTTGGCGTTCTGGATCCGCTGCACGCAGTAGGTGCACTTCTCCATCACGCCCCGCATGCGAACCGTGACTTCGGGGTTGAGCAGCAGCGACGTGAGGTCGTCGTTGGCCTGCTGGAGCCGCGGATCGTGGGCACGGAAGTCGAAGAAGTTGAACCGCCGCACCTTGTACGGGCAGTTGTTGGCGCAGTACCGCGTGCCGATGCAGCGGTTGTACGCCATGTCGTTGAGGCCTTCGTTGCTGTGCACCGTGGCCGCCACCGGGCACACCTGCTCGCAGGGAGCGTTCTCGCAGTGGTGGCAGGTGACCGGCTGCGTGACGACCTGCGGCTCCTCGGTATCGCCGCTGAAGTAGCGGTCGATGCGGAGCCAGTGCATCTCGCGGCCCATCTCGACCTGTTCCTTGCCCACCACCGGCACGTTGTTTTCAGCCTGGCAGGCGACCATGCAGGCGTTGCAGCCCAGGCACTTGTTCAGGTCGATCGACATGCCCCAGGCCTGGCCTTCGTACGAGACCTCTTCCCAGAGCGAGAACAGCGGCGGGTGGTGATGCTCCTGCGGCGGGAACGTCGCATGGTGCTCGCCGTGGCCATCACCGTGGTGAGCGTCATCGTGCTTGTGCGCGTCGTCGCTCTTGGCGGCCACCGGCACCACGTTGGCCTCGTGGGCAATCGTGCCGGCCGGCACGGCCGCGGCGGCCTTCAAAGCCGGATGGTTCGGGTAATGCTCTTCGAGGAACCGGCGGTAATCGTCGAAGGTGCCTTCGCGGACCAGTTGGCCGATGCGATGGCCAATGGCTTCCAGGCCAACCGTGTCGATTGCCTGGTGGTCCTGCGTGGTGGCCAGCGTCGCGGCACGCGTGCGAACCGCGGTGGCCTTGGCCTCGGGAGCAATGTACCAGGTGCTCCGGGTACGAAGCGGGGCGACGTTCACGCCCACCGTTTCGATCCCCAGCGCTTCGCTGCCGCCCACGTGACCGGCGGCGGTGCGGCCGTAACCGAGCACTAAACCGACGGTACCGCGAGCCATGCCCGGCAGCAGGTAGACCGGCACATCGACGCTGGCGCCGTTGAGCTCCACCCGCAGGTTCTGCCCCTGCGAAACTTTCAGCGCCGCGGCGGTCGCCGGACCAACCAGGGCAGCGTTCCCCCAGGTGACCTTGGTGAGCCGATCAGGCAATTCCTGGAGCCAGCTGAGATTGGCATAGCGGCCGTCGTACACGCTGTTGCTGCCCAGGAACACCACCTCGACCTTGTCGGTGGCGATGTCGGCCTTGCGCCAGGCAGCACCGGAGTCGTCGGCCGGCACTTCCAATGAGGCCAGCGCTTCCAGCTTGACGTCGGCCGCGGCCGGACGGCTGTCTTCGGCAAAGCCGTCGTGCACGAGCCTCCGCCAGGCGCGATCCGAGGCGTTGCCTTGCCGGGCAGCCCAGGTGCGGCGAACCAGGTCGCGACCGCTGGTGCGCTCGTCGCCGATCAGCAGGGCCAGCAGCTCAATCTGCGACTTGCCGTCGAACAGCGGGTCGATCAGCGGCTGGGCCACCGAGTAGATGCCCTGCTCGCTGAGGGCGTCGCCCCAGCTTTCCAGACCGTGAGCCTGCGGCAGATACCACTGGCATGCCTGGGCGGTTTCGTTCTCGTACAGGCCCAGGTAGGCCGAGCCTTTGATGTTGAGCACCACCTGGCCGAAGTTCAGTTCGGCGGGGGCGTCGTAGACCGGGTTGCCATCGAGCACCAGCAGCGTGCTGATGTCGCCATTGCCGGCGGCGTCGGCCAGCTCTTCGATGGTGCCGGCCTGCGAGTCGACGTCGGCTTCCCAAAATTCGATCGTCTTGCCGATGTTGCCCAGGCGGCTGTTGATGCGGTGCGCCCGAGCGTGCACGTGCGCCGGCTGCTGCGGCCCCACGACCACCAGGCTCTCGCCGGCGTGCTCGACCAGGTCGGCGGCCAGCACATCGAGGAACCGTTCGCGGCGCGCCACCACGTCGCTGGCTTCCGGCATTGGTCCAGAGGGCAGGGCGGGCTTCTTGCCGTCCTTGGTTTCCTCAAGCAGCTTCTGCACGCGGGCTTCGAGCGAAGCCAGGAAGCTGTCGATCTGGCTGCTGGCCAGCGGCAAACGGTGATCGGCGGCCACGCCGGTGGTGCTGTAGTTGGCTTCCACGGCGTACAGCCGGTTCATGCGGCCGTTGTCGACATCGCGGCCAGCCACGTAGTCGCGGGCATACGTCACCGAACCGGGATGATTGCCCAGCGGGTCGGCGTCGAAGCAGGCAATCACCGCGGCCTTGTCCAAGAGCAGCCGCGGACGATACGGTTTGCCGAAGGCCTCGATGATGCCCAGTTGTTCGTTGCGGTTGTCGAGCGAGGTGTGCTCGAACCAGCGGGCTTGCGGGAACCGCTTCTCAAACTGCTTGCGCAACTGCAGCCGCGTGGGAGAGCTGGACGGCGTGGCGAGCACGGCCACACCGGCCCCGTCGTTGCCGGCCTGCTTGGCGAACCAGTCGATGAACTGTTCCCAAGTGCGGGTGTAGTCGGTGCCCACCTCGCGCTGCCGCACCCGGCTTCCGCGATCCGGGTCGTACAGCTCAAGCACGGCGGCTTGCGAGAAGGCGTCGGTACCGCCACGGCTGTCCGGATGGTTGGGGTTACCCTCCACCTTCAGCGGGCGGCCGTCCAGGCTCGTCACCAGCAGCGGCCGGGCACCGCCTGCCACTTCCAGCGTGGTGGCAAAACGCTGCGGGTTGCCCGGCGTGCGGTTGGCGGGCCGCTTGGCAAGCGGCACGATCGTTTCTTTTTCCCAGCGGCAGCCGGCCAGGGTGCCCAGCGCCAGCGACGCCCCCATCACCTGGAGCCACCGACGGCGCGAGATGCCGGTCGGAAACTCCGAGGCAGCCTGGGGGAATTCGCGGGCCAGAAACTCGCGGAACTGCGGCGTGTCGGCGAGTTCTTCGAGGCTCCGCCAGTAGTTGTTGTGTGGTCCGGTCGAAGGCTTCATCGATGGCACGTCGAGCAGTTGGTCGATGTCTTGATGTTCAGTTGCTGATGCACTTCGCGGCCGACTTCCACCGGGTCGCGCTCGGGCACCCAATCCATTTGCGTGATGGCGTCCAGCGGCCGCAGATGCGGCGTGGGATCGCGGTGGCAGTCCAGGCACCAGGCCATCGACAACGGCTGAGCCTGGTACACCTGGTCCATGCGATCGACACGGCCGTGGCACGACACGCAGCCCACCCCGCGGTTGACGTGCGCGCTGTGATCGAAGTAAGCGAAGTCCGGCAAGTCATGGACACGAACCCAGGGGATCGACTTGCCGGTGGCCAGGCTCTCGCGCACCAGAGCCAGCCGAGGGCTGTCGGCCAGCACCGACGCGTACGGCACCGTGCCGTCGCCCTGCGTACCGCTGTGGCAGTTGCCGCAGGTTTGCGTGGGCGGAATGGCCGCGTGTGCCGACCGCTCCACCGTGTTGTGGCAGTAGCGACAGTCGAGCCTGAGCTTGCCCGCGTGGGTCTTGTGGCTGAACGGCAACGGCTGCTTGGGCGAATAGCCCACGTTGACCGTCCGCGGCTCGGTGGCGATGTAGGCCACCGCCACGCCGTACAGCACCGTGACACCAACGACGCCGGCCAGGACCGCTACCACGCGGTTGGTCCAGCGGGGGAACTCCCAATTGGCGCCGGAGCCATCGTGACCATCACCGCTGCCGTGCAGCGCTGCGCCATTGCCGTCCGTTTCCGGCTGGGCAGGCACCGGCTGGCCGTGCGCAGGAGAAGAAGAATCGTGAGACGCAGCCATTGGAAAATTGTCGAGCGAGTTCGTTCGGGTCCAGGCTTGTCAGGCAAGAGCCAAAACGACTGCGGCTGGCGGGGGATTCCGAAGAGGCAGGCCGCCCGGCGGCACGCAGCAGCTTGGCTTATGGGTTTCGTCTGATTTCCGTCGGGGTGCTGAACGCTAACGTCGCACTGCGGCCGACTTCTGCCCCGACGCCAGCGCGCACTTTGAGCGCGAACCGCCACAGTGGGCGTTTTTCATTTCAATCGCGTGCAGAGCAGAAACGCTGGGCGGGCGAAGCGGGGTGTGACCGCGGGTTGGGGCGGCCTCCGTGTTTTTTCCGGGGTACTCTGCTGGTCCCGGTACCATCGGCGGCCGCTCAGTTACCTGTCGGTGAAATGATAGTCACAATCCAAGCTGTGTTTTAGGTGGTAAATCGTCGCACTCGATCGGGGGGGTATACCCCAGACAATAAACACAACCCTTTCGTCAAAAAACACTTAAATTGTGTCCAATCCCGCAAGATTTAGCGCCGGGCGCGGCGCTATGGGCCACCAATCCAGGGCGAGCAATCCGCCAAAACCGCCACAATCATCCGCCTCCGAGAACATTTCGCCATTCGCCCCAGCCAACCTATTCAACCACCCCCACTTGACGATCTCCAGGCCGTCCGCTGCCCGGCGCAGCTCCCAATGGCTACGGTTCAGGCGTTCCTGTACCTGGCGTCGAATCGGGCCGCGGCCCCCCGTCATGTGCCGCGCCACCGCAAACGCAACCCCATCAGGCACATGGCCCTAGCCGCCCCCTATGCGATGGTGGCCACGGCTGGTACCTTGGCGGTTTATTCGGTGTTTGCCTCTAGTCCCCTTGCTGCCAAGATTACGTGTTCCGTGGACCTTGGCAGTCACCGAGGACACGTGCCCCAGAACCTCACCATCGGCACGCGGTGTTTTCCTCGCTGGGCACGTACATCGTCTTCCCAATGGGGCAACCGCAAACCGGGCCCGGCACGTAACCGGCCAGGCCGGCGAGTGGTCAGCGGGGCCACCCTCCCTGGATTTTGTGGCGAATAGGCCGGCGGCTTGCTGGCTGTCGATATGTTCCGTCCGACGCACCGTGTCGGCGAAGGATCCTCCGCATGAATCAACGTTTCGCGCTCTTCTTGTTGTTGTCGGGTGCGTTGTTCCTGGCCAATGTCGCCTATCTGGCCATGAACCAGCAGAACCGGCCCCAAGCCGAACAGGCCGACGCCCAGCGGCCCCGGCAACAGCAAGCCAAGCAGCCGCCCGCCGAACTGGAAATCGCTCCGTTCTTCGATCCTCGGCAGGAACTCACCGAAGCGCCCGAGCGGTGGCTCACGCTGGGCTCGGCCGATCCCAGCACCGGCTACCGCCTGCTGCTGACGTTTACCAGCCGCGGGGCTTCGCTCTATCGGGCGGAATCGAACCTGCCGCGGTACCTCGACCTGGAAGCCCGACAAAATGAGAAAGGCTACCTGGGCGAGCTCGCCTTGCGCGTGGCTCCCGGTGGCAATGGCGTCGAAGTCCGCGTGGTCGGCCCCGGCACGGCTGCCCAGCAGGCCGGCCTGCAAGTGGGCGACGTCATCACCGGCATCACCGGTCCTGATCAGCAATTGGTGCCTATCAAGACGCCGGCCGAGTACAGCCGGGCACTCGCGAAGTTCGAGGTCAAAGATCAGATCACGCTGCACGTTCAGCGGCCCCAGGAAGGCGGCACGACCGAGCTGACGCTCAAGGCCACCTTGGTGCCGGTGCAGCTCAGCATCCTCGATCCCGATCAACCGTACGCGGCCTACAATCCGCACTCGATGCTGCTCACCCTGCAGCGGTTCGACGATCAAACCATTCCCGCCGTGGTGGCCGATCTGTCGCCCATCGGGCTGGAAGCCACCACAAGCGATGAGGCCGGCGTACTGGTCGCCAACGTGATGCCCAATTCGCCGGCTTCCCGGGCGGGCTTGCGGCCGGGCGATTTAATCACGGCCGTCGATAACACCGAGATCGAAACCGTTACCGACCTGGTGCAGAAGCTGCACGAGACGCCATCGGCGATGCGGGTGCCGCTCACGTATCGCCGTAACGATCTGGTCACGCTGACTACGCTGGAAATGCCGGCTGAGATCGCGGCTGGCCCCGCCGGCCCCGCGATCGAGCTGCGGGACGCCAACTGGACGGTGCACCACGTCACCGAGTCGACCGTGGAGTTTCGCCGCGAGTTGATCGGCCGGGGCGTCACGGCCGTCAAACGCTACACGCTGGGCAAGGTGGCTGACCGCAACGAGGCCCCAGCCTACACGGTCAACCTGGAGTTTGAGTTCATCAACCAGTCGGATCGGCCGCACACCGTCGCCTATCAACTCGATGGCCCCCGCGGGCTGCCGATCGAAGGCTGGTGGTACTCCAACAAGATCGGCCGCCAATGGGGCGCCGTGGGCGTCCGCGACGTGGCGTTCTACGTGCAAGACAACTCACCGCAGATGGTGAGCGCTTACAGCCTTGCCCAGGGTAACCCTACGCCGATCCAACCGGCCGAACCGCTCTGGTACGTGGGCGTCGATGGGCATTACTTCGCCTCGGCGCTGCTGCCCACCTCGCAGTCGGCGCTGCTGCCCGCCACCATGCTTCCGCTGCGGGTAGGCCCCGTCCCGGCCAACTCCAAAGAGCACAAGCTGGTCAACACGTCGTTTCGGCTGATTGGCAAGCCGGTTGAACTGCCGCCGGGGCAACAACTGGGCGACGAGTGGCGGCCCGGTCCCACGGCGCAAAGCCTGCGGCTGTTCATCGGCCCCAAGGCTCCGGCCCTGCTGGCGCAAGAAGGCGACAACCTTTCCGAGCTGGTCTACTACGGCTGGTTTGGCTGGGTTGCCCGACCGATGCTCGCCATCCTGCGGATCTTCTACGGGATCGTGGGCAACTACGGCATCGCGATCATCCTGCTGACGGTGCTGGTGCGGGCGGCCATGTTCCCGCTGAGCCGCAAGCAGGCCCTCAGCGCCCAGAAAATGCAGGAGCTGCAGCCGGAGCTGCGCCGCATCAACGAGAAGTACAAGAAGAACTATGAAGCCCGCACCAAGGCCACGCAGGAACTGTTCCGCAAGCACAACTACAACCCGTTCGGCGGCTGCTTGCTGTTGTTCATTCAGTTGCCGATCTTCGTGGGCTTATATCGCGGGCTGATGGTGAATGTGGAACTGCGTCAGGCTCCGCTGATTCCGGGCATTTCGTGGTGCTCCAACCTGGCCGCTCCCGACATGCTGTTCCGCTGGGACGGTTTCATGCCCGCCTTCATTGCGAGCGAAACCGGCTGGCTGGGGCCGTACTTCAACATCCTGCCGATCATCACGATCAGCCTGTTCATCGTGCATCAGAAGCTGTTCATGCCGCCTCCGGCGGACGAGCAGCAAGCCATGCAGCAGAGCATGATGAAGTACATGATGATCGTCTTCGGCCTGTTGTTCTTCTGCGTGCCGAGCGGACTGTGCATCTACTTCATCGCGTCCAGCCTGTGGGGCATCGCCGAGCGCAAGCTGTTGCCCAAGACGCAGCATGCCACAGCCGCCATGCCGGCCGCCACCGAGCGCGCCGCCAAGGGCGGCAATCCCAATGGCTCGCCTCCGGGCGGCAGCCGCAAGACGCAGCGGGGCGGTAAGTAAGTTGCCGCGTTTTGAATGATCCCAGCCTCCTAACCAGATCGAGAAACAAACATGAAGGTCGCCACCATCGAAACCCAGCGCGGCACCATCCGCCTGCAACTGTTCGACGACAAGGCTCCCAAGACCGTCGCCAACTTCGAGAAGCTGGCCAAGCAAGGCTTCTACGATGGCCTGAAGTTCCATCGCGTGATCGCCGACTTCATGATCCAGGGCGGCTGCCCCAAGGGCACCGGCACCGGCGGCCCCGGCTACACATTCGAGGATGAGTTCCACCCCGACCTCAAGCACGACGGGCCGGGCGTATTGTCGATGGCCAACGCGGGCCCCAACACCAACGGTTCGCAGTTCTTCATCACTCACGTGGCCACGCCGTGGCTGGACGGCAAGCACTCGGTGTTTGGCCGCGTGCTGGAAGGCCAGGACGTAGTCGACGCGATCCGCCAAGGCGACATCATGGAGAAGGTGACCGTCACCGACGAATAGTCGCCCCGGCGGCCGATTCTGCCCAGTTTGCCAGGCGTCGCGGCCAGGCATCTTCGATCGATCAATGTATTGCCTAGCGCCGTGGCCGATGTGTTACACTGGTAGCCACGGCGGGGGGCAGCGTCTGCGCGTGCGCCGTCCAATCCATGTCCTTGGCTATTGGCCCATCTACGGCAGATGCGATCGAAGCGCCCATCTTCTGCGCCCAGGAAACCAGGCCTTGGCCTTAGCGGCCATCGCCGCCCCGATCCATTTGTGGCCGCTCGCTGGACCGCGTGGCTCATCCTTGTGCTGGCAATCGCCGGGGCAGGGCGGTACACGCTGGTCGCGCAGCCCCCTGGCAGCCAGGCCCAACCAGCGCCCTTGGGTGCCGCCTCGTCGGATGCCGCGGCAACGCCGGCCAATCCTCAAAACGCTGGTAGCGATCCGTTCTCATCGGAGACGACCGGCAAGTTCTACGAGCAGGAACCGTTCGAAGAGTTGCGGTTCACCACCGGCGAAGTGGCCCGCATCGTGCCGCTCAAGCCCGGTCAGATTCCCGCGAACGTCCGCCGTACGACGCCCATCACCGTGCAACTGCTTGGCGATGAGCAGCAGTACACGGTGGAGTGGGGCAAGATCCAGCGGCACCTCACCTTCCCCGAACTGATCCTCGAAAAGGCCGAGCAACTGGTCGACGCCGAAAACTACGAACAGGCGTACGACTACTACCAGTACCTGCTCAAGGCCTACCCGCGCCTGCAAGGATTGGAAGAATCGATCCAGCGTTGGCTCTTCCACGAAGCGACCACCTGGCATCGCCGCAACAATCCGGCCCAGGTGCTCACCGTTTTGCGCGAGCTGTACGACCGCAACCCCAAGTACCCCAACCTCGATGCCGGCATGGCCACGGCCACCGATCGGCTGATCACCGCCGAGATCGAGCAAGGCAATTACGCCGCCGCGCGTGCGCTGCTGGCCAACCTGCAAGCCTGCTTCCCCAAGCACGAGGTCGCCACCAGTTGGCAGCAGCGGCTCACCGACGAGGCCACCGAGAAGCTGGCCGCCAGCCGCGAACACCTGGCGGCGGGCCGCACCCACGAAGCCCGCGAATTGGCACTGCAATCGGTCACGATCTGGCCGCTGGATGAAGCGGTGGATTTTCTGAAAGAAGCGCAGCGTCAGTCGCCGCGGGTAGTTGTCGGCGTGACCTCGCCGGCCACGTCATTCGATCCGGCCTCGCTCGACAACTGGTCCGCGCGTCGGGCCGGCGCACTGCTGGATCGCCCGCTACTCACATACCTGGGTCCGGGCGCTCGCGGCGGCCGGTATCATTCGCCACTGGGTACGCACGAGAAACTGGGCCTCGGGCGGCAGATTCGCTTCCGGCTCAGCCCCGATCTGCGGTACAGCAACGGCGCAGCCGGCCCCACCGGTTATGACCTGAGCCGCCGGCTGATCACGCTGGCCGATCCGTACGCGCCCGAGTTCCAGGCCGATTGGGCATCGTTGTTCGAAAGCTGCCAGGTGGAGAACATCTACACGGTGACGATCACCTTGCGGCACCCGCACGTTCACCCCGACGGCCTGTTTCAGATCGTTCTACCCACGACCGATCCCACGGCCACGCTCGGCCCCTACGCGATCCACGCGCAAAACGAGCGAGAGATCCGCTACCGCATCACCGGCACGCTGGACGCCAGCGGCTCACAGCCTGCCGAGATCATCGAACGGCATTTCGACGACGGCCGCGCGGCGGCCCGGGCGTTGCGATTGGGCGAGATTGCGGCCCTGGACCGCGTGAACCCGTGGGACGTGCCCCCTCTGCGGCAGGTCTATCACGTCAACGTGGCCGCGTATTCGGTGCCCACGGTGCACGTGCTGGTGCCTAACTTCGAGCGGCCGCTCATGCGGCAGCGGACGTTCCGCCGGGCGTTGCTCCTGGCGATCCATCGGCAGGCGATTCTCAACCAGCTCCTGGGCACTGCCGTGATCGAGGGTTGCCGCGTGCTCAGCGGTCCCATTCCCGCGGGCGTCGATGGCGACGATCCGGTCGGGTATGCGTACGACCGCACCCTGGAGCCGCGTTCATACGCGCCGCGGCTGGCACTGACGCTATCGGGCCTCTCGCTCGCCCAGGAGAACATGCGGCTCAAGAAGCGCGGGGAGCCGCCGCTGGAAGCCGTCCCGCCCCTGGTGATCGTGCACCCGGCGACCGATCCTGCCCGCGTCGCCTGCCGCGCCATCGCCAAGCGGCTGGAACTGCTCAAGTTCAACGTCACGCTTCGCGAGTTGCCGCCGGGCGAAACGCGTCCCACCGACGACGATTACGATCTGCTGTATGCCGAGTGGATCATCACGGAGCCGATCACCGACTTGAGGGCCTTGTTCGGCAGTGGCGGGTTGGTGCCGCACAATAACCCGTACCTGGAACCGGCGTTGCTGGAACTGGACCGCTCGCAAAACTGGAAACAAGCCCGCGAACGGCTGCACCAGGTTCACCGTCTGCTGCACGAGGACGTGACCGTGCTGCCGCTGTGGCAGATCGTGGAGCACTACGCCTGGCACCGCGATTTGCAAGGGTTGGCCGAGCATCCGGTCACGCTCTATCAACAGGTCGAACGTTGGCAAAGCCCGCCCGCCATTCTTTCCACCGAAGCACTCGCCCAGCCGTGACATCACCCCATCGCTGCCCACGTCTGCTGTCGCGTGTGAAGTCCGCCGCTCTGCTGAGCGGGCAACGCTGGCTCCGCGCGGCCTCTATAGCCGCGGTCCTGCTGGCAAGCTGTGCCGCGGCGCAAGCCCAGGCGCTGTTGGAACGCTCGCCCTATCGCGTCTGCCTGGTGGTCACAACCGATAACAGTCCCGGTTTACTTGCGCGCGATGCGGCGGCTTTGGAAGAACGGCTGCTGCAAGAGATCCCATCGCGGCTGGGCGGCGTGTGGCAAGTCGAGCTGCCGGCCGAGGCCGCTTCGTCAACGGAGGACGATCAACGCCCGGCCGTATCGCTCAAGCAATTGGCTCGACGAGGGCTGCGCAAGCTGGATCAGGTGGAACCCGAGCATCTGGCCGCCACGGCGGCGGGGCTGGATAAGATACTGTTTGCACATATCGCCACCACGACGTGGGGCGCGTACGAGATCACTGCGCGCGAGTTCGATGTCCGCACACATGCGCTCGGCACCCTAGTAAGCCTGGAATGCGCGCAGCTGCCGCTGCTGACCTCCGTGGCATTTCAGGCACTTTGGCAAGCGTTCTCGCCACTGGCCGAGGTGGAAGACGTATCGGGCAACGAAGCCACGCTGCGCGTTAAAGCGGCCGCCTTGCCGCTGCCCGATCGGCAATTGCAACTGGTGGAACCCGGCGACATCTTTCGGGCAACGGTGCGGTTCAACTATCGCGACGGCAGTTTGCGCCGGCTGCATCCCATCGAGTGGACCTTTCTGATCGCCCGGCAGATCGAAGGCCCGGTGGCGACGTGCGAGATCTTCACCGGCCTGCGCAGCCCCTTGAGTGCCCGACGGCGAGGCCTGGTCGAGCAGTTGGCCGTGGTGGTCCGCCCCACCTATGGCGAAACGCAATTGAAGCTGGTCGCGGCAGGCGCGCAGAGCGAACCGCTGCCAGGCTACACCGTGCACGCCCAGGTGCCGGGCGAGCCGGCCACGACGCAACTGGGCGTCACCGACCGGCAAGGCCAGATCGTGGTGCCGCCGGATCAAGCACCGCTGCGCATCCTGCTGATCATGCATGGCGGTGAACTGCTCGCCCGGCTGCCGATCGTGCCGGGCCTGGAACCGCAACTGGTCGCCCAGGTGCCCGACGATCGCATCCGCTTCCAGATCGAGGCGGCCATGGCCGGGATTCAGGAGCAGGTGATCGACGTGTACGTCCGCCGCACCGTGCTGCTGTCGCAATGCGAGGCGCAGCTCGAAGCCGGCAACCTGGAGCTTGCCCAGCGACTGCTGGAAGAACTGCGCAAGCTCAAAACGGCCGAGGCCTTTCAGGCGGAACTCAACCAGTTGGAGCGCCGCACCTTCGTCAACGATCCGCGGATGAAACGGCGGATCGACAAGCTGATTGGCGACACGCGGCAAGTGGTGCAGAACCAACTCGGCGACGGCGAAATCGACCGCCTGGCCGCGGAGCTCCAGAAACGCAAACAGCCGTAGCCGTTGTCATCGCTTCGCAGCGACGCTGCGCGGACCTGGCATATCAGCTCTCGATATGCCGTCTCTCATAGGCCGACGCGCCATCGAGCGTTCTCCTTCCACTTCCGTCGGGTACGCGCGTCTACACGCGCATTGTTGAAGCCATCAACGCAAGCTCCCCCCTCATCGGCCTATGGATGCTGTGTTGTTCTCGCCCGCCCGTCGAGTGGCCCGGGAAGCAACGAAAAGAAGAGATTTTGATGGTCGTTTCAAACAACCATTCAGCGTTGGTGCCTATTCAGGAGGTTCCCATCAACGCGTGTGCATCCCCCCGGCATAACGGACGTCATCGATAGCATCCATTAAATGCCGCACTTATTGTTGGTTGCGCTCAAAATGTACGCTGCAACGACCCAAAATGCCTACAAATTCAGGCTCCCGTTGGTCGCCTGCGGTCATTGGCGGCGCAACGATCAATACGATGCGCAGAACTGTGGTCATGCATCAATATTGATGGGTAAATTAGAAAAAATTCTATTGCAATTTAAATGAATTTTCTTAATCTCACTGATGCAGGGGCCCTATTGCGCGTATCCATGGGGAACCGATCGCTCATTTCTCAGAAGGCTTCTGGCTCACGGGGGCCTGCCTCAGTTCGTCGCCCTTGTGCCCTGCGGCGCTGACCGCCGCAAGTTCGGGCAGGCCGACCAGCGCAACCGCCGCTACTCGCCATCTCTCGCTGGGACCGTGCGATTTGTCGTCGTGCCTTTGCAAACTGCCAAGGCACCGTGGAGCCGCTGCACGCCCTCCGGGAAGGTCAAGCGGTTGCCGAACCATTCATCAACTCATGTCGTCCGCTGTCCCCACCTGTCACGTTCCGGGGACGCCCAAGTGCCCGTTGGCTCGGCGCGTGGTTCAGTCTGCTTCGCCGACGCCTGAATAGCCGGAGTCGTCCGGCCTACTCCAACCTGCAACAACCCGCGATGTCACTGGCGGGCAGGGATCGCTGCGTACCACGGCGACCTGCTTGATCCGTTATTCGTTCGTGCGCCCGTACCGCCCCCGGTACGGCCTTACTCCGTTTTTCTGAAGGGAGGTTCTCCATGCGTGGTCGTGCTCAATCAGGCTTCACGCTGGTAGAGCTGCTCGTGGTGATCGCCATCATCGGCATTCTCATCGCCATGCTGCTGCCGGCCATTCAGGCCGCGCGCGAATCGGCTCGCCGCGCCAACTGCGCCAGTAACTTGCGACAGATTGCGACAGCGATCCAAACGTATGCCGACCGGAACAGCGAGCAGATTCCGCCGTTTGGCGTGGTCGGCAACAGCAGCACCGGTGGCGATTGGGCCCATAGCTGGTTCGCATTCTTGATGCCGCTGATGGAAAGCCAGAACACCCTGTACCAGCTTGATATTCACACGGCTCCTCACGCTGGTACCAATGGGCAGGTCAATGCGAACTACCGCACGGATGTTACGTTGTGTCCGACACGCGGTTACCGCACCAATGGCTGGGGCAACTACGATTCCCAGACCATGGACTACGTGTCGGTGAGCATGATCGAATTGCCCAGCGACTATTCGGCGGCCTCGAACCTACGTCTGACGGCCTGGCACAGCTCGTACTGCTTCCCCAAGTCCGGCGAACTGGCCGGACCGATCGTGAGCCCTGCCGCGGCCCCGAACAACAACAGTGTCCGTTCCCGCAAGACGCTGGGCATGGTCACCGACGGCCTCACGTACACGGCATTTGTCGGTGAAAAGCACATCACGCCGGATCGGGCCGGAATACGGTACTACGACTATCCCGTTCCCGGCTCGACGCATTACGACTACCGTGGCGGCATGCGCTGCCTGGGCGGTGCCGTGGAGGGCCTGGCCCAGCGTCCCGACACACCGGCCATGCCGTTCGCCGACACGGAGATCTATCTGACGCATAACCCCGAAGTGGTCGGCGGCTACTACTTCGGCAGTTGGCATCCCGGCATCTGCCAGTTTGTGTTCGGTGATACCCGCGTGGTCGCTGTCAAAAACCACACCGACAAAGCCACGCTGGTAAGCATGGGTGCAACGGGCGATGGCGAACCGTACAGCCTGCCGTGAGGTGATTGAGAACAGACCGCCGCAAACGCAACAGGCCCTGGTGAGTACGACACTCACCAGGGCCTGATTTGATTGACATAAGTTACATGCTGGTTGCGAGCAACCAACCTACTCCGTTGACTCCGGCTTGCCGTAGCCCCCGCCGCCGGGCGTTTCCACCCAGAGGATGTCGCCGGCGTCGGCCGTGAACTCGGCCCCATAGGGCAGTTCCACCACGGTGCCGTCCTTCTTTACCAGGCGATTGCGGCCCGGCGCGCCTGGCTCGCCGCCTTCCAAGCCATACGGCCGATACGGCCCACGGCGGCCCGTCAGCAGCGAGACATCGAGCGTGCGCAGGAACTCCAGCCGGCGGATGATACCGTCGCCGCCGCGGAACTTGCCGGCACCGCCCGAGCCGCGGCGGATGGAGAACTCGCGCACCCGCACCGGGTAGCGTTTCTCGATCACTTCCGGATCGGTGAGGCGGGTGTTGGTCATGTGCGTATGCACGGCGTCGGCGCCGTTGGCATAGGGCGTGGCGCCGGCTCCGCCGCACACGGTTTCGTAATAGCCGAACGACTTGTCGCCAAAGAGCGTATTGTTCATCGTGCCCTGGCTGGCGGCCGCCAGGCCCAGAGCCCCCAGCACCACGTCGACGATCCGCTGGCTCGTTTCCACGTTGCCGCCGACCACAGCCGCGCACTCCTCGGGCCGATCCTTGCGGGGCGGATTGAGCAGGCAGTTCTCCGGCAGGATGATCTCAACCGGCGCCAACACGCCTTCGTTCAGCGGGATGTCTTCGTCGATCAGGCACCGCAGGCAGTACAGCACCGCAGCGGTGACGATCGCCCGATTGGCGTTGAGGTTGCCGGCGGATACCGGTCCGGTGCCGGTGAAATCGATCGTGGCGGTTTCGCCGTGGACGGTGATGGTCACCTGGATCTTGGTGCCATCGTCCATGTGATCGCTGAAGGTCCGCTTGCCCGGCTTCAGGCGAGCCAAAGCCCGCCGCATCTTCGTTTCGGCCGCCTGTTGGATGAAGCCCATGTAGGCTTCGACGGTTTCCAGCCCATACCGGCGAATCAGCGCTGCCAGGTCAGCTGCGCCTTGCTGGTTAGCAGCCACCTGGGCCGCGATGTCCGAGAGGTTGTCATCAACCGAGCGGCTGGGATACGGGCCCGAGAGCAGCAGTTGCCGCAACTCGTCAATCCGCGACTCGCCACCGGCCACCAGCTTGAAGTTGCGGATCAGCACGCCTTCTTCAGCCAGGTTGCGCGAGAACGGCGGCATGGAGCCGGGCCGGATACCGCCAATCTCGGCGTGGTGGGCCCGCGACGCCGTGAAGAACAGCAGCCGCGGATTTTCCTCGCCCACGAACACCGGCGTGACCGTGGTCACGTCGGGCAGGTGCGAGCCGCCGCCGTACGGGTCGTTGGTCACGAACACGTCGCCCGGCTTCATGTCCGGGTTATCGGCCAGCACCTGTTTGACGGTCTGGCTCATGGCGCCCAGGTGCACGGGAATGTGCGGGGCGTTCACCACCAGGTCGCCCTTGGCGGTGAACAGGGCGCAGCTGAAGTCGAGCCGCTCCTTCACGTTGACGCTGCTGGACGTGTTCCGCAGCGTGATGCCCATCTGCTCGGCAATGCCGGCAAACTGGTTGTTGAAGATTTCGAGCATCACCGGGTCTGGCTCGGTGAGCTTGATGGCGGCCGGCTTGGCGCTGCCGGTTGCCTGGATGATGCCGGACTTGGGCGCGGCGGCATCTTCGGCAGCGCTGCTGGTGGCCATATCGGTCAACAGCAGTTCGCCCGCCTTGTATACCTCGGCCTGCCAATGCGGATCGATAACGGTGGTCGACACCGTTTCGTAGATGATCGCCGGGCCCTCGATGATATCGCCCGCCTGGAGCTTGCTGCGGTCGTAGACCGCCGTGCGGTGTGGCTTGGCGTCAAACCAGGTTTCAGTCCACGATTCGGGCTCGGGACGGCGGCCCGACTCGCCGGGCTTCAACACCGAACCGCTGGGCTGCTGCTCGGCGGACGTCTTGCCGATCACCTCGACGCGGGCAGCCACGATCTCCAGCGGCCGTCCCTGGTGGCGGTAGCCGTAAAGCTGCTGGTGCTTGGCCTCGTAGGCCGCCTGGTAGTCGCCGTCCTCGGGCTCCTCGATGGTCAGCCAGGCATCCAGACCACGGTAGCGCAGATCAAGCGACCGGCGGACCGAGATCCGTTCGTCGGGCACGCCTTCGTTGCGAACTTCTTCGCGCGAGGCGGCAGCCAACTGCTCGAACACCGGCTCCAGTTCCTGCACGGTTTCGCGAGAGTACGGCTGGTACACGCCCTGGGCCTGGTGCCGCACCACGTCGGCCATCCCAATGCCATAGGCGCTGAGGATGCCGGCATCGGGATGGACCAGCACCTTGGGCATGCCCAACTCGCGGGCCACCGCACAGATATGCTGGGCAGCCGCACCGCCGAACGAAACCAGCAGGTAATCGCGGGGATCGTAGCCCTTGGCCAGGCTGATCGAGCGGATCGGCTTGACCATGTTGGCGTTCGCCACCCGGAGGAAGCCATCGCACAGCTCGATCGGCGTGTACTTCCGGCCGGTAGCGGCCTCGATCTCCGCGGCCAGCGTTTGCAGCCGGTTCTCCACCGCCGCACGATCCAGCGGGAAGGGGAATCGCTCGGGCAGAATCTTGCCCAGGTAGAAGTTCAAGTCGGTCACAGCCAACGGACCGCCGCGGCCGTAGCAGGCCGGACCGGGATCGGCGCCGGCGCTGTCGGGGCCGACGACCAGTTTGACACCGTCGAAGCTGCACACCGAGCCGCCGCCGGCGGCCACGGTTTCAATCGCCATCATGGGGGCGACCACGCGCACACCGGCTTTTTCGGTTTCGAACTCCAGGTCGTACCGGCCGTCGTAACGCGATACATCGGTCGACGTGCCGCCCATGTCGAAACCGATCGCCCGCTTGAACCCGGCGGCCTCGGCCACGCGCGAGAAGCCCACCACACCACCCGCCGGGCCAGACAGAGTGCTGTCCTTGCCGACAAAGCTTTCAGCCTCCAGCAGGCCGCCCGCCGACGTCATGATCTTCAGCTTGCTGTCGCGCAAAGCCCGCCGCAGGCCGGCCACGTACGCCCGCAGGATCGGGTTCAGGTAGGCGTCCATCACCGTGGTATCGCCACGGGCCACGATCTTGATCAACCGGGCCAGGCGATGGCTCACGCTGATTTCTTCGAAGCCGACCTCGCGGGCGATGGCCTCCACCTGCAATTCGTGGTCGGGGTACTCAAACGCGTGCAACAGGCAGATGGCCAACGACTGGATGCCGCGTTCGCGCAGAGCCTTGAGGCCTTCGCGGACCTGCTCCACGTTCAGCGGGACGAGCACCTGACCGTCGACGCTCATCCGCTCTTCGACTTCGAAGGTTTCGGTAAACAGCGACTCCGGCTTGTGGATCGCCAGGTCGAAGAGCCGGGGCCGGTTCTGATAGCCGATGCGGAGAATGTCCCCGAAGCCGACGGTGGTCACAAACGCCGTCTTGGCGCCGCGGCGGGTGATCAGGGCGTTGGTGCCGCGGGTAGTACCGAGCTTGACGACCACGCCTTTGATCGGGTCGGTGAGTTTCAGGCCGAGCATATAGCGGATGGCCACGATCGGCGAACCTTCGTCCGACCGCAGCTCGTAGCCCTGGCCCGGCTGGGGTGGCTGCGGCAGCGGCGGATCGAGCGTCAACTCGCCCGTGGCGTTGTTGAAACCGCGGACGGTGGACGTTGCCGCGAGGTTGCCTGCCGCATCGAGCAGCTGGAAGGTGTAGCCGATCCAGAAATCGGCCGGATCGCGGCGGCGGGCAGGGTCGACCACCACCTGAGCCGTGGAACCTCCGGCCGCGGCTCCCTTGGTTGCTCCGCTACTGAGCAGCTTATGGCGGATCAACGTGCCGTCGGGACGACGGCCAAAACAGTCGGTGAACGTGCCACCGACGTCGATCCAAAACTCCCACGGAGTGTCGTGCGAAGAGGGCGTGTGCGACGGGGCGGGATTCGGTGTTGCTGTGCTCATGGCCCGATTGTAATGGCTCACTAACGGTAGCCAACTCCCCGCCAGGCGGAGGACCCAAATTCGCTTGCCGACCTCGACCAATGGGGGGATTACCGATCACGGCGACGCGGCCCATGCAACGTGCGGCGCCGGGCGAGAGAACGCCTGCGGGCTAAGCCTTACTGTCACCGTCCTGGCTGGGCATGACAAACCGCAGGAGCTGCATCAGCAAGAAGGCGACAAGCGTTCCCAGCAAGACATACGGCCAGTAGTCGGCCGCACGGAAACCCAGCCGGCCGGCCACGGCGGCCGCGATCATCAGCACCAGCCCAGCCAGCAGCACGCCGCAGCCCAGCGACGTCATGGTGCCTTTGAACGTGTTTTCTTCGGTGTAGTCTTCAAAGTGCAGTTCGACGACGCGGCCTTTGTTCAGGCTGCGTTCGATGGTGTCGGCCAGTTCGACGCTGCGGCAGGCGTCCAGCCACGTTGGCTCCACTTCCTGGCCGGCGATGGCATCTTCCAGCGTGGCAAGAGCTTCCTGATAAACGTCGGCCTGGAACGTGAACGCTTCGCTGCCGGTTGGGGTTTGCCAGTACAGGGTAGCGGCGTCGGTAACTTTCGCAGGCAAGGTGAGTTTTGCGCTGCCGCCGGTTGCCCGGATGGTCAGTTCGGCCCGCTCGTCGGCCGGCTCGGCAGGCACCACCAGCCACCGCGCGGCTACGCCCTCGGGGCCGGAAAGATGTAACCCCAAGTTGGCAAAATCGGCAACCAGGTCGCTGGAAGTACCATCGACGCGAGGGCTGACGCCCATGGCCGCCAAGCGGCTCTGTTCGCCGAAAAGCTGCCGCAGCAGATCGGCGTCACAGGCAAAATGCGTCTGGACGGCGGTTCGCGAACGATCGGCCAGATGCCGCTCCAGCACGGCCTGTTCGACCACGCCCAATTCGCCCTGGGCCAGCCACGATGCCAGTTGGGCCACGGCGGGCTGCCAACGGGTGGGAATGAACGGCACGGCCACGCAGCCGGTGTCGCGGCGAATCATGTCCAGTTCGTAGTACACGAGCATGGAACTGCAGGCCGGATGGCTGACCAGCACCGGCACGCCGGCCTGGAAAAGTTTGCGCAACTGTTCCGCTCGGAGGTCTTCGCCGGCCAGCCACTGGTCGTCGGCCGGCGCGGCGGCCGAGGCATCGGCCACAATCAGGGCCTCCACCTCACTTGTCGATAGCACCGTCTCCCAATAAGGTGCCAATATGAGACCAGGGCAACGACGGGTGACCTCGTCGGCCAGGGGCCCCAACTCGCAGGCCCATGTCACGGCGTGGCCCGCCGCGGTCGCCGCCGCGACCAGGCCGAGCGTGTGTTGGTCGTGTCCCAACAAGCCGATCTTCATGGAGCACCCGCCAAAAAATCGTATGATAGGTCGCCCTAGCTTAGCAGAAAACGAACCACGCCGGTCCGCCGGCGTAGCGTATGCGTAGATGAAATCTTATGGGAGCGGTGCCGGTGCTGCCGCAGCAGGCATGCCCGGCAAACGTGCCCCCTACAGCGGCATGGCCGGCGCGCCGGCAGGCCGCATACATTGAAGCGCTTTCACGGCAACAAACTTTCCTGGAAACAGCATTGGAGAAAATGCGATGGGTGCCGAAGGGCACGGTCCGTTTGACAACGACGACGCCATGGATTGGGTGGCCGAACTGGCCGACGCCGACGACGATTCGGTCCTGGCCGAGGCCCTCGAAGCGGTTTCCCTCGACGAGGACGAGTACGTCGAAGCGGCCGACGCGTCCGTCGCGATTGCCGCCGCCGAAGTCGTGGCGGCCCTGCTTGATCAACCGGCCGACGAGCTGCCGGAAGAGGTCTGGGAGTATGTTGAACGCCAGCGGGGCGTGAAGCCCAGCCTGGTCAAGCTCGCGCGCAAGGCCGTTACCCGCGTGCTCAAAGACTCGGAATTGCGCGAGATTTGGGAAGACAGCGATCACTTTGAAGCCTGGAAGGACAGCCTCGAGGATCTGCTGTCCCGGCTCTAACGGCGGCCACCGTACAGCGCCGCCGCCGCGACCGCGCGTCGCGCCGGCGGCCCCGCCATCCCCGCTGCCTGCCTGGCTTCTCGCCAACCATCCGTGCCGGAGGCGACAGTTGCAGTGAACGATGCGACACGGATCATCGAGAAGCTCCAGCGGGCGGAGGCGTTCGACCACCCAATCCAGCAGTTTGAGCTGCTGGAAACCCACATCTCTTGGGTGCTGCTGACAGGCCCGGCGGCTTACAAGATCAAGAAGCCGGTCAACCTGGGCTTTGTCGATTTCACCACGCTGGAGCGGCGGCGGCATTTCTGCCTGGAAGAATTGCGGCTCAACCGCCGCTTGGCCCCGGATCTGTACCTGTCGGTACGGCCCATCCTGGGGCCAGCCGCGGCCCCGCGGATCGGTCCGCCCCTGACCGCGGCCAACGCCGACCAGCAGCCGGCCGACGGCGAGATCCTCGAATACGCCGTGCAGATGCGGCAGTTCGCCCACGAGCAACTGGCCCCGGCCGCCCTGGCTCAGGGGCTGTTGCAGCCGTGGCACTGGGACCGCCTGGCAGCGGACGTGGCTGGGTTTCACGCCGCGGTCGACCGGGCACCGGCCGGAAGCCCGCTGGGAAGCCCCGAGGTGGCCGGCCGCTTCATGCTCGAAAACTTCGATCAGTTGGCAGCGTGCAGCGGGGATGCCGCCTTCACTGCCACCGTGGAGGAACTGCGCCGCTGGACGGAAAGCCGGCTGGCGGAGCTGGCGCCGGCCATTATCCGGCGGCAGGCCGAGGGCTATGTCCGCGAATGCCACGGCGACATGCACCTGGGCAACATGGTCCTCTTGGACGACACCCTGGTGGTGTTCGACTGCATCGACTTCAACGAGCAGTTGCGGTGGATCGACGTGCTGAGCGAAATCGCCTTTACGGTGATGGACCTGGAGGACCGCGGCCAGCAGGCGGCTGCCTACCGGTTCCTGAACGAATATCTCCAGCAGACCGGCGATTACGCCGATTTGGCGTTGCTGCCGCTGTTCATGGCCTACCGGGCGATGGTCCGGGCCAAAGTAGCGTTTCTCCGTGGGCAGCAAAGCGATGTGACGCCAGACGAATTGGAGCGGCTCCAGCACGAGTGCCGCGAGTACGTTCAGCAGGCACAGCGGTACGCCGCCCCCCGCTCACCGCACCTGGTGCTGATGCACGGCCTCTCAGGCAGCGGCAAAACCACCTGGAGCAGCCGCCTGGTCGAAGCCGCCGGGGCCATCCGCATCCGTTCCGACGTCGAACGCAAACGGATGTACGGGCTTTGGCCCGAGGGCGGGGCAGGGCAGGGGGCCGCCAGAGCCCTCACGGAGCTTTACAGCAGCGAAGCCGGCCAGCGGACCTACCAGCGGCTGCTGGAACTGGCCGAGTCGATCCTGGCCGCTGGCTACACGGTGATCGTCGATGCCACCTTCTTGCGGCAACCTCAGCGGCAGCCGTTCTTGGATCTGGCTGCGCGGCTAGGCGTGCCGGCCACCATCGCCCAGTGCACGGCCCCGCTGGAGGAGCTGCGGCGCCGCGTGGAGCTGCGTGCGTCGGCAGGGCGCGATGCGTCGGACGCCGATACCAAGGTGCTCGAATCGCAGGTGCGGCAGTTAGAACCCCTTACAGCCCAAGAGCAGGCCCTGGCCGTCACGCTCGGGCCGGATGAACAGGGCTGGGACGCCCTCCGCCACCGGGTGTGCGGCGGGCACGTCGCGTAAACGGCGCATCGCAAGCAGTGTGCGGGCGGCGTTTTGCGCCCCTTCCCCGTTTCACGCCTGTCGGGGTAGAATCAGCCACTTATCAACCGCCGGCACTGATTTGGTCTGCTTTCTTTTTCGGCGGTGCGGTACCCAGCGCCAGCAGGTAGACGGGATGCCTCGTTACAACCCCAGCGTGATCGAACCGAAGTGGCAGAATTACTGGGAAAGCAACGCGACGTTCCAGACGCCGCGGCTGCCCAAGGAACGCAAGCTCTACGTGCTCGACATGTTCCCTTACCCCAGCGGTGAAGGGCTGCACGTAGGCCATCCCGAAGGCTACACGGCCACCGATATCGTGTGCCGGCACCAGCGAATGCGCGGCGTGAGCGTGCTGCACCCGATGGGCTTTGACGCCTTTGGTCTGCCCGCCGAAGAGCACGCCATCAAGACCAACACGCCGCCGCGGGTCCAAACCGAAAAGAACATCGCCACGTTCCGCCGGCAGCTCAAGATGCTGGGCTTCAGCTACGACTGGAGCCGCGAGCTGGCCACCACCGACGTGGACTACTTCCGCTGGACGCAGTGGATCTTCCTCAAGCTGTACGACACCTGGTACGACCCGGCCACCGGTCGCGGCCGGCCGATCTCCGAGCTGCCGATTCCGCCCGAGGTCCAGGCCCAGGGCGAAGCCGCCGTCGAAGCCTACCGCGACGATCACCGCCTGGCGTACCAGTCGTACGCGCCGGTGAACTGGTGCCCGGCCCTGGGCACGGTGCTGGCCAACGAAGAAGTGATCGACGGCAAGAGCGAGCGCGGCGGCCACCCGGTGATCCGGATGCCGATGCGGCAGTGGATGCTGCGGATCACCGCGTACGCCGAGCGGCTTGAGAAGGATCTGGAACTGCTGGACTGGCCCGAAAGCGTCAAGGCGCTCCAGCGCAACTGGATCGGCCGCAGCACGGGGGCCGAGGTCGACTTCTATATCGGTGCCGGCGCGGCGGCCACCGCCGACGAACAGCTCGCCGCCTTCAGCACCTGGAAAGAGAACCGGAAACAGAGCGGCTTCCCGCGCAAGCCCGAGGAAAATGTCCTGCGGATCTACACCACGCGGCCCGATACGCTGTTCGGCGCCACGTACATGGTGATCGCGCCGGAGCACCCGGCGGTGGAGCGGCTCACCACGCCCGAGCAGCGCGAAGCCGTCAAGCTGTACTGCGAGCAGGCCGCCCGCAAGAGCGACCTGGACCGTACCGAACTGGCCAAGGAAAAGACCGGCGTGTTCACCGGCAGCTACGCGGTGAACCCGGTGAACGGCCAACGGGTTCCCATCTGGATCGCCGACTACGTGCTGATCAGCTACGGCACCGGTGCGATCATGGCGGTGCCGGCGCACGACGAGCGCGACTTCGAGTTCGCTCAGAAGTTCGGCATCCCGGTCATTGCCGTGGTCGATCCCGGCCCGGCGGCCGATGCCGGCGGCGCGGCACTGCATCGCGAGGACGTGCTGGCCGGAAAAGCCGTGTTCACCGGTGACGGCACGGCGATCAACTCCGGATCGTACGATGGCCTGGCCACGCCGCAGTTCAAGCAGAAGATCACCGAGGACCTGGCTGCCGCCGGCTTGGGCCGCGGCGCCGTCAATTACAAGCTGCGCGACTGGCTTTTCAGCCGGCAGCGGTTCTGGGGCGAACCGTTCCCGCTGCTGCACGAGCTGGACGAGAACGGCAATCCTACCGGCCGCGTGCGTCCGGTGCCCGAGGATCAACTGCCGGTCGACCTGCCGCCCTTGGACGACTTCAAGCCCCACGGCCGCCCGGAACCGCCGCTGGACAAGGCTCCGGCCGAGTGGTTGTACCCGGTGATCGACGGCAAAAAGTACAAGCGCGAAACCAACACCATGCCGCAGTGGGCCGGTAGCTGCTGGTACTACCTGCGGTTCATCGACCCCAAGAACGACAAGGCGCCGGTCGATCCCGAGCTGGAAAAGGCCTGGATGCCGGTCGACCTGTACATCGGCGGCGCCGAGCACGCGGTGCTGCACCTGCTGTATGCCCGGTTCTGGCACAAGGTGCTGTACGACCGCGGCGTGGTCAGCACGCCCGAACCGTTCAAGAAACTGGTCAACCAGGGCATGATCCTGGGCGAGGTGGAGTACACCGCCTACCGCTGCGGCGATGTGTGGATCTCGGCCCAGGACGTGCAAGAAGACGGCGAAGGCAACCTGACCGTCAGCGATCACACCCGGTACCCCGAACTGTTCCATCAGCCCGAGCACAAGCTGCCGGTGGAACGGGTCACGCTCGACGAATCGCTCGTCGAGAAGCAGGGCGTGCACTTCGTGCTCCGCGAGGATCCCCGGATCCGCGTCGAGCACCGCGCGTTCAAGATGAGCAAGAGCCGCGGCAACGTGATTAACCCCGACGACATCGTCCGCGAGTACGGGGCCGATTCGCTGCGACTGTACGAAATGTTCATGGGCCCGCTGGAAGCCACCAAGCCCTGGAGCATGGACGGCGTGAACGGCGTCCGCGGCTTCCTCGACCGCGTGTGGCGGATGATCGTCAACGATCGGGCGGAGGAAAACACCCTGAACGAGGCCGTGCAGGACGTGGAGCCCACCGAGGACCAACGCCGCGTGCTGCACCGCACCATCAAGGCCGTGACCGAGGATATTGAAAGCCTGGGCTTCAACACGGCCATCGCCCGCATGATGGAGTTCACCAACTTCTTCACCAAGGAATCGGTGCGTCCGCGGTCGTGCATGGAAGCGTTCGTGCTGCTGCTCAGCCCGTTCGCTCCGCACATCGCCGAGGAACTGTGGCAGATCCTGGGGCACAACAACACGCTGGCCTACGAGCCGTGGCCCACCTGGGATGAAGAAGCGATCAAAGAGTCGCTGGTGGAGATCCCGGTGCAGATCAACGGCAAAGTGCGGGCCAAGGTGATGGTACCGCCCGACGCCGACAAGGACGCCATCGAACAAGCCGCCCGGTCCGAACAGCGAATCGCCGAGCAACTGGCCAAGGTGCAGGTGATCAAGACGGTGGTCGTGCCCGGCCGGCTGGTGAACTTTGTGGTCAAAGGCTAGAGCAGACCGCCGGTTTCGCTCGCAGTGTATCGCCCGAGTCTTCGTACGTCGGGCACCGCCCGACGGAACGGCCAAAAGTAGGCCGGGTGCTCGCCCCCGGCAACGAAATCGGCGCGTGGTGCCACGAACCAACGGGGAGATATATTTTCGCGTTGGCACCGCAGCCGAGTGGCGCCTGCCCTACAAACACTGGTTACGTTTGTTAACACGTCCCAATGAACCACCTGCCCGCGTGAAGCGTCAGTTGCTGATGTTGCACGCGGGCTGTTTTGTTGCCGGCGCATTGACAACCGCGAATGCTTAAGGGTGGTTTGCGTGCGGACCATCATTTGCCTCGGCAACGATTTCTGAACCGCACGGGCGGGCATAGTCGCCACCGATTGCCGGTTTCGCCAGGCGGTGCCTGGCCTACAAGAAATTCCCTCCGATGGGAGTTCCGCGAGGCAGTGCCTGGCCTACGAACACAAAAAAAACTCGCGTGAAGCACCCGATTGCGGACACTCCACGCGAGTTGATTTTTAACGGCTCAGTTACCTGGCACCTTAGGGCTTAAGTGACCGCAGGTAGGCGATCAGGTGGGCCAGCTCTTCTTCGGTCATGGTCTTTTCCAGACCTTCCGGCATGACCGAGATGTTGCTGGGCTGCATCTCCTCGATATCGGCCCGGCGGATGCGGACTTCCGACCGATCAGCCGTACGGAGGTAGATCATGTCGGGCGTTTCGCGATGGATCACGCCCACATAGTTGTGACCGTCAGCCGTGAGGATGGAGTAGCTCTCGTACCCGCGGGCAAACGAGATGCTGGGGAACAGCACGGCTTCGAGCAGGTCGCGGCCAGTGCGGACTTCGCCGATCCGGCTGAGGTCGGGCCCGATGTTACCGCCCTCGTTCTCCGCCCGGTGGCACGCGGCACAGGCGGTCTTGTTGCTCTTGAAGATCGCCTTACCCAGCGCCGGGTTACCGCCAGCCAAACGCTGCTCGTAATAGGCCAGCTTGGCCAGTTGCTCTTCGCGTCCCACCTGCGACCGGGCGGCCAGCTTGCCGGCGGCCTCGCGAATGGCAGCGGGGAACTTACCCAGTGCCCGCTCCAGATCTTGTGGCCGCAGGCCGGACAGTCCCGGCGACTTCTCAAGCGAAGCCACCACCAACCGCCCCAATTCCTCATCGCTGGAGTTGGCAAAGGCCGGCAGCAGCGTGGGCAGTTCCAGCGGACTGGCATCGGTCAACAGTTGGGCCAGTTGACGAAGCTGAGCCGGCGACAGCGAGGCATTGGCCACGGCCTGGGCAGCCGCCATGCGGTCCAGCGGCAACACGTCGTCGGCCAGCTGCGAAGCCAGCAGCTTGAACTCGGCATCGGTCAGCTTACTTCCCAGCCGGGCCGCGGCCACCAAGGCAGCCGCACGCAGCGAGCGAGCATGCTTGTCGTTGCCGGCGATTTCACGCAGGCGATCGACATAGCCCGGCCACGAGGTCGCAGCCACCGTGGCCACCGCCTGCCGCAGCAAGGCGCCCTCGCTGTTCTTCAGCAGCGAGTCGAGTGCCTCGCGCCACGCGGCCGGCACCTGGCTACTGTCGTCGAACTCGCTCCGCGCGAGCACTTCGAGCATTAACTGCTTGTGCTCGGCGCTGCCGTCCTTGAGCCCTTGGATCACGACCTTCTGCACGGCCGGATCGTTCTTGAACGCCAGCAGCACGCCGCGAGCGGTGGCTGCCCGTTGGCCCAGCGGCTTGCCGTCGGTGAGCCAGCTTTGCATCAGGCCGACGATCTGTTGTCCCCAGCCCTCGTGGCGCGAAATCACCTCCAGCGCCGCGGCTTGCAGTTGCTCGTCCTCGGTATCCAGCAGCGAGCCCACGATCTCTTGCGTGAGATTGCCCGAGTCCATCTGGTCCAAGGCAATCAAGGCGCCACGACGCACGGCAGGGCTATCATCTTTAAGCCCCGCCAGCGTGGCTTCGCGGTTGTCAATTTCGATCAAGGCGTAAATCAGGGCGTGCTCCACGTGGCGGTCGACGCTATTGCGCAAACCGGCCAGCAGGTTCGGCACGGCCTGAACCGCGCGAAGTTGGCCCAGCGAAGCAGCCGCCATTGCCCGCACTTGCGGCAATTCGCCCTGCT
The DNA here is from genome assembly GCA_937927735.1 of uncultured Planctomycetales bacterium. GTDB lineage: Bacteria > Planctomycetota > Planctomycetia > Pirellulales > S012-138 > CALBRZ01. The sequence continues at coordinate 37,785 of CALBRZ010000046.1, forward strand.
GCCCATCGCTGGCGGCAGCCCGGGCAACCCAATCGCCCTTGGCCATCTTGCCCAGCGTGGTGATCGCCTGTTCGGCCAACGGGCCGCGCACGCCCATCACGCCCAAGCTGCGGGCGGCGGCTTGCCGCACGTCCTCGTGCGGATTGGTCAGGGCGAAAATGACGGCCGATTCGACCACGTCGCGCAGGGCCGGTTCCTTGATCCGCGAGAGCGTCCACACCGCGCGGCGACGCAGGTCGTGATTGTTCGACGTCTTAAGCTGCTCGGTCAGGGCGGCCACGGTGGCGTGGTCGGACTTGTCCACCAGTTCCTCGCGGGCCCGATCGCGCACCGCCGGCCAGTTACTTGCCAGGAGTGCAACCAACTGCTCCGGCTTGAGCTGCTGCCAGGGAAGCTTGAGGCCGCGGGGATCGTCGACCGAACCGTCCAGTTCGCCGGCCGCATTCTTGGCCTGGGCCGCCTGTTGGCCGCGGTCGCCCACGTAACGAATCCGGTAAATGGCCCCGGCAATCTCCGGCTTGGCCACCTGCGACGTGGGGCAGCCCAAGCGGAACCAACCACCGGTATCGATCACCAGCAGGCTGCCGTCGGCATCTTCCAGGACGTCGGTCGGGTGGAAGTCGGGATCGGTCGAAACCAGGAAGTCGTGATCCTCGCAGCGGAAGGTGGCGCCGTCGCGCGTGAGCACGTGCCGCAGCACCTTGTGCGTATTGAACTGCACGGAGAACAGGTTGTTCACGTACTCCGGACCGAACTGCTGGCCGCGATACCGGGTCAAGCCCGAGGGGGCCACCACGCCAAACTTGCTCAAAGCCGGCATCAGCGGCCCGGTGCGTTTGAACTCGGCCAGGCACGGATGAATCCGCGGGTACACACCGCCGTAGGCGTAATGCACCAAGGCGTCGTGACGTTCCTGGTCCGGATTGTAGAACGTCATCGTGCCGAACATTTCGCCGGTGGGGCCGAACACGACTTCCACCGGGTTATCCATGCCGCCGCCGGCAAACACCTGCGGATCGCTACCATCTTCGTTGATCGAGAACACTCGGGCGGCCAGGCCTTTGCTGGTGACCTTGCCGGTTTCGTCGGTGAACTCGTGACCGTGGCGGCCGTCGCACCAGTAGATCCGCCCGTTGGGGCCGAGGAAGCAGCCGTGCACGTCGGCGGCATTGCCGATGTAGCCGAACTTGCCCACCAGGATCTCACGCTGATCGGCCACGCCGTCGCCGTCGGTATCTTTCAGCCGCCAGATGTACGGCGGGCTGGCGACGTACAGCGCCCCGCGATGCCAGAGGGCGCCCATGGGGAAGGTCATCTTGTCGGCAAAGACCGTGCTGCGGTCGAAGCGGCCATCGCCGTCGGTGTCTTCGAGCATGCGGATGCCGTTGGGAAGCTGCTGCTCGAGGTCGCCGGCGCGAAGATTCATGCCGGCACTCTCGGCCACGAACAGCCGGCCGCGCTCGTCGAAGCCGGCCATCATCGGGTGGCGAACCAAGTCAGGACCGGCAGCGATGGTGACTTCAAAGCCCGGCGGAACCTGGAATGGCGGCCGCGTTACCTTGGCCTCGCCCTGAGGCTGATCGCCTTCCGCCGCCGCAGACGGCGACACCATCAGTCCGATTGTCAATAACAGGCAGCCCAGGCTGCGTCCCCAGTACGCTAAGAATTTTGACCGCATTCCGATCCCAATCACCGCAGGCAACTCCAGTTGAAGCATCGGTGCGCCCTTGGTTCGACCACGCCGAACAACCAGCGTTTTTTGCCGTGCCTGGCGGCAACCGGCACGGCACGTTTGGGACGCTACGTTGCCGGCGAGCCAGGACCTACCACCCAGGGCACAGGTGTTTTGCGCGGCAAGCAGCCCCCCATCGGGTGAGTCGCCAGCCGCAACCAAGTAATGTACAGCTTATCTCCCGGGCGTACGACCGCCAGCAATTAGCCGGCGTCTGCCAAGAAGCGGCATTTCCCTGAAGCCGCGGAACGCAACAATGGATCGAACGAACTACCCCGCCTGCCCGTACTGCCTGCAGGGCCCGATGACATCGGCCCGCCGCGCCCGCCAGCCTTCCCGGGGGCTTCCAACCACCTGCCAGCACTGCCGCGTTCCGCAAGGTAGCGTTGCACTGGGAGCTTCCCCCGCCCAAGACCGTGTCCTGCCGTTAACTTCGGTTCAGCCATGCACACCGCGTACGAAACGACGGAAACATCCGCACAACTGTCAACTTCGTCGGTGGCAGGCGACGCGGACCGGGGCACCTGGAACGTGACCACCGCCCGGTCGCTGGAGCCAATGCTCGAGCTTGAAAGCCTGTGGCGTCGGCTCGGCGATCGCTGCGGCGGCCCGATCGAACAGTTCGATTGGGCGGTGGCCTGCGCCCGGTGCAAGCCGGAGCAGCCGGTCGAGGCGATCCTGGTCAGCCGTGGCGACGAACCGGCCGCGCTGGCGGCTCTGGCCGTGAGGCGGTTCTACGGCGTGCGCCGCAAGGCGATGCTGGGCGTGGATGACCACCACGAACCGATGGATCTGCTCTTTGCCGACGAAGCGGCCGCGAATCGCTTGGCACAAGCCATCGCCGACCTGCGCTGGCCCTTGCAGTTCGGACGGATGCCGGCCAACTCGGCCAGTGTCGAAGCATTGCGGCGGGCGTTTCGCGGCCGGGGCCTGGTCGTCGTACGGCCGCAAGCCACGTTCCCCTACATTCCGCTCAGCGACGCCTGGCAAGAACCAGAGTCGCAGCTCAGCTCGCGGCGTCGTTCCGATTTTCGCCGGGCACGGCGGAAAGCCGACAAAGCCGGCCAGATCACGGCCGAAATCCTGTGCCCGGAACTCGATCAGCTCGATGGGCTGCTGGACGAAGCCTTTGCCGTGGAGGCCAAGTCGTGGAAAGGTCGGGCTGGTACGGCCTTGGCCTGCAATCCCGAGGAGGCCCACTTCTGCCGGACCTATGCCGAGGCGGCTTGCCAACAGGGCATCCTGCGGATCGCGTTTCTGCGGATCGACGGCCAGGCCATCGCCATGCAAATCGCGATGCAGCAGGGCGGCGGCTACTGGCTGCTGAAGATCGGCTACGATGCCGACTTCGCCCACTGCTCGCCCGGCCTGCTACTGCTCCGTGAGTCGATCGCCTACGCGGCACGAGAAGGCTTGAAGACCTTCGAGTTCCTCGGCCAGACCGAGCCGTGGATCGAAGTTTGGACCAGCCACAAGCGCGAGTGCGTATCGCTGCGGGCGTACCCGTACAGCCTTCGCGGGGCCGCAGCCCTGGCGGCCGATGCCACGGTGCGGACCGGTCAAAAAGCCAGGGCAATCGCACGCCGCGTGGCAGGCGGGCTGCGCGCCGGTTTGAAAGCGTGCGCCCAGCCGCTGCTTCGCCGCGCCTCGCGCAACTACATCGCCGGCGATACGCTGTCCGACGCCGTGCGGGTAAAAGAGAAACTGGCGGCCCAAGGCCTGGCCGCGACGATCGGCTTCTGGGATGGCGACAACGACCATCCCCGCGGCGTCGCCGACCAATACCTGGCCGGGTTGGAAGCCCTGGCGGCCAGCGGCCGCCAGGACTATCTCTCGATCAAGCTGCCGGCGCTCGGCTATCAGATGGACTTGATGCGGCAGGTGGCCCACAAGGCGGCTGAGTTGGGCGTGCGGATTCACTTCGACGGCATGGAGCCGGAATCGGTCGAACGCACCAAGGCCGTGATCGAGGAACTGAAAACCGAGCTGCCCCACCTGGCCGTCAGTTGCACGCTGCCGGGCCGCTGGCTGTGCAGTGTCCAGGACGCCGACTGGGTCGCCAAGTGGCAATTGCCGGTACGCGTGGTCAAAGGCGAATGGCCCGACCCCAAAGCACCTGACCGCGATCTGCGGGCCGGCTACCTGGAAGTGATCGACGCCCTGGCCGGCAAGGCGGCCTGGGTCCACGTCGCCACGCACGATCCGCCGCTGGCACGGGAAGCTATTCTGCGGCTCCAGAAAGCCGGCACGCCCTGCGATCAAGAGCTGCTTTACGGCCTGCCCACGCGGACACAAATCCGGCAAGCCCGGGAGCTGGGGCTCAACATCCGCATGTACATTCCTTACGGGGAAGCGTACATGCCGTACGCGCTCTCGAAGGTGCGGCGCAAACCGCAGATCCTGTGGTGGCTGGCCCGCGACCTGGTCGTTTCGCTGTTCCGCAAGCGCGAGCCCCACGGCTCGCTGGCGGCGGGCAAGCCTTCATCATCGGCTTAGCCACCAGAACCCGCCGGCAACGAACCGGCCTGCGAAGATACGGCCGAGCAGATCACCACGCCCGCCGCAAACTAGGCAAACTGCGGAAACCGCGACCACCACCCCAACTTTTGCGGGGCTCACCGTTGGCCCTGGACCGATCTGCTCGTATGATACAGCGGGCGATGGATCCGCTGGCGGCGGTCGTCCGCCATGCGCCGGCGGCAACGCACGTAACCGTTCAAGCAGGGCAAGCCGCGCCGACGAATCAGCGAGAGTTCGATGGCCAAGAAAGGTCCCCGCAAAAAAGTTCCCAAGGAACTCGCGGTCATCAATGCCGATAACTGCACCGGCTGCGAGTCCTGCCTGGAAGTCTGCCCGGTCGATTGCATCCAACTGGTGAAGCTCGGCCCGGTGAAGGGCACGCAGCAGTGGTGCGAGATCGACCTGGAGCGCTGCGTCGGCTGCGAAGTCTGCGTTCATATCCCGCAGAAGAAGACCAATCCCTACGAGCTGACCGTCTGCCCTTGGGATGCCATCGAGATGGTGCCCACCGAGATGGTCGCCCAAGTGGTGGCCCAGATCGGCGGCCCACCCGAGTACATCCAAGAACACTGGGATCGCCTGGTCGGCACGGCCCAACACCTGGCCGAGTTGCGGGCGAGCAGTGTCTAGTCACACAGGCGTCTTTCTCACAGGCCTAATAAAGCGTTCCATCGGCCGCTCCTTTATTTGCGACGTGGTTGTCAAAAAATTTGTCGCATCCCCAAGTGGGTGGTACGATGAGCGGCGCCTGGGCGGGTCGCCTATGGCCCGCGTGGGCAGCATTTCGACTCGTCCATTCATTGGCATCGTTGGCACCTTGCACTCTGGTTGAAGTGGGCAGAATCTCGCTGGTTTGGCGACGATCGTCACGCGCCAACCGGTAGGCGATGCAGGCCGGTGGCAGGGTACGTCGTGTGCTTACGGCAATCTGCCAGTCCTAGGGCTGGAAGCAGGCTCAGCGGTGTGCTAACGACCGTGCAGGATCGAGAACCATGTCGATTCCGGTGACCTGCCAACACTGCCAGGCCTCGTTCAAAGTCAAAGACGAACTGGCCGGTAAGCGCCGACGCTGCCCCAACTGCCAAGAGCCATTCACCGTCCCCGAGCCCGGCAATCCTCCCCAAACCGAACCAGCCAGCGCTGCCAAATCGGCTGCTGCCGGCACTGGGAAACCGCCAACCGCTCCTCAAGGCATGCCTGCCGGGGTAGGGCCGCGCAGGCCGCCGTTACCGCACCCGCCGTTGCCACCAGGCCTGCGTCCCGGCCCTCCTGGTCACGCACCGACGCCGGTCGGTCCCCCTGGGCCTTTTCCAGCCCCGCATCCCGCACCGCATGGCCAACGCCCTCCGGGACCAGGCCCCATGGGACCTGGTCAGCCACCGGGTGCATTTGGCAACGTGCCCGGGCCTGGATTTCCGGGCCCAGCCTTCGGAGGACCTGCGGCAGCGCCGCCGGGCTTTGGACCGCCAGGTGCGTTCCCCGGCGGACCGAACCCCGGTCTGGGCCCCGCCATTGCCAACCCCATGCTGGGCGCAAATGCCGCCCCCCTTGGTTCCTCGGGCGGAGCGCGTGCCCGCTCCGGCGAGAAATCCCTCCCGATCGTGATGTGGGGCGCCGGCGGCGCGGCCGTGCTGCTGGTGGTGGCCACGTTGATGTTCATGGTCGGCCGCGGCAGCTCGCCCAATCCGCAACCGGTGGCGTTAGCCAATGGCAAACCGGCCACGACGCCCGAACCACGGCGTTCTGAGTCGCCGCGTACGACCAGCCACACGCCGCGAGAACCAACGTCTCAGCCGACCGATCCAGCAATGATGGCGGGCGTTGAACAACCGGCCATTACGCCTCCTTCCCCCGCTTCGCCATCGGGCAGCAGCACCAGACCATCGCCGCCTCGCATTGAATCACCCGAGGACATCTACAAGCTGGCCAAGTGCTCGGTCGTCAAGATCGACGTGTTCAGCGACACGTTCAATCCCCGCACGGGCTTGGGCTCAGGCTTCATCATCGATACCGAGCGTCGCTTCATCGCGACCAACTATCACGTTGTCTCCGACGCCGCCAAGGCCGACATCGTGTTCGATGACGGCACACGCTTCGACATCGAAGGCTACGTGCTGGTCGAGCCTGAAATGGACCTTGCCGTGCTCAAGGCCAAAGGGCTGCCGCCCTACGCCCAGGCACTGCAACTGGCTTCGGACCTTGATCCCAATCCCGGCAGCCAGGTGTACTCCATCGGCCACCCCAAGGACTACAAGCTGACCATGCGTTCGGGCTTGATCAGCTCGGTGGCCAATACCGAGGAGCTGCCCGAGGATGCCCAGCTATTTCTGAAAGCTGAAGGCACCACCCGCAAAGACAACCGCTGGATTCAGCACGAGGCCGAGATCTTCGGCGGCAACAGCGGCGGCCCACTGCTCAACCAGCACGGCCTGGTGCTCGGCATCAACACCTGGAAGGATGAGTCGATCAACGGCCACTTCGCCCTACACAGCAAAGCGCTTGCGCAACTGCTCAAGCGGCCGATCGAGCGGGTGGAACCGCTCACCAAGTACCGGCAGCGCGAAACGACGCCGATCGACAAGCTGGCCAGGTTGTTCGATATGGAAACCATCCGCTCCCTCTTCACGCGGCTGGAACTGAACAACTGGAGCCCGCAAAGCCGCGAAGATTATGAAGGCTACAGCATCCTGGCGGTGGCCCTCACCATGATGTCCATGGCCGAATTCGACGCCGAAGATCCCCGTACCCAAGCCTGGCTTGCCCAGCTCAAGGAGTTCTACGCCAAGCTCAAGAAGGAGAACTGGCACCAGAACTCGGACCGATCGAAGAAACTGAACACGTATGCCCAGGGCGTACTCGAAGAAGCCACAACCGGCCACGGTGTCCTCATGGTCATGAGGGTGGGCCAAACCGTTGTCGGACCGGGTGTCTACATGATGCATGGCCACGTGGATGGCCGCCGGGTCATGGTAAGGCTGCTCAATCTCGAACAGCGTTTACCGCCCACCGGTTACTTCCTGGTGCCAGGCGTGATCGTGGGCACGGCCGTCATGTACAACGAAGAGGCCACGGTTGTTGTCACGGCGGAGCCCATTTTCATCGGCAGCCCCACGTCGCCACCGCGCCCCGATTCGCGTCCCCAAACACAGCCGCCGCGCACGGAACCTCGTCCGCCCATGCGCAATCAGCCGCGCCCGCGATTGAGCCCGCCGCAGCCACAGCCTTCGCGGTAGTTACCGCATCGCCACCATCACGAACATGCCGATGATGGCGATGCCCACCAATACGGCCGTGATGATCGCCCACTTGAGAGCGTTCTGGCTGAACTGTTCTTCGCGGCGTTGTTTTTCGCGTTCTTGTTCTTCCTTGTATTCCAGCGTGTCTTCGTAGCGCAGGCGGAACTGCACGTTACACTGCGGGCACATGGCGTCCGTACCGATCATCGACATCGGTGTTTCCAGCTCGCAGCCGGTGGGGCAAATCACCGTCACCACGCGGTTGGGATCGTCCTGCGGGTTGGTCAGGTCAAACTCCGGCGCCGGCGGGGAAGGCACGTGGATCTCGGCCACGGCCGGAGGCGGAGCGGCATACCCCGGAACATATGCCTGGCCGGGCGGAGGAGGCGGGGCGTACGGCTGCGGTGGTGGAGCATACGGCGGCGCGACTTGCCCCGACGCCGGTGGGTAGCTCCCGTAGCCGGCCATCTGGCCGGCGGCTGCCTGGTTAGGATCAGGATGGGGAACGATGAACTGCAGCCCACAAGTCGGGCAAAGGCACTGCTGCCCAACCTGCGACGTATCGCTCTCCATCAGGATATTTTTTGGGCAGGGGCAATAGAACCTGAATGGTGCCATCTCGTTCCTCGTTGCTCATCGCGCTGGGGGCGACTGGTGGTTCGATGGCCGCTCGCTGGCTGCCACCGATCACCGCAACCACCATTGGCAGTTGGATCCGGCTGGAGGGACAGGGCCATTGCCACCGCCTGGCCGATGGATGGCCACGGTAGCTTCCCTGCCGCTGATGGAGCCCCCCTCCGTACTGGCCGACTGTTCTCGCCGTAGCCTCGCGTCGAGCAACGTTCGCCATCAGCGCCGCTGGATTCCATTTTGCTGCATGCGCGGCCCGCCGTAAATGACCCCGGGCTGCTCCGCTGGAGTCTTGCCACCGGCATCTGGCCCACTTAGCCTACACCGTAACTTTAGGTCGATTTCACCACCGCCGGCATCGGGAGGCGGCCGGTTGCCGCCAACGGTCACAACCGCCAGCCGCGCGGCAAGCTCGTATTCTCACCAGCAGAGGACAAACCACCGTGGTACGTGCCGTCTGGTCCGCCGTTGCCGGTTTGCTCGCGTTGGCCGCTCCGCTTGCCGCGGCCCAGCCCAATACGCTCACGGCCGAAGAAATCGCCGACGGCTGGATCCTGCTGTTCGACGGCGAAACGCTCTTTGGCTGGACGCCTACCTCGAAGGCCGATTGGAAAGCGGCCGACGGCCTGATCAGCGTCAGCGGCGGCGAGCAGGGCTTTCTGCGGACAACCAGCCAGTTTGGCGACTTCGAGCTGAAGGTCGACTTCCGCAGCCCCGCAGGCACCAACAGCGGCGTGTTTCTGCGCACCAGCCCCAATCCTAAGGATCCCACGCGCGACTGCTACGAACTGAACATTGCCGACGAAGGCACCAGCCCGTTCCCGACCGGCAGCTTCGTAGGCCGCCAGAAGGCCGAAGGCAAGCACGACAGCACCGATTGGCAGACCTTCCATGTGAAAGCGGAAGGCGGCCACTTCACGGTTTCCATCGACGGCCAGCAGGTCCTCGACTACACCGATCCCAAGCCGCTGGGGCGGGGCTACATCAGCCTGCAGTACAACCAGGGCCCGGTTCAGTTCCGCAATATCAAGCTCAAACCGCTGGGTCTCAAACCGTTGTTCAACGGTAAGGACCTCACCGGCTGGAAGGAATTCCCCGGCAAGGCCAGCAAGTTCTCCGTTACCGAAAACGGCGAGCTATCGGTGATCGACGGCAACGGCCAACTGGAATCCGAGGCTCAGTTCGCCGACTTCATCCTCCAGATCGACGTCAAGACGCAGGGTAAGCACCTCAACTCAGGCATCTTCTTCCGCAGCATCCCCGGCGAGTTCTGGAACGGCTACGAAAGCCAGATCCATAACGGCTACGAAGACGACGACCGCACCAAACCGCTGGACTTTGGTACCGGCGGGTTCTATCGCCGCAAGCCGGCCCGCAAGGTGGTGGCCAACGACTTCGAATGGTTCACCAAGACGCTGGTCGTGACCGGCAGCCACATGGCCGTGTGGGTCAACGGGTATCAGGTGAGCGATTGGACCGACAGCCGCAAGCCCGATCCCAACCCGCGCCGCGGCCTGCGTACCGAGCCAGGCACGCTCATCATTCAGGGGCACGATCCGACGACCAACCTGCTGTTTCGCAATATCAAGGCTGCCGAACTGCCGCCGCGCGGCAAGTAACCGCTTGGCGGCGTAAACCGCCATGTCAGCAGAACCGGCGCACCTTAATTGCCGAGAGCTGTCATCCGCCGCGCGGCGTCTTGAGCCATGTTGTGTGGTGTCCATGATCCGTCGGCAAGAGGCGCTATCCGCCCAGGACCACACCGCGCTGCTTGGCGACCTTCTCCATCATCACCTGGAAGTACGGGAAGGGGAAACGCGGGTTGTAGCTGCGGGCCCGGTACGCCAGAGCCAGGACGACGTCGTCCTTCAGCTCGCCTTCGCTCACGGCCTTGATCACCTTGCTGAGGAAGATCCGTTCCTGCTCCATCCGGACCAGCAGCAGGTATTCAAGCTGTTCGCCCAGCTTGATCAGCTTGGGTGGAATCTCCGGATCCTGGGCAGCCAGCGGCGCGTGGCTCCCGGCAACCAGGCAGCAGACGGCGGCCAGCAATAGCCATCGCAGCGGTTTCATCACGATCTCACTCCTGCCAACAATGCGAGGCTACTGGTCCAGGTACACCCGGGTGCTTTCTTCCTTGGTGACCGGCAGTTCCATTTCCGCGGTCTTCAACTGCACCTCGGTCCGCAGGTCGCCCGGCCGTTCGCCACGCACCCGCACGCGGTAGGTGGTATCAGCTCGCGGCGCCAAAGCTCCCAGCGGCTCGAAGAACACCTTGTTGCCCTGGATGCGCCCTTGCGTGGGACCATCGGCCGAAAGCGGTTTCAACTCCGGCGGCAACGTGACCATCAGCTCGACGTGCGTGGCTGTCTTGGAACCCTGGTTGACCACCCGAATCTCGTACGACGTTTCCGCGCCCACTTCGACCGGGTCGGCCACATCGAGCACCTGGAACAGAATGGCCGAGACGCCTTCGACCGTCACCGTTTGTTCGTTACGTGCCGACAGGTCGTGCTCGGCGCGGCTCTCCACGGCCAGCATGTGCTGCCCGGTTTCCACAGGCAGCAGGTTCAACGTAACCACGCCGCGCTGATTGGCCGGCAGTTCCTCAAGCGACCAGTACACGGCACCGGTCTGCGGATCGTACTCGCCGTAGTTGTCGGCGTTGATGAACTTGAAGCCCTTGGGGATGTAGGTCACCAGGCTCACGTCGCGGGCAGGCGCGGTACCGGGGTTGGCAACCTCGATCGTGTAGGTGGCCTGCCGTTCCAGATACCGTTTCTTGGGACCGCTCAGCACCACTTCCAGCGCCGGCGAAACAACCTCGATCTGGGCCCGGCCTTCGGCTCGCAGCGTGCCGTCAGCCCGGGCGTGCAACACGTTGGTCACCTGGCCCGCCTTGGTCGCCCGCAGCGTCAGCTCCAGCTCGCGCGACTCGTTGGGCATGAGCGTACCGACTTCGTACTCGAGCACGCCGCCGGCCGCATGTTGCAAGCCGGGCGGAACATGCTCGCTGAGCACCACACCGGTGGCCGGGCCGGTACCGGGGTTCGAGACGCGAATCTTGAACGTCACGTCGTTGCCGATCATCACCTGGCTGGGCGCCTCGATGTCAATCCGCAGCTCGGGCCGCGTCGCCAGGCTGCGGGCGGAAGCCTCGGCCGCATAGGTCACCGTGGCCACCGAACCGATTTCGCCTTCGGTGGTGGGCATCAATTCCATCTTCACGACGCGTTCATCGTCGGGCCGCAAAACATCGAGCGTCCAGAGCAACTCGCCCTGCGGCAGCACCTGGGCCGGCGGCGTCGCGCCGATGAACTGGGTGCCCTTGGGCACGAAGTCGCGCACCTGCACATTGCGGACCGTTGACTTGCCGACGTTGCGAACCAGGATTTCGAATACGGCCGGCTTGCCAACCTGAACCTCGGCCGGAGCCAGCTTTTGAATCTGAATGGCCGGAATCTGGGCGCCTTCCAGGGCCCGATCGCCCGGGCGGCCCGTCCCCTCGATCACGGTGCTACCGGGAGCGTACGCGCTATCGCCCGCCGCGATGGGCATCGGGCCGCGTCCAGCGCCCACGGCCGGTTCACCTGCCGAGCCGGGGAACGGCGCCGGTTCCGTACGGCTGGCGCCATGCAGTGGCACTCGTCCCGCGCCGGCATCCGTAGGCCCATGACTGCCAAAGCCGAGCGGAGCCTGCGGATCCGTCATCGCTTGAGGCCCGGCCGGATACTCCAGTTCCTGCGGCTGGGCCGGCGTGGGGCGCAGTTCGTTTTCCATGCCTTGCGGGGCGAAGTCGCGGGCAGGCTGACCGCGGTCGGCGTCAAACGCCACTTCGGGTTGAGCCGCCTGCGGCTGGAATCGATCGCGGTAACGATCTGCCGCTTCGGCGGCCGGTTCCACATCGCTCGCAGCCGGCATCCGTTCATTGCCGCCAGCCGGAGTCGGTGTCGAGCGCTCGAATGGATCGGCCACCGCCGGAGCCGCATAGCGAGACGCGCCGGCCGACGCATCGGCCGTACGCGCTACGGGGCGATCGTAATCGTCTTGGGCAACATCACCCGCCGGACGTGTGCTAAGGGAGCTGCGTGCCCTGGCTGCCGCGAACGGATCCGCATTGCCGGCCGGCGTGCTGCGCAGCGCCGAACGGGTGCCGTCCGTGGCCGTGTCGTCTTGTTGTTGATGCGAAATCAGCCGAGTCGAAGGGAAGGGGTCGCGCGCCGCCGGGTAGTTGTTCTCGGGCGGCAAGCGGCGTGGCTCGTCCAGCACCTGCGCGCGGTTGCGCTCCTTCACCGGCGGTGCGCCGGCAAATGGATCGGCAGGGCCAACCAGGTGGCTTTCGGCCCCCTGGAACGGGTCGAACTGCGGGTCCTCGCCGGCCTTCGGCGTCGCGGCGCTACCCCGCTGCGATTGCGCAAAGGCGATCACACCTGCTGCTACCAGGATGCCCAGGGCAAATAGCCGAACCAGAAACCGCTTCATTGATGTTCTCCCGCCGATCATGCAGTGCAGGGCGGAAACGGAACCATCGAGAGGGGGAACGCTGGCTGCGCGGAATCTCCGTCTTCCAGCGTGGGGGGCTTCATTAACAAAAACCACGCCACGACAAAAGGCCGGAATGCCACGGCTCCCGCCCATTCCACCGCAAAAGCCACCTCAACGGTGTGGATGCAGCAAAGCCTGTGGATATGTAATGCGGTCCAAAGAAGTAATGTCTTAGCCGGGAACGCTGTCCCCGCCGATTGCCAGCACCGCTAGCCACGGCAACGTTTCACCGAGAGCCGACCCCAAAAACGTTGCGAAACGGCCTGTCGGCCGTCCATGATTGGGGCGCGCGCCGGTGCATGGCCCGGCTTGCTCTTGGCTACGCCGCGCAAGCTCTCACCCCATCCAATAAGCCCAGTATGTTGCTATGACGCCCTGCGATTCCCCCCAGCCGCTTCGCCGACCGCATCGGCTCATCGGAAACCTCTTAGCCATTGCTGCCTGGTTCGCCTGCGGCGGCCTCGCCTGGAATACGCCCGTCGTGGCCGACGAGGGCGGCAACCAGCGGCCCAACATCATCCTGATCATGGCCGACGACTTGGGCATCGAAGGGCTAAGCTGCTATGGCAGCCGCAGCTATCGCACGCCGAACCTGGATCGCCTGGCGGCATCGGGCTTGCGGTTTACCCATGCCTACTCGCAGCCGCTGTGCACGCCTACCCGGCTGCAAGTGATGACCGGCAAGTACAACCACCGCAATTGGATCTGCTTTGGCATCCTCGACCCGGCCGAAAAGACGTTCGGCCACCTGATGAGCGCGGCGGGCTACCGCACCTGCATCGCCGGCAAATGACAATTGCAGTCGTACGATCCGCCCGACTATCCCGGAGCCGCCAAGCGACGCGGTATCGGCATGCACCCCCGCGACGCCGGCTTTGATGAGTACTCGCTGTTTCACGCCCTGCACACCGAAGACAAGGGCTCGCGGTACGCCAACCCGACCTTCCTTCGCAACGGCACACTGCACCGCGACGTGACCGGCAAGTACGGCGAGGACCTGAACGTGGATTTCATCGCCGACTTCATGCGGCGGCATCGCGATGAGCCGATGTTCATCTACTACCCTATGGCGCTACCCCACTGGCCGATGGTGCCGACGCCGCGTTCGGCGGTTTGGGCGGATCCTGCACGTCGGCTGGAAGAAAGCACCGAGTACTTCCCCGACATGGTCGAGTACATGGACGAGCTCGTCGGCCGGTTGGTAGGCCACGTCGATGCCCTGGGCCTTCGGAAGCGGACGCTCATCTTGTTCTACAGCGATAACGGCACCGACCGCCGCATCATTTCCAAGCTGGGTGACCAGCAAGTGACCGGCGGCAAGAACCAGCCCACGCAAAACGGCATCCGCGTGCCGCTGATTGCCTCGTGGCCGGGCAGAATCAAGCCGGGCACGTGCGACGACCTGGTCGATTCGTCCGACTTCCTGCCGACCATCGCCCAGGTGGCCGGCGTGACGATCCCCAGTTCCTGGCATGTCGACGGCCGCAGCTTCGCCGGCTCGATGCTCAAGGAGTTTCCGCACCAGCCGCGTGAGTGGTGTTTCTTCTGGTATGATCCGCGGCCCGGCTGGGACAAGGAGAAGCTCACGCGGCATATCTTCGCCTTGGATCACGATTACAAACTGTATAGCGACGGGCGGTTGTTCCGCATCACCGGGGTAGGGGTCGATGAAACGCCCGTGCCCGACGCCGCTTCGCCGGGTGCCGCCGCGGCACGCCGAAAACTGCAGCAGGTCATCGACCGCATGATGCAGCCGCCGCTCTCGCAGGCGGCCCTGACCGATGCCGCCGAGTTCGGAAAGCCCGAGTAGCGATTTCTCGCAGCAAGCCGCAAGGTCGCCCCCCTTCGAACCGTTCCGAAGGAATCAACTTTTTCGGACCACCCGACCGCGGCGGATTATAATGGCAGCTTGTTCCTGCCCCCCGCGGCATACCGGTTTTCAACCGTGGGGCCGTCAGACCTGGTAACTCATGAATCGACATCTTTGAGGTGCTCATGCGGATCTGGATTACAGGTTTCGTTGTTCTCGCAGGGTTGGTTGCCGCGCAGCCCGTCGTAACCACGCGTACCGCGGCTCAAGAAACGGACACCGCCCCCAAGCCGCGAACGCTCGTCACGTTCTCCGCCATGGGCGACATTCCCTACGATCCGTATGAGGATGAGATCCTCAAGAAGCAGGTCGCCGAGTTGCCGGAAGAAGCCGAGTTCGTGATCCACGTTGGCGACATCAAACGAGGCCAATCAGTGCCGTGCGAAGAACCGGTGTACGCCAAGGTGGCCGGCATGCTGGCGGCCTCGACCAAGCCGGTGCTCATCATTCCCGGAGACAACGAGTGGAACGACTGCTTGGATCCCGAGCTGGGCTGGAAGAACTGGACCAAGCACTTCATGCGGTTTGATGAGCGCTGGCCGCAGCGGTTACGGGTGTTCCGGCAATTGGAGCGTGAAGAAAACTTTGCCTTCGTGCGGAATGGGGTGCTGTTCATCGGCATCAACATTGTCGGCGGCCGCGTTCACGACGCAGAAGAATGGCAGCGCCGGTTGACCGAAGACCTGATCTGGGTCCGCCGCAACCTGGAGCGGTTCGGCAACGAAGTCAGCTCGGTGGTCGTGTTTGGCCACGCGACGCCCACCGCCAAGCACGAGGCGTTCTTTACCGGCTTCGTGGAAGAAGCCCAGAAGTTCGGCCAGCCGGTGCTGTACCTGCACGGCGATGGCCATCGCTGGAAGCATGACCGGCCGTTCGCGGCCAAGAACATTTTGCGGGTTGAAGTGGATCAGGGCGCCATCGCGGCCCCCGTGACGGTCACCGTGACCGACGATCCGCAAAACCCGTTCAACTTCGACCGCCGCTTGCACCTCGCGCCGCAGCAGCCGGAGAACCAGTCGTCGCCTACCCCGGCTGCGAAATAGGCTTCGTCCGTAGATGAAAAACAAAACCGGCGACGGAAGCAGCGTGAAAACGCTTCCGTCGCCGGTTGTTTTTGGGAGTCAGCCGGCAAGCGGCAACGACCAACTTACGCCATGGCCGTGGCGGTGCTGCCCAGCGTGCGGCCAACGGCGTCGGCCACGCGGCGGGCAGTTTCCATGGCCGCGGCGAACTGCTCGAAGTTCAGCGATTGGTAACCGTCGCTCAGGGCCGTTTCCGGCGTCGGATGCACTTCGATGATCAAGCCGTCGGCCCCGGCGGCCACGCTGGCGGCGATCATGTCGGGGATCAGGTAGGTATGGCCGGTGCCGTGGCTGGGATCGACCACCACCGGCAGGTGCGTCTTGGCGTGCAGGTACGGCACCGAAGCCAGCGGCAGCGTGAACCGCGTGTGCGACTCGTAGGTGCGGATGCCGCGTTCGCACAGCATCACGTTGGGATTGCCGGCATCGAGAATGTACTCGGCGGCCAGCAGCAATTCGTCCATGGTGGCGCTGGGACCGCGTTTCAGCAGCACCGGGCGCCGCGTCTCGCCTACGGCCGCCAGCAACCGGTAGTTCTGCATGTTCCGGGCACCGATCTGCAGCACGTCGGCGTACTCGGCCACCAGCTCCACGTCCTCACTGGCGACCACTTCGGTGACGACGGCCAGGCCGGTCGCCTCGCGAGCCGCGGCCAGCAGCTTCAGGCCTTCTTCCTTCAACCCCTGGAAGCTGTAGGGGCTGGTGCGAGGCTTGAAGGCGCCGCCCCGCAAGGCCGTGGCACCGGCGGCCCGCACCGCCTCGGCCGTGGCCAGAAGCTGTTCTTCGTTCTCGACCGAACAGGGGCCGGCGATCACGCCCACCCGGCCGCCGCCCACCGTCAGGCTGCCGGCGGTAATCACGGTCGGCTCGGACTTGACCTCACGGCTGGCCACCTTGTAGGGCGCCAGGATCGGCATCACTTGGGCGACGCCGGGGCAGTTCTCCAGCGCTTCCTTATAGGCTTCGCGCTTCTCGCCAATCGCCGCAACAACCGTCCGCTCCGTGCCCTCGATCACGTGCGGCTTCAGCCCGAAGCTCGCCACGCGCTCGACCACATGCTTGATTTCTTCCTTCGAGGCACCTTTGTTCATCACGACGATCATGGAGTGAGGCTCCTGGTGGCAGGGCAGGGGGGCGATCGGCGAGCCGAGACTACGGGGCAGGCGCCGGCGATCCTGCGGCGGGGATGTTACGGTGATGCTCAATGGAAAATCTCTGCAACTGCAACAAAAAAAGCCCCGAGGTCCTTTTCCGGGCCTCGGGGCTATGGTTTGCGTTTATGCAGGAGGCAGACTTAGCGACCTCCTCCAAGCCCGGGGCCAGGAGGGCTAAAGTAAAACCAGTAATAGGTCGCAAAGGTTGCCATGCTTCGATTCTGCGCTTCACACGGCGGCGATTCAAGAGCGAAGTTTTGCTTTTTCCGCGGCTTGTCCTGGTGCAGTCGCCCCGTCCGCCTGCCGGTCGACACTGCCAGCGTTCAATCGCACCGGCTGCAAGAGTGAACCGTAAAGCAGGTGTCACACAGGTGGAACACCAGTTGCACCCAGCGGTTGAAGCTGCCGTTGCTCTGGTTGACCGTCTCCAGCGTTTCAATCATCGGCAAACCGACCGGCGGATCATTGCAGACCGCCGCTAGAATCTTCATCAGCACCCGAGGTTTCTCCCCCGCGGAGCGAGGGCAGGCCGGGAAGGGTGGTTCCTGCGTTCCTGCTTTCGCTAGCCGCGGATCGCCGCAATTCAACTGCCAGATGCGCAATAGCGGCTGATGGCAACTGCAACCTGATCGAGCACCGCGGGCGGAAGTTCAGACGTGCTTGATCCGCCGCACCACCACGTAGATGGCCGCCACAGTAAACAGAACGCCAAAGTAGGCGCGCGTCACGCCACCCTCAAAGACCATCGTGGCGTTGAACGCCATGAACAGAAAAAACGCAACCCAGGCCAGCCGGATCGCCGGGGCGCGCAGCATGGCCAGCCAGCGGGGGCGTCCCACGTCGGCGCGCTGAGCCAGTCGCAGATCCACGCCCCACAATACTACGTCGGCCAGCCAGACCAGGGTAAAGCCGTAATTGATCCAGATCCCAATGCCGGTGGCGACGCCTACCACTTCGTACGTCCGCTTGACGGCGTGTTCGAACGCTTCGGCGTGGCTCCAATGGTGGACGAAGTGAAACGCGGCCGCCACGTGCAGCAGGTATGCGCCTGCCGCGGCCGTCCAGAGCCGCCAGGCCAGCATCGACCATTCGCCGCGGGGCGCCAGCCGCAGGGCCAGCGCCGGCAATGCCAGGGTCAAGGCAACATCGGCCGTAATCCGCGTGGGGTCCAGCATGTTCACGTTCACCCAAGAACCGCCTGCCAAACCCGCGCGGCGGTGTTCGTCGTTACGTCAACCGAGGATGGGGGCCCGCGTCCTTCAGTTCGGCTACCATCTGCTGGGCCAGGTTGTGATAGTCCTCCAGGACCTGGATGCCCAGGCGATAAGTTAAGAGATACCCCAGCGATCCGGCAACCAGTTGCCCCACGATCGGGAACCACTTGGCGACGGTCTTACCGGCTTCGCGCTTGGCGAACTGCCGCATGACGCCTTCCACGGCGATTGGCGTCCCGTACTTGGCCGCCAGCGCCGCCGCCCGCCCGGCGATGGCCTTGGTCTTGAGCGAGGCCAGGTCGACCGACGGCGGTTGGTGCAGATGGTACAGATCCTGGATCTTGTGGATCATGGCCAGCAGGATGCCCAGGTCGACCGAGACATCCAGCCCCGGGATCGGGTTCATGCCGTTGGCCGCGGCCGCCAGCGCATGCCAGTGCACCATGTGGCGACCAACACGCAGCTTTCGCTCCAGCCCCTCGGGCGTCCAGGCGGCCAAGGCGGCTTCGACACGTTCGCGTTTCATGCCTTCCAGGCAGTCGCAAACGTCTTCCAGCAGCCGCGGCAGATCGTACCGGGCAGGGTACCGCGAAGAAACCAGGTACAGCTTCTTAAGCCCATCGTCGCCGAGATAAATTCGCAGGTTGTCTTCGATCTTGGCGCGGACTTCGACTTCGGTGAGGCCGTGATCGAGCTGCCCGTCGAGCACCGCCAGATCGAACTTGGTGCGGACGATGAAGTACGGCACCTTTAACTCGTGGATGATCTGCTCCAGCAGCGCGGCGTCATCCTCAAACCAGCGGTCGGTTACGACCAGGATGAGCGCGTCGTACGTGTCCAGCCGCATCGTGCCGGCGTAGTCCTTGGCCGGGAACGTGGGCGTGCCGCAGCCCGGCAAGTCGACCAGGACCAGCCCGTTGTATTCGAACTCCTCAGGCTCCATCGTCGTCTCGACCACGCCCACCTGGGCCAGCTTCTCGCCGACCATGGCGTTGATCAACGACGATTTTCCGGTGCCGCTGCGGCCGATGATGCCCACCCGTACCCGCGTCTGTTCGAAGGCCAACTGCTGCTGCGCGGCCTCCTTGATGTACGCGTCCAACGACTTGGGCTGGGGTACGTTGCGCGAGGGGAGCGAATCAATCATGGGCGGCTCACCAGTTTATGATGGACGCGGTGCGGCGTACGCTAGCTACACCTCGGCAGTTATTGAGAGGCGACAGAAAATACCAAGGGATTTCCCTATAGGGATCTCCCCATAGGGAATCCCCTCAAAGGGATTTCCCTAATGCATTATAGGAGCCGCGGTGAGCTGGGCAGCGAAACTGCGCCGGCCAACGACAACACTAGTGGGTACGTCCCCCCTTCCTACGGCGGCACCTAGAACCTGTGCGGCCGGCCCGCGGCACATAGCTCGCGCCAGAAATCCAGGGCCGTCGGCGTGCGATGCCATACGCGGCGGCGCAATGCCCGGGCAATCGGCTGTGCGTAAGGCGAAGGCAGCGACTCGGCAAACATCCGCGGCCGCCCCGCGATGATCTCCTCGCGAGTGAAGTTCAAATCGGTGGGTGACAGCAGCCGCAGCAGCAACAAGCCCGCGTGGTAAATGTCGACGCGGCGATCGAGCACCCCCAACTGGGGATCGAGGAACTCGGGCGGCAACATCCACTGGGCAAACACGGTGTCGTAGGCGACCTCGAACTCGGGCTTGCTGATGCCCAGGTCGCCTAGCTTGAACGTCCAGCCGCGCATGCCGGGTGTGCTGCCATCCTGTCGCGGCGACAAGTACACGTTGCCGGGGTGCAGGTCTTTATGGACGTAGCCGGCCCCGTGCAGGTAATCGAGGGCCTGGAGCACGTCGCTGGCCACAAACGGCAGCCATCGTTCGCGGTCGATCCCCTCCCAGCGAAGAAATTCCTGGAGCGAATGCGGGCAGCGTTCCAACACCAGGTAGAACGTGTCGCCATATTCGAAGGCGTCGTACACGTAGGTGATGTTGGGGTGCCGAAATTGCGTGAGATTGACGAACTCGCGATACCAGTCGGCCTGCACCTGCGAGTACGTGCGCTGCTGCGGCACGATCACCTTGGCCACCTGGTAGTTGCCCCACTCGTCGGTGCACTCGTAGACGGCTCCGTAGTACCCGCGGCCTATCGGCTGGCCCAGGTAGTAATGACGCCCGCTTGGAGTCACCAGCACGTCGCCCGCCCGCGGGGGCCGGAACGTTTTGCCCGTCTGCGGGGGCGTGAAATAGGGCGGCTGCTGCATTGAAGGCGCGGGCGTTTTGGAGGGGTAGGGGCGTTTCCCGAAGAACATGGCCAGCCAAGCACGAACCTTCTGACCCAAACGGGGGACCGTGTGTATTATACGGGGCGTGCCGACCTTAGCAGCCTCTTCGTCCCCCAGCCGAATGCAGCCCCGCATGAGCAAGCAGGTATTACTGGTAACGGGTGGTAGCCGCGGGATTGGCGCGGCCACGGCGCTTTTGGCCGCCGAGCAAGGCTACGCCGTGTGCGTGAATTACCGCAGCAATCAGGCCGCGGCGGAAAACGTGGTGCGGCAGATCCAAGAGCGCGGCGGCGAAGCCGTCGCCGTTCAGGCCGACGTCGCCCACGAAGATGAGGTGCTCCGGCTCTTCGCGGCCGTGGATACCATGCCCGGCCGGCTCACGGCCCTCGTCAACAATGCCGGCATCCTCGAACGTCAGATGCGCGTCGAGGAGATGGATGCAGACCGCATCAATCGCATCCTGACCACCAACGTCACCAGCTACTTTCTCTGTGCCCGCGAGGCCATCAAGCGGATGTCCACCCGGCATGGTGGGCAGGGCGGGGCGATTGTGAACGTGTCGTCGGTGGCTGCCCGCACCGGGTCGCCCGGCGAGTACGTGGACTACGCGGCTTCCAAGGGGGCGATCGACGCCATGACGATCGGGCTGGCGCAAGAGGTCGCCCAGGAAGGCATCCGGGTGAACGGCGTGCGGCCGGGTTTCATCTACACCGACATTCACGCCGCCGGTGGCGAGCCCAACCGGGTGGAACGTGTCAAGCAGTTCGTGCCGATGCGCCGCGGCGGTACGGCCGACGAAGTAGCCAGGGCAATCCTGTGGCTGTTGTCGGACGAGGCATCGTTCTCAACCGGTACGTTTATTGACGTGGCAGGCGGTAAATAGCGCCGTCGCGCGACAAGCTCATTAAGCGAGCGGCCAGGCGCTGCGCGCGTGGCATAGGGCATTCCCCAATCCACTTCACCACGAACGTGCCGCCATGTACTATGAGCAACTGCTCGACGGTTTCCCCCACGACGAGTTCATCCAGCGGTTCTTCCGACATCAACCACTGGCCCGGCGCGGCGTGCAAGGCGATTGGCTGCGCTGGGGAAACTGGGACACCGTGGCCGCGATCCTCGCGCACCCCCAAGTCGATGTATTGGCGGCGCGTGCCGGCGAGTTATGGCCGGGCAACACACCCCTGACATACGAGCTTGCCCGGCAGCTGCACGCCGAGGGTTACACCATCGCCATCCGGCATGCCGAGCGCTGCTTCCCTCCGCTGGCCGCGGTGGCCGCTGAGTTCGCGCATTGGTTTTGCGGGGCGGTCAACATCCATCTCTATTGCACGCCCGAGCGGCAGTATGGCTTCGGCTGGCATTATGATGCCGAGGATGTATTCATCATCCAAACGGAGGGTACCAAAAATTACTCGCTCCGTAAGAATACAGTAAATCCGTGGCCCACCGCGGAAACCCTGCCGCTCGATATGCAGTTCGAGCGCGAAATCTCACCATTGATGAAATGCCAACTGACGGCCGGTGACTGGCTCTATGTTCCGGCCGGCTACTGGCACGTTGCCCAGGCGGAGGAGGCGGCCATATCGCTGGCCATCGGCATCACGACGCCTACCGCGTTGGACCTGTTGGACCATCTGCGCGGTGAGCTGCTTCGCGATCTTCGCTGGCGTCAGCGTCTCCCTGTTTTGGGGGCAGGCAACACACAATCGCCCCGGGAATTACGGGACGAACTGGCCGCGCTTGCGCAAAGTCTGGCCCAAGATCTCACGCTGCGTCTGGCCGATTCGGCCTACCTGGAACGTTTCTTGAACGATGTTCAAAAAAAACTTCACAACCGGGAATAACCGTGCCGCGCGCCACGAACTTAAGTAGTGTTGGTCGCGTAGATTAGGCATGTGTTATCAACGGAATAGATATAACCCGGAAGCCTATCAAGCTGCCGGAACAAACCTACCCCCCAAAGATCAGCCTGTACCGGTTATGAGACCTATAGTGCAGGCTCCCCCCTAATGCCGACCCGCCGGCACGTCAAGCGTCACGTTGACGCTCCGCAACCTGTGACGTAGATAAACTGCGACAGCCAATCGGCTCCTCCCCACCGTCTTGGCGTCCCTAAGCGCCCGGTGCCGGGAAAATCCGATCCCGCCTCGCAGTGTGCCCGCGGCCCCCGCCTGATCGCCGCGCGGCCTCATCGCTCAAAAGAACGATCCGTCGCACGTCGACGTCGAAGGAACAGGGAACAGTGTGATGAAGAAGGGGATGTTGTTGCTGGTGGACGACGATCGCCACCTGTGCGAATCCATGGCCGATTGGCTGCGCGAACAAGGCCACCGGGTCGATACGGCCCATAGCGTGGCTGAGGGCCGGGCGCACATCGACCGTAAGACTTATGATGTGGTGCTGACCGATATCCGCCTGGGCGATGGCGAAGGCTTCGAACTGCTGCAACACTGCCAACGCCACGCGCCGCACACTCAGGTGGTGTTGATCACCGGGTACGGCACCGTTGAAACCGCCGTGGAAGCCATCCGCGCCGGCGCGTTCGACTTCCTCACCAAGCCGCTGATCGACGACGAGCTGGAAATGGCCATCCAGCGGGCACTCAGCCAGCGCGAAGTGCTGGCCGAGAACCGCAATCTCAAGGCTCAGCTCGACCTGCGGTTCGGCCTCGAAAACATCATCGGCCAGGACAGCCGCATGCGACGCGTGTACGACCTGGTCGAAAGCATCGCCGACACCAAAGCCACGGTGCTGATCACCGGCGAAAGCGGCACCGGCAAGTCGCTGATCGCCCGGGCAATCCACCGCCAGAGCGCTCGCCGCGACAAGCCGTTCATCGAAGTCGCGTGCGGTGCCCTGCCGGAGAACCTGCTGGAAAGCGAGCTGTTCGGTCACGTGGCCGGCGCGTTCACCGGCGCCACGGTCGACAAGCTCGGCAAGTTCAAGCAGGCCGACGGCGGCACGATCTTCCTCGACGAGATCGGCACGGCCAGCCCCGGCTTGCAGGTCAAGCTGCTGCGTGTGTTGCAGGAGTTTGAGTTCGAGCAGGTAGGCGGTACGGAGACGTTCCACGTCGACACCCGCGCCATCCTGGCCACCAACGAGAACCTGGCTGAGCGCGTGGCCGAAGGCAAGTTCCGCCAGGACCTCTACTACCGTATCAACGTCATCAATATCGAACTGCCGCCGCTCCGCGAACGGATCTCCGATATTCCGCTGCTGGCGCGGCACTTCCTCCGCAAGGTTTGCGAGGAGTCGGGCAAGCGCGTCCGCGACTTCAGCGAAGATGCCATTGCGGCGCTCCAGCGGTATCGTTGGCCCGGCAATGTCCGCGAGCTGCAGAACGTGGTCGAACGGGCCGTGCTGCTGGGCAAGAGCGACTTGATCATGCTCGACGACCTGCCGCCCGCCGTGGCCGCCGATCAGCCCACGGTGCCGGTCGCTGCCGGTCGCCGGACGCTGCGTGAAGCCCTGGCTGATCCTGAGCGGCGCATCATCCGCGAGGTGCTGGAAGCCAACGGCTGGAACCGCAGCCTCACCGCCGATGCGCTGGGCATCAACCGCACCACGCTCTACAAGAAGATGAAGCGGCTGGGTCTGGAACCGTAAACAACTCGCCCTCCCGCCGAGCGAACCGTACAAGGCGCTAGCCTGGCCGATGCCATGCTAGCGCCTTTTCGTATGCGCTCCGTC
Organism: uncultured Planctomycetales bacterium; assembly: GCA_937927735.1. Taxonomy (GTDB): domain Bacteria; phylum Planctomycetota; class Planctomycetia; order Pirellulales; family S012-138; genus CALBRZ01. The sequence goes on from CALBRZ010000046.1 coordinate 61,750, forward strand.
ATCCTGCCGCGGCACGTAGAGAGCTTCAGCGCCAAGCTGTCGCTTCGCATATCGTGTGCTAGCATCGACCATTCCCTATCCGCTAGCGCGAGGACAGGAATCTCGCACTTATCACGATGCACGCTTGATGAGCTGCGCACCTGAAGCGGCTCGCACAATGGCCCCGCAGTTCGCCCGGTTCCTCTCGCCGGTGTTTCCTCGCAAGTTGCCGCAGCGTTCCAACGCTCGAAAGGCGCCGCCGAGCCGCCGCCAGGAGTGCAGGAGACCGTTATCGCCATGGCGTCCAGCGGGTTACAGGCGGTCGCCGTGTTTCTTCGTGCCATGCTTCGGGCACGCCATTTGCCCCGCCAGCGGCAAAGCTTTCCCAACTTTACAACCGCATCGCACTCGCTGGGGTTATTTCGTTCTCCCCGAGCGTGGCAGGTATTTCGCCCAGTTGTTGCAAGCTCCGAGTTGGCGAGGATTATCTCACCTTCGGCAACTATTTAGTTTACACATTCATCAGCACTGTTATATTCATCGCAACTTGCACGGCACTGCATCGCTTGGCCTTGCCACAATTGACCGCACCAGGTGTGGGGGGCAGAACGCGTCGCGGTTACTGCTAGCACTCAACGGTTCAGCGTGTTCCGTTACTCGAGGAATGGCATTGCGAAAGAAGGAGTTCAGAATGCACCGCTACGCATGGATACTACTGTTGGCGGCGGCTCCGCTGACCACCGCAGCGCATGCAGGTGGCCATGCCTGCAAAAACGGCTGTAATCACGGGGGTGGGGCTTATTGCGGGCCCACGTACCAAACCGTTCAAAAGACGATCTACGTACCGCAGTACGTTTGGGAACAGCGCACGGTCCAGGTGACCCGCTATCGGCCCGAACAGCGTCAACGCACCGTGACCGTGACCCGCTGCGTGCCGGAGACCAGCGAGGTCACCGAAACCTACACGGTGATGGTTCCCCAGACCGTGAGCAAAACGGTCAACTACACCGTCGCCAAGCCGGTCGTGCGGCAGGTGGAGCAGCAGTACACGGTGATGGTGCCCCACGTTGAAACCCGGCAGGGTACCCGCCAGGTCGTACAGCCGGTGACGCGGCAGGTCGAGCAGCAATACACCGTGCTCGTGCCCCACACCGAAACCCGCCAGGGCGTGCGCCACGTGAGCAAGCCGGTGGTGAAACAGGTTGAGCAGCAATACACGGTCTTGGTGCCCCATACCGAAACGCGCCAGGGCACCCGCATCGTGTGCCAGCCGGTCACCAAGCAGGTGGAGCAGCAGTACACCGTGCTGGTCCCCCATACGGAAACCCGCCAGGGCACCCGCATCGTGTGCCAGCCGGTCACCAAGCAGGTGGAACAGCAGTACACCGTGCTCGTGCCCCATACGGAAACCCGCCAGGGAGTCCGCACTCGCTGCGTGCCGGTGCAGACCACCGAGCAGCGCACCGTCTGCGTGAACCAGGGTTACTGGGTTGAAAACGGCCACTGTGGTTACCGCGGCTGCAATAGCTGCGGCTCGTGCTACGGTGGCGGTTGCCGCAAGTGGGTGAACCAGGTGGTGCAGAAGGTGATCGATGTCAACGTGTGGCGGTACCAACAGGTGCAAGAGCCTTACCAGTACACCGTCACGGTTTGCAAGCCGGAAACCCGCACCGTCAACGTGGTCTCGTACCAGCAGGTCCAGCAGCCCTACGAGTACCAGGTCACGGTTTGCAAGCCCGAGACCCGTACGCGTACGGTGAACCTGGTTTCGTACCAACAGGTGCAGCAGCCGTATGAATACCAGGTGACCGTTTGCAAGCCGGAAACGCGTACCCGCACCGTCAACGTGTGCGAGTACCGGATCGAGGAGCAGCCGTACGAGTACCAGGTGACCGTCTGCAAGCCGGAAACCCGCACGCGGACCGTCACCGTGTGCGAATACCAGACGGTTACCCAGCCGTACGAGTACCAGGTGACCGTCTGCAAGCCGGAAACCCGCACCCGCACCGTCAACGTGTGCGAGTACGTCAACGAGCAGCAGCAGCGCGAGGTGCACTACACCGTGATGAAGCCCGAGCAGCGGACGCGCACTCGCCAAGTGGTGCGGTACCGCCAGGTGGCCGAGGAACAGGTGCAGACCTACACGGTGATGGTACCCTACACCGAAGAGCAGACGGTCAATGTTCGCGTCTGCCGCCTGGTACCCAAGACGGTGTGCTACAACGTGCCGGTGGGCGGCGTTTGCTGCAACTAACCTGACGGCATGTGCCCCGCAACCGCGGTTCGCCTCGTAAGCCCGCACTTGCCAGGCGACGCGTAGAACCCAGGGCCGTTGCAAGCGGCCGGCAAGAAGTAACTCAGCGGGCCGTCCCCAGCCATGTGCCGGGGGCGGCCCGCTGTTTTTTGCCCAGATCCAAGCAACATTCCAGCCGGTCGTCGCGCGATCAGCCTGGCGTCATCGGGCTCATGCCTCTGCTTGTTCCTTCGGCTCAAACCAGCGGTAAATGGCCGGTAGCACCAGCAGCGTAAGAATTGTGCAAGTGACCAGGCCGCCGATCACCACCGTGGCCAGAGGGCGTTGCACCTCAGCGCCGGCGCTGGTCGAGAGGGCCATCGGCACAAAGCCCAGCGCGCCGCACGTGGCGGTCATCAGCACCGGCCGCAACCGGTCGATCGAGCCCTGCACGACGCTGTCCCACTGGCTGTGCCCATGCAGCCGCAGATGGCGGATGTGCTCGATCAGCACCACACCGTTCATCACCGCGATACCAAACAGGGCAATGAAGCCCACGCCAGCCGAAATGGAGAACGGCATGTCCCGCATCCACAGGGCGAAGATCCCACCGGTGGCCGCAATCGGCACATTCAAATAGATCAGCAGCGTGAGCTTCACCGAGCCGAAGGTGATGAACAGCAGCGAGAAAATCAGGAACAAGGCCACCGGCACGGCGATCATCAATCGGGCGGTCGCCTGCTGCAGGTTCTGGAACTGGCCGCCCCATTCCAGCGTATAACCCGCCGGCAGCTTCACGCCTTCGGCCACTTTGCGCTGGGCGTCGGCCACGAAACCGGCCAGGTCGCGTCCGCGGACGTTGCATTGCAGCAACAAGCGCCGCCGCACCGAGTCGCGGCTGATTTCCGCCGGGCCGTCTTCCACCTGAATATCGGCCAATTGCGAGATCGGAATCTGCCGGCCGCGCGGATCGGCAATCTTCAGCTGCCGCAGCTTGTCGACGTCCTGCCGCCAGTCCGGAGCAATCCGCACCTGGAGCGGGAACCGCCGCTGGCCTTCAAACACTTCGCCCACTACCGTGCCCCCCACAGCGCTCACGGCATCGAGTACGTCCTTGGCGTTGATGCCGTATCGGGCAATTGCGTCGCGTCGCACTTGCACTCGCAGGTATGGCAAGCCCGCAATCTGCTGTGCCTGCACATCGGCAGCTCCTTCCACCTGGCTGAGCACCTGCACGATCTGATCGCCCACGGTCTTGAGCGTATCCAGGTCGTCGCCGTACAGGCTGAGCCCCACGTCCGATCGCACGCCGGCCACCAGTTCCTGCACACGCAGCTCAATGGGCTGAGTGAAACCGTACGAGTTGCCCGGCACTTCGCGTTCCAGGGCTTGCTGCATGGCCGCAACCAGCTCTTCCTTGGAGATCGGTTCCGGCCATTCGCTTACCGGCTTCATGCGGATGAGGATATCGGTCTGATGCACGCCCATCGGGTCGTTGGCGATTTCGGGACGCCCCGTCTTGGAAACCACGCTTTCGACCTGCGGAAACTTCAACAGCGTGCGTTCCATCGCCTTGGTCATTTCGAGCGAGGTTTCCAGCGACACACTGGGCAGCCGCACCGCCTGGATGGCGATATCGCCTTCATCGAGCTTGGGCACGAACTCCACGCCAAAGCCGGCCGCCGCCACCACGCTCAGGGCGAAAATGGCCGCCGCCGACGTGATCATCACCGCCGGCCGGCCCATGGCGAACATCAACAGCGGACGGTAACCGCGTTTGAGCCACCGCACAAGGAACGTATCGCGGGCTTGCACCTTGCGGGCCAGAAACAGCGAGGCCATCACCGGCATGACCGTAATCGCCAGGATCAAAGCTCCCGTCAAGGCCGACATGAACGTGAACGCCATCGGCCGGAACATCTTGCCTTCCACGCCCTGCAGGCTCAGGATCGGCAAGAACACAATGATCACGATAATGCCCGCAAACAGGATCGGCTTGCCGACTTCCTGCGCCGACTCGCGGAACACCTGCTTGGGCACCACGGCGGCCCCGGTTTTGCGCCGATACTCGCTGGCCGCCCGGACGGCGTTCTCGACCATCACCACGGCCCCGTCCACAATCACGCCAAAGTCGACCGCCCCCAGGCTCATCAGGTTGGCCGACACGCCCGCCAGGTCCATGGCGATCAAGGCCCCCATGGCCGACAGCGGAATGGCCGACGCCACGATCAAGCCAGCCCGCACGTCGCCCAGCAGCAGGAACAACATCACCACCACCAGCAGCACGCCCACGCCGATGTTCTCGGCAATGGTGTGGATGGTCTTGTCCACCAGTTCGGTGCGGTCGTAGAAGGTGTCGATGTACACCCCCTCGGGCAGCGTCTGCTGGATGGCAGCAATCTTCTCCTTCACATCGGCCACCACCTGCCGCGAGTTCGCTCCCATCAGCATCATCACCATGCCGGTCACGGCTTCGCGGTCGCCATCGCGAGTCACCGCACCTTGGCGAAGCATGGGAGCAAAGGAGACCGTGCCGATGTCGGAGATGCGGATCGGCGTGCCATCGCTGCGGGTTTCGATCACGATATTGCCGATGTCGCTCAGCGAACTGACCAGACCTTCGCCGCGAATCAGCCGCTGCTCCGCGCCATGGACGATATAACCGCCGCCGGCATTACCGTTGTTGGCCTCCAGGGCCTCGAATACGTCGCCTAAAGCAATGCCGTAGTTCAACAGCTTGTCGGGATCAACCTGGACTTCGTACGTCTTGAGTTCGCCGCCGAACGTGTTGACTTCGATCACGCCCGGCACGCTGCGCAGTTGGAAGGCGATCTGCCAGTCGAGAATCGTGCGCAAGTCCATCAGGCTGTAGTCGTAGCCGGGTTTGGCGCGCACCTCGAACTGGTAGATTTCGCTCATGCCCGTGGCGATCGGGCCAAGCTGCGGCGAGCCCATGCCGGCCGGAATGCTTTCGCGGGCTTGCTGCAGCCGCTCGTTCACCAGGTTGCGTGCCCAGTAAATATCGGTGCCGTCTTCAAAGGCCACCGTAACCGCCGACAGGCCAAAGCGACTGATCGAGCGGATTTCGCTGACGCGTGGCAGCCCGCTCATCGCGTTCTCGATCGGGAACGTGATGAACTGTTCCACTTCAACCGGCCCCAGCGCCGGCGACGTGGTGAGCACCTGCACCTGGATATTGGTCAGGTCGGGCACGGCATCCAGCGGCAGCGAGGTCGCCGACACCAAGCCGGCCCCCAGCAGCACCACCGCCAGCAGCATTACGATAAAGCGGTTGTCGAGCGACCAACCGATAATCTGGTTCACCATGCGTATGGTTCCTGGCGTATCCGCCGCGCTGGCTTAGCGCGGCGTGCGATTCGTGAACAACTCCGCGGCGCTCGCTTGATTAGTCTTCTTCGAGCAGGTCGGCCAGCATCCGCGACTTGAGCGCGAAACCGCCCTCGACCACGACCATCTCGCCGGGCTCAAGCCCTGAAACGATCTCGACGGCCTGCTGATTGCGGCGTCCCAGCACCACGTCGCGGCGAGCGAACTGATCGTCCCCCACGTGGACGAAGACAAACTGGCTCGGACCGTGCGAGAACACGGCATGCAGCGGTACTTGAACCACGTCGCCGGAAGAGCCGCCGGTGACTTCCACCGTCACGAACATGCCCGGCTTGAGATAACCGTGAGGATTGTCGGCGACCGCCCGCAGCGCGATCGTGCGACTGGCTTCGTCCACCACGTCACCGGTGTAGAACACCTCGGCCAGGAACGTCTGCCCAGGCCACGAATCGGACTTCACGGTGACAGTGGCTCCCTGGAGCGATTGCGTCAGGTGCAGTTGTTCCTGGTAGATGTCGGCGGTGATCCACACCGTCGACAAATCGGCGATGCTCAAGATCTGATTCTCGGGGCCCACCCGTTCCAGCAGCACCACGTCCTTGGAAATGATCGTGCCGTCAAACGGCGCAACCACCGGGTAATGCGAGATGGCTTCGCCGTGTTTCGTCAGATCGATCGCGGCCAGGTCCTCATCGGTAAAGCCGATGATCTTGAGGCTGGCTTCATCGACCGAAACACGCGTTTGCAGTTCCTTCACCCGCTGGGCCGATTCCAGCGATTCCTGCACGGTGTCCTGACGGATCTGCTCAACCAGCGATTGCAGCGTGGCCCGCGTGGCGTTCAGTTGCGCCTCGGCTTCGACCAGGCGCCGGGCTGCCACAGCCCCGTCCGACGCCAACGGTTTGAGCCGATCCAGTTCGATCTGGGCCGCGTGCCAGGCAATGTATGCCGACAGAAGCGTATCGCGATGGCTGCCAAGTGTCCGCTGGCGGAAGGCATCCTCGATGGCGTCAAGCGGCGCCGATGCGCGGATCATGTCGATCAGCGCATGGGTGTTTTCTTTGATGTCCTGCGTCCAGCGGTCTTTGACCTTGGCGAAGTCCAGAAGCAGACGATCCTCGTACAGCTTGAGCATCGCCTGGCCGACTTCCTTGCTTTGCACCACGACCAGCAGCTCCCCCTGCTTGACCTTCTGGCCCAGCCGGACATTCACCTGGTCCACACGGCCCTCGACCAGCGGGTAGATATGGGCCACGCGATCTTCGTTGAGCGCGACCTTACCGGTCAGCTCGATCGTCTGGGTGATCGGAGCTTTCGCGGCGGGCTGCATCGTGATCTTGGCCGCCTGCCACGACTCGCGAGGGAACTCGATCAGGCCCGGCGTCTCATTGGTCTCTTCGCGCTCATTGCCGACGACCTGTTGAGCCTCCTTGGCATCGGCCGCCGGCGCCTGGGCTGGCCCGATGCGCCAGCCGGCAAACCACCAACCTGCCAGCAAAACGGCCGCCGCCAACACAACGACGACAACCACAAACGTGATGCGGGTGCGGCCAGAACGCGGCCATGCAATCGCCATGGTGTGGCTCCAGTGCTACAGACCTGGGAGGATGCAATCAGCCAAGCGGTAGACAGGCAGCCGCATGCGATGCGAACAAGGCAGGGCAGGGGGAGCGATGCCGCCAGGGCTAAGGCATCACTACAAACCCACACGCACAACGCGCGATGAACTGCCGGTCCCCAGAAGAAGGACAAACTAGCGCCGGCGTGCCTAGCAGTTCAGGCAGCAGAAGCGCAGCGGAAGCGCGAGAGAAGGCGCAAAAGCCTCAAAGAAGTGTAGCGGCGACGTTTTCGGCCAAACGCCTGTGCAGGGGCCTAGGTTGGCGTCGACCATATCGATGATCGCCGCCGCGGAGACTTGGCCCATCGACAGTTCGCCCAGGGAGAACGGCGCCGTCACGATCACCGGGGCCCGATGCCAGACGCCCTCGGACACAGGCCCACTATCGTCGGTGGGAGGGCCGGGGAATCCGCAATGGAAATGCCACCCCAGACCTTCATTCGAGCAGGTGCCCGTCGCGTGGTGGCAGGTTTGCAGATGCTTGATCAGCCACAGGTCATCGGTTGCCTGGGCGAGCGTTCCGTGCGAATGGAACCAGGGAATCGGCCCCTGCCAGGCCGCCAACACCACGCAAACCCGCAGCCCCACCGCGCACCAACGGGCGCTGAAAGCAACAAAACGGCGTTGGGTGCGGCGAAAAGCCATCATCGGCGTGGAGGGCGGAAGGTTCAGTAGCCGGCACTTGGCCAGAACTACTCCGTCATCGGGCGGGGGGCGACACGTTGCCGGGGCTGCCGTACGAAGACAGTTAAAGCTCGCCATCAGCAGCAACCATCGAAGACAACATATCTGTTTGAGTCTAGGCAGCCTGGAAAAAGCCGTCAAGGAAAGACTCACCGGTTGCCGCCCAGCAGTGCCGCGTCCAACCAGGTAGCGGCGAACGGTTTCAGGCTTCGCCCCGTCCGGTTCAAAATTCTTTCGCGGCATGATTCGCCGCTGTACGCTGGCACGTGCCTGCGTCCCGCCCGGCACGCATCTGCTTCGCCGATCGACATGCACAGAGGAGCCACCAAGATGCCTACGCGCCGCTCGTTCCTGGCCAGTTCGCTCCAGCTTGCCGCAGGCCTGACACTTCCGAGCTATCTGCCTTTGCCCCGACGGCAAGCACGTGCGGCGGAGCAACCGCTGGATGTATTGATCCTGGGCGGCACGGTTATCGACGGCACCGGAGCCAAACGCACGTCGGCCGACGTGGGCATCCGTGGCAACAAGATCGTTGCCGTGGGACGGTTGGCCGGCACGCCAGCCGCCGCCCAAGCCAGGCGAACGATTGACGCCACCGGCTACATCGTCGCGCCTGGCTTCATCGACATGCATACGCATAGCGACCGCACGCTGATTACCGACGGCAGCGCTCAAAGCGCCGTACGGCAAGGTGCCACCACGCATGTTACCGGCAACTGCGGCAGTTCGCTGGCGCCCAGGCGGCTGGAAGCCACGCCCGACCGCCCACGCGCTGGGATGTACACCTTTGGCGAATACCTGGCCGAGCAGCGCAAGGAAGGGCTCTCGGTGAACATGGCTGCGCTGGTGGGGCATAACACCGTCCGTACCGCCGTGTTTGGGTCAGAACGCCGGCCGCCCGACGAAAGTGAAATGACCCGCATGAAAGACCTCGTGGCCGAAGCCATGCGTGCCGGTGCCATCGGCATGAGCACCGGGCTGATCACGCCGCCCGGCACGTACGCCAACACGGAGGAAATCATCGAACTGGCCAAGGTGGTCGCCAAGCACGGCGGAATCTATGCCAGCCACATTCGCGGCGAAGCCGGCACGCTGATTGACGCGGTTGCGGAAGCCCTGCGCATCGGCCGCGAAGCCAAGCTGCCCGTTCAGATTTCACATCATAAAGCCGCAGGGCAGGAGAACTGGGGCAAGACGCGCATCACGCTCAAGATGATCGAAGACGCCGTCGCCGCGGGCCAGCATGTGCGTTTCGATGTCTATCCGTATGCGGCCGGAAGCGCCGGTCTCACACAGTTCATTCCCCCCTGGGCCCACGACGGCGGCACGGCGGCCATGCTCAAGCGTCTGCGCGATCCGGAGACGCGCAAACGCATCGCCCACGACATGGAACACGGCTCACCCGACTGGGCCAACTTCTACAAGGTCGATTGGGACGCCATCCAGATTGCCCGCGTACAAACCGAAAAGAACCAGCGCTGGGTCGGCAAACGGGTAGGCGATGTTGCCCGCGACCGCGGCATCTCCGGCATTGAAGCCTGCATTGAACTGATCCTGGAAGAGCAGGCAAACGTCGCCATGATCAACTTCATCATCAACGAAGAGGAGATGCGCAACATCCTGCGGCACCCGCTCTCGCTGATCGGCTCCGACGGTACGGCGGTTTCGCCCGACAATTACCCCGGCCAGCCGCACCCGCGGTTCTACGGCTGCTTCCCGCGGGTGCTGGGCGTGTACTGCCGCCAGGAGCAGCTTTTCGACCTGGAGACGGCCATCCATAAGATGACCGGTGCCTCGGCCCAGCACTTGGGCCTGGCCGATCGCGGCCAGATCCGCCCCGGCGCGATCGCCGACGTGGTAGTCTTCTCAGCCGACGAAATCATCGATACGGCCACGTTTGACAACCCGCATCAATTCCCGCGTGGCATCCGTCAGGTGCTGGTGAATGGGCAGCTCGTCGTCGACGGCGACCGCCACACCGGCCAGCGGCCCGGCGAGCTCTTGCGCCGGCAAGGTCAAAAGCCAAGCTAAACGCCAAGTGTCCCGGCGAGCACTCCGTGCATACGCCATCTCGTCTGCGCTGGTCGAGACCCGCCCGCGTGGCGGTCATCGTCGAACCACTACCTCATCCGGTCAGGACGCGAACCTTTCGCTCGTGGATAGAACGCGCTGACCAGCCGCACATCTGCTGGCCTAGCGATACTTGGAACAGAAGCAGCATCCCCAAACAAAACCAGCCACCTCGGCTCATAATGCGAGGTGGCTGGTTCGTTGATTGATTCCGTAGGACTGGCGCATCCGACCACTTGGCGACAAGTGCTAGCGGCCGATCATCGCCAGGGCGTCGGCCATTCACCCCGTGGAAGCGGTGAACTCGCGGCGGTTGATCAACTTGCCTTCCACGTCTTCCACGCGCACTTCGGCCTTGCTGCCCTGGGCCTTGACGATGGTGAGCGTCGCCCGGTCAATCTGAGGGCCGCCGCCCACGATCTGCGTCACCGGTTCGCTCTCGGTGGGATCGTCGATGCGATGCCGGTGCGTATGGCCGGAGATCACCGCCGCAAAGCCGGCTTGCCGCAGCGTCGGTAGCCACAACTGGTTACCCATGCCGCTGTAGCCGGCGAAGCCTTCCAGCGTCAGCCCGTCGTTCTGGCCGGGCAGCCCTCGCAGCGGGATATGGCAGGCCGCCAGGCGGATCGGCGCGTTCTTGATCTCGGGCCGTTCCACAGCCTGCTTCAACCAGGCCGCTTGCTGCCGGCGATACGGCTCATACGCGGCCGTGCCCGCGAACACGGGGTGGGCATCCGGCTTGTCCTCGCCGGTATCCAATCCCACCAGTGCCACCGGCCCCAGCCGAAGAGCAAAGTTGTACGGCAAGTCCGACTGGCCGGGCCAACCGCTCAGCCCGGCCATCAGCTCGCGGGCACGCGCCCCGCGCACGTCGTGATTGCCCGGCACAAACAGCAGCGGCCGCTCCGACGCCCAGCCCCGGGTTACGTCGCGGCCTGGGTTCAGCACGATCTGCATGGGATCGTCGTGCGCATCGAAATCGTTGCACGTATCGCCGTTCCACAGGAGTACGTCGTATTCGAGCTCGGCCAGCCGCTTGTGCAGGGCATCGAGCGTCGCCCGATTCTCGTGCGTATCGTTCACAATGGCGATCGTGACCTCATCGGCCTGGTCGCTGGGCAGCACCAGCTTCTGCACCTGGCTGGCCTCCGGCTCGCCGCGCTGGAGTTTGTAGGCGGTCTGGTAGGCCAGCGGCTGCGCCACCACGCGATAGTAAACCGGCTTGCCGGGCGCGATCGGTTCATCGAAGCGCACCCGCACACCCAGCGCCAGGTCACTGGCACACACGAGCCCATGCTCCGCGGCGATCGCCACGTTATCCAAGCGGTCGGGTGACCAGCCCCACTCCACCCAGCCGGTGGCCAGGCCCGACACGGCGAAATGCACCGTGAAGCCATCGGCCGAAGGATGCTGCACGACCGGAGGGCTCGTAATCAATGGGCCGGCCTTGGCCTCGGTACCATCGCCGGCCATAGCCCTGCCGCCCAGACGCAAGCTCAACGCCGATACCGGAATCAACCCCAAGAAACTACGACGCGGCAAACGCATGCGGAAAGCCTCGTGTTGCAACCAGGATAGTTGGCCGCCCTCGGCCAGACGCTCCAAGTTTGGTCAACACAGCCGTGCCAGTCCAGTCTGTGCCGGAGACAAGAGCACTTTGTCACACCGGCCTTACCGGGCGCAGACTGGGGGCTTACATCCAGCCAATGAACGCCGCGAACCTTGCAGCCTTGATCGTCCAAGGCCTTAGAGCGTGTCCAAAAAGCTAGGAGTTGCTTAGTCGCCGAGCCATAAGGTG
>CALBRZ010000047.1 GCA_937927735.1 uncultured Planctomycetales bacterium
TTTAACCACTCAACCGGCATTCATCCAAGACCGCTTTTTGGACAGCCTCTAAGAATCACATTCGCGGGGCCCTGATTCCCACGACGTTCTACCAGGTGGCCCCCAATGCACCCGACGGGGCCGTGTTTCGCTCGCAAGTCACCATCGGCCGCATCACCGATGGCCTGACGTATACCTCCCTCCTCGGCGAGAAGCACATCAATCCCAGCGAGCTGGGCAACGATCCGCTAGATGCTCCCAGAAGCCCCGGCCACCAGCCGCATGGTACCGGGGCCTATGCCGCGTCGAAGATTGCGGCGCTGGGGCTAGCCCGCGGTCCCAACGATCCGATGATCACCGACGGCACGCAGGCGGAGACCAACGGCGATTACTGGAAGTTCGGTAGCTGGCACCCGGGGATTTGCCACTTTGTGTTTGGCGATACCCGCGTGGTGCCCGTGAAGAACAGCGCGGACAGCATGTCGCTGTACTACATGAGCGTTCGCGACGATAGCACGCCGTATTCGCTCCAGCAGTAGTTTCGTCGCAGCAGCATACGCGTTAGCAGACGTAGACCGGGTGCACGTTACCCGGTCTACGTTTTTTGTTGCCTGCACGTTGTTACGTTGCCTGCACCATGGCGGCGGCCTGGTGGCCATTGTGGTCCATGGTGTCTGCGGCTCCCCGCAGCTTCCGGTTGAGCGTGCGCCGTACAACATTTCGTCCACAGCCTGATCTACGTCGCTCTCGACTGCGTTGGCAACACGGATGCGCTGCCTCTGCCCGCGCAGCACCATCCATTCACCGGATCTAAGCGGCAAGGCGACCTGAGCCGGCTTGAGGCCGGACAGGCCAGCCAAAGCGGCGATCACGCAGCACGTCTACGCTGATGCCAGCTTTGAGGACGTGGCCTACTTCTACCCCTCAAAGCACGGTAAGCCCCCGCCACGCTGCGAACAGCACGCAGAGCGAGCGGTCTGAAGGGTGCGATCAAGCAGCGCGAGCCCCAGGGCGAGCCACTTTTAAACATCACCTTTTTGGTCGTCTTTGGCGAATTTTGGCTCGAACAGCGCCCGCGGTCTCTCCATTTGCGGACGTTCGTAATGGCCAAATTTGCCAACCCAAGGCGTGCTGAAAAGCTAAGCACGGCCAGCGAAAACACTCTCAAAACATTACAAATACATAACTTACGACAAATACCCCACTAGCCAGCGGCTTTCCCCCCGACAGATCGTCCCCCCTTTCTCCCCGGCGAAGCACAAATACCTGTTGAATTTGTTCACCTCGTTGATCAAGATTGTGCGATATAAATCCTGAACGTGTGCGGGCACTGCCCACCGGAATCGCCCGTGGCACATTGGAGGAAGCTTCTCCCATGACGACCCAAGGACACAGCAAGGCGATTCCACTGATCGCGCTGGCCGGGTTGGCGGCACTGTTTACCGCCTCCTCGCTAGCGGCGGCCGAGCCGGACCCGGCCAAAATCGAATTCTTCGAAAAGAAGGTCCGGCCAATCCTGGTTGGGCACTGCTACGCCTGCCATTCGGCTGAAACGAAGCCGGCTGGCGAGTTGCGCGTGGACGACCGCAATGGGCTGCTCACTGGAGGCAACTCCGGCCCGGCGGTAGTGCCGGGCGAGCCGGAGAAGAGCCTGCTGTTGAAGCGGGTCACCCTGGAAGGTAAGCGCCGGATGCCGCTTGAAGGCGCGCAGCTCACCGAAGAGCAGATCGCCACGCTTACGACCTGGATCAAAGACGGTGCGGTGTGGCCGACGCTCCGGGTGTCCGTGTCGGTCGGCAAACTGAATCCGGAGTACGAGCAACTCAAGAAGGAGCACTGGGCCTGGCAACCACTCACCAGCCCGAAAGTGCCGGACGTGAAGGATAGCGCGTGGCCTCAGACGGACGTTGATCGGTTCCTCTTGGCCGGCCTCGAAGCGAAAAACCTCAAGCCGGTGGCGGACGCCGACAAGCTGACGCTGATTCGCCGGGTCACGTACGACCTCACGGGGCTTCCGCCCACCCCCGCCGAGATCGACGCTTTCCTCCAGGACACCAGCCCGACCGCCTTCGAGAAAGTTGTGGATCGGCTGCTCGCGTCGCCTCGGTTCGGCGAGCAGTGGGGCCGGCACTGGCTGGACGTGGCCCGCTACGGGGAGTCCACCGGTCCGAGCCGCAACATTCCATACCCGCACGCCTGGAAGTACCGCGACTACGTCATCGACGCCCTGAACGCGGACGTGCCGTTCAACCGCTTCGTGCTTGAGCAGATCGCCGGCGACCTGTTGCCGGCGGCCGACGACGCGGAGGCGAACCGACTCCGGATCGCGACGGGCTTTCTGGCGCTGGGCGTGAAGGACGTGAACCAGCGCTTCAAGATTCGCTTCATCATGGACAACGTCGACGAACAGATCGACGTGGTCACCCGCTCGATCCTCGCGCTCACGGTGAGCTGCGCCCGGTGCCACGACCACAAGTTCGATCCGATTCCGACGTCCGACTACTACTCGCTGGCCGGCATCTTCACCAGCACCGAAATCGCGGCCGGGTTGCGGAACCAGATGGGCGGCTCCGGGCTGGCCTATTACGTGCCGGACATGCTGGTCCGGCTGAATGGCGACGTGCCCCCTGCCGATCCCGCGGAAGTCGAGCGTCTGCAGGCCGAGGTTGCCAAGGCGAAGAAGGCCTGGGATGCCATCCGCGGCACCCCCGAAGGGCTGAAGCCTGGTCCCAACGGCCAGCCGGTGCAGCGCAGGTTCCGGCTTGCTTACGAACGCAAGCTGGCGGAACTCAACGCGCTCTCCGACCCGGCTCAGCGGGGCCTGGCCGCGCACGGCGTCCGCGATGCGAAGGTGATCGCCGACACGGAGATCCGCATCTACGGTGAGGCCGAGAAGCTCGGGCCGGTTGTGCCGCGCGGGTATCTGACCGCGTTCACGGTGCCCGATGCGAAGCCGGTCAGCGCCGATCAGAGCGGCCGCCTCGAATTGGCTCAGTGGCTCACCAGCGAGCAGAACCCGCTGACGGCCCGCGTCATCGTGAACCGGGTCTGGGCGCATCTCTTCGGTCAGGGGATCGTGAGCACCGTCGATAACTTCGGCGTGACCGGCGACGTTCCCACGCACCCCGAGCTGCTCGACTACCTCGCCACGAACTTCATGGCCGATGGCTGGTCCATCAAGAACCTGGTGCGGCAACTGGTGCTCACCCGGGCATACCAGCTCAGCTCGGTTTCCTCGCCCGAAGCCGTTGCAGTGGACCCCGCCAACAAGCTCCTGTGGCGTCACGCCCCGCGGCGTCTGACGGCCGAAGAGATCCGCGATTCGATTCTCGCCTCGGCGGGAGTCTTGGAACTGACCAGGCCCGACGGGTCGGTGGTCAAGGAGTTCCAGATGCGCGAGATCCGGGATAACGGCCCCGAGGCGAAGCAGATTCACGAAGCCGCGAACGCGTCCAAGCATCGGAGCATCTACCTGCCGCTGCTCCGCGGGTTGACTCCGAAGGCTCTGGAAGTGTTCGACCCGGTG
Source organism: uncultured Planctomycetales bacterium (assembly GCA_937927735.1). Lineage (GTDB taxonomy): Bacteria > Planctomycetota > Planctomycetia > Pirellulales > S012-138 > CALBRZ01. Next base: position 3,506 of record CALBRZ010000047.1, read on the forward strand.
GAACAAACCCTGGTGAGCGGCAGCCGCGATACGACCACCGTGCCCGCCCAGGCTCTGTTCCTGCTCAACGCGCCCTTTGTCCGCAAGCAGTCGCTCGCCTTGGCCGAGCGGTTGTTGAGCGACGCGTCGGCAGACGACGCGGACCGCATCCAGTTGGCGTACCGACTCATTCTCGGCCGCGAACCGAACGAACAGGAAATCGACCGGACCAGCGCGTTCCTAAGCGAGTTTGCTTCGGCCTACGTCGACAACGTCGTCGCGGTCGCCGCCCAACCGCTGCCCGAGGATCCGGAGCCGAACAAGGCGGACGCCGCGGAGATCATCGATCCCGATCAGGCGGATCAGAGCGGCGTGGCGATCGCCGAGGAGGTGATCCGCCCCAATGACGCCCGCACGGCGGCCTGGCTCGCGTTCGTGCAAGCCCTCTACGCCAGCGCGGAGTTCCGCTACGTCCGCTGATATTCACCGCCGCGGGGTGACTGCCCCGCCGGGCGATTTTGAATCACACGATACACCGTTCCGGAGACGAACAATGACCCTGTTTTCGCGACGCCAGGTTCTCAAAACCGCCAGTGCCGGGTTTGGCATGGTCGCCCTCGCGGGCCTTCTCGGACAGCAACAGGCCAAAGCCACCGACAAGGCAGCCCCGAATCCGCTCGCCCCGAAGAAGCCGCATTTCCCGGCCCGGGCCAAGCGGCTCATCTTCATCCACATGAACGGGGCGATGTCGCAGCACGACACGTTCGAGTACAAGCCGCAACTCCAGAAGGACGACGGCAAGCCCGGCCCCTACGGTGGGATCCTGGCCGGCTCGAAGTTCAAGTTCAAACAGTACGGCGACAGCGGGGCGTGGTTCTCTGAGCTGCTGCCCAACCTGGCACAGCACGCGGACAAGATGTGCTTCCTCCGCGGTCTGCACACCGACACCCCGGCGCACCCGCAGGCCACCGTGCAGTTGCACACCGGCAGCGCGAACGCCGCCCTGACCCGTCCGAGCATGGGCGCCTGGCTGCTGTACGGCCTGGGCAGCGAGAACCAGGACCTGCCGGGCTACATTACGATCAACCCGCCGCCCAACTTCGGCGGAGCCGTGAACTACGGCAGCGCGTTCCTGCCGGCCCACTTTCAGGGCACCCGGATCGATGACCGCGGCAACCTGCCGAACCTGCGTCCCCAGGTTGCCCGCGATGCCCAGCGGAAGCAACTCGACCTGATCCAGGCGATGAACCGCGACTTCGCCGCCGCGCCCGGTGCGCCGGACGCCGTGGAGGGGATCATCCAGTCGTACGAACTGGGCTTCAAGATGCAGGGGAAGGTCCCCGAGCTGCTGGACATCTCGACGGAGCCCCTGAAGGTGCAGGAGGCCTACGGGATCGACAACCCGGCCACGGCCAGTTTCGCCCGGCAATGCCTCATGGCCCGCCGGCTGAACGAGGCCGGAGTGCGGTTCGTGGAGATCTGCCAGCCCGGCTGGGATCACCACAACAACCTGCACAAGGGCCTGATCAACCGCTGCGGTTCCATCGACCAGCCGGTTGCTGCCCTGCTGACCAACCTTGAACAGCGCGGCCTCCTCGAGGAAACGCTCGTGCTGTTCGGCAGCGAGTTCGGTCGCCTGCCGACTTCGCAAGGCGTGGACGGCCGGGACCACAACATCACCGGTTACCCGATGTTCCTCGTCGGGGCCGGCGTGAAGCGGGGCTTCACCTACGGCGCGACCGACGAATACGGCATCAAGGCGATCGAAGGCCGCATGCACACCAACGACCTGCACGCGACGCTGCTTGCGCTCATGGGCCTCGATCACGAGCAACTGACCTACCGCTACGCAGGACGTGACTTCCGCCTGACGGACGTTGCGGGCGAGGTCATCGAGGATATCTTCGCGTAAAGGAAGCAGCCCTCGCGACCGCGGAGGGGACGATTCCCTTCCGCGCCGCTAGGGCTGCGACACGATGTGCGCTTCGCTTACGTGGGCCGGGTGCAAACACCCGGCCCACGAGCTGTTCGGTACGGCGCTGCGTGCTACGTGGCCTGCATCACGGCCGGGAGACTGCGTTCGTTGCCGTCGATGGCACTCGTGCCTGCGGCGCCCAGCAGTTTCAGGTTGAGCGTACCGCCGTGGAACAACATCTCGTCCAGGGCTTGATCCACGTCGCTCAGTTCCAACTGGCCGTTGCCATCGCGCTCGAGGTGGAATTGGATCGAGCGGCGCATCAACTCCTTGATGAATGAGGCTGTGACCAAGCCGGTGCGCCGGACGATGTGGGCAACCACGTCATCGGACACGGCAATGCCCTGCGCATACAGCCGCACCAGCCTGGCTCGACCTTCCTCGTCGGGCAGCGGGAACTCGATCGCCTGATCCACTCGGCCAGGCCGTGAGGCCAAGGCGCGCTCCAATGCCTCGGGCCGATTGGTGGTGAGGATGAACAGGATGTCGGCTCCTTCGCGCAAGCCGTCCATTTCGTTGAGCAACTGGTTGAGGACCACTTCCTCGCAGGTGGTCATATGACCGCGGTCGCGGCCGATCAGGTCCACGTCCTCCAGCACCACGATGCTCGGTTGCAACATCCGGGCCAGCATCGTGTACTGCGGCAGCAGCCCGACCTGCTCAGCCGTAACCAACAGCGTGGTGTGGCCCTCCAACGACTGCGCCAGGTAATGGATGGTGTGCGTCTTGCCGGTGCCCGGCGGACCGTAAAAGAGCAGCCCTTTCTTCGTCGACTGTCCGTACTGGGCCAGCTTCGGACGCTGTTTCACAAAGCCGATCACGTTGCGATCGAGCAGTTCGAGCGTCTTGCGGGGCAGGATCACTTCATCACGCTGGACGTGGCGGAGCTTATGCAGCTTGATGCCGCCCACCGCGCCTCCGCAGCCGTCGTCCTGCTCCAGCGACAGGACCTTGCCCCGGTAGCAAGCCGCCTGTCTGACAACCTGTTCGAGGTGCTCGAAAAACTCCTTGGTGATTTCGGTCCCTTCCGGCCCCTTGAGCGCGGCCACCTGGACCATCACATCGCTGTCATCGCGGAGGGGGTTCGCGGGCGCAAGCAGGACGGCGAACCGCACGCTCCCTTTCTCCAACAGCCAGAGGCCCATTTGCAGGCAGCGGGCCGGCTCTTCCTCGCCGATATCGAACTCGTCGTACTGCGGCGGCGATAACTTCACCGGCGTTTGATCGTCGGGCTCCAGGCAAGCAGAGAACGAGGGCGCCTCGTAGAACTGCCGCGATACGCCGCTGAAGTAGGCGATCTTGATCTGCCGGTCGAGCAATTGATCGAGTGCCCGCTGCAAATCAGGCCGCGAACGGTAGGGGAACGAGCGTTCGATGATGGTTAAGGCCTCGGACGTGAACGTGCCGAAGTGGTCTTTGAGCAGTTTGAAAATCGCCTGCCGATCGGCCTTGTCCTCGGCCTTCTCATCCTTGGTGAGCCATGTGGCCAACCAGCTCAAGGGCAAATGGATGGTGCGCAACGCGACCAGTACGGTCAAAGCGATGCCGGCCGTCAGCCCCAGCGCCATCCAGCCCAATACCGAGAGAAGATCAGCCATGATCGGATCCTGCAACATGAAGACGTGCCTGCCCACTCAATAGACGCGGCCGGAAAAGGATGGTTCGCCGCTCAATAAGATGCGGTTATGGTAACGATTGGGTGCGGCCCCGATTGGTGTCGTCGGGCGAGAAGCAAAGCCTTCGCGTTCGCCGCGCATCTGGTAGTGTTACGCTCATGAAGCAAGAACTTTTGGAACCTGTGGCCGGTTTAGATCCTTTGCATGCCGAAGAGCCGCTCGCGGCCCTGGAAGCCGCCGTGGCCGAAGCGTGGCCTCCGGACCGCTGGCGCGATGTGACAGTGCTGGTGGCCGTCTCGGGCGGGGCCGACAGCGTGGCCCTGCTGCGCGCGGTGGCGCGCCTGGCGGCAAGGCATCCCGGCCCGGGACGCGTGGTGGCGGCCCACTTCAACCACCGGCTGCGACCGACGGCAGCCGACGATGAACAGTTCGTCCGCAAGCTTTGCGACCAGTTGAATGTGCCTCTGGAAGTCGGCTCCGCGGCCAGGCCGGACGAGGTAGCCGCCGAAGCCGCTGCCCGGGCTGCCCGTTATGCCTACCTGCGCACGACGGCCGAACGGCTGGGGGCCCGCTACGTGGCCGTGGCCCACACCGCCGACGATCAGGCCGAAACCATCCTGCACCGCATCATTCGCGGCACCGGGCTGGCGGGCCTGGCCGGCATCCCTTTTGCGCGGTCACTGGGGCCGGCGGCCACGTTGGTTCGGCCGCTGCTCAACGTCTCGCGGGCAGCGGTGCTGGAGTACCTGGCAGCGCTGGGGCAGGAGTATTGCTGCGACGAGTCCAACCTGTCGCTCCGCTACACGCGTAACCGCATTCGTCATGAGCTGCTGCCGCTGCTCAGCAGCCAATACAACCCCAACGTGGCCGATGCCCTGCGTCGGTTGGGGGCATTGGCCGGCGAGGCTCAGCGGCTGATCGCGGCGCTGGCGGCGGACGAAGCCCAGCGGCGGCTCCAACCGGCCGGGGCGGACGCCATCATCCTCGACTGCCACGGTCTGACGTCGCAGCCGGCGCACCTGATCAGCGAACTGCTGCTGTATGCCTGGAAATCCAAGTCGTTCCCCCAGCAGCGGATGCAGCAGCAGCATTGGCGCAAGCTGACGGCCGCGGCGATGGGCGAGCCGGGGAGTGGCGCGCGGTTTCAACTGCCCGGCCCGGTCGATGTACGGCGCGAAGGTTCGCAATTGAAGCTGCGTTGGCTGCGTCGCGAGGGAGATATTGATACTTCGCTTGCCGGCGAGGATTGATTGGCGTTGATGATCGGCAACAGTCTTGACACCCAACCGAGGGACCAAACTGTCCAATGGTTGAACAACCGGCAAAAATGGCCGGAAAACGCGGGGAAAACCGCGTTGTTTGCGTAGAACCTCAATCTTGCGGGCTGGTTTAGTTCCGGCTAATAATAGAAATATCTAACGTCTGATGTTCGGTTTACAGACTGTTCGCATTTGGTTGGGAGTCGTAGCTTGCTCACCGAACAAGAAGTGTCGCGCTCGTGGAGCCGGATGCTGCATCAAGGGGGAGAACTGACTGAGGAAGTCTTCCAGAAGGCGGAAGCCCTGCTGGATCACCTCCGCCCCGAAAGCCCGCTCCGCCATCGCTTGGCGTCGGAACTGGAAGAACTGCGGCGGCTTCACACGGTCTAGTCCGAAGTCACACTCGGCAACCGCGAAGTAGCTCGCGCAACCCCGCCAGGGCCGGCGCAGGAGTGCCGCGTCCCTCGGGGTTTTCTTGCGCGCCACCGTTTTCTTTTGTGGCGTATCGGCTTGCCGGCCGGAAGTTTGCGGCCGGCGACGTCTTTCCCGGCTGGCAACCGGCGTATCGCCCCACGGCCTTTTGGCAACCTGCTGTGCTAGCATTGCGCATTTTTCACCGGAATTGCGTGCTGGTTGATCTTTGCAGCAGTCGGGGGGCACGCTAACGTGCCGCCTTGTCGCAGGCGAGGGAATTCCCGGCTGTTGTCTGCAGCCACCGCGTGGCACGCCCCCCAGGCATCACATCGTCACATCGTCGCTCATTTCCGCCCCGCGGCCGAACCTGCTCGTAAGGAACATTCGTTGCGCATCTGCATCTACACGGACACGGCACTGCCCAAGCTGGGAGGGCAGGAGATCGTGATTGATGCTTTGGCTCGGCAATTCATCGCGGCCGGTCACGACGTCAAAGTGCTGGCCCCGCGCCCCAAGCTCAACACGGATACCGATCGCGAACTGCCGTATGCGGTGGTACGTCATCCCCGGTTTGTGTCCACCCGCTGGCTGGTGCCGTGGTATCGCCGATACCTGCGGCAACTGTACCGGCAATGGCCGTTCGACATTTTGCATTGCCACAACGTGTACCGCGCCGGCTATGTGGCGGCGTTGTGCTGCGACACATTGTCGGTACCGTTGGTGATCACCAGCCACGGCAGCGACGTGTACGCCCGGAATTGCCGGCTCCGCAAGCGTGGCCTGCCCTGGCGGCATCGCCAGGCGCTCCACAGGGCCGATGCGCTGATCGCCATCAGCGATTTCACGGCCCAAGGCATGCGCCAGCTTGCGCCGGACATCACCACGCCGATCGTGCCGATCCCCAACGGCGTTGACCCGGCCCCGTTCGCCCGGCCTGTTCCGCTGAACTTCCCCCAACTGCAGCCGGAGAACTACCTGTTGTTTCTGGGCCGCCTGCACGTGTGCAAAGGGGTCGACCTGCTGCTGCGCGCGGCCGAACAGATCATCGACGTACTGGGGAATGTCGCACTGGTGATTGCCGGCGAAGGTACTGAACGGGCGTCCCTCGAAGCCCTGGCGCACGAACTGGGCCTGGCGGAACGCACGCATTTTCTTGGACGGGTGGTGGGTGAGCAAAAGGTCAGCCTGCTGCAACATTGCCTGGCGGTGGTGATGCCGTCGCGGCAGCGCGAAGCCTTTGGCCTGGTGGCTCTGGAAGCCTACGCGGCAGGCCGGCCAGTCATCGCCACACGGCTGCCTGGGCTGGGCGAAGTGGTTCGTCACGAAGAAACGGGCCTGTTGGTCGAGCCGGATAATGTGGAACAACTGGCCGGCGCGCTCCGCCGCGTTATCACCGATGACGAAGCCCGCCGACGCTGGAGCGAACAGGCATTGACGATCTCGCGTGATTACTCCTGGCCGCAGATCGCTGCCTCGCATCTGGACCTGTACCAGCAGTTGATCGATCGGCCGACGGCACCAGCCGCTGTGCGTCCTCCCACCTGGCTGGGGCTGAGAGCCGCTGCTTCCGCCGAGCCAATACGCTATAGCGCTGGGTAGCCTGGCGTCGGCCAGCCTGCAACTTGTCGTCATACCATCGCACGTTGATCGCAATCGAGGGCACGCGGCGCATTTGCCGCAGCGGCGCACTCCCTCGACGGCTCGGGGTGGTCCATTAGAATGACGGTCAGGTTTCGGCTGCGCGATGCGGCTGAGACCGTGCTTCCCTCCTGCGACCTCATGATCCCCCCGGGCGAACCCATGGCCATGGACGATGTCCTCATCGTTGGCGGCGGCGTAATCGGCCTTTCTCTGGCGTACGAACTGGCCTCGCGGGGGATGCAGGTGCGCGTGCTCGACCGCAGCGCCGCGGGACGCGAAGCCTCGTGGGCAGGCGCGGGCATTCTGCCGCCTGCCGGGCCGCACGATCCCCAGCCGCTGGAACAACTGGCCTGTCTCAGCAATCGCTTGCACCGTACTTGGGCTGCGCAGTTGCGCGAGGAAACCGGCATCGACAACGGCCTGCGTCCCTGCGGTGCGCTGTACCTGGCGCGATCGGCCGAAGATGCCGCGGCGTTACGGCAAGCGATCAGCGCCTGGGAGTCTGTCGGCGTGAACGTGCAAGCGCTCACGGCCGCCGAGGTCGCGGAACTGGAGCCGGCGCTACGCACCAGCAATCCGCCGATTGAAGCCGCGGCTCTTTTGCCCGACGAGGCCCAAATCCGTAATCCCTGGCATCTGCGGGCCCTGGTGGCCGGCTGTCTCAACCGGGGCGTGACCATCGAACAAGGCGTGGCCGCCGAGCAACTGGTGGTGCGCGGGTCGCAACTTGCCCGAGTGCAAACGGTGGCCGGTCCGCGCCAAGCGGGGCGGTACGTGATCGCCTCGGGCTCTTGGACGGCGGCCTTGGCCGCGCAGCTCAACGTGCGACTGGCTCTGCGGCCTATCCGCGGTCAGATTGCCCTGCTCTCGATGCCGCGGCGTCCGCTGGAGCGAATCGTCAATGAAGGCCCGCGCTACCTGGTGCCGCGAGCCGACGGCCGGGTGATCGTCGGTTCCACGCAAGAAGATGTCGGCTTCGACAAGCGCAACACGGCCGAAGGCATCAACGGCCTCTTGAGCCTGGCCACTAGCCTTGCCTCCTGCCTGGCCGACGCCACGCTCGAAACCACCTGGGCCGGTTTGCGTCCCGGCACGGCGGATGGCTTGCCCTACTTGGGCCAGGTTCCCGGCCTGGAAAACGCCTACGTGGCCGCTGGTCATTTTCGCGGCGGCCTGACGCTTTCGACCGGCACCGCCCGCGTTCTCGCACAAGCCTTGTGCGACGAACCGACCGAAGTACCGCTCGACGCTTTCCGGCTCGACCGCCACGCGGCAGCTACGTCGACGGCAATGTAATCCTCGCCCCCCCCTGCCAACCTGGGACGCACGCGGCGCTAGTGCAGGTTGGCGCTACGAGGGTCCGCCACGCCAGCAATCACGGCTTACGTCGAACCTCTTAAGAAAGGAAGAATCGCGATATGCCCCTTTTGGGCGCGCACATGAGCATCACGGGCGGGTTCGATAAGGCCGTGGAGCGGGCAGCGGAAGTCGGCTGCCAGATCGTGCAGATCTTCACCACCGCGCCGCAGAAATGGCCGGTGCCGCCCCCCAGCAGCCCGACGACGCAGCTCAAACGCTCAGGCAGCCCCGTGCCCGAGGCGGAGGTTCAGCGGTTCCAAGCCGCGCTGGCCGAGTACGGCATCAGCCATCCGATCGTGCACAACAGCTACCTGATCAACCTGGCCGCGCCCGATGACCTCGTGTGGCGGCGCGGCATCGAAGCCATGGTGCTGGAGATGCAGAAGGCCGAGGCGTTGGGAATCGATTACGTCGTCGCCCATCCCGGCGCTTATACCACCAGCAGCGAGAAAGCCGGCATTGCCCGCATTGCCGCGGCGCTTGATGAAATCCATCAGCGCACCAGCGGCCGCACGCAATGTTTGTTGGAAACGACCGCAGGGCAAGGCAGCAACCTGGGCTGGCGGTTCGAACAATTGGCGGCGATCATCGACCAGGTGGCCGAGCCCGACCGGCTAGGCGTGTGCTTTGATACATGCCACGTATTTGCCGCCGGCTATGGTCTGAAAACCCGGCAGGAATACCTGGCCACGATGCGCGAGTTCGACCGCGTGATCGGCCTGGATCGGCTGAAAGCCTTTCACCTCAACGACAGCGTGCGGGAACAAGGCTCGCGCGTGGATCGGCACGCTCATATCGGCGAAGGCTGCCTGGGCCTGGAACCATTCAGCCACCTGCTCAACGACAAACGTTTCCGCCAGGTGCCTATGTATCTGGAAACACCCAAAGGCACCCGCGACGGCGAAGACCTGGACGCGATGAACCTTCGCACGCTGCGCAGCCTGATCAAGAACTGATCCAGGTTTGATGGACGGCTGGCGTCGGCCTCGATCGTGTCACCATCACCGGAAAAGCCCACCTGCTGGTGCTCAGCGTACCCACGTGATGGCGCCCATGGATGCGGCTGCATGCCGGCGGACAAACACCTGCTCTAAGCAAACTACAAAAAACAAGGATCCCGCGGCCCGAGCGCAGCCGCGGGATCCCCTCACCCAAGCAGAAAGCGGATTGTGATTTGCCGTGGGTGAAAACGTGTTTGGGTAAAGGGTGGGGCGGGGCCGCCACGTCGCGACCTTCCACCGGCCCCACCCGGGCCAATGTTCGACTTCAGTTCAATGGCAAGCGGTAGCTCAGCGCGCCCACCGGTTGCTCCGCGGGCAATCCCTTGTAGTTGGGATGGCACAGCACGCAGCGGTTGCTGCTCACGGTGATGGCCGTGGCCGACCGCAGGTAGGGGCGACCGCCATCCCACTCGGTCCGTTCCACGTGGTTACGGCCCGTCCGCAGCATCTCGGCCGCCATCGCTTCGAACTCGCCCTCGGGGGCGTTGGCATCGACGATCGGCTCAGCGGTGAGGGCCATCAGCCGCAGCTCGCCCTGCCCTTTGGACTTCATCTCGCTGAACAGTTCCTGCAACAGGGTGCAGGCAGACTCATCGGTGTCTTCGCGTACGTAGGTCTCGGTGTGGCGCTGCATCAACTCCAGGTGGCTCTCGGCGAGCACTTGGGCAGCGGAACGGGCACGGATCCCTCCCTCCAACTCGGCGCGACCGGCCGCGGCCAGATGAGCCGTCCAGGCCGCGATGACCAAGGCACCTCCGGCGAGCGGTGCAAACTTGCGCATCGGACTGCTTCTTTCTGCTGGTGATGTGAACTGCTTGAGGTGATGGGCGGCTGGTCAGCGGCTGTCGCTCGCCCCCCTGGGTCTCAAGGGGCGTCGGTTTCCGTGCCGTCGACCGGCTGCAACCCGGCACCTGCCTGCAACGCCTTGGCGGCCCACTGCGCGACATTCAGTGGCGGCAAGACTTGCGGGACGTAGCGGTAGCGTAGGCTCAGCCTACCTTAGGGCACAAAATTGCTCCAGGCGAAGACCAGCGTAGTCGGAGCGAATCGAACCCAATCGCAGCACGCCACGGTAAAACCAGACCGATCTGGCAGACCTTGACGACGCTAGCAACGATTGTCAGCGACTGAAAAACCGCCTCGGCCGAACGGCCTTAAACCACGGCGGCCCTCCCGGTTGGCTAGTCCGGTTCGCACCGGTGTGCCCTTGAAATCGAGACGTGATTAACGGGCACACTCAATAACTAGCTCGATTCACCCAGGTGGTCAAACAACTTGGCAAGCGAACAGCAAGCGGCATCGGGTTCTGCCTCCACGGCGCCCATGTCGCCCCCCCACAATGACTGGCAACTGCGATTGCCAGCGCCAGTGCGCTCGGCTAGACTGCTACCCGCGCAAGGCCATTGAAACCAGGCTGCCAGGAGGTCGCCGCAGCATGGAGTTTTCGCTGCACCGCGAGTTGAAGGAGCGCTACGCCGGACCGGAGGCTCGAACCGAAGTACCGATCGACGGTTACCGTGTCGATGCCGTCTTGCCGGATCGCCTGGTCGAAGTGCAGCACGGTTCACTGGGAGCGATCAGCCGCAAGGTGGCGCGGCTGCTGACCAGCCACCAGGTGCTGGTGGTCAAGCCGATCGTGGTGCGCAAGGTGCTGGTGCAGCTCAACCGCCGCGCGGGCGAGATCCGTTATCGCCGCCGCAGTCCCAAGGCAGGCGGCGTGCTCGATCTGTTTCAGGACCTGGTGCACTTCACGCGGGTTTTCCCTCACGAGCGGCTCACCCTGGAAGTGCCGCTGGTGGAGATCGAAGAGTGGCGGTACCCTGGTCATGGCCGGCGCCGCCGGTGGCGAGCAGGCGACTATCAAATTGAGGACCAGCGGCTCATCGCCATCCACGAAACCTATACCCTCCGTACCGCGGCCCAACTGACCGACCTGCTCGGCGTACAACTGCCGGCGACGTTTCACACCGGGCATCTGGCAGCGCTGCTGGGCCGGCCTCGCTGGGAAGCGCAAAAGATTGCTTACTGCCTGCGCGAAACCGGGGCCGTGGAAACCGTCGGCAAGGAAGGGAACGCCTGGCTGTACAAGCTTCCCCGGCGCCGCAAACTTGCCCGCAGCGCCTAACGGCACGCAGCACGCTCGGCAGGCTCCGTCGCACGCCGCTGCGGGCACGGCGCCGACGCAAGCAGCGATCCCCACCCCACTGAAAGAATCCTGCAATGCTTCTGGCAATTGGACTGATCATCCTGGGCCTGGTGCTCCTCACCTTGGGCGGCGAGTCGCTGGTGCGCGGTGCCGCGCGGCTGGCGACACTCGCGGGGATCTCGCCCCTGGTGGTCGGTCTGACGGTGGTCGCCTTCGGCACCAGCGCGCCGGAGCTGGCGGTTTCCATCCAGGCCTCGTTCACCGGCAAAACCGATCTGGCGGTGGGCAACGTGGTGGGCAGCAACATCTTCAACGTGCTGTTCATCCTCGGCGCCTCGGCCCTGATCAGCCCCCTGGTGGTGTCGAGCCAATTGGTACGGTTCGACGTACCGCTGATGATCGGCGTGAGCGTACTCATGCTGATCATGGGGCTCGACGGCACGATCAGCCGTATCGATGGCTTGATCTTGTTTGCCGGGTTGATTGCCTACACCGCGTGGCTCATTCGCCAGAGCCGCCGCGAGAACGCCAAGGTTCAGGCTGAATACGCCGAGGAATTCGGCGAACCGCCGGCCTCGACCGTTACCGTCGGCCAGATCGTGATGCAGGTGGTGTTCATCGCGGCTGGCCTGGGGCTATTGTCGTTGGGCGCGCACTGGTTGGTCGAAGGCGCGGTGACCATTGCCCGGCTCGCCGGCATGTCGGAACTGTTGATCGGCCTGACCATCGTGGCGGCCGGCACGTCGCTGCCGGAAGTGGCCGCCTCGATCATGGCCACAATCCGTGGGCAGCGCGATATCGCGGTGGGCAACGTGGTGGGCAGCAATATCTTCAACATCATGTCGGTACTGGCATTGTCAGCGGCAATCTCGCCGCACGGGGTGGCCGTTTCGCAAGAAGCGCTCCAGTTCGATATCCCCGTGATGATCGCCGTGGCATTCGCCTGCCTGCCGATCTTCTTCACCGGGCACCGGATCGATCGCTGGGAAGGCGGGCTGTTCCTGGGCTACTACGTGGCATACACCAGCTACCTGGTGCTGATGGCCACGCGGCCAGAAACGGCAGCCACCCTGGGCAACATCATGCTGCTGTATGTGATTCCGCTGACGGCCGTTACCCTGGCGGTGTGCGTGATTCACTCGTTCCGCAAAACGCGCCGCCAGGCCCAAGCGGTGGGCCAATAAAGTCGGGGGTGGCCGACACGGCGCACGGGCCGGAAATCGCTCGCCAAGCAAACAGTGGCACACAGGGATGCCACGGTACACAATGGAACACCATGGCCGTCCCCGAGGGCAGCCGTCCGCGAAGCGCGGGTGGGGATGGCTTCTTGCCCGCATCGGCCAATTTTCGCCAGTTCTGTGGGCGGCGAGGGAGCTTCCCCTGCAGGTGGGGAAATGGCTGCTAGGCGGTTTTCCGCATTGTTGTTACCATGTGGGTTTTGTTGGTTTTTGGATTCTCGCACCGCGACATAGCATGTCGAATCTGCCGCTAATCGTCCTGCGTCTGGCGTTTCTGTTTTTCTCCGCCACGCTGGGCATTTTTATCATCAACTCGCAGCAGAAGCTGACCAACCTCGGCCAGCTTCTGGCCCTGGGCATTGTGATCGGCATTGCGCTGGTCACGATCGCCATCGATATGATGCTGCGGAAGAAGCGGCTGGATACCATTTCGGCCGTGTACTTCGGGCTGATCGTGGGGCTGTTTCTGACATACGTGGCGGGCTTCGTGCTCAGCCCGTTCCTCGACCTGATCGAACCTCCCGACCCCGAAAATCCCGACAAACCGTGGCACACGATCGTGACCCTGGTGGTCGGCATGGTGCTGTGCTACACGTGCGTGAGCCTGCTGCTGCAAACGCGGAACGACTTCCGCTTCATCATCCCGTACGTGGAGTTCTCCAAAGAAGTAAAGGGCGTGAAGCCGCTGGTGCTCGATACCAGCGTGGTCATCGACGGCCGGATCGCCGACGTGGTGCAGGCCGGCCTGATCGATGGCCAGTTGATCATGCCCCGCTTTGCGCTCTCGGAACTCCAGGCCATTGCCGATAGCTCCGATCGGTTGCGGCGGAGCCGCGGACGGCGCGGGCTGGATATTCTCAACCAGCTTCGCAACGCCAAAAACATCGACCTGCAAATCTATGACCGCGAGCTGCCCGAGTTCGCCGGGCAATCGGTCGACCTGAAACTGGTGCTGCTGGCCAAGCACCTGGAAGGCAAGATCGTTACCAACGACTTCAACCTGAACAAAGTCGCCAAGCTCCACGGCGTGGGCGTGATCAACCTCAACGAGGTGGCCAACGCGCTCAAGCCGGTATTCCTGCCGGGCGAACAAGTCGACGTGCCACTGGTCAAGCCGGGCGAAGAACCCGGCCAGGGTGTGGGCTACCTGGACGACGGTACGATGGTGGTGGTCGAGAACGGCCGTGACCATATCGGCTCCACCGTGCATATCACCGTGACCAGCATCCTTCAGACCAACGCTGGCCGCATGATCTTTGGCCGCTTTGAACGCGCCTGCGCTCCGACCCGTTCGTAGGAGCGGCTCGCCGCACGGCCCGTGGCTATGCGGCCGGAGATTGAAGCAACCGCGGCAGTTGATATCGAAACGGGGCCACATTCACCGGCACACGAGGAGCCCAATCATGGATGACGTGCAATCGCTGGTGGAAACGCTCCGCAGCGGCGACGTGGCCCGGCGACGCGAGGCCGCCGAGCGGCTGGCTCAACTGGAATCCGCCGCACAAGAGGCCGCTACGGCCCTGGTCGATGCCTGCGATGAAGCCGACGAAGCCACGCGCGAATGGGTGGTCGCGGCGCTGGAGGCGCTGGGCCCTCCACCCCAGTCGCAGCAGCCGCGGCTGGTGGAGCAATTGAACCTTCCGTGCGCGCTGGCCCGCTATTGGGCCGTCACACTATTAGGCCGGCTGGAAGATGGCGCCGGCGAAAAGGCTGTCCGGCAATTGGCCACCGTGCTCGAAGCCGATGATGACGCCGCGGTGCGGCAACGGGCGGCCTGGGCACTGGGGCAAATGGGCGCTGCGGCAGCGCCCGCGCGCGACGCTCTGAGCCGCGCCGCCAACAGTGCCGATGCTCGCCTGGCGCGCCTGGCAGCCCGCGCGCTGGCCAATCTGGACTGAGCGCAGCACACTTTGCTCGATTTTGGTGGTTGGCGGCTTCTCGCTGGCCTTCCGTCTTTGCCTGCCCCCGCGCCTCGTCAACGCCCCTGCAACGTGGTAGATTGACGGCTTATTGCCAAGTTCTTCAAGTCTCGAATGCCGTTCGCTTCGCTCGGCGCGCCCGCATCAATTGCTGTCTGGTTGTGGCAGCCGGCGGCGCAATCGCCCGGGTTCGGAGGGAGCGCAGATGGAGCGAGAGCCTCCGACATGACGATTGATAAATACTCGATGTGCCCCGGCGGAACGGGCAAGAAGATCAAGTTCTGCTGCGCGGACCTGACGAGCGAATTGGACAAGCTCGATCGCATGCAAGCCGCCGAGCAGTACCAGGCCTGCCTGGAGTACGTGCAGCGGCTGGAGGCCAAGTATCCCAACCGGCAATGCCTGGCCCGCATCAAGATCGACGTACTGCGTGCGCTGGAGCGCACCGACGAAGCCCGCGAGGTCGTCGAACAAGTCCTCCAGCAGGACAACGACAATCCGACCGCGCTGGCCGAGGCGGTGCTGCTGACGCTGGATGAAACACCCAACCGCGAAGGCGTGCTCAAGGCCATCGACATGCTGCAGACGGCCATCGAGGCCGCCGGCGACTGGCCCGAAGTCATGCTCCAGGCCGTGCTCGGCGTGGGAGCCGCCGCGCTGGACGTCGGCTTGTGGGCCGCCGGGCAAGGCCACCTGGTCGTCTACCAGGCCGCCACCCGCGATCCGGAAGTCAGCCGCTACATGGTGCGGCTCAACTCGATGGGCATGATCCCCTGGGCGCTGCGCGACGTGCAAAAGCTCCGCAGTTCGCTGGGCGATGACATTCCCTGGAAGGCCGAGTTCGAAGCCGCCATGGCGCTGGCCGGCCGCGTGCGTTGGCGGACCGCGGCCCAGAAGCTCACCGAGCTTTCGCAATCGGCCGACCATCCGGCGATCTGGAACAACCTGGGCGTGATCCGCGCCTGGCTGGGCGATCACGAGGGCGCGATCGAAGCCTGGCAGCGCTACCTGGCTCACGATATTTCGTTCGACGAGCAGGTGGTGGCCCACGCCGTGATCGGTACGCTGGCCCAGAAGGCGGCGGTCCCCAAGGTCGACATGCTCCAGATTCGCTACCCGATCGCGAACTGGGACCAGTTGATCGAACGGCTCATCAGCCATCCGCAGATTCGCGCCGCCAGCATGTTGCGGTACGGCGATACCGTGGTGGACGAGGACACGCAACCCAGCCGTGTACTGGAGATTGCCGATCGCCCCGGCGACGCTCCGCAGGATCACACGCAGTTGGACGCGTACCCGCGGCTGTGCGGCGAGCTGCTGCTCGTGCCTCGTACCACCTCCCGCGAACCGCAAGCCGTGCTGGTTTGCCCGGCCGACTGGGAAAGTACCGCCCGCAGCCTGGTCGAAGACGCAGCAGGCGATGCCCTGGGCGCGCCGCAAGCTGCCGAGCCGGCTGGCCGCAGCACGGGCCCCAAGGACATTGCCTGGGAAGTCACCGGGCACGCGATGCCGCCGATGGATCAGGCGGCCGATCTGGCCCGTAAGGCAACCAGCCAGGCCCTGCGCGATCGCTGGATCCATCATCCCAACGCCTGGCTCGACGACCGCACGCCCGCCCAGGCGGCCGAGGATCCCTCGCAGCGCAGCCGCTTGGAAGCCCTGGTGGCCGTGCTGGAAAATGACCTGCTCCAGAACGACGTCGATCCCTGGCCCAACCTGCTGGCCAACGAGGTCCGGCAGGCGCTGGGGCTGCCCACACAGTTTGAGTACACCGAGGGCATGCTGGACGACTCCGTGCGGCTGTACCAGCTCACACGGATCAATCCGGCCAGCATTCCCGCCGAAGAACTGTGGCCGCTGTTTGAGCTCTCGCAGTTCTACGGCATCCATCGGGCGATGCTGAACCTGGGCCAGGAACTGCTCGCGCGGCCCGACGTGCTCAAACCGGAGGATCGTCCGCAGTTGATGATCCTGCTGGGCTCGATGCTCCGCACGTTGCCCAAGGGCCTGGAGTACTTCGAGCAAGCCCGCGAAGCCTTGGTCGCCATCAACCAGTCGCCTGCCCAGGCCATCGGGCTGGAACTGGTGACGCTGTCGCAGCAGGGCAACATCCCGCGGTTGATCGAACTGGCCGAGTCGATGCGGCGGCGGTTTGGCAACGATCCAGAAGTGATGGCGGTGCTGCGCGAGGTGTTCGCCATGCTTCAGAGCGGCTTCGCCGCGCAGGGCGCCGCCAGGCCGCAAGCCGAGAGCGAGGCACCGGCAGGCGGCAGCAAGCTGTGGACGCCCGACAGCGAGCCTACGCAACCGTCGCAGTCGAAGATCTGGACTCCCGACTAAGCGGCCCGAACGATCGTTCCGCGGCTGCGGGAATCCCGCGATTCCGATTGGTCCCTCAATCCCCTGTGGAGGCCCTCGGCCCATGCAACCCTGGCTCCTGGCAAACGTCCGCGTGCGATTGGCGGCAGCCCTGGGACTGGCCGCGTTGTGTGTTGCCGGTTGTGGCGGCAGTCAGTCGCCGGGCGGTACTTCGCTCACCGCGCAGATCGAGGCCGCGCAGCGCAACCCCGACCCGCAAGCCCGGGCCCGCAACCTCATCATCCTGGGCTACAAGCAGTACCAGGCCCAGGATTCACTGGGGGCCCGCGAAACCTACCGGCTGGCACACAAGGCCGCGCAAGAGATCCAGGACGCGGGCGTCCGGGCGATTGAACTGGCCAAGCTGGCCGAAGGCTACGCGCGGATGAAAAGCCCGGTCGATGCCAAGGCCGTGGTCCGCGAAGCCTTGCCGGTGATCGGCCAGGCGAGCGAGCCGTTCCTCAAGGTCACCGCATACACGGCGCTGGCCAAGGTGATGGGCCTGGCCGACGACACCGCCGAAGGGGCCGCCCTGCTGCGCGATGCCGAAGGCGTTGTCGATCAGATGCCGCAGAATGATGATCCGATCCAGCTTCAACAGCGGGTCGATTCGCTGATCAGCATCGCCGAAGGGTATTACAGCCTGGAGCGCAAGGAGAACGGCCAGGCGCTGTTCACGCGCATCGAACAAATGATCGAGGCGATGCCCACGCCGCGGAGCCGAGCCGATGCGCTGGCGGCGCTGGGAGCAGCTCAAAGCCGGCTGCGCATACCCGAGGCCGAGGCCACGTTCACCGCGGCGGTGGAAGCCGCGCGGCAGATCGACGACCTCAACAACCGCGCACATGCCCTGGCCGAGATTGCCATGAAGATGCCCGGCCGCGACCAGGCCAACGCCCTGCTGGACGAGGCCGAGAAGGTGGCTTCCCAAGTGGGTGATCCGGGCCTGCGCAACGAAGTTCAAGCCAAGATCCGCAAGGCGCGGCGCTAGACCGCGCACGACGAACAGACCGTTAGCAGTGAACCATGAGCAAGATTCGCTGGGGCGTGCTCGGCGTCGCCAAAATCGCCGTTGAAAAAGTCATCCCCGCCATGAAGCGGTGCCAGCTCAGCGAGGTGGTCGCCATCGCCTCGCGCGACGCGGCCAAAGCCCAGGCCGCCGCCGACCGGTTGGGGTTGCCCAAGGCGTACGGTTCGTACGAAGCCTTGCTGGCCGATCCGGCCATCGACGCAGTGTACATTCCCCTGCCCAACCATCTGCACGTGCCCTGGTCGATCAACGCCCTGCGGGCGGGCAAGCACGTGCTGTGCGAAAAGCCGATCGGACTGTCGGTCTCCGAGGCCGAAGCGCTGCTCGAAGAAAGCCAGCGCCATCCCCAGCTCAAGATCATGGAAGCCTTCATGTACCGCGGCCATCCCCAGTGGGTGCGCACGCGGCAAATGGTACACGAAGGCGCGATCGGGCAGTTGCGGGCGATCTCCAGCTTCTTCAGCTACTTCAACCGCGACCCGAACAATGTCCGCAACCAGCCGGGCATCGGTGGCGGCGGCCTGATGGATATTGGCTGCTATCCGATCTCGCTGTCGCGGTTTCTGTTCGATGCCGAGCCGCTCGCGGTGCAAGGCACGGTGGAGAATGACCCGGACTTTAGCGTCGACCGCCTGACCTCCGGCATCATGGAGTTCGAGGGCGGCATCTCCATCTTTGGCTGCAGCACGCAGCTCGTGCCGTATCAGCGGGTGCAGGTGCTGGGCACCGAAGGCCGGATCGAGATCGAGATTCCCTTCAACGCCCCGCCCGACCGGCCCTGCCGCATCTGGTACGATCGCGGCAGCACGACTGAAGAAATCCTGCTGGAAACGGCCGATCAGTACACGATTCAGGGCGATCGTTTCGCGGCAGCCGTGCTGAACGATACGCCGGTGCCTACGCCGCTGGAAGATGCGGTGGCCAACATGCGGGTGATCGAAGCGATCTTCCGCAGCGCCAGCAGCGGCAAGCGCGAACTTGTCGGCAAGTAAAGCCGGGAGAAACTGCCGCGCGAACGCGGACTCGAAAGCCGCTTCAGATCGCGGCAGCCGTGCCGATAAGCAGAGGGGCGAAGCAGCAGCGCGAACCCTACAAGGATCGCGCGTGTCTTGCGGTTACGACTGCGACGACGAGAAGCGTTTCTCCATCACCAGCCGGCGACCGCCGTTGCGGTACTCCACGCTGGACATGAAGCAGCGGATCAAGGCGATGCCGCGGCCCGAGGGTGCCTCCAGGTTTTCTTCCAGGGTGCAATCGGGCACGCTTTCGGGATCAAAACCGGGGCCTTCGTCCTCGATTTCGACCCAAACCCGGTTCGGCATCAACTGGCACGACACGTGGACGTGTTTCTTCTGATCGTAGTCGTTGCCGTGTTTGATGGCGTTGATGATGCCTTCTTCCAGTGCCAGCCGCACGGCGAAGCGGTCGGACGAATCGCAGGTGCACTGCTCCAGGCGGTCCATGATCCGCTCCAGCACCACCTTACCGGCCTTGGGGCAACTGGGGATCACTTCGCGCAGGGTCCACACTTCGTGCCGGAGGCGGGCATCCCCCGCGCCGGTTGCGTCCTCGGGGGCGGCAGCCGGCTCTCGATCGGCCGCATCGCAGGCCATGGAATCACGAGACGGCAGATCGCGAGCCGCCGAACGCGGCACGATATGGGGAGGGGCGATCCGAACGTCGTGCGGGGAACGAGGTCCCTCGGGCGACAGGCTCATGCGACTACTCACTCGTAATGATGGGTTGTGCCTCACACTGTTCTCTGGATGGGTTGCCTCCCTCGGCGGGAAGGCGTGGCAGCGGCGAGCCGCTGGCCCGTTTCTGGTGGTAGCACAACTTCGTGGTTCAACGCCCCCGACTTTGCCTTCCGACTGGCTCGCTACCCAGGCTCCTGCGTTTCCCCTCGGCGGAAGTCACCGAGGGAGAACACCTTAAGCTGGCCTCGTTCATGAAGCCAAGGCCGCTAAGGCCTCGGCCTCATCTTCCTTGATATCGAAAACCTTATAAAGCTGCGTGATATTAAAAGCATCGTATATCGTCGGGCGGATGTTACTCAACACGAGTGCGCCGCCCTTTTTCTTGAGCGTCTTGTCCAGCTTGACCAGCCGCCCCAAGGCGGCGCTGGAGAAGAACTCGACATCGGAGAAGTTGAGCAGCAGTTTGTTGCTACCACCTTCCTCGACAATCTCATTCAGCTCCCGGTCGATCTGCTCGATGTTGGCGTGATCGAGAATCCGGCGGTCAACAAACCGCACCACCGTTACGTCGCCAACCCGGGAAACTTCTAAACGCCGATGCCCGGACATGACACGGCTCCTAAGACGTGAAGGGTTGAACCGCCCTTACAGTGCGCGCGTTGAGACGAGGTCGCTGGCGGTTCCAAAGCGTTGCCCTGGGGCAAAACCGCGGAGCAAAGCCAATCCCATGATAGTGGTAATTCGTCGTTTGTCAATGTAACTACGGCACTTAGGGCCATGCGCTACCACGGCAAATGGCTGCCGCTACCCCCAGGACGCACGCTGTCATTTCGCCCGCGCCGGCACTACTAGCAACCGGCAGCCTGAATCGGCTGAAGTGAGCTGACGGATTGTTCCGATCTTAACCCCAGGATCGTGACCCCGGGCCGCTCCCCGCGTCGGCTCGGCATGACCGCGTCCTGCACCTCGTTGGGCAAAATACCCACGAGCTGCATAACCTATTCTACCAGCGCGACCCATATTGTGCAGCTTTTTATGTTGCCGCGTCTTACCAGCGATGCGGCAGCCTCTTGCCTAACCCGTTATGGCGAGAGCACATAAGGCTGCCGGGCAGAAACTCGTCCAGCAGGAAAACTTGATGTCGGATCGCTATGCGCTTCGTTGGTGCCCCGGCTGCTGCGCCAGGGCGGTGATCGCGCCGCTGCCGCAATTGGCCGACGATGCGGAGCTGTCGCGGCCCCTGCGGGCAGGCGAAGCCACCGAAGGTTTCTTCCGCCGCAACTACTGCACGAGCTGCGGCCATATCTGGGACAGCGTCGAATTGCCGCAGTCGTTTGTCCAATCGCTGCTGGCGCTCGAAGAAGAGCTGGAGGAACAGCGGCGGCAGGTAGCCATGCTTAAATTTCTGCTGGCCAGCGAGCGCAAAGCGCGCGGCGAAGGTGTACCGGCCGAAGCTGCGCCTCCGCTGAAAGTGGCCCCAAGCAGCCGCCGCAACGCAGCTTGAGCCCGACATTTGCGCTGCGGCAAAAAAGCCCGCGAGTTGACGCCGGCTTTCTGCGCTACCTAAAATCGGTCTGTTTACGCATCACAATCATTCATTTCACCTGGGGCGCAACTGGCAGGGCGAACCCTCGGTGACCTAGCGGGCCGATTGCGCATCATGGTCGTCTTACGAGTGATCAGCGGCTTGAACCCTGGTCAGGTGTTCCCGTTAGAAGGCGACTCCGCCATCTTGGGACGCCATCCCAGTTGCGACATCGTGCTGGAAGAAGGTGCGGTCAGCCGCCAGCACGCCCGCGTCTTCCGCGATGCCGGGATGTACTACGTCGAAGACCTGGGCAGCCGCAACGGAACCTACGTCAACGGCGAGCGGATCTACGGGCAGCACCCGCTCTACCACAACGACGAAGTTCAAATCTGCGAGATGGTGTTCGGCTTCGACGCCCTGGCCGACAGTTCAGCCGGCACCACCTTCAACGAAACCGTCCCGCAGCGCGACAGCCGCCATGGCACCCCCGGTCTGGGCAGCCTGGCGGTGGCCGACTCGCCCTGGTCGATGGTGGTCGATCCCGGCGAAGGGCTCACCTCCGCCCCGGTGATGTCCAAGGTCGACGTGGTCTGCTGCAACCAGGGTGTCCGCCTGGCGGTTAACCCCGAGGTGAAGCTCCGCGCCCTGCTCGAGATCACCAACAACCTGGCCAAGAGCCTGGAACTGGACGCCGTCCTGCCCAAGATCCTGGAAAGCCTGTTCAAGGTGTTCATCCAGGCCGACCGCGGCTTCATCCTGCTGGGCGATGGCCGCGGCCCGCTGGTGCCCAAGGCGGTGAAGTATCGCCGCGCCGGCGAGGACGACACCATCCGGATCAGCAAGACCATCGTCAACGAAGTGCTGAGCACGAAGCAGGCCGTGCTTTCGGCCGATGCCGCCTCGGACTCGCGCTTTGCCATGAGCGAGAGCATCGCCGACTTCCGCATCCGCTCGTTCATGTGCGCCCCGCTGATCTCCAGCGACGGCGAAGCGATGGGCTTGATCCAGATTGATACCCACGATCATCGCAGCCGCTTCCAGGAAGATGATCTGGAGGTGCTGGCCAGCGTGGCGGCCCAGGCGTCGTTTGCCGTCGAGAACGCCAAGCTGCACGAGCAGGCCCTGGCCCGGCAGGCCCTGGAACGTGATCTGGCGCTGGCTCACCGCGTGCAGCAGGGCTTTTTGCCCAGGGAATCGCCGCAGTTGGCCGGTTACCAGTTCTTCGATTACTACGTGCCGGCCAACCAGGTTGGCGGCGACATGTACGACTACGTCCAACTGCCCGATAACCGCCTGGCGGTGATCGTGGCCGACGTAGCCGGCAAAGGCGTATCGGCCGCGCTGCTGATGGCCAAGGTAAGCTCCGACGCCCGGTACTGGCTGGCCGGCGAACGCTGCCCGGCCAAGGCCATGACGCGGCTCTCCGAGGCGTTCATCAAGGCCGGCTGGTCCGATCGCTTTGTAACGATGCTCCTGGCCGTGATCGACTACAACACGCACGAAGTGGTGCTGGTCAACGCCGGTCACATGCCGCCCCTCCTCCGTCATGCCGACGGCACCGTGGAAGAAGTGGGCGACGAGGCCGCCGGTGTGCCGATCGGCGTCGACGAAGACTGGGAGTACGAAGAGTTCCGCTTGCGGCTCGAGCCCGGCGACAGCCTGACCCTCTTCACCGACGGTTTCAGCGAAGCCAGCAACGGCCAGGCCGAGTTGTACGGCGTGGAGCGGCTCATCAAGCAGGTAGCCCGCCCCGCCGCCGACGTCAAAGAACTGGCTGAGCACATCCTGGCCGACGTGCACAGCTTTGTGGGCAACTACAAGCAATCGGACGATATGTGCCTGCTGTGCTTCGGTCGCGACATGCAGTAGGCCGCGCCATGTTCGTGAAGTAACACCACGTTGGTAGTGCTCCTTCCACGGCGGTACCGGGAAGGAAGCCCGCAGTTCACGCTACCCACGGTTCCCCCGGGGCAGGCCGTTTCTGTTGCTTTCGATCCTCTCTGGCAGCCAGCGTTCTAACCGCATCGGAGTTCGCATCGTGAACATCCGCCTGGCCGTATGCGCCTTGGTCACCAGCGTGGCGCTGTTCACCACCGCTGCCGCTGTAGACCGCGAGGTTCCGCCCCTGGCAGCTGAGAACCTGCCGCGGCTGCTGAAGGTACTCAACGACGCCCACGCCGACGGCACCGACTTGTGGATCTACAACGATCTGCGCCTGGCTCGTCTGCAAGCTCAGAAAGAGAACAAGCCGCTGTTCGTGACGTTCCGCTGCGTGCCGTGCAAGGCGTGCGCAGGCTTTGATGCCGAGGTGGCCAAGGGCAGCGAAGCCGTGGATCGCCTGGCCCGCGAAAAGTTCATCGCCGTCCGCCAGGTGGAAATGAAGGGCGTGGACCTGTCACAGTTTGAGTTCGATTACGACCTCAATTGGGCGGCCATGTTCATCCATCCCGACGGCACCGTTTACGCCCGCTACGGCACGCAAAGTGCCGCCGGGCCCGATGCGTTCAACTCCATCGAAGGCCTGCTGGCCACGATGCACCGCGTGCTGGAACTGCACGCCAACTATCCCAACAACCGGGCGGAACTGGCCGGCAAACGCGGGCCCGACAAGCCGTATCGTACCGCGCTGGAGATGCCGGGCTTGCCCAACAAGGACAAGTACCGCGGCCCCACCACGCGCAGCAATTGCATCCATTGCCACAACATTCACGACGCTCAGCACTTTGCGGCGGTGAGGGAGGGCACGTTCTCCATTGAGTTGCTGTACCGCTACCCGCTGCCCGACAACGTGGGCCTGGCCATTGATGCCCGTGACGGCTTGCGCGTGGCCAAGGTGCTGCCCGACTCGCCGGCGGCCAAGGCAGGCTTCAAGCCGGGCGAGCGGATCACGCATATCAACGGCCAGGTGATGACCTCCATCGCCGATATGCAGTGGGCGCTTAACCCGCTGCCCAACGACGATTGCCAGGTGACCGTCACCGGCAGCGAAACCGGCACCCGCACGCTGCGTCTGGCTCGCGGCTGGAAGGCCAGCGACTTTTCCTGGCGGGGCTCCATGTGGTCGGCCGCGCCGCGGCTGCAATTCTGGGCTCCCGAGGCTCCGCCCGAGAAACGGCGTGGCCTGAACCTGGACGAAAACCACAATGCGTTTGAGGTCCGCTACATCGGCAACGATGGGCCAGGGCAAGCCGCCCGCAAGGCGGGCCTTCGCAACGGCGACTTGATCGTGGCCGTGGACGGCAAGCCACTGGTGAACATGACCTCGCCACAGTTCCACGCCTTTGTGAAGCTGAACTACCGCATCGGCGACCGGTTGCCGCTGACCATTGTGCGAGGCGGTCAGCGGATCGACATCGCGATCGAACTGGTCGAATAACCGCGTTGAGTCCCCGCCATGGCGAGCAGCCTTTCCCGGTGCGCTGGCATCGTGCTCTGCGGCGGCCACAGTCGCCGGATGGGCGTGGCCAAGCCACTGCTGCCCTTTGGCACCGAAAGCATGCTCGCCCGGGTAGTGCGTCTACTGCGTGAGGCGGTGAGCCCCGTGGTGGTTGTGGCCGCGGCCGATCAGGAGTTGCCGCCGCTGCCCGAGGGCGTGCGCATCGTCCGCGATTGCCACCCCGACCGCGGCCCGTTGGAAGGCCTGGCCGCTGGACTGGCAGCGATTGATGAAGCCGACAGCGAGGCTGCATTCCTCAGTGGCTGCGATGTCCCGCTGCTAAAGCCGGCGTTCGTGCTGCGGATGATCGAGTACTTGGGCGACGCACAAATTGCCGTGCCGTACGTGGGCGGCCGGCTTCACCCGCTGGCTGCCGTGTATCGCCGCGACGTGCTCCTGCAGGTGCACGAGCTATTACGCGTCGATCGCTTGCGGCTGTTGGACCTGCTGGGCGGCTGCCAGGTGCGCCAGGTCGGCGCCGAGGAACTGGTGGACATCGATCCCGAGCTAGGTTCGCAGACCAACGTGAACCGCCCGCAGGATTACCTGGACGCCCTGAACGCCTGCGGCCTGACGGCCTCGCCGGAGCATGAGTAGATCGGGCCGGTTGCGCGTCGGAAGCCAGGGTCGCATCGCCCGCCAATGGGTGAGAAGCCCCCGGCATGACGGTGGCGGCATCCCCGCTGAGAAAGTTCAACTGCGTCGCGCAGGCAGGGCATATTTTCAGACGCTGCCGCAAGGTCTCTGCTTGTTCGCCCGCGAAGTTGCCTGCCGCCAGCAACCGTAATTTGTTCAATTTGCGGGCACGTACCCTGCGACTGGGTTGTCATTAGCCTGCCCCGAAGCAGCGCCTAGGTAGGAGGTTAACTCCTACCAGCTCATTCGCCCTGCGGATGGGGCCCCCCCAGCCTCGCGGGCGGCGGCGATGCTACCCTTGCGCGGCCGACTTGCCTTGCAGCGAGTCCAACGAAACGCGCGGAGCTTCTGCCCAGAGTTCTTCGAGGGCGTAGTACTCGCGCGTTTCGGGGTCGAAGATGTGGACCACCACGGTGCCGTAGTCGAGCAGAATCCAGCGGCTGGCGTCGTAGCCTTCGATGCCCAGCCGGCGATCGTTCAGCTCTTCTTCGAGGTGGCGGTCGATCTCTTCGCTGATGGCGTGCAACTGCCGCCGGCTGCGGCCGGTGCAGATCACAAAGTAATCGAAGAGCTGCGAGAGCTTGCGCATGTCGAGCACGACGACATCCTCGGCACGGTTCTCCAGCGCCACCTGAGCTGCGGCGAGCGCCAGTTGCAGGCTTCGCTCGCCCTGATTCTGATTGACGTGACCGTTCGTCGCGCTGCTCTTGATCACAGATGTTCCCCTTGGGTGAATGAGGCAGTCCACGTCGAGCGAGCTGGCAACGGTGCCGGTTCGCTCCCAGGTTACCGCGATGCCCGGCGGCTCATCGGTGCCAACAGGCTCAAGCCGCCCGGCCGAAACTGCGTAACCTGATGCAGCAAACGGCATACCTGCTACGCTCGAAACGTTACTGCATTCTACCTCTAGGGGACATCAATACCAGCGGCGCGGTTCTCAGGAAACCCGGTAAATGCCGCCGCAGCAATGCTCATTGTGTGATGGATCACCACCCGATGATCGGTTGTGCGTTGATGGCGCGGGATCGATCGATGAGGCCGCCGAATGGCCGCCCCCACATCGAGGTTGTCTCCACTGCGCCAACCCGTGATAATGGCAGGCAGGCCATGTAAGGGGCGTTTTTCCCGAACGATGCCAGGGAGCCAGCCATGCTGCGTCATCGCCGCTCGCCAGATCGCACCCGCTCGCCCCGTAGCCGTGCTACTGGCCATTGCCTGGCAAATGGACACTCAGGGGAAGATTGCCGCACGCTTCAGCCCTCGGGCCGGCATGCACCTGTGTGGGCCACGTTGGCGGCGGGACTAGCGCTGGTGGCCGCCACCGCTTCGCCCGCTCAGGCCCAGTGGGGCCCTGCGTTTTATTCCCAATGGGGGTGCGGCCCCTATTATGGTCAGTTCACGGCCGCGACCGTGCAGATCGGCGGTTTGGGCGGCTGTGCGTTTGCCGGGCCGGTGTTTCCGATCGTGCCGATTTGTGCCTTTCCGCCACCGTGCGGGCCGGTGATCCTGCCGCCGATTTTCTTGCCGCCTGGGCTGCTGTTTGGCCCCGGGCCGGTGTTCGACATGCTCTATGGCGTCGACTGGCGTACGGGCGGTTATGCCGGCCCACTGATTCCGCCGGGCCTGAATCTGCTCAACCAGCGACCGCTGGACGGCCTGGTGGGCGATCCGCTGCCGCCGGTGCCCGTGGTCAACGAGGCAGCGGTAGCGCGTGCCTGGCGGTTCATCGAGATGGGCAACCGCTATTTCGACGAGCAGAACTTCCGCCGCGCGTACGTGCGCTACGATAAGGCGGCTCAGGCTGCCCCCGACCTGGTGGAAGCCCACCTGCTCAAAGGCCAGGCGCTGATCGCGATCGGCAACTACGACATGGCCGCCCGGGCGTTCAAACAGGCTCTGCGGAACGACAAGTGGACGGATTGCCAACTGCGGTGGGACAACGTCTACGGCAAGAACCGCGTGGCCAAGACCGCCCACATTGAAAACCTGGCCGAAGCCGCGCAGAACGATCCGGAAAACCCGGATCTGATGCTGCTGTTGGGCATGGAGCTGTTCTTCGACGGCCAGATCGAGCGCTCGGTGAAGTTCTTCCAGCAGTACGCGGCCCTGCGCGATGCCGGCAAGGTAGCCGGCGAAATCGCCCAATTGCCGCAGCAGCCCGGCGATGACCGGCCGGTGCCGCAACCGCCTCCCAAGGTCAACGTAGAAAACGCCCGGGCGTTTTAGATGGCCGGTGTGTTGCTTGCCCCATTCTCACCCTGGCTGCGTTTCTTAGCGCGCAGGCCCTGGCCCCGAGCTTGGGTGCGTACGATCGCCTCTAGCGTGGCGCATTACGGGCGCACGATCGGCGCATGGGCCCAAATTGGACCGGCTCAGACTTCAAGCGGCCGTCGGTCGCAGCTTACGGAGCCAGCAGCAACCGGCCCGGCGATTCCAGGTAGCCGATCACGTCGTTGAGGAACCGGGCCGCCGTGGCGCCGTCGACCATGCGGTGATCGTACGACAGGCTAAGCGGCATCAGCAGCCGGATCTGGATCTGGTCGTCGATCACCACCGGCGTCTTGCGGCTGCGGCCCAGCAGCAGGATGCCGACTTCCGGCGGGTTGATGATCGGCGTGGAGTACTGGCCGCCGACCGCCCCCAGGTTGCTCACCGTGAAGGTGCCGCCGCGGAGATCTTCCACCGCGAACCGCGCCGCTCGGGCGTTCTGGGCCATCTTGGTCAGGGCCTGGGCGATCTGCGGGATGCTCAGCTTGTCGACATCACGCAGCACCGGCACCACCAGGCCGCGCTCGGTATCCACGGCCACGCCCAGGTTGACGTAGTCCTTGTAGATGATCTGCTTGTTTTCCAGATCGATCGAGCAGTTGAGGTCCGGGTTCTGCTTCAGCGACAGGGCCACGGCCTTCATCACGAACGACATCATCGTGAGCTTCACGTCGCCCACGTAGTCGGCCATGCTGCCCTTGCGGATGCGCTCCAGCTCGGTGATGTCGGCATCGTCAAAGTTGGTGACGTGCGGAATCGTGGAGTGCGACCGGGCCATGTTCAGCGCGATCGTCTCGCGGATCCGCGTCAGCGGAGCACGGCGGATCGGGCCGTAGTTGTCGCGGTCGGCTTCGCCCTGCGGGGCCGGTTGGGCAGCGGGCGTCCGGGCCGGAGCCGCCTGGGGAGCCGCGGCAGCCGGAGCGGCAGCAGCTTGAGCCGGCACGCCCGAGGACAACATCGTCCGTACGGCCTCTTTGACGTCATCCTTGGTGATGCGGCCGCCGGGCCCGGTGCCTTTCACCAGGCGGATATCCACGCCCAGTTCGCGGGCGTAGCGGCGGGTGTCGGGGCTGGCCGCCGGCGGAACATCGGTTTCCAGGGCCTCATCCAGCGCGGCCATGGCGGTTTGCACCTGGCCTTGGCGATCGCCGCCCACCGCGGGCTGCGGCTGGGGAGCGGCCACTGCAGCCGGGGCCGCCTGCGGAGCCTCGCGCTGCGGCTCAGGAGCCGGTTGCGGCTTGGCTTCCTCCTGGGGAGCCGCGGCTTGCGGGGCTTCGGCCGCGGCAGGCTCTTCGCCCTCGGCCTCGATCGTGGCCAGCAGGCTGCCGACTTGAACGGTGTCGCCCTTCTTGATGTGCAGCTTCTTCACAACGCCGGCATGCGGGCAGGGAACCGGCACCACGGCCTTGTCCGTTTCGATCTCCAGCACGTCCTGATCCGCCTCGATCCGGTCGCCCTCGGAGACCAGGATGTCTACGACACCAGCTTCGTCGATTCCCTCGCCCAAGTCGGGCAGTTTGAACTCAATGGCCATGGAAACTCTTCTTGCCGGGCTGGATGGTTCGAATGAGCCGTCTGGTTCGTATGGCCCCGCCTCGCGGCGCCTTGGCCAGCAAGCCGCCGCCGCGGGTAAAGAGGAACGGTTGCGCCGTTGTGCCCCGTTCCCCTGCCCATCTTACATTTTGCGTCACGTTCTGCCGCTACCATCGGAATGTTGTGGCGGCATTTCCTAAAGTGCCCCATTGTACACGGGATTGGCTAGGGCACACCCCCCTTGCTGTATCCTACCGGCCAGGACAGCCCCCTCTTCCGCGTGACCCCGGCGCGAAATCCCCCGCCGCTGAGCGGCAGGCAACTCCGTACGGCCGCCGCGGGAGCCCTCCGCGCGGGCGGGCGCTATGAGCCTAAACTATCGGCCGGCAGTGCGGGAGTCGTTGAGCCTGCCCTCCGAGGCGCCGCCAGGGAAGTACGAAACCAGCTCATCGGACCGTCTGCCAGCCGCCACGTCTAGAGAGAAAGCCTGCCCTGCTGGCCGCCAATTCCACGTGCCACGGCTCTGCGAGCCGTGTGAAGTGGACGGCAGCATCTCCGTTCGCCTGATACTCAGACACCCCACCACAGAGGGGCAACAGGTAACTTCGTTGTATCCGCCCCGCGGTGGCGAAAGACCGTTCGCGGTATTGGGTCTTGCAAGCGATGGAGCAAACCCGCGAGCGTCTCAAAGTTGCCATCTGTGCTTACGTCATCATGCCTGAGCACGTGCCCTTGCTGTTGGTGCCACAAGAAGACCACTACGAAATGCGGCGAATCCTCGCCAGTTTGAAATCACCGGTCACTCGGGCAGCCAAGAGTTACCTGGAGCGCCCCCACAACGCGGCTTGACTTTCGCAATTGACCATAATGCGAGGGAACCGCACGACGTTTCGCTTCCGGCAGCCGGGGGGTACGACACGAACCTGTAGCAAACACGCGCCATTGAAGAGGTGATTGCGTATATCCATGCCAATCCGGTGCGGCGAGGACTCTCCGAGCTTCCAACAGCATGGCCGTGGTCGAGCGCGCAAGTGTATGAGGGAGCACATCCGGGACCATTTGCCATCGATCGTATTGAACCGCGATGACGCCGTGTCGGTAACGTTATCATTCAACGTGTCGGTAACGTTATCATTCAAGGCGTCGAACAGTTCAGCAGCGCCGATAGCTTCGCCTGGCACGGCTCGCAGAGCCGTGCCAGGCGGCCAAGGTCGATTTACCGGATGCAAGCAGCCGGGCTTTGAGCTGGTACCCCATCGCCACGCGATTGCCCGGTGGCAGGCACCGGGCCTACTTCACCGGTAGCTCCACGCAGACCAGTTCTTCATCGCTGCGGGCGTAGAGATAGTTGCCGGCCAGGGCCGGATGGGCCCAGGTCGGACCGATGATCTTGGCGCGGCTCAGTTCCTGGTAGCCCTCGGGTGTGAGCCGGGCCAGCACCAGCTCGCCCTCGGCATTGAGCGCTAGCATGCGGTCGCTGTCGCCCAGCCACATCAGGGAGGCCTGCGGGTTGCGATTGCGGGGCGTGAGGCGGTTGCCGTCGTCCCACAGCTTGCGGCCGGTTTCCAGGTGAAAGCAAGTCAGGCCGTGTTGCTTGTCGAGCAGGTAGGCGTAGCCGTCGCGATAGAGCGGCTGCGACATCAGGCCGCGCAGATTACGGTTGTCTTCCCAGAGAAGCTGAGCGTCTTCCAGCCGCTCGCCCAGCCGGATGGCTTTGCTGCCTTCCCAATAGCCGCATACCAGCACGATGCCTTCCTCGATCAGTGGTGTGGCGATCGAGACGCCGTAGGTCACCTTGTAAGGAATCGACCACAGCACGCGGCCGGTGGCGGGCTCCAGGCCGCGAATGAACTCCGGTGTCCAGGCCACCAGCAGCTTGCGGCCCTGCCACGTGACCAGGCGCGGCGTGGCATACCCGGCTACCTCGCTCAGGCTGCGCCAGCGTTCCTCGCCCGTGCGACGGTCGAAGGCGATCAGCGAGCCATCGGGCGTGCCGCCGGGATGATAGATCACCAGGTCGCCGTCGATCACCGGCGAGGCCGCCACGCCCCAGGTCGGCAGCTTCATCTCGTAGTCTTTGCCCGGCGTCTTAGACCACAGCACCTTACCGGTTTCGGCATCCAGGCAGCGGATATGTCCCACGGCGCCCAGGGTATAGATGCGGCCGTCGTAATAGGTGGGTGCCGCGCGCGGGCCCGAGCCGTAATCCAGGTCGCCATACTCGGCGTCGTAGTTGTGCGACCAAAGCAGCTTGCCAGTGGCGGCGTCGAAGCACAGCACGCGTTCGTGCTGCGTGGGCTCCTTCTGCATGTCCATGGTGTAGACGCGGCCGTTGACGGCGATCACGCCGGCATAGCCGCCGCCGATCGGCGCCCGCCATACCTGCCGCAGCCCTTCCTCCGGCCAGTCCTCGCGCAGTTGCGGGCCGCGCCAGGTGCCGTCGCTGCGCAGGCCGCGCCACTGGGGCCATTCCTCGGCCAAGGCGGGGCCAGCGGTTAAGGCACTCCAGACCACCAACAACGCAACGGCAAACGTCTTACTCATGGTCAATCGAAGCAACATGCCACGCGAATTCATAGAACAGGCCGCGTGGCCCATGCAGCCCATGGACCACCGCGGCCAGTGAATGTTACCAGGATGATGTCCCGAAGACGACTCGGGCGGGCAGTCGTTACTTCTTCAGCCGGTCGATCAGGTAGTCGGCGGCGTTCTTGTACTTGGGATGCGACTGCCCGGGGTGTACCAGCACCACGTCCACGTTCGCATCTTTCAGCCGTTCAGCCAGCTTGATGCCCATCACGCCCGAGTGCGTGGGATCCTTGGCCTCGGCCCCGATCACCGGCACTTCGCCGGTGTAGAACAGGGCGATCGGCGGATCGTCCGACGAGACATGCTCAATCGGCGAGTACTCCTTGATCCACGCCAGAATCTTCTCGCGGTTGTCGTACAGTTCCTGGAAGTTGGACAGCCCAAAGGCGTGCGCGCCGTAACGGTAGTTGGGAATCCACTCGCGCAGTTCCTTGGGATCGAGCGAAACCTGGGCCCCGTTCACGGCAGCGCAGTACAGCCGGGTGGATTCGCGGGCGATGGGGTCTTCACTATTAGGCTGGGCCAGGTCGTCGTGGAACGCCAACCAGAGCGAAGTGCAGGCACCGGCCGAACCGCCGGTAGCGCCGATCCGTTCCTTATCGAGGTTCCACTCCTTGGCCTTGGAACGGATGAACTGCAACGCCCGGGCAGCGTCGAACAGCGGCGCTTTGACGGGCGGTTCCAGCTTGGCTTCCTTGCCGTGCTCGATGAAACGGTAGTTGATCGCAACCACGGAGATGCCGTTGTCCAGGTAACGCTGGGGATTGATCTTTTTGTCACCGTTCCGCCAGCCGCCGCCGTGGATGTACAGCACCACCGGCGTCGGCTTGTCCGAGGGTGCCGGGTAGAAGTCGAGCACCTGCCGCGGATGGTCCCCGTAGGGCACATTGGTCAGCGGCTTCAGTTCTTCCGCAAGGCCCACTTGCGAAAGCACCAGCAGGATCAGAAGGGAGGCGATACGTTTCATCGTCGGCTGGCTCCTGAAAAGGATTCCATCACACATCAAAACGCCAAGGTCCGGTGGACGGCTGGATGTACGGGGTCGGTTAGGGAGAGCAACGATCGCAAGACTACGGGGCTACTTGCTCGCCGGCTCGGGCACGATCTCCTCGCCCTGGGCCAGCTTGTTGTTGGCCAGCGTGTTATCGCTGCCGCCTTCCACACGCAGCGACGGCGCCGGCACACGCTCGGGCCGCCGATCGGCAATCAAGCAGCCGGTGACCAGGCTGCCGGTCGTGTTTTGCAGCAGCAGGCCCGGCCCATCGCTATCGAGGATCGTGCAGCCGGAGATATTGAAGGTGTCGCAACCTTCAACCACCACGGCGGCCTTCTGGTTGCGGATGCCGTCGATATGCAGACCAGTCAGCGTGATGTCGCGCGAGTTGCGGAACAACAGCCCGCCCTTGGCGGCCGCCGCGTCTCCGCGGTAGTACGGCGGGTTTCGGTCAAACGTGTTGCTGCCTACGGCAATATGGCTGCAATCCTCGACCACCAGGTCGTATTCATAGCCACCGCCGAAGGTATTGCCCAGGATGACCGCCCCGCGCACGTGATGCAGATCAAGATTGATCTCGACGTCGCTGAGCACGTTGTCGGCAATCGTCAGGTGACCCCACTGGTATTCCTCGCCGCCGCGCGATGCCCCTTTGCCGATGTACCGCACGTTGGCCGAGCCGGGCGAAGGATTGTGCTGGATGGTGCAGCCTACGATGGTGACTTCGGCCGTGGAACCGCCGGTGCAATCGATCAGCACGTTGGCCGTGGGCGGGGCATCGGGCGCCATGTTGCTTTCGATATCGCAGGTGCCGATGTGCAGGTTGCGCACCCCGCCGCCGATCGACACCACGCCACCGCCGGCGTTGTAGCTGATGTGGCTGCCGGTGTTGGTCGATTGATGCAGATCGACGTGATCATAAAACACGCCCGCGCCCGAGTTGTGATAGATATGGCAATCGCTGATGATCACATTGCGGTTACGCGCCGTGAGATGGATGCCGTGGCGTGCCTCGCGCACCGTGGTGCGGGTGATCGTCAATTGCATGGTACCGGTGGCCTCGATGCCGTCGGCCTCGGGATGGGCGCCGACGATCTCGATGCCATCCACCAACGGCATCCGCTGCCGATCCCACACGTTGGGCTTGAACGTATGGGGAGCGGCCGAACCCTGGTGAGTGCCTACAAACTTGAAGGCCGGGCCCGGCCCCGCCATCACAAAGCGGGCCACGCCGTCGCCGATCAGCGACGTGAAGCCGGTTTTGTCCAGGTCAATCACCACCGTGGAGGTCAGGCGATACACGCCGCGGGGAAAGCGGATCGCGCCGCCAGCGTTCACCGCCTTCTGTATGGCCGCGGTATCGTCGGCCCGGCCGTCGCCCTTGGCTCCAAACGACGTAACGGGCGTTTCCTCGGCCCCGCTGGGTACCAGGGACAAAAGCATCAGCGCCACCAGGGCAGCGAGCGTGGCAAGGTACTTCATCATGGGCAAGGCGGGCGAAACAGGAGGGACTTTCAGGCATACCCCATGCAGGCAGCCGATGAGCGCCTGGCAAACGTTTCCGAGGCAAAGTCCGAGACGTATGCCGGGACTGACTGCGGCGTCTGGAAGGTCTCCGCCGCAGACGGAACGCCAAGCAG
This sequence comes from uncultured Planctomycetales bacterium, assembly GCA_937927735.1. Taxonomy (GTDB): domain Bacteria; phylum Planctomycetota; class Planctomycetia; order Pirellulales; family S012-138; genus CALBRZ01. The sequence goes on from CALBRZ010000047.1 coordinate 37,762, forward strand.
CAAGTGGTATTTGCGTCGCGTTAGAGTATCACCAACGGCCACGCGCATTGGAATCATTTTTCTCCGCGGACCCCGCCGGAGTGCGGGGCGCGCAAACTGCCGCAGGTTTGCCGACGGAGCCGGCCGCTGCCCCCCCCGATTCCTCGGCCAACCATCAACATATGCTCTTACACTTGCGCATCGGCTGGGGTAACTTAATGCTACCGAAATTGGGCGGTTCGCTGGCCCACGACAGGCCTCGCCCCGGACGATTGAAGCGTGCAAGGCAGCCGTGTGTTGGACATGCTTTGCCCGGCGACCAGGCAAAGCCAGCCCGGCCGTAAGCCACGCCATCGTGGAGACCGTTGCGATGACGCACCCGCTGGACAGCCGCAACCCCGCGCACGATTATCTCACTCGGCGCCAACTGCTGCGTTTGGGCGGAGCCGGGGCGCTAGGGCTGGGCCTGGGCCAATGGTCGTGGGCCAGCCAGCCGTCGACCATCGTGCAGCGCCCCGCGTCGGCCAAAGCGTGCATCTTCGTCTTCTTGTTTGGCTCCCCGCCGCAGCACGAAACCTTCGATCCCAAGCCCGACGCGCCCCGCGAAGTCCAGGGCGAAATGGGAGCCATCGATACGGCGCTGCCGGGCTTGCGCATCTGCGAGGGCTTGCCGCGAATCGCCCAGGTAGCCGACCGGCTAACCGTGGTCCGCTCGATGACTCACGACTACCCGGTGCATTGCTGCGCCTACGTGATGAGCGGGATGCCGGCGTACAGCGTGCCGCTGGAAACGCAGCCGCGCAATCCGCAGCATTGGCCGTTCATGGGTTCGGTGGTCGATTACCTCGATGGGCTGCGCACCGGCATCAAGTCGCCTGATATGCCGCGGAACATCGGGCTGCCCTGGCGATTCTGCTCGCGCGGCAGTTCGCCCAACCAGGCCGGTCCCTACGCGGCCTTCCTGGGCAGCAGCTATGATCCGTTCTGGACCGATTTCGACGGCACCGGCACCAAGGTCGTGCCTAAGCTCAATGCCGATACCCAAAAGGTCGAAGTCCGCGACCCGCACGCCGGGATCGAGCCACACGCCCGGTTCTTGATGGGCTCCGGCTGCACGCTGCCGGACGAGGTCCCCGATCGCCGGTTCAGTGCCCGGCGAGCCTTACTGGCCCAGGTCGATGCGGCCCGGCCCGAGCTGGACCAGCTCACGGCCGTGGCCGAGTACAGCGACCATCAGCAGCGGGCGTTTTCGCTGATCGGCACCAACCGAATGCGGGCGGCGTTGGACGTGCAACGCGAAAAGCCCAGCCTGCGCGAACGCTACGGCATGACGCTCTTTGGCCAATCGTGCCTGGCGGCGCGGCGGCTGGTGGAGGCTGGGGCACGGTTTGTGACGGTCTTCTGGGACCCGTTTGGCCCGCACGGCGCGTCGGTGTGGGACACGCACTCCAACCATTTCCCTCGGCTAAAGGAGTATCTGCTGCCGGTGTTCGACCAGGGCTTTGCCGCGTTGATCGAGGACCTGGACAACCGGGGCCTGCTGGACGAAACCCTGGTGGTCTGCACCAGCGAGCACGGCCGCACGCCCAAGATCGATTCCAAGCCGACCGGCGGTGCCCGGCATCACTGGTCCAAGGTGTACTCCACCGTGTTCGCCGGCGGCGGCATTGCCCGGGGCCGCGTGGTGGGCCGCAGCGACGCCACGGGCGGCGAGGTGGCCGATACGCCGATCTCGCCCAAGGACATGCAGGCCACGATCTATGGGCTGTTGGGCTACGACGAACGCACGATCATGTTCGATCGCCAGCGCCGTCCGCTGCCGATTGCCGGCTCCGGTCGTTTCCGGCCCGAGCTGCTCGGATAACCGGTAGCCGCCCTATAACAGGCCGTCCGTTTGCTGTGCGGCAGCCGGTCTGACGCCTAGCCAATGGAAGCTGGTGTTTGAAAAAACCGGGGCCGGCAAAAAGTATTGCAATTTTGCTTCCCCTTCATTAGGGTGAACGTTCGCGTGGGGGGTTACCAGGTGTAACTTCGCGTAAAACACCGGGCACCTTCGCACGCCAACGTGCGGTGGCAGCAATGCCAATCACGCCCGCCAATTCTGCGGGCTCCGGCGGTCACGCTGCCGAGAGAGCACGTTTTTCCTGCCTGCTGGGCCGCGTCGCTCGGCTACCCCATCTCCCGTTGGAATGGTGGACTGGCGTTGTCATCCCTCTTTGATGTTCAGCGTTTGTTCTCGATCTTTCCCTCCTGAGCTTCTCGAGCAGGCCGGTTTGTAGCGGATTTACGGCCGCTGCTGCGCGGTGATTTGCGCCGGGTCCTGGGCGCGAAGTACCGGGAGGGCAGATACAATGGGATTCGGGAGATTGGCCCGAACCCCTCCCGCAACAGTCTTTCCGCGGTTTCCCAGGAGTCCGTACGGCCCAGCGCCCCCGGCCCCCCCTTCCCGAGGCCGGTTGCGCCGGCACGCGTGTTGTCGCTCCCTTGTGACTGATTTGGCCAGGTTGGACGGCGATTGCCCCCCCTGCGAGGCAATGCCATCCCCCGCCTGGCATCGGGCCAACGCCACGATCGCAACCTAAAGTGGCAAAAGGCCCAAGGCAAAACGGGATCAGCAAACGGCACGTGCCCCCCCGGCGGAATCCTTCCGCGGCAAACCGGGCTTGGAGGTTTCCATGCGTCGCCAACGCATCTGGCTCACTCTCGCAGTCGCGCTGCTGATCTCCGCTGTTGCCCCTAGGGCCATTCACGCCGAGGAGCAGACCGCACGCTCCGACGAAGCGAACCCGGTCAGCTACTACAAGCAGATCCGGCCGATCTTTCAGGCACACTGCCAGGGCTGCCACCAACCGGCCAAGGATAGCGGCGGCTACGTGATGACGGCCTTCGACCAGATGCTGGCCGGCGGCGAAAGCGAAATGCCTGCCATCGTGCCCGGCAAACCGGCCGACAGCTACCTGCTGGAGCTGATCCGACCCAATGAGCAGGGCACGGCTGCCATGCCCAAGGATCGCCCTGCACTCACCGCCGCCGAGATCGAACTGATCGAGAAGTGGATCGCCCAGGGCGCCAAAGACGATACCCCGGTGGCTGCCCGCCAGCGGTACGACCAGGACCACCTGCCCATCTATACCCGGCAACCGGTGATTACGGCCCTGGATTACTCGCCCGACGGCAAACTGCTGGCCGTGGCCGGTTTCCACGAGGTGCTGCTGGTCCGCACCGAGGACGACCAGCTCGACGGCCGCCTGGTGGGGCTTTCCGAGCGGATTCAATCCATCCGCTTCTCACCCGACGGTAAACGACTGGCTGTTGGCGGCGGCCTGCCTGGCCGGATGGGCGAAGTGCAGGTGTGGGACGTAGCCGCCCGCACGCTGCTGCTCTCCGTGCCCACCACGTACGACACGCTGTACGGCGTCAGTTGGTCGCCCGACGGCAAGATGATCGCCTTTGGCTGTGCCGATAACACGGTTCGGGCGATCGATTCCGAAACCGGCAAGCAGGTGCTGTTCCAGGGCGCTCACACCGACTGGGTGCAGGACACGGTGTTCTCGCAGGACGGCTCGCACCTGATCTCCGTCGATCGCGACGGCACCGCCAAGCTCACCGAAGTTGCAACCGAACGGTTCGTCGACAACATCACCTCGATCACGCCTGGCGCCCTCAAGGGCGGTTTGACCGCGGTGGCCCGGCATCCCGAGCGCGATGAAGTGGTGCTGGGCGGTTCCGATGGCCAGGTGAAGGTGTACCGCGTCTTCCGCATCACCGCCCGGAAGATCGGCGACGACGCCAACCTGATTCGCCAGATGCCGCCCATGCAGGGCCGCATCTTCGACGTGGCCGTCAGCCGCGACGGCCGGCGGATTGCCGCCGTAAGCAGCCTCGATGGCCAGGGCGAACTGCACGTCTACTCGTACGAGTTCGACACGGGCCTGCCCGAAGACATCAAAGCCATCCACAACAAGACGGTCCGCGAGCGTACGGCCGAGGAAACCAAGAAGCTTGAAGAATACCACACCCGGGATGTCCAACTGATCGCCCAGCGGTCCGTGCCCGAGGCGGCCCTGTACGCCGTGGCGTTCGCGCCCGATGGCAAGCATATCGCGGCGGCGGGCGGCGACGGCCAGGTGCGGATCATCGACGCCGCCACCGGCGCCGTGGTGCGCAGCTTTGCCCCGGCCCCGGTGGACGAACGCGCCGTTCAGGCCCGCGACGAAGTCGCCTATCGCCGGCCGGCTCCTCAGACGCCTTCGGAATCGCTGCCCGAAGGCACCAAGATCCAGTCGCTCACCGTTTCGCCTGAGAAGATCGAGTTGGCGCACCCGGCCGACTACGTGCAACTGGTGGTGCAAGCCACGCTCGATAGCGGCGACGTGATCGATGTCACTCGCATGGTGGAACGGAGCGTCAGCGGCAACGTGGTGGCCGTGTCGCCCTCGGGCCTGGTGCAACCGCTGTCCGCGGGGCAAGGGCAATTGCAGCTTTCGCTCGCTGGCCATCAGGTTCGCGTGCCGGTGTCGGTGGCCGAGCATTCGGCCGACCTCACCGTGGACTTCATTCGCGACGTGAACCCCGTACTCTCGCGGCTGGGCTGTAACCAGGGCACCTGCCACGGCGCAGCCAAGGGCAAGAACGGCTTCAAGCTCTCGCTGCGGGGATACGATCCGGTGTTCGACGTGCGGGCACTGACCGACGACCTGTACGCCCGCCGCGTAAACCTGGCTTCGCCCGACGACAGCCTGATGCTGCTCAAGGCCACCGGCGCTGTGCCGCACGTGGGCGGCAAGCTGATCGACCGCGACGACATTTACTACCGCATCATTCGCCGCTGGATCGAGCAGGGCGCCACCCTGCAGATCGATACGCCCCGCGTGACCAGGATCGACCTGTACCCGCAAGACCCGGTGGTGCAGCGGATCGGTTCGCGGCAACAGTTCCGCGTGCTGGCCACGTATGCCGACGGGATGGTGCGCGATGTCACGCACGAGGCGTTCATCGAAACCGGCAACATGGAAGTGGCGACCGCCAACCGCGGCGGCCTGCTGACCTCGCTCCGCCGCGGTGAGGCCCCCATCCTGGCCCGCTTCGAAGGCGCCTATGCCGCCACCACGCTGGCCGTGATGGGCGGCCGCACCGGCTTTGAGTGGAAGCAACCGCCGGTCTACAACCGCATCGACGAACTGACCGCCGCCAAGTGGCAGCGGATGAAGATCCAGCCCTCGGACGTGTGCAGCGATACCGAGTTCATCCGCCGGGTGTACCTCGACCTGACGGGCCTGCCGCCCGAGGCCGAAGACGTGCGTGCCTTCCTGGCCGACCCGCGCGAATCGCGCATCAAGCGCGACGAACTGGTCGACCGGCTGATCGGCAGCGACGACTACATCGAGTACTGGACCAACAAGTGGGCCGACCTGTTGCAGGTGAACCGCAAGTTCCTGGGGGCCCAGGGTGCGGCGGCTTTCCGGGCTTGGATTCGCGAGCAGATCGCCCAGAACCGGCCCTACGACCAGTTTGTTCGCGACATCCTCACCGCCACCGGCTCCAACAAGGACAATCCGGCCGCCTCGTACTATAAGATTCTTCGCGAGCCGGTCGACATCATGGAGAACACCACGCACCTGTTCCTGGGCGTGAGGTTCAACTGCAACAAGTGCCACGATCACCCGTTCGAACGCTGGACGCAGGACCAGTACTACGAAACGGCCGCGTTCTTCGCCCGCGTGGGCCTGAAGGCCGACCCGGCCTCGGGCGACCAGAAGATCGGCGGCACGGCCGTCGAGGGCGCCAAGCCGCTGTACGAGGTGGTGTTCGACAAGCCCGAAGGCGAAGTCATCCACGACCGCACCGGCCAGCCCACGCCTCCGGCCTTCCCGTTCGATTGCCAATTCTCCGCGGATGAACAGGCCAGCCGCCGCGAGCAACTGGCCTCCTGGCTCACCTCGCCCGATAACCCCTACTTCGCCCGCAGCTACGTGAACCGGGTGTGGGGTTACCTGTTTGGCGTGGGCATCATGGAGCCGATCGACGACCTGCGGGCGGGCAATCCGCCCAGCAATCCGGAACTGCTCGACTATCTCACCGAGGAGTTCCGCAAGAGCGGCTTCAACGTGCGGCACCTGATGCAGTTGATCTGCAAGTCGCGCACGTACCAGCTTTCGGTGGCCACCAACCGTTGGAATGAAGACGACACGATCAACTACTCGCACGCCATCGCGCGGCGTCTGCCGGCCGAAGTGCTGTACGATGCCATCCATCGCGTGACCGGTGCCACGTCGCGGATCCCGGGTGTGCCGCCGGGAACCCGGGCTGCGGCCCTGCCCGACTCGGGCGTGGAACTGCCCAGCGGTTTCTTGAGCAAGTTTGGGCGTCCGCCGCGGGAAAGCGCCTGCGAGTGCGAACGCATCAATACCCTGGAGCTTGGCCCGGTGATGGCCCTGATCAGCGGTCCCACGCTGGCCGAGGCGATCAACAATCCGCAAAACGCGCTGACCGCCCTGGTCAATAGCCAGCAGGACGATCGGCTGCTCATCAACGAGATCTTCATGCGGGTGCTGAATCGGCCGGCGACCGAGGCGGAGATCAACGCCGGGCTGCAATTGATCCAGGAATTGCCCAAGCACCACGAGGCGCTGACCCGGGATCTGGCGGCCCTGGAAGCCAAGTATGGCCCCGGCCTTCAGGAAGCCGAAGCCAAACGGCAGGAGAAGATCGCCGCGGCCACCAAGGCGCTGGAAACCTACAAGGCCTCGATCGCCGAGCGCGAAGCCGAGCTGGATCGGCAGCATGCTGAAAAGCTGGCCCAAGCCGAGGCGGCCCTGGCCGAGTACGACAAGCAACTGCCGGCCAAGCTGGCCGAGTGGGAAGCCAAGGCCCCCGAGGCCACGGTGTGGGAAGTGCTCGATCCGCACGAGCTCAAGGCCACCTTCAACGCCAAGCTCACCAAAGAGAAAGACGGTGCGATCTTCGTCACCGGCGGCAACAACCAGGGCAGCTACCAGGTGGTCGCCAAAACGCCGCTGACGAACATCACCGGCATCCGGCTGGAAGTGCTGGCCGATGATCGCCTGCCCGCCAAGGGCCCCGGCCGGGCCAACAACGGCAACTTCGTGCTTACCGAGTTCCGGATTGAAGCCGCGCCGGTGCAGCCGCGGGACGGGCAGCCCGTCAAGCCGCAGCCGGTCGAGCTGCAAAACGCCCAGGCCGATTTCAGCCAGGGTAACTACGACGTGGCCACGGCCATCGACGGCAAGGTGGCCGGTTCCAACAACGGTTGGGCCGTCTCGCCGCAGTTCGGCAAGGATCATGTGGCCGTGTTCGAAGCCAAGACCGATATCGGCTTCGAGGGCGGCACCGAGCTGACCTTCTACCTGGATCAGCAGTACCAGGATCGGCGGCATACGATCGGCAAGTTCCGCCTCTCGGTCACGGCCTCGCCGCGGCCGATTCGGCTGGATGGGCTGCCCGCCGCCATCGCCGCCATTCTGGAAACGCCCGCCGACAAGCGGACCGAAAAGCAGCAGCAGGAGCTACTGGCTTACTACCGCGGCATCGATGCCCACCGGCTGAAGCTGGTGGCCGCGGTCGAACAGGCCAAGAAGCCGCGGCCAATCGATCCCAAGCTCAAGCGGCTGCAAGACGCCCTGGCCCGCGCCAGCGAACCGGTGCCCATTCCGCCCGACCTGGCGCGGCTGCGGGCCGATGTCAAAACCAGTAGCGAACAACTCGCCAACGCCCGGCTGACGGCCGTGCAAGATTTGACCTGGGCTCTGATCAATAGCCCGGCCTTCTTGTTCAACCACTAATCCCTTCCACCGTTGGATACGGCACACAGCCAGCACGAGAACTCTCCCCCTCCGAGTTTCAGGAGTTGAGCCATGTTGATCGTACCCGGACAACCAGGCAAGGATCTGTGCGACAAGCATTTGAAGATTTCGCGCCGGGAGTTGTTGCGCGTGGGTGGCTCGTCCATCCTGGGGCTTTCGCTCGGCTCGCTCCTGCAACTGAAGGCGCAGGCCAATAACGCCGGCGCCACGGGCGGCCCGGGCTGGGGCAAGGCCAAGAGCATCATCCTGCTCTACCTGCAAGGCGGCCCCAGCCACATCGACTTGTGGGATCCCAAGGACAACGTCCCCAGCAACGTCAAAAGCGAGTTCAAGACCATCGATTCCAAGGTGCCCGGCATCCAGCTCACCGAGATCCTGCCGCGGTTCGCCCAGGAGACCGACAAGGTCACGCTGATCCGCTCGATGAGCTACACGCCGGTGGGCCTGTTCAACCACACGGCCGCCATCTACCAGATGATGACCGGCTACACCACCGACAAGGTGAGCCCCTCAGGCCAGTTGGAACCGCCCAGCCCCAAGGACTTCCCCAACTTCGGCTCCAACATCATCCGGCTCAAACCGGTCAACGTGCCGATGCTGCCGTTTGTGATGCTGCCCCGGCCGCTGCAAGAGAGCAACGTGGTCGGCAAGGGCGGCACCGCCGGCTTCCTGGGCAAGGCGTACGATCCGTATACGCTGTACCCGGACGGCGACGACATGGACATGAACAAGCTTGACCGCATCAAGATCGACGATCTGCAACTGCGGCCCGAGGTGTTCGCTTCGCGGTTGCAGCGCCGGGCACGCCTCCGCGAGCTGATCAACGAAGGCATGCCGGTCATCGACCGCGCCGTGGCCGACTACAAGCTCAACGAGTACTACGACCAGGCGCTGAACCTGATCGTTTCCGGCCGGGCCCGCGACGCCTTCGACCTGACGCGCGAGCCGGACGCCGTCCGCGACCGCTACGGCCGCAATACCTTCGGCCAGAGCTGCCTGTTGGCCCGGCGGCTGGTGGAAGCCGGCACCCGCGTGGTCGAAGTGATCTGGCCCAAGGTCGCCAACAGCGACAACCATAGCTGGGACCACCACGTCGGCCTGACCAAGCGGATGCGCGAGCAGTCGGGCCCGATGCTCGATGCCGGCCTGTCGGCCCTGGTCGCCGATCTCGACGAGCGCGGCCTGCTGGAAGAAACCCTGCTGGTGGCCGTGGGCGAGTTCGGCCGCAGCCCGCAAAAGGGTGTCAGCACCTCGGGCAACGGCAACAGCGCCGACGGCCGCGACCACTGGCCGTACTGCTACACGGCGGTGATTGCCGGCGCCGGCATCAAGCGCGGCCACGTGCACGGCAAGAGCGACAAGACGGCCTCGGCCCCGCTGGAAGACCCGGTACACCCCGGCGAACTGCTGGCGACGATCTACCACGCCTTCGGCATCGATCCGGAAACGATCGTCTACAACCACCTGAACCAGCCGCGCGAACTGGTCAAAGCCCAAGCGGTAACCAGCTTGTTCGCGTAGTTTGTGGGCCAGGCGTTCGTCGCCCGGCAAGGGTGCCACAACGCGATTAGCCCTGTTGGATCAATGCGGCTGCCCGTACCACGGCGGCTCGCTGGTGGGCAGGTACGGCCAATCTTGAGGATTGGGCAGTGCCTCCCGCACCGCCTGTGCCTGCCCCGGCATCAGGAACATGCCGCCGAGATCGTTGCCGCCATTGATCGCATAGAAGCGGTATTCCGCGTCGGCAAGCTGATCGTTGACGATGCGGAAGAAAGCATACGTGGCACGCCCCCAACTGTTGTCGTCGGCCTCGTCCAGCTCGGGGCTATAGATGGCGAACTCCTGCCCCGCGCATCGCACAGCGTACCGCGGGACGTCGTGATCGATCAGTTCTTCGACCGCGGCAGGCTGGGGAACGTACCTGCGCAGCTCCGGCAGCAAGCGCTCGTAGGCTTGGCCGATCCCGACCTCCGCCAGTTCTTCGGCATCCAGGTGAATCAACCGATCGTAATCGAGGGCAAAATCCATTGGATTCTTTTCCCCCGCGTCAGGAAAGTGTTCAGCCCTGCTGCCACCTGGCGAACGCACAGCCTGTCGCCCGCTACACCGACGAACGCTCGACACCTAGGGCCCGATAGGCCTCGCGCATCGGTTCCCGGGAAGGCAACGCCCCCCGGCTCACGGGGCCGTTCCTCCGCCGCGGTGATGATATCTCTGGGATCGAGATTGGCCGCCTCCACGTACCCTAATATTGTACGCGGGGCCTGTGCTGTCCGGCAGTTGCGCTCAACCCGGCACGTTCAACGATGATGGCCCGGTGCAAGCACGTGCCTTCGGGCAAGAAGAGCGTGGCGTCCACCTACGCCGCGCGGCGCTGCACGCCCGGAAAGCTGATGATCTGCGGGCCGGAGTCGTCCTTGGCCTCGAACTGTTTGCGGTAGGCGATGGCTTCCGCCCGCTCCTGCTTCAGCAAGTCGGCGGTCAACTTCAGATAGGCGCGGCCGCCGGCGCTGTTGGGCGCGTACTGCGTGACGGGCTTACCCTGACAGTTGGCGTCCTCCACCGCTTCGCACAGCGGCACGGTGGTCGGAAAGACGAGCGACTTGAAGTGCCGCCGGGCTTCCTCTTCCACGGCCTGGGCGATCTCGGTGTCCTGCCAGCGCAGCAGCACGATGCCGCCCACCCGCAGCACGTCGCGGTGCATGTATTGCCGCACCTGGTCGACCAGGCTGATCACGCTGCCGGCCCCGGCCAGCGAGAACTTGCCCGGCTCCAGGCAGACAAACACGTCGTAGACGTAGTTGAGCACGTTGACGTTCAGCACCGAACGGCTGGGGCCGGTATCGCACAGCACGAAGTCGTATTTGCGATCCAGCGGTTCCAGTGCGTTGCGCAGGCGGTTCTCGCGCTGCTTGCCCAGCGGCCCGGCCGAGTCGGACATCAAGGCGTTGACCTCGGCCAGCGTGGTGTCCGACGGCAGCAGATCGAGCTTGTCGATGGCAGTCGGCACGATCACGTCGCTGGCTTCGCAATCGCCGATGAGCACATCGGCCAGCGAGCGCTGCGGCGTCTGCCAGTCGGTGAGAACTGCCGTGGCGTTGGCCTGGTGATCGCAGTCGACCACCAGCACCCGGAAGCCGCATTCGGCAGCCAGGTTTGCCCCCAGGTTGACGGCCGTGGTGCTCTTGCCAACGCCGCCCTTCTCTGCAGCCAGTGCTATCCTGCGTGTCATGCTGTCGGCCCTGTTGCGGAAGAATCCGCAACTGTTATCGGACCTGTCGACCGGCGGCTTGAGCCTACAGCCGGCACAATCGGCACATTTCACCAGAATCGGCCAGAAGCCGATCGCTGGCGTCGCACGCCTTTACCGCACGCCCCCGTGGCACGCCCTGGTGGTGCCAGCATCACGGGGCTGCCGGCATCGCTGCTTCAGGCTCGGGCCAGTTCAGGTGGCGATGCAAAAAGCGGAACGTGCCCACGCCATTGATCTTGTGCGGGCCGTTGAAGAACTCGATTTCGGTCCGCTCGCCGATTCCCAGCTTGTCGTACCGCAGCCGGACCTTGGCATACTCGTAGGCCACCTGCGAGTCGGGGGCCACGCCGTCATCGTGGCCGCGTTCGACCATGAACGGCCGAGGGCAGATCAGCGCCGCCATCTCGGCATAGTTGAACGTGTGCCCAAGGTTGAACTCAAAGATCTCGTACTCGCCGGTGCCTACGTAGCTGTACCGGCTCCGCAGCGAAGCGTTCTTCCAGATCCACTCGTTGAAGTCGGCCGAGCAGATCGACAGACAATACCGCTCGACCAACGCCGGCCCCCTCATGGCCGTCTTGCCGCCATAGCTGAGGCCATAAAAGGCAATCCGCTTCTCATCGACAAATGGCAAGCTGGCCAGCCAGGCGGTCGTCTGTTCGTGCTGCGGCACGATGATGCTGAACAGCGTCTTGCCCAGCGGGTTGGCCTTCCGCTGCAAGCTGCGGAAGCGGTCGCCAAAGATGTACGGATTCTGCGGCGCGTACACCACAAAGCCGCGTTCGGCCAGGCGGCAGCCGTACTGTTCGTAGGCCCGATGGTTTACGTTCGGGTCGGCGACCTCCTGCGGCCGACCTTCCAGCCCATGCTGGCACACCACGACAGGCCGCTTCTCGCCCGGCTTGATGTCCTTGGGCACCAGCAAGATGCCGTACGCCTGGACGTGCGGAAAAACATCGAGCAGCACTTCGTAGCCGCGGTACTTGGGCTCGTCGAACACCTGCCGCGTGCGCGGATTGGCCGGCAGCAGCGGCCGGTCGAAGCGTCCGATCACCTCGCGATAGAACGTCTCGCGGTACGGCTTGATCGACTCCTGGTATTTTTCCAGCGAGCTGAGGTCGACGTTCTTGTGCAACTGGTCGCGGACGCCTTCCGCATCGCGCAGCAGCGACTGCGTATGCTCGAGCAGTTGCTGCAACTGCCGGCGCTGCCGGTCATCCTGGAACGCGGCCTCCATGGCGGCCGGCACCGTGCGCGGCGGTCCGTCCGACGGCTGCAATTCCCAGTCGGGGATCAGCGCGGCCACGAACGCCTGCAAGGCGCGCTCGGTGCCCTGCGACCCAGCGCCATCTTGGCCGCTGACCACGTACGTAAACTCCGGCTGCGGCTCCAGCGGCGTCACCAAAGCCCAAGCCCGCTGAAACTCCGCCCGCACTTCAGCCTCGGGCGGGGTATCAAGCCGGCCCGGCGCGGCACCAGCTCGCCCTGCACGAGGCTGCGGCGGCCCGTCGACCTTGGGGTGCCGGCACGCCTCGACCACTAAAGACCGCGGTGCGACCAGGCTGGCGATCTCGGCATCGCCAAACTGTTCCAGCAGGCCAAACACGTTGCGATAGATCGGCTCCTGCCACAGATTCTGCCGCGACCGGAAGTAGCCGCTGACGCAGCAGGCATCGATCCGCGGGTCGACCGCCGCGGCATACAAGGCAATCAATCCGCCTTCGCCGTACCCGATCACGCCCACGCTGCCTTGCCGCGGCACGTTGGGCCGGCGGAACCAGTCGACAGCCGCCAGCACCTTCTGCACTTCGTAGCCGATGATGTGCCGCCCCATCTCAAACGCCGGCCGATATACAAACTCGCGGTGCGGCTGGTTGGTCGCCCGGCCAGTCCAAGTGACCGAGTGCGTATCGTCGCGGCTGATCACGGTAGGAACCAGCACCCGGCAGCGGTTCTCGGCCAATCGCCGCGCAATCTGCACGTGTTCGTCGCACTCCACCAGGCCGGCCAGCATTTCCGGCGTTTGATCGGCATCGGGAATTACCACCACGTCGGCCAGGGAAGCATGCAGGGCCGGCGCGAGCAGATAACCTTCGGCTGTGACGCCCGGCAATACCGGCCAGCGCACGCGATGCACCTGGTAGGCGTTCCCTCGGGCGACGAGCGACGGTCGCTGCGTCGTGGTGATCAACTCCAGTTCTTCGACCGGCTCGCGCTGATCGACCACGCCAATTATCTGCTTGAGCCGTTCGCGCTGCGGCTCGATCGAACGCTCGTAGGCTTCGTGCGAGCTGTAGTCGCGTTTCCAAAGCTCAGCCCGGCGTTCGGCGGCGGCCTTGGTCTCTTCGAGCAGGAAACGATCGATGCCATCGATCATGGCCGAGGCCAGGTCGCCTTCGGCCGTCAGCGGCAGGGTGCCTGGCAGTACCGCCGCGGCCTTCTCGGCCGGCGCTTCTTGGGCCTGCACATCGCCGTTCAACGTCTCCAGGCCCAAACATACCGCAACCGCCAGGAATGCGGCTGCAGCCAGCGAACGGCGGGCAATGCGATCCGCACGATAAGCAAGCGAGCAACGATTGGTCATACCATCCCCTTGGCTCGGCCTGGCAGGTTGAACGGTTGAGGCGGCGCCACGCAGGCATGGTGCCGCGGGTTAGCGCGCCTCGTAGCGGGAATCGATCGGTTCCCCCCCGATGAGCAGATGATCTCTTGCGGCGGCGGCCGACTCAAGGCGCAAGCCGCGGCGGAAACGCGAGCTGCCGCATTCCGTTCCGGCGGCGCTGGCCTCGAATGCTATACTCGTTTGGCGTGGGGCCGTGCCGTCATAACCGGTCCCGTCAGCACCGCCGGCCGCGCCAACCTCGCTAGGAGGATGTCATGTCCCGCATGTTCTGCGCATTCGCGGCCGCCGTTGCCTCGCTGCTGTGGTTCGCCGGCCAGGCGGTCGCCGCTCCGCGCGTGCAACTGGAACTGGCCACCCAGGAAGGCTTTCAAGCCACCGATGCCCAGGCGTGGTACCAGACGCTCACGCGGCTGGGAGTCTCGGCCTTGCAGATTCGTGGGATGCGGGCGGGCGATGCACCGCGTGTCGAAAGCACCGGCTCGGGTGCTTCGGCCAGCTACCGCGTGACCGGCATCCTCACGGCGCGCAACGAGTTGATCCTGCCGGGCGGACGTTTTACCGCACGCGATACCGGCGGCATCAAAGCATGGCTCGATGACCTCCGCGAGAACGGCCCGCCCGGCGCCGCCCGGCCGCAGAAAGTCTTCGGACTCGACCCGCGCACCGTGGCCGAGATTCGCCGCGACCTGGCTGCCAAGATCGAGTTTGAAACCGCCGGTATGCGCCGCACGGAACTGCTGGCCAAGCTGGCTCGTGAAGCAAACCTCCACCTGACCGTGGCCCAAGGAACCGGCGAAGCACTTCAGCGGGCAGGTGTGGCGGACGAAGAACTCAAGGGCATGGCCGTAGGCATGGCGCTGGCGTATGTCCTTCGCCCGGCCGGTCTGGCCCTGGTGCCCAAGCCGGCAGCCGGCGGCTACCAACTGCACGTGATGCCTGCCCGGGATGCCGAAGAGATCTGGCCGGTCGGCCTGCCTGCCGAAGACCGCCGGCGGCAGGTATTGCCAATCCTGTCGGAAGTGATCGAAGTTGAGATCGCCAAAGACACCGCATTGACCGCGGCCTTGACGGCCATCCAAGGAAGGTTGAAGGTGCCCTTTCTGGTCGACCATAATGCCCTGGCCGCCGAAGGCATCGACGTTTCCAAGGCCACCGTGTACCTGCCCGCCCGCAAGCTCAACTACAGCATCATCCTGCGAACGCTGCTAGGGCAGGCGCGGCTGGTCTACGAGGTGCGCACCGATGAAGCCGGCGCGCCGTTCATCTGGATCACCACGTTGCGCAGCCAGCCGCGGCCGTAATCGGCCGGATCGCTTGTGGCGGCCGACCTCGCGGCGGCGACGCGTTCTTAACTCGCGAGCCCACGCATGTACAGCGGCCCCGAAATCGAACAGACGCTGGCCGAGCTAGGCGTCACGCACGTGGTCTGGTTGCCGGACTCGGCCGTGGGCCCTTGGGAAGCCGCCCTGGAACGCTCGCCCCGGCTCAAGCTGGTGCGCGTGTGCCGCGAGGGCGAAGCCTGGGCCGTGGCCAGCGGCCTGTACCTGGGCGGCTGCCAACCGCTGGTGGTGATTCAGAACACCGGCCTGTTCGAATCGGGCGACGCCATGCGCAATGCCCTGTTCGATCTGCAACTACCGCTGTACGCGATCATCGGCTACCGCTCGCGGCTGATCGAGAACTCGACCGACACGGCGATGCACTTCACCGAGCCGATCCTGCAAGCCTGGGGCCTGGACTACATCACGCTGGCCGATGGCCGCCTGAGTGAACAACTGCCGCAGCACTACCGCGCTTGCCAGGAAGCCACCCGCCCCGGCATTGCCCTGCTGCCGGAAGGAAGAATGTAGGCTGCGCCGGTGGCTTTCTAATCTCAACCCGAAGCATTAGCGAGGGCGGCGTCCTAATCTCACCCCGAAGCGTCAGCGAGGGTTCTTCCGTAAGCCTGAAGCGCCGGCGAAGGAACACTACCCAAAGCGCCATCACGGTGCAGGATACGGGCGCCTAACCTACAAGCCTGAAGCAAACATTGGGATGCGCCCTATACGGGTGCCACCGTCCGGAGTCTCTCGACGCACGCCCCTGTACCGCCATGCGGCGTCCAGCCGGGAGATGTACTTGCACAGGTAGCTTCTCGCCTCTTGCACTGTGCATGGCTCCACGTACACGTTAGTATCGTCCTCGACGTCGTGCACCAAGAAGTTGCGAAATCGGCGCACTTTGTCCGCATTGTCTACCACATCCTGCGAAAAACTTTGGTTAGGAATGGCATGGTTCACCAAACTATACATGCCGGGCTGCGTCTCCTTTCCGAGATAGTTGAGCCAGTAAGACCGCAGCGCTGCTTCAAACTCCGCATAGATGCGGATGATATACGTTGCCTCAAGCTTCTTCCTGAAGGCCTCACCATCGCGAGCAGCCCAGCCGTGGCTAGTTCCGTAATTAGGATTGGCTTGTAAGAGCGTGTCCAAAAAGCTAGGAGTTGCTTAGTCGCCGAGCCATAAGGTGA
>CALBRZ010000048.1 GCA_937927735.1 uncultured Planctomycetales bacterium
TGAGGCGTGAGAAGTAGGCAGAACTATCTGTCATTCTTCCCCCCGATCATTGCACAGGATTCGCCATGGCCACGTTCGTCACCCACCTGGAAAGCGCGATCGACGGCACCATCCTTCCGGCCGATCGGCCGCAAACGCTGCACGCGGGGCGTCCGCTGTGGGTGCGCTATGACCTGGAAGCGGTCGGCAAGGCGGTGCGCCGCGACGATTTGATCGGCCGCGAACCTACGCTGTGGCGCTACCGCGAGTTGCTGCCGGTGGCCGACGACTGTCATATCGTCAGCCTGGGCGAAGGCATGTCGCCGCTGCTGCCCTGCCCTCGCTTGGGCGAGCGGCTGAACCTCAAGCACCTGTGGATCAAGGACGAGTCGCAACTGCCGACCGGTTCGTTCAAGAGCCGAGGGCTGTGCATGGCGATTACCATGTGCCGGCAGTTCGGCATCCAGCGGGTGGCCATCCCCACCGCCGGCAACGCCGGTGGAGCGATGGCGGCCTACGCGGCTCGGGCTGGCATGGAAGCGTACGTCTTCATGCCTGAGGATACCCCGACCATTAACCAGCAGGAGTGTCGCCTGGCCGGCGCGAAAACGTACCTGGTCAACGGCCTCATCACCGACTGTGGTGCCATCGTCCGCCAAGGCCAGGAGGCGATGGGCTGGTTCGACCTGTCGACGCTCAAGGAGCCATATCGGATCGAAGGCAAGAAGACGATGGGCCTGGAGCTGGCCGAACAGTTCGGCTGGGAACTGCCTGATGTCATCCTGTATCCCACCGGTGGCGGGACCGGCCTGATCGGCATGTGGAAAGCCTTCGCCGAACTTGAGGCCCTAGGCTGGCTCAACAGCAACCGCAGGCCGCGCATGGTGGCCGTGCAATCGACGGGCTGCGCGCCGATTGTGCGGGCGTTTGAAGCCGGGCAGCGGCACGCCGAACCGTTTATCGGGGCGGCCACCATCGCCAGCGGCATTCGCGTGCCGACGGCGGTGGGCGACTTCATGATCCTGGACGCCGTCCGGCAAAGCGGTGGCCTGGCGTTTGCCGCCGCCGAAGAACGGATCCCCGAGTGGATGGAGCTGGCCGTCCGCAGCGAAGGCATCGCCGTTTGCCCCGAGGCGGCCGCGTGCGTCGGCGCGGCCGAGGTGTTGGCGGCCTCGGGCTGGATCGCCCCCGACGAACGCGTGGTAATCTTCAATACAGGGGCCGCCCAGAAATACCCTGAGGCAATGTCGGCCCCGCTCCCTCGTTTGGATAAGGATGCCCCCATCGATTGGCAACGTATCGCCCAGGGGCGGTAGAGTTGCCGGCAGAAGCAGCCTTGCCCGCATGTCCCGCTAGCCCCGGACTGCGCAAGATGTTATGCTGGGGGGGCGAGGATTAAACTGGCAACCCGCATGCTCATTGCTTGGAAAGTAGGATATGGCGCGCAAGATTCTGAACCGCAGGGATTTGCGAGATGCAGCCGAGGCTGCTGAAAAACTCGAGGCCGAAGAAGGTGCGGTGAAGAAAAAGAAGAAGGCCGCCAAACGCAAGAGCCGTGCGAAGTCAGAAAAGGAAGTTCGCCTCAAGGCGTTCTGGGGGGTGTTCAATCAGCAGCTCAAGCGGATTGCCTTGTTCGAATACCACGAGCGCGACGCGGCCCAGAAGAAGGCCGAAGAACTGACCGCCTCGCAGAAGTCGCCGCACTTTGTGCGTCCGGTGAAGGAAGAAATCGCCGAGGAATAGCAGGCCGGCGTTTGCCAAAATTGAAAAACCAGCAAGGCTGCCTCCGGATTTCACCGGCGGCAGCCTTTTGTTATCGGCTGGATCACGATCGGCCTGGCGACACTACACGGAACCTGCAGGGGCGAGGTCCCAGGCTTCTTGGGCGGCTCTTCGGTTGTTACTTGCAAGCGCCCGCAGGGTGCTGCGCGGCCTTAGTCTTCAAGGTGCCTACCACGTCGCGCACCGCATGTGCGCCGAGGCTGGCCACGGCTTCGGGCAGCGCGTCGAGAATCTGCATCGTGATCGTGGGGTGATAGAAGTTGGCGGTGCCGATCTGCACGGCGGTTGCGCCGGCGACCAGGAACTCCATCACGTCGTCGATGCTGGCGATGCCACCCACGCCCACGATCGGCACCTGCACCTTCTGGGCGACACGGTACACGGCTGCCAGCGCGATCGGCTTGATAGCCGGGCCTGACAAGCCGCCCACCACGTTGCCCAGGATCGGGCGTTGCCGCCGCCAGTCGACCGCCATACCCAGGCAGGTGTTGATGAGCGTGACGGCGTCGGCGCCGCCCTCGGCCGCCGCCTTGGCGATCGACACAATGTCGGTCACGTTGGGCGTGAGCTTGGCCAGGATAGGCAAGCTGCACGCTTGCCGCACCCCGGACACCACCTTGTGGCACATCACCGGATCGGCCCCAAAGTCGACACCGTGGCTCACGTTGGGGCACGAAATGTTCAGCTCCAGCGCCGCGATGCCGGCGCAGCTATCGAGCCGGGCCGCCATTGCCACGAACTCGTCGTAGTTGCTGCCGGCAATGCTCACGATCAGCGGCGTGCCCAGGCTGGTGAGATACGGCAGGTGGTGCGCGATAAAGGCGTCGATGCCGTCGTTGTCCAGCCCAATCGAGTTGAGCATGCCGCCGGCGGTTTCCACCGTCCGCCACGGGGGATTGCCCGCCCGGGGGGCAGCCGTGATCGTCTTGGGGATCATCCCCCCCAGTCGCGACAGGTCCACCAGGTTCGCCATTTCGCGGGCGTACCCAAAGGTGCCCGACGCCACCAGGATGGGATTGGGCAACTGCAGCCGGCCCAGGGTGATCGACAAGTCGACAGAAGCAGTCAACGCAGCACTCGCGGCTAGGGGAGGTGAGGCATTTCAGCGACAACGCCCGCACTTTCGCACGCCGTGGCGAAATTGGCAAGCGGTTGGCCGCGGCGACGGCTGCGGGTTAGTTGCGGGGCCGGTAACGCCCCTCTACCCTGCTCTAATCCAGGTCCAGATCCTTGGGCCGGGGCTTCCACTTGGGATCGGGGTAATCCGGGGGCAAGCCGATCATCCGCGGCGTGCTGGGCCGGACGGGGCCATAGTTAATGGCGTAGGGATGCGCCTGGCAGAGTGCTTCAAGCTGGTTCCAGCCGTGCCGCCGTTCTGGTCGACAAACGGCGGGTGCGGACGAGGCCGGCAAGCTCGCGAAAACGCAGCACCGCGCAGCGGCAAAAGACCATTTCATGGCGAAGCTTCCGAAGCAGTAGATACCGTTTGCAACTGGCTGACGACGCAGCGTAGGCGGACATCGTTGCTGACGGGCCGCCCTGCCCTGGCGTCCTCTTCGCGAAACACGGCCCTGACAACCGAGCCTGTGCCCTGTTGCCCGGCCCGGTTGAGCGTGAATCGCCGATGATCGTAGATGACGTAAATGCGGCCGTCGGTGGCGTCGCCGCTTGAGGCCAGCACGCAATAGCTGCCCGGGCTTTCCACACCGCGCTGCGACCGGCTGGCATAGCAGGCCGCCCAGAGCCGCCCTCGCGGCGCATGTTCGATGTTGGGCACCCCTTGCGAACCCCGGGAGGTTCGTCCTTGGGGAGAGTGGCCGGGTTCACCAGTTCCGGCGGTTGCACGGCGACATCTGGCAGCTTAGCCCGGTCATTCTCCGCTGGGCGTTCGCCACACCAGGCTTCCGTCGCCCAAGTGAGCAATACGACAACGCAAAAGGTGCGGGCCGTGACATGCTGCATCCTGGGCACGAGCGTCCCCTGCTATCGAATGCCGAAGAACCGGCACCTGCCTTGGCCTTAAACTGGTTGCCCCCATTGTGGCTGGGACCATGCTTGATCAAGCAGCTTTCCCGGCGGTGCTAGGGAGTGGCCTCGGCCTGCTCGTCCAGCAGGTTGCGCAGCAGGCGGATATGTTCAGGCGTGGTGCCGCAGCAGCCACCGATCAGTTGGGCTCCGGCTTTCAGCCAGTCACGGGCCCAGGCGGCATATTGTTGAGGATCTTCGGCCCCCGTATTCCGCCAACCTTGGACGGGATCGAGCTCGCCGATGTTGGCGTACGCTCCGCGCGGCAGGTCCGGGGCGGCGGCTTCGAGCTCTAGCAGCAGACGCAAGACCTGCGGCGCGGGGCAGCAATTCACCAGGATAGCGTCGGGCCCCAACGGCCTGACGGCAGCCACGGCATCGGCCAGGGGTTCGCCGGAGAGCAGTTTGCCATCGCGGCCGCACACAAAGCTCACCAGGACCGGCAAGCCCGTCGCGATGGCTGCCTGGGCTGCGGCCACCGCCTCGCGGATCGTAGGCTGCGTTTCGACCAGGAGCAGGTCGACGCCTGCCGCTGCCAGATTCGCGGCCATGGCCGCGTGTTCGGCCGCCAAGGCATCCGCAGGCGGCGTACGGTGCGGTTCGTAGCAATCTTCTAATGGGGCCTGCGAGCCGGCCACGTAAGCGCGGTCTTGGGTGGCCTCACGGGCAAGCTCCACGGCCACCGCCGTCCAATGAGCTGCCTGTCGCGGCAGCCCCCCTGCCGCCAGCGACCGTTCATGCGTGCGAAAGGTGTTGGCGGTAATCACCTCGGCTCCGGCCGCCACGTAATCCTGGTGGACCTGCCGCACCGCGCCCGGCGCATCGCGCAGCGCTGCCGCCGACCATAGCGGCAAGCCGATATCGATGCCCCGCCTCGCCAGCTCCGTGCCGGTGGCACCATCGAGGAGCACCGGCCGCGTGGCGTCGGCAAGACGTGTTCGAAAGGGTTTTATCGCGCGGCCGCTATTCATGCAGAAGCTCTTAGCCCTCCAGAAACTTGGCTCAAGCGACTCAGTATATCGAACGGGCATCGCGCTACGGCGGCGTGGTGCCGCGCGGGTTGGCAGGTTTCCCCCCTGCCGTATGGATAGGGACGGAGTTCGACGAAATTTCCTGTTGCTCCGACCTTCCCAATTTTTTTGAGCTACGTTTCAGATGGCGGCAAGTTTTCCCTAATCCGCTGGCACTTTGGCTGGCCCGATGCGGCTGGCCGCTTTTCTGGCCACGGAGCGGGCGGGGGGGACGGGGATGGTTCACCCCAGGGGCGTAACTGCCGTAGCAATTCGTGCAGGCAGGCGACGGCCGGTAGCGATTCCGGCTGTTGCGGCTGCCGGGCTCTCCCCGTCCACATCGTCCCATTCGAAGGTGCTTCTATGCGCACTTCTGCTGCTTCTAGCCGCAAAGCTCGTCGTCGCGGCGCTGTGCTGGTCCTGATTACCGTGATGATTGTGGCCGTAGTCGGCTTTGTCGCCCTGGGGGTCGACGTGGGCTACGTGGCAGCGGTGCGCACGGAACTCAAACGCTCCACCGACGCAGGTGCCCTGGCCGGTGCCGGCGCGTTGGTCGAAGGTCCCGACGTGGCAGTTGCCCGCGTGTACGATTTCCTCCGCCGCAACCCGGTAGGCGGGCGCGAGATCCAGCCGCAAGACGTGGAGATCGAGTTGGGCCACTGGAACATCGATACCCGGACCTTCATGCCGAGCAACGAACTGCCGTCGGCGATCCGGGTGCGGGTCCGGCACGAGAACCAGCCGTTGTTTTTTGCCCGCGTGTTGGGGCACGATCACTTCGATCTGTACGACGAATCGATCGCCATGTACCAGCCGCGCGACATCATGCTGGTGCTGGACTGCTCGGCCTCAATGAACGACGACAGCGAGCTGCGGTCGATCCCTAAGATGGGCCAGAACCACGTACTGAACAACCTGAAACAGATCTACGAAGAACTGGGATCGCCCAAGTACGGCAAGATGACTTGGGATCAAACCCTTTCGTCGAGCTGGTCCAACAGCAAGATCCGCACGGAACTGGGCCTGGATAAGGTGCCCTACCCGTTCCCCAGCGGCAGTTGGGATGACTACATCTCGTACGTGAAGGGGTCGGGTGGCAGCCAGTTGCCCAACTCGTACCGCCATCACTACGGCTATCTCACCTTCATGAACTACCTGTTGGAGCGGCAGCCGTCGGCCCATCAGACGCCCGGGCTGTGGCAGACCAGCCAGCAGCCGATCACCGCCGTGAAGAACGCCGTGACGGTGTTCCTGTCGTACTTGCAGGAAGTGGATACCGACGACCGGCTGGGCCTCTCGATCTACACGGCCTCCGACGGCACCGCGGTGCTCGAGCAATCGCTGACCCGTAACTTCAGTATCATCGAAACCAAGAGCCGCCAGCGGCAGGCCGGCCACTACAACCAGTACACCAATATCGGTGACGGCATGAAGGTGGCGCGTCAGGAAATCATCAATCACGGCCGGCCCGGTGCGTTCCGGATGATCGTATTGATGACCGACGGTATCGCCAACCGGCCGAGCAACGAGAACTACGCCCGCCAGTACGCTCTCCAGGAAGCCCAAAAGGCCGCCCAGGCCCGCATCCCGATCGTAACGGTGAGCTTCGGTGCTGAAGCCGACAAGAACCTGATGCAGCAAATTGCCGACATCACCGGCGGCATCCATTTCAACGTGCCGGGCGGCTCGAACGTCTCCCAGTACGAAGAAGAACTGAAGGACGTCTTCCGCAAAATTGCCGACGACCGGCCGCTCAAGTTGGTGAAGTAACGCGGTAACCGGTTCGACGCTAACCCGGCGGTGCGTGGCCGCCGGGATCAGATTACTTGCCAGGCTGGCGCAGCATGACGCCCCGTCCGCGAGGCTCGTGGCCCGTGGTATCAGGTTGTCATGCTGCGCCATCGCATTTTGAGGCGCAGCCGTCGACGAGCAGGTGCGGTGAATCGTGCCCGCAGGCCATGCCGGTTTCTTACGGCTTCAGCACGCCGCGGCAAAGCACGAGCGACTACGGGTTCTTGATCTCAAAGATCGCTTCGACCTCTACCGCCGCGCCCGTCGGGAGTGCGGCAAAGCCCAGGGCACTGCGCGCGTGGTAGCCGTCGCCGTCCTTACCGTACAACTGGTGCAGCAGGTCCGAGGCCCCGTTAATGACCAGGTGCTGGTCGGTGAAGTCGAGCGTGGAGTTCACGCAGCCCAGCAGCTTGATCACTCGCAGGCCGTTCAGCGTGCCGTGCGTGTGACGGACCGACCGCAGAATCTTGATCGCGCAATCGCGGGCGGCGGCGTAGCCTTCTTCCACGGTCATGTTGGCGCCGAGCTTGCCCTTGGCATCGCTCACGTGGCCCGACGTAATCAGCAAGTTGCCGGTGCGGGCACACATATTGAGATAGCCCGGCTTGATCGGTTCAAAGGTCAGGCCCAACTCTACGGCGATTTCCTCAGGCGTCATCATGGGGAATGCTCCAAGCAATAAGACAAAGAAACCAGTTGCGTAGACGGTGTTTTTGCAGCCAGCCGGTGCGGGGCCGAGCGAACAAGAAGCATCACCCCCTGCCCTGCTCGACGGTGTTCGGCTCTGACCAGCCGAGCGATTTGTCGGAACCTCATTGCTGGCCGGAAAAACGACGACCGGGCACCGCGTGGCTCGCTATGCCACGGTGGCTGCCCGGTCGTTGTACGATCAAAGTTTGCAGACAACACGGGGCGGCCGTTAGTTGGCCTTCTTGAGCCGCTCCAGCATTTCGATCAACGTGTCGGCGATCTTGTGAGCGGCGTCGACCTCAACGCGGTTGGTGCCCAGCCAGGTCTCGTAACCGCCCAGGGCATGCTGGCTGCGCGTCGGCAGATAGCCGAAGGAGCCGTTCGCCAGTTCGATGGTGAACGTCTTGGCCAGCGGCGTGCGATCCTTAATTTCCAGGCCGGTTTCGGTGAAGACCTCAAACGGGATCGCCGTCACGCCCAAGTCGCCAATCCGGAAGGCCTGCAGCGGGCAGGCAATCTGATCCGGCCACTTGGCAAGATCGAGCGTCCGCTGGGCGTAGTGCCGCTCAAGCGAGTGCTTCTTCGGCGCGTCCATGGGCTTGGCCAGGATTTCGTTGGCCCAGGCAATGAGCTCTTCGTTGGGCTTACGAACCGCCAGCGGAATCTCGGTGTATTCGGCAGCCAGCGGCACCCACTCCGCATACTTCACATTGGAGAGTTGCGCGAACACGGCATCGGCCGCCTCAAACGCCACAATCTTCATTTTCTCGAACGGCTTGTAGCGCTTAATTTCTTTCGGCTGAACGTTGATGTTGTTGACGTCGCCGCTGGTGCCGTTGGTCATGATGCCCACAAACGGCGGGTCCTGCCACCGGTCGCTAAGCAGTTCGGCCATCCGCTCGGCAAACACGCCGAAGTAGTCGGCCGAAATGACGCCGGCCGGGACGCCGCCCACGTAGTGCAGCGAGTAGTTGGCCAATAGGGCGATCGGCTTGTCGTCCAGCGACTTGACGCTGATGAAACTGATCTCGGGATCGACCGGACCGGCCGGCTTCAGCAGGTTCGGGTTATTCACGCCCGGGTTCATCTTGGCCTGTTCCTGCACGCCAAAGGGGCTGATGTTGGGCGTGCCCGGCTTGAGCAGCCAGCGGCGGTTGAACACTTGGCCGGGAAGCTGCGCCGAGCCCCACCCGATCTTGGCCGGTTGCAGGTTAGCCTTGGCCCGGCGGATGCCGTCGGCGATCCGCCGTGCTACGAACAGTTGGTAATCGTCCAGCGCCGCGTCGAGGTTGAAACTATTGGTGCCACGCGCGCTGGGGCCCGAGTGCGTGTGCGTGGCCGCCATCAGCACGTGCGAGGCCGGAATGCCTGCCTCGCGCTCGACCAGCCGCTTGGCCAGGTCGAACACGCTGCGGGGAATGCCCACGTTGTCGCAGATGGCAAACGCCAACTGGGTCTCGCCATTATCCAGCACCAGGCAGCGGACCAGCAGTTCGTCATGGACGTTTGTGGCTTCGGGCTGCACAAAGTTGCCCACGATGAGCGCGCCCAGCTTGGGGGTGATGTTGCTGGTGGCAGCGCCTGCTCGAAGTTCCTTTTTTGCTTGGTTCTCACCCTTGGCGGGCTCATCGGCCCTGGCCACTGCGGGGCCTAAAACCAGCAGGAGCGATGCCGCATAAACCAACCACCGTGGCATCCGTTGAAGTCGGCAAGTCATGAGCGGGTCTCGTCAGAAGGATCTACGACTGGAAGCCATGCTACTTGCGGCAGACCACGGGCGGCCGCCGCACGTGCAACAACGCGTTGCTCGCAGAGGTCCCCATGGGAGCCAAGGCGGCCTGGCACCTCGCACCCCCAGGGAGCGATAGTGCTGAGTGTACTCGCCGCATCGCCCGGGTAAACCAAATTGCTGGAACAAGCTAATTTCGACCATGCGGCCGCCATACGGTCGTCCCCGTCGCGCCCATGGGGAGAATCGGGCTCCGCGGACGAGAAGTTAAGCCAGCGGCAGCAGACGGGCCGGTTGACCGCGTTGACGGCACCGCCTGAGAACTGCGACGCGGTTTACCGTGTGGCGAGCGGCAGACACCAGCAGCGTATGCCTGGGTAAGCGACGGTCAGGCTAGCCTGCGGCGTCTTCAGTAATCTGGCACGAACATGCGACCAGTCGCGAGGAGGGCAGGCCTTCGTCGATCCGTTCGGGCTGGGAAAGGCCGATGGTGACGCGGGGATTGCTCAAGTTGGGTCGACTGAAAAGATAGAACGGAACGCCAATCAAGCTTGCAAGAATGGAGATGAGGCGTAACGCGAAAAAAATGGCGACGCCACTTTGGAAGGGCGCATCATCGCCAGACGGCAAGTGCCGCAGAATGTCGGCGACCACGCTTTTCAGCGACACGCTGTATTGCGCCTGTGGCAGGGAGCTAACGCTGAATCGGTCCGCCGGCAAGTACAAGCAGATCCGCCAGCTTCTTCACCAGGGCCTGAAACCGGTCGACCTCGCAGCCAAATTTCCGTGCGACCCTAATATGGCCCCCGGCTACTCCCCACCGCCTCCCGGCCGATTACTCTCTAGGACGAAAGGCATTACGCGTTAGAGGCTGTCCAAAAAGCGGTCTTGGATGAATGCCGGTTGAATGGTTAA
>CALBRZ010000049.1 GCA_937927735.1 uncultured Planctomycetales bacterium
TTTAACCACTCAACCGGCATTCATCCAAGACCGCTTTTTGGACAGCCTCTAAGACGGACCACGCCCTGGCACCCAGCCATCAAAAGTCCCAGACCAGCAGCGCCGCGTACGTCAGGTCCGAGGGCTTGCTGGTGCCGGGCGTGCTGTCGTAACGGTGGATGCCGCTGAGGCGAAAGCTCAGGTGGCCCTCCTGATCGATCTTCATTTCCCAGCCGGCGTCGCTACGAGCACGGTAGTTGCTATAGTTGCCCATGTCGAAGTAGATGTCGGTCTTGGCCGTGATCTTGTGCCGCTTCCACATCTGGTGCGAAAGTTCGTAACCGTACGAACCTTCGGGCACCCACTCGGCGTCGGGCAGACCGATCTCTTTCATGGCACCCCAACCGACGCGCACCTGCAACTGAGTCCGCTCGTTGCGGATCAGCTTGTACGAGATACCGCCGTCGCCGGTGACGCGGACCTCGTAATCGGTGAAGGCGTCGTATTCCGTCGTGCCGTGAACGAAGCCGTACCAGCGCGTCTTGGCAAACGAATGCTCAAAGCGGCTTTCCAGCAGAAGCTGGTCTTCGTCCACCTCGCCGTTGGAGGTGCCCAGCGTGTAGACGGTGTCGAACTTGAACACCGAGCGTTCGGTCTCCCGTTTGATGTTGCCTGCCAGACGCAGGTCGCTCTGCTCGGTATTACCCGAGGTACCGTTCAGACCCAACTGAATGCGGCCCGACCAGATTTTGGGCGGCTTGGGCAGCTCGGGCAGATCGTTGACCGCGATTTCCAGTGGCGAAGGTTCGTCGATATCGAGTGGTTCGCCGGCCGGCAGGTCCAGCGCCTTGCGGAAGGGCGATTGGTCCTCAGGCAGTAGCTCCAGCGGAGGCTCCTCGGGCTGGACTTCTTCTGGCCGCAGGGTGTCGATCAGATTGTCGGCCAGTTTCTCCGCCAGCGGCACGGCTGGCAGGCGACGAATGAGCCCCAGATCGGGCAGCGGCAATTCCGCGACTGCTGGCGATGCTATCGCCAGCATCCACCACGCCAGCATCGCCAGGGCCGCGCGTGCGGCAATGCCTGGCAATGTTGCGGCGGTGCGGCGGATTCTCGCTGGCTGCCGTAGTTGGTGCTGCTCTGGGGCAGCCAGGCGATGGGGAAAAACGCCCGCACCACCTCCCCGTAGCGGCGGTGGCGGTAACATCAGCGGGTCGGTCACAAATGCCGGCCGGCGGCTCCCACGCTGCTTGCTTGCGCCGTTCGCGGCGAATAAGCAGGCGAGCGGGCCGGCCACGGAAAAGCGGGAGGGCGAACCTTAGCAAAACGGCCGCGTACCGACAACGCGGCCCCCGGGGCAACTGGGGAGAAACGGCCGGATCTAAGACCTCCGGCAACTCATGAAGGCAGTGCTAGCTTGGGGGCGTCCGATGCTCCTCCGGCTAGCAAGGCCAAGAACGAGTCGGCCGAAGCGGGCCAGGATTAGTCCCCAGGCCCCCTACCCTCCCGCCGGTCGCAGCGGGCTCTTGGCGATCACGAACGACTTCCGCCCGTGGCCGGGAAATTGCACCGTTGCCCGGCGGTTGGCTCCGCGGCCGGCAAGCTGTTCGACCTTGCCGGGGCCGTACGACGGGTGCAGCACCACCATGCCTTCGTAAAACAGGTCCGGATCGATTTCCGTGGTGCCTGTGGTGGCACTGGCGGCGGCCTTCACCTTGGCGGTGGTCATTGTGACCGGTTTCCCGGCTGCGGGGGTGCCTCGGCTGGCACCCAGGCGTTCATCGAGAGTGTCGCCGCGGTCGGCATCCGACTTGTCGACCTTGCTCAGCCCCAGCAGTTGGTCTGCCGTCATCAGCCGGGGCATACCCGGTACGTTCGGCGCGCTCGTGGCGGGGCGGGAGGACGACTCCGAGGCCGCCAACCGCTCCATCTGGCTGGGATGCCGCGGTCCCCGGAAACGGCCTTCGCTGGAACCGCTTTGCCGCGTCAGGTCCTCCCAGTCCATCTCGGCGCGGGGCAGCTCGCTCAAGAACCAGCTGGGCACCGTCGGCTTGGTGGTGCCGCGGAACGTGCGGTACTTGGCCGACGACAGGTACAGTTCCTGCTTGGCGCGTGTGATGCCTACGAACAGCAGCCGCCGTTCTTCCTCGATTTCTTCTTCGCTCTTGCAGCGGTCGTGCGGCAGCACGCCTTCTTCCAGGGCGATGATCGAAACCACCGGGAACTCCAGGCCCTTGGCGGCATGCAGCGTCATCAGCGAGACGCAGTCCTCTTCCTCGTCGAAGGCGTCGGTATCGTTCACCAGCGACGACGCCTCCAAAAAGGCTTCCAGGCCGCCGTTCTCGCCTTGGGCTTCGTCGAACTGCCGGGCAACGGTGAACAGCTCTTCGATGTTCACCACCCGCTGCATGTCTTCTTCGGTGCCCGAGTCCTGGTACTGATCGCGATAGCCGGTCGCGATGAGCACCTCGCCCAGCACGGTGGCCACCGGCTCGTGGGCGTGCTCGGCCAATTGATCCATCATCACGGCAAACCGCGACAGCGCCTTGGCCGACTTTTTGGAGATCGCCTTGAGGATGTTGCTATCGTGGGCGGCTTCCAGCAGCGTGAGGCCGTTTTCGGTGGCCAGCCGCGACAGCCGCTCGAGCGTAGTCTTGCCGATGCCGCGCGCCGGCTCGTTCACCACCCGCAAGAATGCCACGTCGTCGCGAGGATTGTTCACCAGCGACAGGTACGCCATCACGTCCTTGATTTCTTTCCGCTGGTAGAACTCCACGCTGTTGACCATGCGGTACGGCACGCCGTGCTGGCGGAAGTACGACTCCAGCACGCGCGAGAGCGCGTTGATCCGGTAGAACACCGCAAAGTCGCGAGGCCGCCGCCGGCCGCTGCGCACGGCCTGAACCACGCGCTGGGCGATGGCCTCGGCTTCTTCCTGCTCGCTGGGGAAGAGCGTGTAATGGACCGGCTGGCCCGGTTCGTTGGCGGTAAACAGCCGCTTGTCCTTCCGCAGCCGGTTGTGGCGGATGAGCTGGTCGGCCGCGCTCAAGATTCGCTGCGTGCTGCGGTAGTTCTGTTCAAGCCGAACCACCTTCACCTGCGGATAGTCGTGCTCAAAGTCGAGAATGTTGCGCACGTTCGCCCCGCGCCAGCCATAGATCGACTGGTCGGGATCGCCGGTCACCGCCAGGTTGGGGTAATCCTGGCACAACGCCCGCACGATGACGTACTGGGCCAGGTTCGTATCCTGGTACTCGTCGACCATCACATAGCGGTAACGCTCGTCGAGTTGAGCCCGAACCTCCGGGTGCTCGCGGAGCATGACGGCCACGTGCAGCAGCAAATCGTCGAAGTCGACGGCGTTGGACTTGAGCAGTTGCCGCTGGTAGAGCGGGTAGATCTTTTCGACCACTTTGCCGACCGGCGAGACCGTCGCCTGGTAATCGTCCGGGCCGATCATCTCGTTCTTGGCCCGGCTGATCTCGGCGGCGATCTGCTCCGGCTTGAACCGGGCCACGTCCACGTCGAGATCTTCCAGCACGCGTTTGAGGACGCGGCGGCTATCGCTCACGTCGTAGATGGCGAAGTTGGGTTCCAGGCCCACCAGGGGCGCGAACTCGCGCAGCAGCCGCGCGCAAAACCGGTGAAAGGTGCCGGTCCAGATCCGCTGCCCGGGGGCCAGGCTGGCGACGCGGCTCTTGAGTTCGTCGGCCGCCTTGTTGGTGAACGTGAGCGCCAGGATGTGCGAGGCGTAGATCCCCTGCTCCAGCATCCAGGCCATCCGGTGCGACACCACCCGGGTCTTGCCGCTGCCGGGGCCCGCCAGGATCAACAGCGGGCCATCGATGTGCTGCACCGCCTCGCGCTGCGACTCGGTGAGCCCGGCAAGAATATGCTGGGCACCTTCCGATTCATCAGCAGGTTCGAACATGCGGCGACTCCGTTCCGGCGGGCGGCCAAGCGGGCTAATGGCGGAAAGCAACGGCCCCGGAATTATATGGGAAACGGGAACGAATGTGCAGGAACTGCCCGGTGCCGGGGGGGAAGGCACCACCGGGCGTGACCGTGGCGGCGTCCCATCTTCAACGGCTAACAGGAGTTGGGCCCTTGGCCCCCCCCGACTTCAAAAGCTACGATGGACCGTGCGGCCGAATTGGTGTGCTATCAGGCCGCAACCAGGCCGGAGGTGCTTCCGGCTCCAGTGAGGAAGGAAACCGGATGAACCTGATCGGCATCGGCATCGATATCATCGAATGCCTGCGGATCGCCCAGATGATCGAACGGCACGGCGAGCTGTTCATCAACCGCGTCTATACGCCATACGAGATCGAGTTCTGCCAGAGCCGCAAGGCGGCCACCCAGCACTTCGCCGGCCGCTGGGCCGCCAAGGAAGCGATCCTGAAGGCCATCGGCACCGGCTGGCGCAAGGGCATCAGTTGGCGCGACATGGAGATCCGCAGCAACACCCAGGGCAAGCCTTCGGTGGTGCTTACCGGCGGTGCCCGCGACGTGGCCGACGCCCTGGGCGTGCAGGAGATCCTGATCAGCATCTCGCACTGCCGCTCGCACGCCACGGCCATGGCCACGGCGGTCGGCTACGACGACTAACGTAGGGGCTGCTGTGCGGACCGGCACCAGGTAGATGCAGGTTCCGCCATGCGGACCAAGACCAAGCCGGATGTAGGGGGCGCTATGCGGACCGGCAAGAGGCGGGGCGTGGCGGCCCGGTGAGACGGCATCAGGCTGTCTTGGGCACGCTGCACTTTACGACTACATTGATGGCCGCAAACGGTTAAATGGGGGCATCTTTGCCCGCGGCGCTATCGCACGGGAGGGCGGCCGCACAGCCGGCGGCCTTCCAGGTTCCACCCGACAGGAAACGCACGAACATGGACATGGATAAACTGGTCTCGCTGTGCAAGCGGCGGGGCTTTCTGTTTCAATCGAGCGAGATCTACGGCGGCTTCAACGGCTTTTGGGACTACGGGCCGCTGGGCGTGGAGCTGAAGCGCAACATCAAGGACGCCTGGTGGCGCGACATGGTTACCAGCCACGACGACCTGGCCCAGCCCGAGGGCGCCCCCAGCCCTTACGAAATGGTCGGCCTGGACGCCACCATCATCATGCACCCGCAGGTGTGGAAGGTGTCGGGCCATTACGACCTGTTCCACGATTACATGGTCGACTGCCGCGAATCCAAACGCCGCTACCGGTACGACCAGGTGAAAGGCCGCTGGGTGAGCTACCGCGACCGGCGGATCTTTGTCGCCACCGCGGCCGAGGACGAAAAGCAACTGGAGGATGTCCAGCAGCGGGCCCTCAAGCTGTTCAATCTGAGGAGCAAGAACGCCGAGGACCTCAAGTGGGAGAGCGACCTGGTTTCGCTCACCACCGTGCAGGACTTCTCACAGGTGCTGGGCCCCGACGCCAAGGAGCCGGGCACGCTGACCGAGCCGCGCGAGTTCAACCTGATGTTCGAAACGCACACCGGTGCGATTCAGGACGAATCGAGCAAGTGCTTCCTGCGGCCCGAAACAGCCCAGGGCATCTTCGTCAACTTCAAGAACGTGCTCGATAGCAGCCGCGTGCGGGTGCCCTTCGGCATTGCCCAGATCGGCAAGAGCTTCCGCAATGAGATCACGCCGCGGAACTTCACGTTCCGCAGCCGCGAGTTCGAGCAGATGGAGATCGAGTTCTTCTGCCATCCCAGCCAATCGCGGCAATGGTACCAGTACTGGCGCGATCGCCGGTACCGCTGGTACGTTGAACTGGGCCTGGCCGGCGAGCGGCTGCGGCTCCGCGATCACGACCCGGACGAGCTGAGCCACTACTCGGTAGGCACGGCCGACGTGGAGTACGCCTTCCCCTTCCTCCAGCCGGGCGAGTTCGGCGAGCTGGAAGGTATCGCCCACCGCGGCGACTTCGACCTCCGCAGCCACATGGAAGGCAAGCTGACCCGCAATGCCGACGGCTGCCTGGTGGTGGAACTGGGGCCCGATGGCAAGCCCAAGCACAAGGGCAGCGGCCGCGACCTCTCGTACCGCGACGACATCACCGGCGAGCGGTTCATTCCGCACGTGGTGGAACCGTCGGCGGGCGCGGATCGGGCAACGCTGGCCTTCTTGTGCGAGGCCTACACCGAGGACGAGGCCCCGGACGAACACGGCAACATGCAAACCCGGACGGTGCTCAAGCTGCACCCGCGGATCGCCCCCATCAAGGCGGCGGTGTTTCCGCTGGTTAAGAAGGATGGCATGCCGGAAATTGCCCAGGATATCTATCGGGCACTCAAGAAAGAGTGCAACGTGTTCTACGACGAGAAGGGCGCCGTGGGCCGCCGCTACCGTCGCCAGGACGAAGCCGGTACGCCCTACTGCATCACCGTTGATAGCGACACGCTCAAGGACAAGACGGTGACGATCCGCGACCGCGACACGCTGGAACAGGTGCGCGTGAAGATCGACGACGTGGTGGACGAAATCCGCCGCCGGATCCGGTAAGAACGCTGGACCGACCGCGTGCCATGGCTAATTAGTTCGTGCCACGGCTCTGCGAGCCGTGCAAAGCGACCTACAGGTGTTATTCGGGCCGTTATGGTCCGCACGCGGGTAGCAGATTCGTGGTCCACTCAGCGGGCCCTACCGAGATCCCAAAACAACAAGCCTCTCCGCCGGAGTTGAGCCGGCGGAGAGGCTTGTTATGTTCGGGCGTGCGACGTGCGAACGCCGCTAATCGCTTACCGGGTGCCTGTTAGTCCCACCACCACTGGTCGGCCGGCAGGTCCTTCAGGCTGATCTGGTGCCGCTTCTGGGCCACCGCGCCGCCGTCGTCGGGCAGCAGGTTGTCGGAGGCCAGGGCCATGGCCGGCTCAATGTGCACGCCACCGCCAACCGGGGTCATCAGCCGGTTGCCCTTCCACATGGCGTTGACGGCCGTTTCCACATTCTTGGGCACGTTCAGCGTGCGGACCGGCACCTTTTCCTCGCTGCGGAGCGTGGCGGCATCCCAGCCGGCCTTGCCGTAATAGTCGTTGTCCTGGATGAAGGCCGCGGCCACCAGCAGGTCGATGCAGTTACGCAACTGGGCGTAAACCGGGCTCTTGTCGGCCAGGCGGCCGTAGTTGCGGGTGAAGTCCTCCACAAAGCCCTTGCTGGCCATATTGGGCGTGCTGCTTTGCACCAGCCGCTGGCCGTCGCCGGTCACCACTTCGTCCTCGCCCAGCAGCTTCACGCCGTCGCCCACCAGTTCCACGGCCAAGCGGTCCTCGGCCACGCGGAGGCATTCATAGTCGGGCACGAAGAACCACCGCTGCATGGCGTTGCGGGCAACCTGCGTGGCGCTGGCCCGATCGACATAGCTGGTCAGCTTGATCGGCGGCTTCTCCAGGCCAATACCGATGAGCTTCATGCGGTAGTCGGCTTCGACCAGCACCTGGGCCATGTGGGTTTCGGGATCGATGCCCTGGATGGTCACCACCTGGCGGCCCAGCGACTTCTGGAGCCCTTCGACGATGAACTGCGTGTCGCGCGGGGTGGCCCGTCCGCCCACCTGCCGCAGGAACTGCTGCATCCGTTGCAGGCCTTCGGGCGTGGGATCGATCGAGCAGCCGACCACCACGCCGCGGTTACGCACGCCGGGTGGATAGGCCCGCAGGGCCACGATCAGGTCTTGCAGTTCGACGATCGGCCGGCCCGACTTGACGCCGAGGGTACGGCCGCTGAGGTCCTTGGCCCAGGGCTCCGCCGGACCGGCAATGACGATGTCGCCAGTTTCCGGCAGGAAGAACACGTAGCGCACGCGGGTCAGCCCCGCCAGGGCCTGCATCTCCTCGGTGGGATGGCGACCATCGGCGATGCGGGCTTCGATCGCCTTTTCCAGCCGGTTGAGCGAGATGTATCGCATCGGGCTGGGCTTGGCGATATCGGGATCGAGCGCGGCCAGATGGGCTTCAATCCGCTGGCGGGTCAGTTGCCCGGTCGGGTCGTGAAACTCCTGCTTGCGCAGCACGCCCTCGGCGTCGACGAAGACGCCCGCGTTCTGCTGAGCCCATGCCCACGAGCCCGCCGAATACACGGCCAACACCGTGAAGGCGGCGAGCCATCGAGGGATCTTGCGCCACATGCCAGTTACTCCTGTTCCGAAGAGGTGACCGGTACGCTCCCACCCCAGGTACGGCCGCAGGCAGCCGGGAGCGGCCACGGCGGGCGGGAGCGAATTGGTTGAATCGACCGCACCGGCGGCAGAATGCGATAGCTGTTTGGGCCGGAAACCCGCGACGAGTGCGTAGTTACGATGGTAATTGGGCAAATCAGGCAAGGCAAGTAAATTGCGTTGCGCCGCCGCCCTGCACGCGCCTGATCCAATCCTACGTTGCGCCTGACCGATTCGCGCAACAAAAAACGGCGCCGGGCGATGAACCCGGCGCCGTCAGTCGATCGGAATCTGCTTTGCGGCTTCGTGACTAAGTCATTCTGCCACAGTATCTTACGTAGGATTCGCTGTGCGGGCCAGGGCCGGTAAACCGGCCCAACGGCGGGGCTTAGGTCAGGTCGACCGGGCCGTCCACCGAGAGCCGTTCCAGACCGAAGGTCGTGATGTGGTGCCCCATCAGGTGGGCCAGGGCCATCAGCAGCCGGTTGTGCGGCACCTTCGGGAAGTGGATCGAGCGGCCAGCCCGCACGCCCAGGTTTTGACCACCCACAAGCACCATCGGGATGTCGTTGAGCGTGTGGCTGTTGCCCTTACCCAGCTCGTTGGTCCACACGATCAGGGTGTTGTCGAGCATGGAGCCGCCCACTCCGCCCGGCTCGGGCGTTTCGGCCAGCCGCTTGGTCAGGTAGGCCAGCTCGCCGCAGAACCAGGTGTTGATGCGGATCAGCTTGTCGCGGGCCACTTCGTTCTTGTCGGGCTCGTGCGACAGCGAGTGGTGGCCTTCTTCCACGCCCAGCCAGTTCATGCGGGCTTCGCCCACCGAACGCATGTACTGGAGCGTGGCTACGCGGGCCATGTTGTTGGCAAAGGCGTTCACCAGCAGGTCGATCTGGATTCGGCTGACCTGCGGGGTGTTGTCGTTGACCAGTTCGATGTGAGGATCGACCTCGGGAACCGGGTGGCTGAGCTGCTGGTCATCCTCCACCTGGCGCAGTTCGCTTTCCAGGTTGGCCACCAGCGCCATGTGCTCCTCAAGCATCCGGCGATCCTCGGGGCTGAGCTTGGTCGACACGCGGCGCAGGTCGTCCTTCACCACGTCGACAATGCTCAGCAGGCTTTCCTTATCCTTGGTGGCGCCGTAGAGCTTGTTGAACATCTGCCGTGGGTCGTCGATCGGGGCCACCGGCTTGTTGGGCCCGGCGTACGACATGCGGGTCCACGGATCGGCCCGGTGCGGCACGGCCACGCCGAACTCCAGGCTGCCGAAGCGGGTACGGGTCTGCTCGTGGGCCTGGCAGAAGTTGCGGATCTCCTGGTCGATGGAGATGCCCTTGGCCCAGCCGGCCGGCGTGTGCGAACCACCCTGGATGTTGCCCGGGAACAGCTCGTGGCCGGTGAGCAAGCAGCTCATGCCGCGCATGTGGGCGTCGCCGTCGCCGCGGACCTGGTTGCAAATGCCCTTGAGCACCAGGGTGCGATCGCGGAACGGCTCCAGCGGCTTGAGGATCGGCTTCAGCTCGGTGAGCTCGCCCTGTTCATCGGGCCAGAAGGCGTCCGGAATGGTGCCGTTGGGCGAGAACATGATGATCAGCCGCTTGGGGCGGGGCTCCAAGGGCGCTCCGCTGAGGGACGACAGTCCCATCAGAAACGGCGCGGCGGCTGCGCTTACGCCCAGCTCTCGCAGAAAGTCGCGGCGGGTGGTCTTAATCATGTTGTCGCTCCTCGTCGCTTGGTTCACCGGGCACCTTGAGCCGCAGTCTTTGCAGCCGTGTCCGAGTTGATACCCTCAGCAGGTAAATCCAGGCCGTAGCTGGCAGCTTTCGCCGCTAGCTCCGCCAGGATGTTCCGAATATGCGCATCGGATTTGGCGAATTGCAACTCCAACTCATCCAGGAGTTGGGGGCTGAATGCCGTCGTATCGTCTTTCACCGTGTGTTGGAAGAGCTGTCGCACAAACGCACGCCGCGACAGCGGTGATTGTACTGCCAGCTGAGCCACGTCGCGAGGTCCACGCAGGCGGACGGTGCTCCCGTCGTCGGCGGGGAAGTCGCTTTCGGCGTCGATCGGCTTACCCCGCTCGGTGGTGCGGAACCGGCCCAGCCCGTCGAAGTTCTCCAGGCTGAAGCCCAGCGCGTTGATCGTGCTGTGGCACGCCATGCAGGCCGAGTCGCTGGTGAACAGCGTCACCTTTTCGCGCATCGTCAGCGACGGATCGAAGTGCGTGTCGTTGAACTCGATGGCGTTGGGCGGAGCCTTCAACTGCCGGCCCACCACGTTCCGCGTGAGGAACACGCCGCGGTGAATCGGCGAGGTGTTGTCGCGGTACGCCAGCACCGTCAGCAGGTACGGGTGCGTCAGCACGCCGCTGCGCGGCTGGTCCTTGAGCACCACCAGTTCGAAGTCATCGCCCTTGGGCGGGGCCTGCTTGTCTTTGCCTTGTTCTTTAGCCGGGGCGTCCTTCGCTTCCTGGTCCTTGACGTCTTCGGCCGGCTGTTCGCCTTCGGTCTTGGCTGCTTCCTGGGCTGCCGCGGCGTCGTACACCTTGCGGAGCCGCTCGTTGAGGAACAGGTAATCGGCCTGGAGCAGTTCGCGATAGTCCGACTTCTCGGACCAGACCACGTGATCGATGAACTTCTGGAGCGACACCCGCAGGTCGGCCAACAAAGTGGCGTCGAAGTCCGGGAAGACCTCGTTGTCCTTATCGACGTTGATCGCCCGCTCCAGGTGCAGCCAGTGCGTGAAGAACTCGTCGAGCTTCGCTTTAGCCCGGCGATCGTTGAGCATACGGCGCGCCTGGGCCAGGATGCCCTCGGGGCTGGTCAGCTCGCCCCGAGCGGCCGCCTCGCGCAGGGCCGCATCGGGCAGCGAGTCCCACAAATAAAGTGCCAGCCGGGCCGCCACGTTGTAGTCGTCGGGCTGCTCCACGCCGGCCTCGGGATACAGAAACCGGGCCGAGCAAAGCGTGAGCAGCACCACGCGCCGGGCCGCCAGGTCGGCGTTATCGACGCTGGCAAACGGCACCTCGATAAACTGCTTGCGCGTGGCGTCGTCCAGCGGACGCCGCAGGGCGCGGGTGACGAATTCCTCGCAGAACTTGCGGATCTTCTCCGCCCGCTGCGGATCGTCGGACTTGGTGCCGGCCAAGGCGTTCAAATCATCGCCCACCTGGGCGGCAACTTCGATCGCAGCTTGCACCACGGCTTCGTGCCAGGCGGCCGAGATGGCCGTGCCGCGCTCATAGCCCAGGCTGGCGTCGTCAGGCGGGAACGGCGTGGAAATCAGCACCACCTTGGGCGTGGTCTGCGGGATCAGCACCCGAGCAGGCACGCGTTGCAGCGGTCCCAGGGGCGGCTTGTACAGCATCTCAAACGAGCCTTGCGGCTCCTTGGCCCCCAGCGCCCATTGCAGGCGGACGGGGTACGCCGTGCCGGCGATCAGGTAGGCCGAGAACTTTTCTTCGCGGATACCTTCACCGGAAACCACCGTGCCGTCGATGCGGGGCGTGGCTTCGCCGCCCACGTCGTTGAACCAGACGCTGAAGCCGTTGGGCGTGCGGAACACGAACTCATGCTCGCCGGTCGCCTCGGCTACGAAAGCGCCCGTCCAAGTCATGCTGATGCGCTCGGTACGGTCGATGTTCTCCCAAGGCGACGTGTCAGCGATTTCGATGAACGGCTCGCTGTCGGGCAGTTGGAAGCCGACCCACTTCTTCTGGTTGTTTTTGTCTTTCTCCGAAGGATGGCGGCCGGTGACGCGCGTGGTCAGGCCGCGCTTCTGCGTGTACGGCTTGTCGTAGTCGCGGCGGAAGCTGCCTACCAGGTCGGCCACCGAACGGCGGAACTGGCCCACCGTCAAACGCTGCAACTGCGGCTTGAGCTGCGACAGCGCGGCAGCCCGGGCTTGCGACGAATAGAACGTGTCGTACACGTACCGGGCAACGGCCGCGGCTTCTTCGCCAACGCACGCCTCGGGGTTACCCTCGGGCATGGTTTCTTCGATGCGCCGCGTGAGGGACGCCAGCGAGTCGTCACCGATCAGCGGCTTGGGGTAGACGTCCTTCACGCCCTGCCCTTTGTCACCGTGGCACTCGGCACATTGCAGGGCGTAGATGGCCTTACCGCGTTTGAGCAAAGCGGCAACTTGTTCGTCAGGCTGCTGGTCCGCTGGCTTCTTGTCCGCCTTGTCGGCCGTTTGTGCGGACGCCTTCTCTTTGGAATCAGCGGCGGGCTGCTCGTCGGCGGTCGCCAGGCAGGGGAAGCTTGCCAGCGCCATCAGGGCGCAACAGCAAGCGATCAGCATGGTTGCGAGCGGGCGATTCATAGGCGGGAACCGGTAGGCAGGTGGGAAAACCGACTCGCACTTAATCACGATTCGGGCGGGGAGATGCCACTTCATGAGCATGAACTGGCATGACAGACAGTGTAGAGAATCTGGGCACCCCTGCCAATTCTTTCCACCAACCGGAGGGGTGCTTGTGATTCTCCTTCCCGACCTTATTGCTGCCCCACCAGCGGGGGCAACTTGGCCTTGGCCGCAGGCTCGATGCCCAGCAGCGCGGCCACCGTGGGATGCAGTCGTAAAGCATCCACGCGTCCCAGGTCAACGCCGCCTAGGGGGGCTTCCGCCCGCCATAAGACCATGAACCCCAACATCTTGTCGTTGATTTGCGGATCGTAGCCGTGCATGCCCTGGGGACCGCCTACCTCGTCCGGGGTGGCCAGCAGCCCAGGAAGGCGATTGCCGAACGCGTAGCCCGGCTCCAGCACGATCACGATATCGCCTGTGCGCGTGGGATGATCCAGTTGCCACTGAGGCGGCAGTTCGTGCCGGCGATACGCTTTAGCGAAATCGTGCTGCCGCGCGCGCTTGAGCAGTTCTTCCACGCGCTGCGGTTGCCGGCTCGGCAGGTGGGGATCATCGAAGAACAGGTGGGCCACGTTACCGGTGAACGCCGAGGTGATGCCAGTTTCGCGCTCCAGCCCCGCCAGCGCGTCCAGGTTCACCAGCCGCTCGACCTTAGCCATGCCATGGTCGGTGGTCACCAGCAGATAGAACGTGTCGCCCGGCTGCTGCGTCCGCCGCCAGACCTCCAACGCCCTTGCCAAGAACTCGCCCAGGTCTCGGTCCACCTGTTGGAGCTTCTTGGCGATCTCGGGACTGTCGGGGCCATACCGGTGGCCCACGGCGTCGGGGCCTTCCATGTAGCCCATGAGCAGCCGCAGCGGCTGAGGCTGCGCGGCATCGTTCTCCCAGGCGTGCAGCAGTTGTTCGAGCCGCTGCTGATCGGACAGGCGAGGATCGAACCGCTCGCCGTGATACGCCGTGCGGACGGCTCCATGCTGGCCGTGCGAGAGCGTCCAATCGTAGACCGCGGTGCGGATGCCTTGCCGGGTGGCGATCAGCCAGATCGGTTCGGCATCGAGCAACCGGCCGTCGCCGGGGTAGTAATAGTGCTCGCGGGTTTGGCGATCGTAAAAGATATTGCCCACGATGCCGTGAACCCCCGGCCGTACACCGGTTGCGTTCGAAACGTGGCTAGGAAACGTGAGCGAGGGAACGACAGGCACCAGTTGCCGGCTGAACGCGCCTTCGCGTTGCAGCCGCTGCAACGTGGGAAACTCGCCGCGGCTCAGATAATCGTTTCGCAAGCCATCGATACTGATCCAAACCACGGTTCGCCGACCTTCCGCCGGCAATTCCAAAGGCGGCTTGGCCGCGGTCTCGTTGGTTGTTGCTTGGAGCGAATTATTGGATGCGCGCGGCACGTCATCCGCGCGCAATGCGCAGGCTGCATAAGACCAGCACACCAACGCCGCGAACCAGGCGGCCGTGCGAGTTGTCACGCGGGCAACCATGATGGCTCCTGTTGCTTGGCCCGGGCCCGATGGCCGCGGAACGTCGCGCCCATCATGGCACGAATGCACACATCGGTCTATGGGAGCGGCCGCGCGGGAGCCACTCAATCTTTCCCGCTTGGGTGGTAGACGATAGGCTGGGGGGAAGGCACATTGGGCGGACATGGAGCGCCAACGATGCTTCGCCCCGCTGCCGCACCGCACCAACGCTGCGCCGCCAAGGTTTTGCCGCGACGCAGTCCCCTGCCCTGCCTGCTTCCTAGCCAAGGGTGAATCGCATGAGACTTGGTCTGAACCGCATCGGATGCCTGATTGCCTGGACCTGGCTGCTTGCCGTAACGCCGGTTGTGGGCATGGCCGACGACTGGCCCCAGTGGCGCGGGCCCATGCGCGATGGCGTTTGGCGCGAGACCGGTATCTTCGATCGTTTCAACACCAAGCGTCTGACACCCAAGTGGCGCGTGCCGATTTCGGCCGGTTACAGCGGACCCACGGTTGCCGCCGGACGCGTTTATGTGACCGATCGCGTGACCCAGCCCGAGCAGATCGAACGCGTTCACTGCTTTGACGCCGCGACCGGCAAGACGATCTGGACCTTCAGCTATCCGTGCGAATACCGCAACGTGAGCTACACGGCGGGCCCTCGGGCGAGTGTCACCATCGATGAGGGCCGCGCTTATGCCCTGGGCACCATGGGGCATCTGCACTGCTTCGATGCCGCCAATGGCAACGTGTTGTGGAAGAAGGACCTGGACGCGTTGTATTCAATTCGCATGCCCGACTGGGGCATCGCCGCGGCTCCGCTGGTGTATCGCGACCTGGTCATCATTCAGGTGGGCGGCGAGAACGCTTGTCTGGTAGCGTTCAACAAGCGGACAGGCGAGGAGGTGTGGACGGCTCTCAACGATCGGGCCAGTTATTCGGCGCCGATCATCATTCAGCAGGCAGGTCGCGACGTGCTGATCGCCTGGACCGGCGACCACGTGGCTGCCCTGGAGCCGCTGTCCGGCAAGCTGCTGTGGCAACACCCGTTCCGGCCGACGCGGATGGTCATTAATATCGCCACGCCCGTTTATGACGGTTCGCGGCTGTTTGTCACCTCGTTCTATGACGGATCGCTGCTCTTGGAGTTGAGCCAGGACACGCTTGCAGCCAAGGCCGTTTGGCGGCGGCTGGGGCCCGATGAAAAGAAGACCGATGCCCTGCACTCGATCATGGCCACGCCGCTGCTGGACGGCGATTACATCTATGGCGTGGACAGCTACGGCGAGCTGCGCTGTCTGAAGGCCGCAACGGGCGATCGCATCTGGGAGGACCGCACGGCCACGCCGCCCAATCGCTGGAGCAACATCCACATGGTCCGCAATGGCGACCGGATCTGGATGTTTAACGAAGCCGGCGAACTGGTGATTGCCAGGCTCTCGCCGCAAGGCTTTGAGGAGATCGACCGGGCCAAGCTGATCGATCCCAAGCGCGAACAGTTGCGCCGCCGCGACGGCGTGTGCTGGGCGCACCCGGCCTACGCCGATCGCCACGTCTTTGCCCGCAACGATGAAGAACTGATCTGTGTGAGCCTGGCAGCGGACGAGTAGTTGCACTTTGTTGCCAAGCGTTCCCTGCTGCGCACCGCAGTTCCGTGAAGGACAGTCGGTCGACGACATCCCCGCCACAACACGCCCACGCCGCGCGCTGTGACGGTCCGAGTCGACGTAGCCTGGCCCCCCCTCCGGGCCTCGGTTTGCGACGGTGGACCAGGGCGGGAACCTCTTTTTGTGGAACGCCAGCCACGGTAACTTGCTGTACCATGTCCAACTGCCCGCCCCGGCTGCCTACGGCGTAGCGTACTCGCCCGACGGCAAGGAACTGGCCGTAGCCACCACGGATCGCCGGTTGGTGATCCTGGCGATTCCGTCGTTTGCCCAGTAGCGGCCGGAGGCGGGGCGAACGTCCCCCCCTGCCCTGCTGGAGTCTGCCGTGCCGTTTGCCGAGAACGAGAACGTCCGCATCCATTACGAGGTCGAGGGCCACGGGCCGCCGCTGGTGCTTCAGCACGGGTTCGGCTCCGACCTGCGGGTGTGGGAGTTCTACGGCTATGTGAAGGCCCTGGCCGGCGATTTCCAGTTGATCCGGATCGACGCCCGGGGCCACGGCGAAAGCGACAAGCCGCACGAGCCTGAGGCGTACGAACTTTCGCGCCGGGCAGGCGACGTGGTGGCCGTGCTCGACGCCCTGGGCATCGAAAAGGCCCATTACTGCGGCTACTCGATGGGGGGCTGGATCGGTTTTGGCATGGTGCAGTATGCGCCCGAGCGGTTGCTGAGCCTGGCCGCCGGCGGCGTGCATCCCTATCCCGACGAACGCTTCGCGGCCTTTGACGGCGTGGA
Source organism: uncultured Planctomycetales bacterium (assembly GCA_937927735.1). Lineage (GTDB taxonomy): Bacteria > Planctomycetota > Planctomycetia > Pirellulales > S012-138 > CALBRZ01. Next base: position 16,367 of record CALBRZ010000049.1, read on the forward strand.
CGGTACCGACGCCAACGCGTTTGTCGCGGCCCTGGAGAGTCTGATCGGCGAACGTTTCCCGCGCGAAGCCAGAGCCAAGCTGCTCACCAACGACCTGGTGGCTCTGGCTGCCAGCACCAAAGCCCGGAGCGCACCCGCCGAGGCATTGAAGCAGATCAAGGTGCCTGTGCTCTTTTACTGTGGGCAGCGCGACATCCGGCTGCCGCAAGTCCAGCAGTGTGCCGAGGAGGTGCCGGGGGCAAAGCTGGCCGTGATCCCCGGCACCAATCACATCACGACGTTCTTGCGCAGCGATCTGGTGCTGCCGCACTTGAAGGAGCACCTGGGAGTCGAGCCCGTCTAGAACAAGCTGGCCGGGGCCGATCGCAGCAAGCCGCGGATGGCCCAGGCGCCCGAGGAAAGGCAAAGCAGCAGCGTCAGGAAGAACACGTCGATCGCGCGTGGCACGGTGAGCATCATCAATAGGCCCGTCTGCTCGCCCAGCGCCCAGTACAGCACCTGGCTGACGGCAATGCCGGGCACAAATCCGATCACCGAAATCAGCACCGCCTGCCAGAATACCAAGCTCACAAAGTAACTCTGGCGGTAACCCATCGCCTTGAGCGTGGCGTATTCGGCCGCGTGATCGGAGATATCGCGGGCAATGATCTGGTAGCAGATCACCGCGCCGACCACCCAGCCCATCAACAAACCCACGAAGAAGATGTACCCGATCGGCGTGCTGGCCTTCCAGAAGCCGATCTCGCGCTGGATGAACTCCTCGCGCGTGAGAACGGTTACGTCGCCGGGCAGCAGTTTTTCGAGTCGGGCTTGGACCGCCTGGGCCTGGCTCGGATCGTGCAGTTGCACCACGCCCAGATCGATATCTTCCAGGACGGAGCTGCGCTGCATGGCTCCGAAGTACCGCGCGTAGTTGTTGGCGCTCATCAGCAGGTTACCGTCGTTAGCAAAGTCGGTGCCCAGCGCGAAGGTGCCCACGATCTGGACTTGCTGCTGCGAGAGTTCGACGGTCAGGCCCACGACGTCGCCGCGGGGCGGCAACCCGTAAGCGGCACGCTTGCTGAGCCGATCCAGAAGGACCGCACGGGGCTGTTCCAGCAGATGCTTCTGGCGGTTGATGTCGTCGTCGAGAAAGACCGGATCGTTAGGCCAAAAGGCCAGGACACGAATTGGCCGGCTGACCTTCTTCGTACAGTCCTTCCACACGCCGACGTACGATTCGATGTACAGCGGATGTGCTCCGGCTACGTCCGGATCGCTATCGGCCAGCAGCAGCCGCGTGCGGGGGAACCGCTGCGTGACAGTCATCGCGTACTTGCCGCGGTTGAAGATGATCAGGTCGGCATTCAGTTCGCGGATGACCTGCACGGTGCTGTCGAACAGTGCGTTGCGAAATCCAAGCTGCATGGCCATCAGTACCACGGCAAAGCCCACACCGCACACCGACAAGAGCAGCCGCTTGCGGTGGTGCAGCAGATTGCGGGCGACCAGCAGCAAGGCACGCAGAAACACGCGGTGGCTCCCTTTCGCCGTCAGAACAGGCTGGCCGGATCGGCCGCGTGCAGCTTGCGGCTGGCCAGATAGCCCGACGCGACGCAGATGCCCAAGCTGCCAGCGAACACCACCACGGCCCAGGTGGGATCGAGTTCCACGGTCAGGTTGGAGAGCGCCGCCGTGATCGGGTAACCCACGTACACGGTCAGTGCCAGCCCCAAGGCGTAGCCCATCAGAGCCAGGGCGATCGACTGCTGAAGGATCACGCCCAGCAGATGGTTGTAGCTGAAGCCCATGGCCTTCATGGTGGCGTACTCTTTTTCGTGATGGGTGACGTCGGCTTCCTGCACCTGGTAGACGATGGCCAAGCCGACCACCATGCCCAGCACGGCTCCGAAGGTGAAAATGGCTCCCACGCTGGTGCCTTGTACCCAGTAGTTCAGTTCATAGTCGAGGACTTCCTGCCGCGTGAGTACTTGCACGTCGTCGTACCCGGCTAGCCAGGCTCGGAGGGTATCGGCGGCCTGCTGCCGCTGGGCTTCACTGGCTGGCACGCCGTCGGGGGTAGCGAGGCGGAGCAGACCCAGGCTCAGCCGTTCCTGGTCGGCCGAAGGCATGGCGCGGACAAACCCGGGCTGGCTGACGATCACGGCGCCATCGGCCGAGAGCCCCGTGCCCAGTTCAAAGGTACCGACGATCTGAACGCGGCGGCCGCCCAGCTCGGCGGCACGGCCAAGATCGGCCGGTCCGAATCGCTCGCCGTTGGCCGGCCCAAAGTCGCGACGGCTTTTGCGGTCGATAAGCACATAGTCGGGCCGCTGGAGCTTGGCCACTTCGGCGACAATGTCGGGGCGGCCAAATGCCGGAGCCTGCGGATCGACGCCCATCATCAGCAGGGCCCTGATGTTGCCGTCGTTCTCAGAGCCGGTCACCGACGCCCGCCAACGGTTCATGGCAATCTGCAGGGGCCGGGCCGATTGCACGCCCGGCGCCGAGGCAGCCTGCCGCAGCCGCATGGCGGGAAACTCGCCTGCCTTGGAGAAGTGCAGATACTCGGGCGAACGCAGCAGCAGATCAAAATCCAGCGCGCTGTAGATGACCGTGGCGGTCGATTCGACGGCGCCCAGAAACCCCAGTTGCATCAGCACCAGGAACACGGCGAAGGCCACGCCGCCGACGCCCACCGCCGTGCGCGGCTTGTCGTGCAGCAGGTTGCGCCACGCCAGGGGCGTCTTCATGGGGCATCTGCGGCTGAAGACGTCGAATGTTCAGGCAGGGGATCCGCCTTAGGCCCGGCGGCCTCGGTAACCGGACCGGTTCGCTTCACGAAGATGGTGACGTCCACCGGCGCGCTGACCAGGTCGCGGGCTGCTTCGCTGCTGGTTGGCGTGAGCGTGATCTCGACCTCGAACACCCGGCGGTCGGCCGGATCGAACGGATTCAAGCTGCGCATCTCGGGCGTGGCCACGATGGCGCCCACCCGCTGCACGGTGCCGTCCAGCGGAGCACTCAAGGCCGGCGTGCTGATGGTGACTTTCTGGCCGGGGCGGATGGTCCGTTTGGCAGCTTCGTACACTTCGGCCACCACGTTCATGGTGGTCAGGTCGGCCATCCGCAGGATCGGTTGATTGCCGACCAGCTCGCCCGGCTGGGCGTAGATTTCCAGGATCTCGCCATCGCACGGCGCCCGGACGATCGAACGCTTCTGCTGGGCACGCAGGCTGGCAATCTCGGCATCGAGCGACGCCAGCGGGGCTTGGGCGTCGATCCGCTTCTTGCTGGCCTCGAGCACGTCGATTTCGGCCTGAGCCGTGCGCAGAGCCAGGTCCTGCTTGGCGGTAAGCGTATCGATGGCCCGGTGGGCGGCTTGCAGGTCGGCTTCGGTCTTGGCGGTCAGAAGTTGCTGCCGCTCGACATCCTGGGCGGAGATCAACGCCGGCGGGGCTTTTTGCAGCCGGCGCAATTCTCGCCGTTCCTGGTCGAGCTTCTGCTGCAAAAAGACAAGCTGCTCGCGCTGCACCTGGATCTCACGCTCGCCCAGCTTCACTTCGTCGAAGGCCAGGCGAGCCCTGGCGATTTGCTGATCGAGCAGCGCTTTCTCGGCGGCGACTTGGGCCAACGCCTCCTCGCGCTTGGCTTCCAGGGCGGCAATCTGCTGCTGGAGCAGGTCGTAACTGGCCAGGCGAGCCAGTTCGTCGCCCTGGTGGACGCGCGAGCCGACCTTCACCGCGATGCTTTGAATCTGTTCGGTGGGAACGGCACCGATCTCGATGATGCCTTGGCTGGGCAGGATGCGGCCCAGGGCTTTGACCGGTTCGAACTCCGTGTTCTCGGTGGGCAGGCCGTTGGGCAGAAGCGGCGCGGGCGCAGGCGCGAAGTGCCGCGGACCATACCAGGTCGCGGCTGCGCCGATGGCGACTCCCACAAGCAGGATCAGAAAGCTCTTCACCGAATCGGTTGCCTGAAACGAACTGCGTGCCTAACTGCGGGAGGCCTGCCCGACTGCCGCACCGATCGCCAGCCGGACACACGGCTGCCAAAGCAGACGCGATGGGATCGCACTGCCTGTTATCGTGCAAGCGGTATGCCGCGCAATAGCGGGAGTTCGGTCCGTCCATTGGCGGGGTGTGTCCACACTTGACGATAGTTTGCGCTCGCCCGCGACGCAAAGAATCCCTGCCGTTGTCTTGCCGGAACCTGGCGGCCTCGCGCCGGTTGCCCGGGCTGAAACCGCCCCTGGCCGCCTGGCCGACGGTGGCGAACCGACCAGGCGGCACAAGACGCCCAGAACGCAAAAACGGCACAACCCGCCTCGGGAGAGCCGACTCCCTGGCGGGCTGTGCCGCAGATGCTGGTGGGGTTGATGAGCGGATGCCTGATGCGGCCGCCGGGCGTTTTGCCCTGACAAATCGCTTGGGAAGCAGCCGCGGTGCCGCGTGGTCTTAGATGGGGCCGCGGCTGGAACGGACGTTCTTCTGCGTCTCGTAGCGACGCTCGCCCGAGGTCCGCTCCGTGGCCGGAGCCGCAGGCGAGGCCGGGTGGTGCGGCGTGGGCTCGAGCTGCTCGACGGGCTGCGGAGGCTGCGGGTAACCGCCACGGTGAATCACCGGGGCACAGCAGCCTTCGCGCATCGGAGCGCCATAAACCCGAGCGGCATGAGGCGGAGCGCCATACACCGGCCCACCGCAATACCCGGTGGCGCACTTGTCCTGGAACAGCCGGCCCAGCAGCAGCGGCTTGCGGTAGGCGGCCAGTTCCGGAGCGTAGCTGGTGGGATGCGGGCAGCAGGTTTCGACCGTGTCGCAGGCAGGCTCGGTGCAGCACACTTTGTCGCAGCGCTTGGCGCAGCGGCACTTGCGCTCACAGAGCTTCTGCTTCATGCGGGCAAAGAGCTGATTGAGGCCGTGCGGACCGCACGGATCGCAGGGGCCGCTTTCCGGCGGGAAGCAGCCGCCGCGCGAGCAGCAGCCGCCGTGATGGTCGTGATGGTGGGCGCCCCCCTCGACGACGATGTACTCGCTGTGGTCCGGATTGGGAATCGGCCGCGGAGCAACAGAATGGGGTTGCGCCAGCGCGGTGCCCGACAGCAGCAACGCGCCCAGCATGGCGAGTGTGGCCCCCTGCAGGTTTTTCATCCGTGAATCCTCGTGCGTTGGAGGTTGGGCAAGCCCACAGGGCCCTCAGCCTGTGCCCCGCGAGCGGTTCAAGTCTCCTGTTCGTTACGAGTCATCGGCACTTCAAACTCGCGGGAACCAGAACTTTCAGTACAAGCGGCAAACTTTGCCCAGTTTGTGCTGTCGCTGCGCGCAGGGGGCGGGCGATGGCCGAAATGGGAGGCACTTTCTGACAGCTCCTACATGCGCAACAAAAAAGCCGCACCGGCATCAGGAACCGGTGCGGCTTGGGTTGACTGCAGTTGGGTTTGCCTGGCAGACGTGGCTTACCAGGCGAAGTGGGCGAAGGCCTTGTTGGCGTCGGCCATGCGGTGGACGTTCTCGCGCTTGGCCATCGCGGCGCCTTCACGCTTGTAGGCGGCCATCAGCTCTTCGGCCAGCACGCGGGACATCTTGCGGCCCTTCTTTTCGCGGCAGGCCGAGATGATCCAGCGGATCGCCAGCGATTGCTGACGGCGGGAGTTCACCGGCATCGGCACTTGGTAGGCGGCACCACCGACGCGGCGGCTGCGCACCTCGATGGCCGGCTTCACGTTCTCCACAGCCCGGGTGAACACCTCGATCGGTTCCACCTCGGAGATGCGGCTCTTGATGATGTCCATGGCATCATAGAACACGGCCTGGGCCGTCGACTTCTTGCCGTCCCACATCAAATAGTTGATGAACTTGCTGGCCAGCAATGACCCGTAACGCGGGTCGGGAGCAAGCTGCTTGCGGCTGGCGGTAATTCGGCCCATGCCGATAAACTCCTCGATGAACCTACAAGTATGCGATCTGTGGATTGTCCGGTAACGCCCCGTGCCGGACCTCTACGCGATGCCGGCAGGGAAGGCGGTGTTTGCCTAGTGAACGTCAGCGAGGCTTCTTGGCCCCGTAACGGCTGCGAGACTTCTTGCGCCCGTTGACGCCCAGCGTATCCAGCGCGCCGCGAACCACCTGGTAACGCACACCGGGCAGGTCGCGCACACGGCCGCCGCGCACCAGCACGATCGAGTGCTCTTGCAACTGGTGGCCTTCGCCCGGGATGTAAACGGTGACTTCCTTGCCGTTGGAGAGCCGCACGCGGGTGATCTTACGCAGAGCCGAGTTGGGCTTCTTGGGGGTCATCGTCTTCACTTGGAGACAGACCCCGCGCTTCTGCGGGCAGCCATCGAGCACCGGCGACTTGCTGAAGCGCCGCGGCTTCTTCCGCCGCTTGCGAACAAGCTGGTTAATGGTGGGCATTCAGGTAGCTTTCTATGTTCAGCGACTCGAACGATTCGTCATCCAAACGTCGCGCCTCGGGGCGAAGCGGCTAAACCACAGTGCTGTGCCGACTTCGCCACTTTTATGTCGGCAGGCCCGATCGCGCCAGATGATTATAACCTTATGCGATTGCTCAGCTTACCGGGGTAGCCTGTCCCCCCGTCGCCGGAAGTGAACAAGACTCCACCAATAGGCTGAGAACTTGTAAGTGTAGCGGTGGCCGGGATGCTGTCAACACCTCCGCAACTGCCTTTTAAGCCGCCCTCGTCGGCCGTTCTGACTGCAACGAATCCGTCCGAACCTGCCAGCAAGATAGTGCTTGCGAGGGGGAATCGCTAACAAGCGTTGTTCCGCCCAGCATGGGGGGCTGCGACGCTAGCATACCCGTTAGAGAGCGGGGATAGCCGGCCCAAGGCGACTGCCCTCCCCTGCCCTTAGACCGCGACGAGGTCGTCGCGTGGGCCAATGGCCACCGTCGTGGCCTGGTCCAGCGGGTAATCGTGCAGCAATTGCATCACGTCGTCCAGCGTCACGGCCGAGATCTGGTCCAGTTCGTCGCGGAGCGAGTGGTACTCGCCGTGCTGGATCCAGTTGCCGCCCACCGACCGCAGCCGCCGCATCGGCCGTTCACTGGAGATGACGGCGTGCGATTTGGTCTTGTTCTTGGCCTGCTCCAGTTCCTTGAGCGTGATGCCTTCCCGGGTAGCCCGATCGAACACCTCGCGGACCACCCGCAGGTTGCGGTCGGCCTTTTCCGGCGAGCAGCTCAGCGAGGTCCAGAACAGCCCGGCCCCGAGGTACTCCACATAGTACATGGAAGCGTGTTCGGCCTCGCCCGTATCGACCAGCTCCCAGTACAACCGGCTGCCGGTGCCGTCGCCCAGGATGGTGGTCAGCAGGTCGGCCGCGTAGCGCTCGCGGGAAGTCTTCCAGGGGGCCGCCGCCAACTGCATGCAGTACTCCTGAGTGGAGGCTTCCTTCCGCAGGCATTGAAAGCCCGGATAGTGTGCGGCCTCGGTGATGGTGCGGCTGGTCTCAAACGGTTCCCAGTGGCCGCAGTACCGCTGGGCCTCGGCCATCAGCTTGTCGAAGTCCACCTTACCGGTCGCCACCAGCGTCATGTTGCTGGGGCTGTAGCGGCGCTGGAAGTACTCGCGCATCTGTTCGACGGTCAGGGCTTCGATCGACTGCACCGTCCCCAGCACGCTGTTGGCCAGCGGATGCCCGTTGAAGTGCAGTTCCTCGCAGCGTTCGTCGGCCCCGTAAGGCGGCTGATCGTCGTACATGCGGATTTCTTCGATGATGACCTGGCGTTCGGTCTCGAAGTCTTCCGTCCGCAGCGATGGCCGCATCATATCAGCCAACAGGTCCAGGGCCTTATCCAGGTACTCCGGCAGCACGGCCGCGTAGTAGACGGTGCTTTCCTTGCCGGTGTAGGCGTTGTTGTCGGCGCCGATGGCATCGAATTCGGCATTCACGTCGGCCGAGCTGCGGCGGGGCGTGCCTTTGAACACCATGTGTTCCAGGAAGTGGCTCACGCCGGCCAGTTCGGCGGTTTCGTCGCGGGCGCCGGTGCGGACAAAGAATCCCAGACCGCACGAATAAGCGTCGGGATTGGATTCGGCGACGACTTCCAGGCCGTTGGCCAGTTGAGCTCGGTAAAACTGCACGATCGATGTACTCCGGGTGCCGTAGGGACGCGAAAACCAACAGGTGCGGCGCGTACACAAGGCCGTGAGGTCAGGCTCCCGGTTGCATGTTGTACACGAGCCGGGGCACGCGCCCAATGCGCCGTCCCCTTGAGGGAGCCGTTTCACCAGGTGCAGGCGAGCCAGGCAGATGCGCCACCGCGCGCGACATGGCAGACCGTTGCGACGGCAAATGCCTGCTGTCACGGCCGCCGCTGCGTCCCATGGTCATTCTGGCTGTGCCTCGCGCGCGGGGCAAGATCACCCCGCGGCCCCGGCCAGCGCGCGAAACCGGCTCTGCCGAGGGGGCAGAGCCGGTGCTGCATGCGCGCCTTGGGGAACTCGCCGCCAGCTTCAGTTACTGCTGCGGATTGGCGGCCGGAGCCGGTTCCTCCGCCGGGGCGGTTTCGGCCGCCTTGTCGTCGGCGTTGGCCTTGGCTTCAGCCGACTCCTTGACCTGCTCCTGCGAGGCATCGGCCACGATGTCCTTCCGCTGCAGGTGGATGCGGTTAAACAACTCGTCGTTGATGATGTAGAACCAGCCGGAGAAGCGGTCGTTCAGCTCCTGGGCCGCCTTCTTGCCGGCTTCCACCCGCCGCTCGTAACGCTCGCGGATGCGGGCGTTCTGGCTTTCGGCTTCTTCGCGAGCGGCCTTGAAGTCGGCGGCCGTCTTCAGACCCTGGCTGCGGATCTTGTCCAGGCTCTGGATGCTGTACTGCGACTTGGTGGGATCGGTCTTAACTTCCTCGCCCGGCGCGGCCGGCTCCTCGGGCAGCTCGACATACTCGGGTTTTTCGAGCAGGTCTTCGTTGAAGCGGACCGCGATCAGCAGGTAACGGGCATCGGCGGCCGGCGTACCTTCCTCCGAGGTGTCGCTACCCAGGTCCTGCGTCTTTTCGCCGAAACGCAACTGGTACTCCACGCCGTTCTTCATGGCGATGACCACTTCGCCCTGCTTGGACCGCAGGTCGACCGCGCCATTGCCGACCGGCATCAGGTAGTAACCGCGAGCGGCGAGGCCTTCGGCCAGTTGCTGGCTGAGTTGAAGCCCTTCCTGGCCGCCCAGGAAACGGCCGAGCGACTCAGGCTTGGGCCGTACGTCGACGATCTCCAGCAGGTCGAACGCCTGGAGCATGCTGTCGAGCTTCTTTTGATCCAGTTGCTGGCCCACGGCCAGGTCTTCGAGCTTCCAGCGTTCGCCTTCCTTGGCGTTGGCGTCGTAGGTGAGGTGCATCACGTCACCACCCACGAACCGCCGCTGCTCCAGGTCCAGCGAGTAATCCAGCAGCTTGATGTGGTGAATGTTGTTGGTGTCGAGCTTGAGCAGGTCTTTGTTGATCCAGTCCTTGAAGTTGGTCGACAGCTTGCTCACGTCGACCCGGGCCACGTACACCCGGTCGACGCCCGGCACCACCACGTAACGCATCTCGGGCGATTCCGGGAAGGTCTCGCCAATGATGAATTCGGCCAGGGTGTTGTTGCTCTGGTCCGACATGCGGACGAACATGCCCACGCCAGTGTCCCCCGGCTTGGCATCGCGGGGATCGACCACCTTGTACAGCGCCCGGTCGGCAAAGCCCGAGGGCTGCACCTGCTCCTTGACCAGGCCCACGATGCTGGTGGCGGCCTCGGCCAACTGGTTGGTCAGGTCGGTGGGGTAGTTGTAGCGCGAGGGGATTGTCCACTTGCCGTCGGCGTCCTTGCGGATTTCGAACTCGCGCCGTTCGCCGGTGGCTTCGTCCCACTTGACGATCTCGAGCCGGGCGGCTTCCAGCGGGTCGGTGAACCGCGGGAAGAACAACTCGCCCTGGTCGTTGATCGTGTCGTCGGAGAAGTCCACCGAATGCGACCGTACGACCACCACGCTGGCGATGACGCACACGACCGCCAGGCCGACGTATACGAGCGTTTTGGTCAGTTCGCTCATGGGTATAGGGCTCAATCTCGAGGGATGCGTGGATTGGGTTTACGGGAACAGAACGCCAGGCTGGGCTAAGGCTAGTCGCGGAGACGGCGGCTGGACACGCCCATCCGTTCGCGCGAGCGGCGGTTGATGAACACCACCAGGCCCATCAGCAGCGGCAGCACCGGCGGCACCAGCACCAGCCACATCTTGTAGAACGACTTGATCGAGTCGATCTCGGCTTCCAGCTCGCGCTCGACCTGCGTCAGTTCCTGCTGGTTCTCACGCTGGTACTGCTGCACCAGCTTGTTGCGGCGCCGTTCGGCTTGCTCCTGCTTGATGCGGCGGCTGGTCGGATCGGTGATCTTGGCCAACTCGGCCCGGACCTGCTGTTCCAGGTCGTTGATCCGCTGCTCCAGTTCCAGTTGCTTGCCTTCGCGCTTCTGCTTGGCCACGGCCAGGGCGTCTTCCACCCGGGCTTCGATGGCTTCCAGCGTGCGGTGCTGCGGACGCCGCTTGCGGATGTCGACAAACAGCTCGTCGCCCACCAGCACGTCGATGATGTTCAGCACGAACGGGACGTTGTCCAGGTTCAGGTACACTTCCTGGTTGGGATCGTCGCCGCGAGCCCGCAGGTCGAAGAACACGCTGGTCAGGCAGTCCAGGTCGGCGACCAGCACCACGTCGATTTCCTGCGGCTTTTCATCGGTGGCGGCTTTCTTGTCGTCGCCTTCCTTGTGATTGCCGTCTTCGTCGTGCTCGTGACCGTCATGACCCGGATGGTTCACCAGCCGCACCAGGTCGGCCACGCCGCCCTGATGGCTGGACTGAGCGCCATCGTTGGTTTCGGGCTGCTTCTGATCACCGCCCTCCTGGTTGTCCTGTGGCTTGTCCTTATCCTTGTCCTTATCCAGTTCGGCGATCGCTTCGGGATCGAGCGGGCCGCGGATCCGGGCCGCGATCGCGTACTCGGTCGGCCGGTCGGCCTGCGAGTAATGCTGCTCGCGGTTCTGGTTCCAGTCGCGCTGGAAGGTTTGCGGGTTGAACGTAAAGAGGTGTTCCTTCCGCAGCGTACCGGTGTCGCTGCCGGTGAACAGCAGCGGCGTGTAGGTCGGACCGGTCGACTTGCCGCGGCGCAGATACCCGGTGAACGGGAACAGGATCTCTTGCAGCTTGGACGTGATCGCCTGGTTGTCGTCAAACGGCTGCTTGGCGCCGGAACCCCGGGCGATGAACACGAACTCCTTGGGGAACTCGATCTTGGGGTGCGGGTTGTAGTGGGTCCACAGGATCTCGTCGCTGTTGAACTCCACGCCCAGCAGCTTCCAGAGCTTTTCGAGGTGATCGGCGTTGGGCGATTCCATCACCCGCATCATGGCCGGCTGCGGATCTTCAAAGATCGCGGTCGGCACGCCCTTGCGGATGGCGTCGATCACGTTGTCGAGCGACTTGGGATCGAGCGTCGAGGGCTGCACCACCAGCAGGGCCGCATAGTAACGCTCGCCGTTGGGGCCTTCGACCTTGATCGGTTGCGACGGGTCCACTTCCTCGACGCGGTACTGCTTCTCCAGCTCCTGAATGATCATTTCCTTTTCAGGCCGCTGGCCGCCGAAGTGCGGCGGGAACTCCGGCGGGAACAGCATCGCGCCGGTGCGGACCACGCCGATCGTCTTGGTCTGGTCGGCATCGCGGCACACGGTCACGATGGAGCGGGCCAGTTCGTACTCGATGGGGATGCCGCGATCGATGAACGGAATCACGTGCTTGTTCAAGCCCGAGGTGAACGCCACGGCCATGAACAGTTCATCGAGCTTCAATTGCCCGCGGCGCTGGATGCCCACCTGGCGGGGCTCGATGTTGTAGAGCTGCTTGGCGCGGTCGGCTTCGACGCTGGCGGGCCGCGTCTCGTTGACCACGATTTCGATGTATGGGTTACGTAGCGCCTCGATCTCGCGCAGCGTGTTGAGCAGGTTCAACCGCGTGGTGATGTAGGTTTCGGGCGTGCGGTCCTCGGGGCTGATGAACGCCTCGATCCGTACGCGGCGCGGCCGCTGCACGGAGATCCGGCCCGTTTCGGGGTTGTAGACCACGGCCCCTTCGTCATCGTCCAGACGCGGCAGCGACACGCCCAGCGGCTTCAGGATCTTCTGCTCGAACTCGTCGACCGATTGCGGCGCCTGCTTGTGCTCGTCGCGGTATTTCTGGATGGCGTCTTCGATCTTCTTGAGCGTATCGGCGTGCTGTTCGCGGTACGCCTGGGGCAGCGACTCGTAGCGGAAGCCCAGGTTGCTGGCAATCTGCTTGGTATTGGGCGAGAGCGAGTTGAGCCCTTCGGCGGTGGCGTCAAACCGCAGCGTCACGTACGCCGAGAGCACGATGATGCCCACGCAGATGGCGCCCAGCGAGATGGTGCGGACCACGTAGTGGGGCAGCAGGTTCTGGCCGTCGCGGCCGCCCAGCCAGTGCCGGCGACCGATCAGCACCACGCACAGGTAGAAGCAGAACGCGGTGATCAGGATGAAGTACATCATGCTTGAGAAGCTGATCACGCCGCTTTGGAAATCGCGGAAGTGCCAGCCGATGCTCAAGCGTTGAATGTGGATGGCCAGCCATTCGGGGAAGATCGTGTTGGCCGCCGCGGCGAACACCAGCGGGGCGTTGAACACGGTGCCCAGCACGAAGCCGACCGTCAAATCACCGGTCAGGAACGAGGCCACCATGCCGATGGAGATCATCGCCACGCCGACCATCCAGTAGCCGAAGTACATGCCGAAGAACAGGCCCAGGTCCGGCGAGCCCAGCACTTCGAGCATCATCAGGTTGCAGGCGGCCGAGTACGCCAGCGAGGCCGAGTAAATGGCCACGGCCGCCAGGAACTTGCCGGCCACCACCTCGACGTCGGTGGCCGGGATGGTCAGCAGCAATTCGTCGGTGCCTAGCCGCCGCTCCTCCGCCCAGGTGCTCATCGTGATGGCGGGGATGAAGATCAGCAGGATGTACGGCAGCCACTTGTTCAACTGGTCGAGGTTGGCCAGGTTCGAGTTGAAGAACTCGTTGGGCCAGAACGCGGCGATGCCCGTCAGCAGCACGAACAGGAACAAGAAGACATAGCCGGTGGGATTGGTGAAGTAGCTGACAAAGTTCCGCTTGAAAACGGCCAGCAGCACAGAACTTTTCATGGCGTGTCTAAATCCGATCGAAGCGGTTGATGTGCTTTTGCGATACGCAAGGTACGTGATTGGCGGCGAGTGCGTTCTGTCTTTCGTGGCACGCGGCCTGGCGGGCCGTCCGGCCACGGCTGGATGAGCCGCGCGGCTGGCTTAGGGGGCAGCGCTCAGCTCGTGGAACCGTTCTTCCAGCGTGGTGTGATCGCCGGCCAACTCGGAAATCGGGCCATCGAATTTCAGCCGGCCGTCGGCGATGAAGATCGCCCGGCTGCACATCGCTTCCACCTCCTGCATGATGTGCGTCGACAGCAGGATGGTGCGGTCCTTGCCCAACTGCGTGATCGTGCGGCGGACTTCGGTGATCTGGTTGGGATCCAGGCCCGCCGTCGGTTCGTCCATAATCAATACGTCGGGATCGTGCAGCAGGGCTTGCGCCATGCCCACGCGCTGACGATAACCGCGGGACAGCTTGCCGATGGGCTTGCCCAGCACTTCCCACAAATCGAGCAGGTCGACCACTTTCTCGATCCGCTCCTTGCGCAGGGCCGACGGCATGCCGCGGGCGGTGGCGAAGAACCGCAGCAGCGCCAGCGGCGTCATGTCGCGGTACAGCGGGCCGTTTTCAGGCAGGTATCCCAGGTGGGCGCTGCCCTGGATGCGCTGGCTGGCCATGTCGTAGCCGGCGATGCGAGCGACCCCGGCGCTGGGGGCGAGGTAGCCGGTCAGCAGCTTCATCGTGGTGCTCTTGCCGGCACCGTTGGGACCCAGGAAGGCGACCACTTCGCCCCGGTACACCTTGAAGGATACCCCCTCGATGGCGGCGAAACTGCCGTAATATTTGCACAGACCGATGGCCTCGATCATGGGAGTTTCGCCGCGGTCAGCCGGGCTCCCGTTGGCCGCCGCGGCGGCAGGGGCGCTAGCCGAATCGGCAACGTTCTCCGTCGACTCTGGCTTGTGAGCGTCGCTCGTCATGAAAGAAACCTCGCAGCCGTTACGATCTTGACTTGGCGAATCTGCGGCAGAGCCCGGCGGCCCGCGAACCGGCAGCCAACCGGCGGATCTGACCGCCAGGACGGGAGCAACCGTATGTGCTTAACCAGTCTACCGCTTTTTACCTTACTGCACGTTCGGAATGGATGGCCGAATGGTTCAAAATGAGGACCGTGATACTCGGCCCAGGCGGCAAAAACGGCAGCACCGCATGCCATCTCCCCCATGCGCCCGGCAGTTGGTGGCCACGCGCTGCAAGACGCACGGCGGCCAGACGTCCAGGGCGACCTGCCCGGCCCGGTATCGTGGCATGCCAAAACGTAAGAAGGTGCCGAGCTTACGTCGCGGCCTCATGCCGCCAAGGCGGCGTGCTCCGCAGCGGGGGACAAATGCCCCGGGGAACTCGCCCACTGCGCACAATATGAGTTGTCGCGCCGCTTGAGGCAACCCGATCTACCTGGCCCGCGGGGCAAACGCATCTTGCGGCGCCGGCGCACGTGGGCAAGTTCCCTTAGCCACTACGGCCCGTTGCTGCCGATGGTTCATTGCCCCGCCAGGTTGCCGCGGTAACGCCCGAGGGCTAGAGGTGTCTGCGGGCGGCCAACATGCGTAGATGGCCCGCCGTATCGGGGCGAATCTGAATGGATTCCCAGCCGCTCTGCTGCGCGGCCAGGGAGCGGACCGTTTCCGCGATCATCGGGCTCAACTCACAGAACAACCAGCCGCCGGGCCGCAACCGCTGAAGCGACTGCTCCAGGAGCGGGGCGATGACGTCGGTGCCCTCCGGACCCGCTTCCAGCGCAAGGTGCGGTTCGTGCTGCGCGACCTCCCGCGGCAACTCGGCCATCTCCGAGGTGCGAACGTAAGGCGGGTTGCTGAGGATGAAGTCGAACTGGGCTTCGGTCGGCACCGCCGCGAAAACGTTGCTTTCGATAAAGTGAATCCGATCGGCAACACCGTGACGCTCGGCATTTTCGCGCGCGATGGCCAGCGCGGCCGGGCTGATGTCGATGGCCGTGACCTCGGCGGCCGGTAAATGCTTGGCGGCACATACGGCCAGGATGCCGCTGCCGGTACCGACGTCGGCAATCTGCCACGCCCGGTGGCTGCGCTTGGGGCGGCTGCTGATCGGCTCGCCGGCGTCGTCGGTGGCCGCGGTTGCTTCGTCCGCTGGCGGCGTGTCTTTGCGGGCGTCCTTGGCCTGCTCCTCGTTGATTTTGTCCAGGAGCGCGACCACGAGCATTTCGGTCTCAGGCCGCGGGATCAAAACGTCGGGCGTAACCTTGAACGGCAGCGAATAGAACTCGCGATACCCTACCAGGTACGCGACCGGCGTACCGGCAGCCCGCTGCTTGACCAGGTTGCGGAAGGTGGCCCGCGTCTCGTCGCCGGGATCTTCGTTGTAGACCGTGTACAGCTCGATGCGGCTGCAACCCCGGGCGTGCGCGAGCAGTACTTCGGCATCGATCCGGGGACTATCCGCGCCGTGTTGGCGGAGGAAGTCGGTGGTCCAGGTGAGCAGCCGGCCAACCGTCCATTTTTCTGCTTCTGCCATATCTCTTCCTTGGCTGGCTCCGGCCGGTGAACAGCGCAGCGAAAACGATCACGCTCGGCCGGTTGCCACGCTCCAATCATGGCGGCAACTGGCCGCACGCCAAGGGCGCGGCGGCGAGATTGTACCCGAGCGCAGGCGACTGCTGGGAATGCCGCGGGCAGCCCGCGGGGCACGCCGTCAGGTGATCGCGCCGAAGGCTTCGCGCTGCTTGGAGCGGGCGTACTCCTTGCAGGCCTCGATCAGCGGCTCCATGTTGCCCGCCATGATGCTGTCGAGCTTGTAGATCGTGAAGTTGATCCGGTGATCGGTGACCCGGTTTTCCGGGAAGTTGTAGGTGCGAATTCGCTGGCTGCGGTCGCCGGAACCCACCAGGCTCTTGCGCTCGGCCGCCCGCTTGGCGTTCTCCTGCTGCTGACGGTACTCGTAGAGACGCGTCTTGAGCACGCGGAGGGCTTTGGCCCGGTTCTTGTGCTGGCTTTTTTCGTCCTGGCAGGTCACCACGATGCCGGTTTCCAGGTGCGTGAGCCGAATGGCCGAAGCCGTCTTGTTCACGTGCTGGCCGCCCGGACCGCTGGCGTGGTATACGTCCTCGCGATAGTCCTCGCGCTTGAGTTCCACTTCCACGTCTTCGGGCTCGGGCATCACGGCGACCGTGGCGGCCGAGGTGTGGATACGGCCCTTGGCTTCGGTCTCAGGCACGCGCTGCACGCGGTGGCCGCCGCTCTCGTACTGGAGCGTGCGGTACACGCCTTCGCCCTCGATGCCCAGGATGATTTCCTTGAAGCCGCCCATTTCCGTGGGGTGCATTTCCAGGATTTCGACCTTCCACCCCTGTGATTCCGCGTACTTGCGGTACATCTCGTACAGGTCGCGGGCGAACAGCGCGCCTTCGTCGCCGCCGACACCGGCCCGAATTTCCATCACGCAGCGAGTACGCGTGGCATCCTCGCCGCCCATGGTCAAATCGAGCAGGTCGTTGAACGCTTCTTCCTGCTGTTTGCGCAGGTCGATCAGTTCGGCTTCCGCCAGCTCGGCCATTTCGGGGTCGTCGCCTTGGGCCAGGGCGAGCGTGTCGGCAATTCGCTGGTTGATTTCCTTGAACTCGCGAAACCGCGCAGCCAGCTTGGCGATGCCGCCGCGTTCGCGGGCGATCGCCGCCATCCGGCTGGGATCGTTCGCGATCTGCGGATCGAGCAGGGCTTTTTCGAGTTCTTCGTAACGGGCCAGGGTCTGTTCAAGCATGTCGCGCATGGGTGCACCTCCCTCGGGTTAACGAGCCGTCAACGAGAGAGCAGAAGGGGAACTGCCGAGCGGGGCCGCGCCACAAATGCGCGCAGGCCGAGCGTGCGCACGCGTGCCGCCATGCGCGCCCAGCAGGGGATAATCGGGATGAATACGCAGAAGAGGCAAACCGCCGTGGCGGGGCACCCGGCGTACCGGTAACGCCGGCAGGGCCGCTACCAAGGTGCGGGACGTAGCGGCCGGCCGGGGCGGCAGCGCGCCCCGACTTCTGGCAGCCAACGCCTGCCCCCACAGCCGGTTTGGCCGGTCCCAGCCACGAGCCGCCAGCGGGCGGCAACAGCGCATGCCCAAACGCGTGGGCGCGAGGGACCAAGCGGCGGGGTAACGGTAGGAAGGAAGCGAGGATGGGCAGCGGGGGCCGCCGCTAGGATTCGGCCGAAGCGTCGGCTTGAGCGGCCTCGGCCTTCTTGCCCTTCTTGCCCCGGTTCAGGCTGGCATATCCGCCGGCAAACTTCTTCTGGAACTTCTCGATCCGGCCGGCCGTGTCCACGTACTTCAGTTTACCCGTGTAAAACGGATGGCAAACGTTGCAGATATCGACCTTCAGCTCGGGCACCGTGCTGCGGGTTTGGAAGGTGTTGCCGCAACCGCAGGTGACGGTGGTTTCGACGTAGCGGGGATGAATGCCGTCTTTCATGGTTCGTACCGTCCGCTTGGCTGTTCGGGGTTGGACGTGGTGATCTATCAGCGTGGATGGCGACCTATCAATCGGCTGCCGACCACCAGGCGGCACACGTAAAACGTGCCGGGCCGGCAAATCCGTTGTTAGCGGGTGATTGTTACGCGGGCCCTGCCCTTTGCCTGGCGGCCCATTGAGCTGGCCGCTTGCGCAGTTTTTCCGGCGGGGAGGCGTAAACTGTTAAGTTTATCCGCCGGTTGGGGTCAGACAAGCCATGTTTTTGGGGGCGTTTTGCCGCACAGCGACGGAGGGAAATGCCGTACTGGCCCCCCCGTGAACCTGGTAGATGCGTACCTACTCCATTGTACGCGGGCACGCGGCATCCTCCCCTGCCCTGGCTGGGCCTCGCAACTGCTGGCGGCGCCGCCAGTTGACGGCCGGGGGGGCGTCTGGAACACTGGATTCGCCGCGCTGCGGCCCGGCGTCGTCCCCCCTGATTTTTTCCATCCAAGCACTCTGTTGTGACCTCATGCCAGCACTGAACAAGTACAGCTCCCGCGTTACGCAGCCCAAGAGCCAAGGCGCCTCGCAGGCCATGCTTTACGGCACCGGCCTGACCGAAGAAGACATGAACAAGGCCCAGGTAGGCATTGCCAGCGTGTGGTATGAGGGCAACACCTGCAACATGCACCTCTTGGACCTGGCCGCCGAGGTGAAGAAAGGCGTGCAGGAAGCCGGCCTGGTCGGCATGCGGTTTAACACCATCGGGGTCAGCGACGGCATCTCGATGGGCACCGAAGGCATGAGCTACTCGCTCCAGTCGCGAGACTTGATCGCCGACTCCATCGAAACGGTGATGGGCGGCCAATGGTACGACGCCCTGATCACCATTCCCGGGTGCGACAAGAACATGCCCGGCTGCCTCATCGCCATGGGCCGGCTCAACCGCCCGTCGCTGATGATCTACGGCGGCACCATCAAGGCCGGTTGCGGTGCGGGCCGCGACAAGCTCGATATCGTGTCGGCCTTCCAGAGCTACGGCGAGTACCTGGCAGGCAAGATCGATGAAGACACCCGTCGGGCCATCGTCCGCCACAGCTGTCCGGGCGCCGGTGCCTGCGGCGGCATGTACACGGCTAACACCATGGCCTCGGCCATCGAGGCCATGGGCATGGCGCTGCCCTACAGCTCGTCGACGCCCGCCGTGGCTGAGGAGAAACTGGCCGAATGCCGCGCGGCCGGCAAAGCGATCCTCAACCTGCTCGAACGCGACATCAAGCCCCGCGACATCATGACCCGCGAGGCGTTCGAGAACGCCATGGTGGTGGTGATGGCCCTGGGCGGCTCGACCAACGCCGTGCTGCACCTGATCGCCATGGCCCGCGCCGTCGACGTGCCGCTGACCATCGACGACTTCCAGCGGGTGAGCGACCGCGTGCCGTACATTGCCGACCTCAAGCCCAGCGGCAAGTTCGTCGAGGAGGACCTGCACAGCGTGGGCGGCACCCCGGCAGTGATGAAGTACCTGCTGGAAGAAGGGCTGCTCAAGGGCGACCTGCTCACCTGCACCGGCAAGACCGTGGCCGAGAACCTGGCCGACCTGCCGGGCCTGAAGGAAGGCCAGCAGATCGTGCGTCCGCTGTCCAACCCGATCAAGGCCACGGGCCACATCCGCATCCTCCGCGGCAATCTGGCTCCCGAGGGCGCGGTGGCCAAGATCACCGGCAAGGAAGGCACCACCTTCACCGGTCCTGCCCGCGTCTTCGACTCCGAAGAAGACATGCTGGCCGGCCTGGAACAGAACAAGATCCAAAAGGGCGACGTGGTGGTGATCCGCTACGAGGGCCCCAAGGGCGGCCCCGGCATGCCGGAAATGCTCACGCCCACCAGCGCCATCATGGGCGCCGGCCTGGGCGCCGACGTGGCCCTGCTGACCGACGGCCGGTTCTCCGGCGGCAGCCACGGCTTCATCGTCGGCCACATCACGCCGGAAGCCCAGGTGGGCGGCCCGATCGCGCTGGTGGCCGATGGCGATATGATCACCATCGATGCTGAGCGCAACCGGATCGACGTGCATCTGAGCGACGAAGAACTTGCCCGTCGCAAGGCCGCCTGGACCGCTCCGCCGTACAAGGCCACTCGTGGCACGCTTTACAAATACATCAAGAACGTGAAGAGCGCCTCGGAAGGCTGCGTGACCGACGAGTGATTCGGCGGTACGCTTGGCGGCACACCCGCGGCATTGCGGTCAGCGCTGTCCTCTGCTCTGCTTCCAACTTGCTCCACCGGTAGCCCGTTGCCATGAATGCCCGACGCCTGGTCTGGGAGAGTTTACGGTTTCATTGGCGCGTGAACCTGGCGGTGGCCCTGGGGGTAATGGCCGGCACGGCAGTGCTGACGGGCGCACTATTGGTGGGGGACTCGGTTCGCGGCAGCCTCCGCGATCTGACGTACAATCGGTTGGGCGCGATCGACGAAGCGCTCGTCGCGCCTACCTTCTTCCGCGCTGAACTGGCAAACGAACTGGCCGCGCAGTCGCAGTTTCAACAGCACTTTGAAGCGGCGCTGCCGGCCATTTTTGCGCGCGCCGGTCTCACCTACGAGGCTCCGGCCGCCGGCGGTCATCCTGCGGCCGCCATGTACTCCGGCGCGGTCAACGTGATTGCGGCCGACGAAGGCTTCTGGAAGCTCGACCCGCAGCTGGCAGCCAACCCGCCAGGGCTGAATGAGGTCGTCCTCAACCAGCAGTTGGCCGACGAGCTGTCGCCCAAGGATCTGCATGGCCGGATCATTCCCGAGCAGCGCATCAAGCCCGGCGACGAAATTCTGCTCAAGGTCCAGCAAGCGAACCAGGTCAACGCCGACAGCGTGTTTGGCCGCAAGACTGGCACGGTCGAAACCCGGCGGCTGACCGTTACGCACATCATTCCCACCGAGGGCTTGGGCCGCTTTGGCCTGTACCCCAACCAGCAGCTTCCCAGCAACGCCTTCACCTCGCTGGGCACGCTGCAATCGCTGCTGAACCAGCGCGGCCGCGTCAACGCGATTCTGGTCACCGGCAAAGAAGGCTCCCACGTGCCGCCCTCGCCCGCTGGCGAAGGCGTGCTGAACGCGATCCTGCATCCTACGCTCGACGACTACGGCATTAAACTCGAACGCACCCGGCGCGGTTATTACAACCTGACCACCAACCGCATGATCTTCGACGACGTGCTGGAGTCGGCCGCGCTGTCGGCATATCGACCGCTGGGCGGCCAGCCCGCACTCACCTACCTGGCCAACTGGATATCAGCCGGGCCGAAGCCTCAAACGCAAGAAGGCAATCGACCCGCAAAGGAGTCAGACGCCCCTGCCGCAGCCGCCGATGAGGGCGAAGAAGACGACAAGCCGCCGTTTGTAGCCAACATCCCCTACTCCACCGTGACCGGTTTGGAGTTTGCCACGCAGCCGCCACTGGGGCCGTGGAAAGCCGTCGACGGCCGCACGCTGGAGTCGCTGGCCGATGACGAGATTGTGCTCAACCAATGGGCGTTTGACGACCTGCGCAAGCAGATGCAGGCGGCCGGACGCGACCTTAAGGTGGGCGACGAAATCTACCTTACATACTTCGAGCCGGAGCATAACCCGGACGATGCCGCCGAAGGCACCACGGCCTTCAAGCTGGTGGGCGTCGTTCCGTTGGACGAAAGCTCGCCAGCCCGGGATGCCGACTTCACGCCCGACGTGCCCGGCGTGACTGACCAGGCATCGATCGACGATTGGGATCCGCCGTTTTTGTTCTACCCCAGCCGCGTGCGTCAGGAGGATGACGATTACTGGGAAGAATACCGCGCCACGCCCAAGGCATTTGTTTCGCTCGCCACCGCGCAGAAGCTGTGGGGGACCGCTCGCTTTGGCCGCGTGACCTCGCTGCGCATTCCGCCGACGGAAGGGCTCGACGAGGCCCAGCTTGCCGCGCGGCTCCGGCTCGATCCGGCCCAGTTGGGCTTTCGGTTTCAGCCGGTCAAGCAGCAAGGTTTGCAGGCCGCCACCGGCACCACACCGTTTTCGGTGCTCTTTATCAGCTTCAGCTTCTTCATCATCGTGTCGGCGGTCACGCTGGTGGCACTGTTGTTCCGGTTAGGCATGGAGAACCGAGCCAACCAGATTGGCGTGCTGCTTGCCCAAGGTTTTACGGCTGCCCGCGTACGTAAGCTGCTGGCCGCCGAAGGGCTGATGCTCGCCATTGCCGGCGGCTTGCTGGGCACGGCGACCGGTGCGGCTTATGCCTGGCTGATGTTGTACGGCCTGCGCACCTGGTGGGTGGAAGCGATCAGTACGCCGTTTCTCACGCTGCACGTGACGCCGCTGAGCCTGATGCTCGGCTTTATCTCCGGCGTGGCCGTGTCGTTCCTGGCGATCTGGTGGACGCTGCGGCGGATGCGGCACCTCTCCGTGCGGCGATTGCTGGCCGGTCAGGCACGCGAGGAACAAATGGTTCGGCCGTCGCAAGTTCGCTGGAGCCGCATCATCGGTTGGGCGTGCCTTGCCGCGGCCGTTGGCCTGGTCGCGGTGGCGGTCACCAGCGGCGGCGAAGGCCAGGCCGGCGCGTTCTTGGGTTCCGGGGCCGCCGCGTTGATCGGCGGCTTAGCCTTGCTGTGGGGGCAATTGCGACTGGGAGCGACGCGCGACCTGGTTCGGCCGGGCGGATTTCCCCTGGCCCGACTGGCGGCACGCAACGGTGCCCGGCAGCCCGGCCGCAGCACCTTGACCATTGGCCTGGTGGCGGCGGCCACGTTCTTGATTGCGGCGCTCTCGGTCTTTCGCATCGATCCCGGCCGGCAGCAGCCACGGCTGGACAGCGGCAATGGCGGCTTTGCCCTGGTAGCCGAGGCAGCCACGCCGATTGCCCGCAATCTCAACGAGCCGGCGGTGCTGGAAGAAGAAGGCGGTTTGCAAGCTGACGAGACGGCATCCCTGGCCGACGTGCGGTTCTGGCCGCTGCGCGTTCTGCCCGGAGAAGATGCCAGTTGCCGCAACCTGTATCAAACGACGCGGCCGCGGATTCTGGGAGTTTCACAACAGTTCATTGACCGCGGTGGCTTCGATTGGGCCGGCAGCCTGGCCCAGCAGCCGGCCGACAAGGAGAATCCTTGGCGGCTGCTCAATGAGGACGCCGGCCGTGACGCCCAGGGCCGCCCCTATGTGCCGGTGATCATGGATATGAACACCGCGATGTATAGCCTCCACTTGTATAGCCCTGGTGCGACCATGGAGATCGTGGACGATCGCGGCCGCGTCATTCCGATCAAGCTGGTCGGCATGCTCCGCAACAGCATCCTCCAGGGCGATATCCTGATGGACGAAGATCAGTTTCTGCGGCTGTTCCCGCACGTGGCCGGTTATCGCTTCTTCTTGATCGAAAGCCCGACCGATAAAGTCGGCCAGGTGGAAACCATGCTGGAGACGGCACTGGCCAACTACGGCTTTGACGTGCAGACGTCTGGGCAGCGACTGGCCGGCTACCTGGCGGTGCAGAACACGTATCTTTCCACGTTCCAAAGCCTGGGCGCGCTGGGCCTGTTGTTGGGAACCTTCGGCCTGGCCACGGTGCAACTGCGCAACGTGTTTGAGCGCCGGGCCGAATTGGCTCTGCTGCGAGCGACCGGTTTCCGCCGCAGCCGTTTGGCCCGATTGGTGATGACCGAGAATACGCTGCTCTTGGCCGGCGGTTTGCTGCTGGGCACGATCGCTGCCGCGGTAGCCGTGCTGCCGCATATCTTGTCTGGCGGAGCGAGCGTGCCGTGGCTGCAAACGGTCGCGATGCTGGCGGCCATCTTTGTGGTAGGCTTTGCCGCCGGCCTGATCGCCGTGCGAGCCACCCTTAAGGCCCCGCTGATCCAAGCCTTGCGTGGTGACTAGGCCTGATGCGCGTGCCACGGCTCCGTGAACCGTGCGTATCTGCGCTAGCGGTTTCAGCAGCTAACACTCAAGTAGTACGTCGCTCTTATTGATCGTTGCGCCGCCAATGACCGCAGGCGACCAACGGGAGCCTGAATTTGTAGGCATTTCGGGTCGTTGCAGCGGACATTGTGAGCGCAACCATCAATAACGCTTGTATCAATTCCTTATCTGTGCTTCGGACCTGACGGTGTTATCCGGTGTCTCATGGCGTCGGCCGATTTCAATCCGTACACATCGCCGCAGTCGTCCGGCGTATCGGTCCCGCCGTTGCCGCCGCTGTCTTACGACGAGGCGCTGTTTCGCCGCCGGGTGCGCACCGCCGTTGGCGGTCTGGCCCCAATGGCTCTAGCCAACTGGTGGTTGCTCGTACAGTTGGCAACCAGCGCCAGTGCGCGCACGATGTTGTTGACGAACATCTTCTGGTTGGTGCCCGTGTTGGTGATCGCCTGGATGGCGGGCGACCGGATTCTGGTCTGGCTTGGCACCGCTGTGCATATGCTCTTTGGCGGGAGGACGCCGCTGCCGGTGTGGCTGGCGGTGGGACGGGCCGCTCTGTGGATGCTCCCGCTGGCGGCCTGCATCGCAGCGATCGTCTGGGCGGTGTTCCTGGTGGGACTTAGCTTGGCCTCGCCGATCGTCCACCTCTGCCCTCTTTTCGGCAATATGGTAGCTGCCTGGTGCTACGTGTCACTGATCCATCGCTGGTGGCAAGCCCGACGTCACTTCGCGGCGCAACCAGCTGGAACGGTTGGCTAAGTGCATGCCGTGATGGACCGAAGCGAAAGCCGGTGTCCTCTACGTGTGCGGCGTCGTCGTCAACGATCACCAAAAGCAATCGTGGCGGATGATGGCCGCACCCGCGAAGTCTCGCTAGGGGGGCCTGCCATCACCACGCCACGGAGTGTCAACAGTTGCCGTCTACCGCCAGGCGTTCAGCCTGACGTGTCGGCTCATTTCTATGCCGGGTGCTTCACCGAACCCGCCGCCATGGGCGTGAGGGAACGGCAGGCCCGTCGAAACTGGCCTTTTGAATCTCCTCAGGCATCGGTGGCAAGAGGTTCGCTGGAGACGGCGTGTTGGATGAACCGTTCGGGTTGTTCCCTCCCATATCGTTGCTGCTGGTCGCGGGGGAAGGTATGCCTGGGCTGCACAGATTGATGCCGGCTTGCTGGGAAAGCTCGATCGTGATCGGTCCCAGCTCAATATAGGGCCAGCCATCAATGCGGAGCAGTGACTTAGACGCGATGCGGATTACGTCATGGGGAGTGAAGATGTTATCTCGAACAGCCTTCTTAAGCGGTCTCCACGTATTGGTATCGGTCAAGTAGACAATGCCATTGTGGTCGACCTCAGACTCCGTAGGTGGCAGCGAGACCGTTTTGCCGTCGGCAAGCACTGCCGTCCAGCCCAATTGAACTCGTGGCCGGCCTCCCATGTATTGCCATGTAATCGGTGAATTATTGGCAATCTCCAGCTTGTACGAGTCAGCTACCTGGATATAGAGATCGGCCTTCCTGGGATTACCATCCTGAGAGATGCAGATCCAGCCAGTTAGGGGCTTGGGGGCCCAACTGAATTCCGACTTGGACGTTTGCGCGGTTTTGCTGCGTAGCGTCAACGGGTTGGAGATGCCTGCCGGTGTTGCTACGCGAACCGTGAACTCATTGGGCAACGACAGTTCCGCATTGAGGTCTTTGACTCGTACCCTGAGCGTTTCGCGGCTGATGACCTCAACATCGGCCAAGGCGCCGCCGTGAGGCTGCGGCTCCGATCCAGCGGGATTGCGATCCGGAGCAAGAAGGCTATGGGCCTCGTACCCCCCCACGATCACGTGAGTAAGCGTGGGATGGAAGTTCTTGCCGGACAGGAAGAAGCACGCGTCTTTGCCGTTTCCGGTCGCCACAAAGTCCAGGCCGTAGTAATCGAAGAGCACTGGGCGCAGTTGTTGATCGCCTTTGTCGAACAGGTCGCTGCCGGCGATTTCGTACTGATACGGAACGCGTACGTAGTGGATCTGCAGTCCAAGCATGTGCTCCAGTTGATCCAGGCGGCTCAACAGGCGTTCGTAGTCGCCGGGGCGATAGCAGCCCAAGTCCTTGATGTTGGTCAACTGGGTGCGCAGGCGATGCAAACGGCCGCCTTGTTCCACCATGCTTTCGTAGCTGCGTTTGGCAGAGCCTGGGCAGGTCACTTTCTCCCAGTTGGTGGTCATATCGAAGGCTACCTGGCTCACAAAGCCTGGCATGGCTACCAGAACTTCGCATTCGCGAATGCCTGGCTCAAGCCGGCGGTGGCTCAGGTCGTAGTGCCGCGTGGGGCCGGTGGACCAGATCATGCGCAGGAAGGCCATAATTCGGCTGGATTCCTCAGGCGGCGTTTGCACGCGCGGATGGAAGTACCAACCGAAGGTGTCGTTGCCATGGGTGAAGCCTACGACAGTCCGGTTATAGGCAATGGTCGCCATATCCAGCGCAAGTTGGCGGCTGGCTGCCAGGCGTTGTTGCATGTTGAACCGTCCGCTGGCCACACCGAAGGCCAACGCCCATTGCAGGAGTCGTTGGCGGCTGAAGGCATCGTAAACGTTCTGCTCTTCGATCTGCGGATCCAGCGCGAAGACGTGGATGGGGAACATCTCGTTGACGATGGTCTGCCAGAGCGGCAGCATCACCGGCGTCATTTCCGGATTAAAGAATTGAAGGTCCTGACGGTTGGGCGCGTCTCGGTAGTCGTCCGTGAGCACCCCATTCATGGCCAGTTCTTTGAGAATCGTTTTAAGGTTCTCGTTGAGCAACCCCGTCTGGATCGCGACGAGCCAACTGATTTTGACAACGTCGCAGTCTTGGACTTGGTTGCACATCATGTCTAGCCACTGGCATCGCCAGCTGGTTCCGCCTGCAAACTGGCCACAGGAGAAACAGGGTTCTTCCTTTAGCGGTTTGGTGCAGGGCGGCAAGCCTGTGCTGGTGACGGGGCTGCCTCCTCGGGCGACTGTCTCTGCGGCGCACATGATATAAGTGGCGCCGTGTTGGTAAGCGCCGACCCGGTCCATCACCACGTGGGCATACCCCAATTGGTCGAAGAGGAAGGCACGCAAATCATTGGACTTAGGTGGCTGCTTGCCGAATTTCTCCTGTGCGAGGCGACGCAGAGTGTCGATGCTGTCTTGGCCGTAGACTTTGGTGACGTTAGTTACATCTAAGGAGTATGAGATCGGCCCACCGCTCGGGGTTCGTTCAGTTAATGCCGGATCCTCTGACGACGGTTTGGCAGTTGATTTCTCCGAGACGAAGGAATCGTTCCAGTGCTCCCGAATGTACGGATCCAGGTTGTCGACCAGTTCCGCGATCGCCAGCTTGGGGATCGTGGTCCGCAGGTTGGTTTCGTCGACGACGAGCCGTGCGCGGAAGGTCGCGACAGCGGAATAGCCTCGCGCTGTATGGCGGCCAGGCAGGACGGAGATCGGGATGTGGAACTTGTAAAGACCATATCCTGGGGCTTGGGTATTGTCGTCGCCGGCATTTCTCCGCCGCAGGGCCTGGTTCACGAGGATGTACGTGGACTCCTGCCGGAGCTGTTCATTGGGTTCGATGGCCAGCTTGAAATCGGAAGCTGGCTGGAAGCCGTGAATTGCCGCTTTAAGGAATCCAAATGCCTGGGTGTTTTCATCCGGCAGGTCTACTAACGTCGCTGCTACCGTGGGGACTTGGGGAGCCGGAGCGGCCACATTCTGGCCGTTCGAGAGCGCCATGCCCAGCGACGTGGTGCTCTGCAGCGTGTACTGATCGCTGCGCGCGATAAAGGCCGACAGGGTGGCGTCAAACTTGGACGCCTCCTGCTTCATGAGCAGGTCATATTCCTGAATAAAGGCCATCAGATTAGCATCGCCCCACACGTCTGGAGCCTTGGCCGTAATCGTGCCGTCATTCAGGATGTCGTCTTCGAGCTTGGTAATCTCATGTGCGAAGGCCAATAACGAATCTTCGCAGACCTTTCCGACCCCGTCGCGATGTGAAAAAAGCGGAGTACGGTCTGGTATGCGAGTTTCGCAAGGGTCGCACGGGACCACGTGCGTTTTGGGGGCACAACTCGCGACGGCGAGGAGTGCAACGCCTGTTAAAAACGCAAAACGGTGCATAAGAAGCTCCTATGTTTCCATGAACGATGTACGGCATACCAGGAGAGACCTGGTACCGCATGCCCTGGGTCGATTCGTGGCGTGCTTGGTGGGGACGCTTGGGTGCACGGAGAACCATCTGCCCCCACCGGGTGGTGCGGACAGTCTGTTCGGCTATATCGGTAGCAATGAATGCGTTCTTTAACCCCAGCAGCGCTGTCGTAAGGGCTTTAAGAGCTTTAGCAGAATGTCCTGTGAAGTGTGTTGTAGGTGCTATAGGGCGCAGCAGAGAGAGTGTGTTCAGCCTGACTACAGAAACTGCGCCTGAATAATTAGCCCAATCGCTATAAAACAACCGCCGGAGCTCAACAGCGAGAGCTTAGATACGGCGGTTTTCTAAAACTCCCGGGCTGCGGCGCCGCGGCGGAGTGGGTTGCGGTAGAGCACTTGCGCAAGAAGTTCCGGGCTGCCGGGTTCGTCGGCTGGGCGTTCGTAGTGCCAGTCTTCGTGCGTTGGCACAAAGCGATCGTCGTAGGGCCAGGGATCGAAGGGCTGGTAGCCTAGATCCCGGGCAAGCTTGCTGGAGTCCATCGACACGTTGCCGGCCCTGGGCGGAATCGGCCCCGCCTCCAGCCGCGACATGGTCATCAGCAACTTGGGATCGTAGCCGCCTACGCGGTTGACAATCTGGGCGATCTGGTAGAGGGATAACGCCCGGGGGCCGCCGGCGTGATAGATGCCGCGCAGGTCGCTGGCCAGCACGGCGGCCAGACAGTCGTTGAGGCAATCGGTGTAGGTAGGCGTGCGGATCTCGTCGTAATACAGCGTTGCCGGCTTGCTCTGTTTGAAGCGGTTCTGAATCCAGTCAATCGCGCCAGCGTGGCCGTTGAAGCTCACGCCCATCGGGAGCGAAATCCGCAAGATGCAGGCACTGGGAGCGGCGGCCAGGATCAGCGATTCGGCCGCGGCCATGGTGCGGCCATAGACGGTGACCGGATCGGTAGGGTCGGTTTCTCGGTATCCGCCCCGGCCGTCCGCGCCGGAGTAGACCAGGTCGATCGAGAGATGAACGAATCGCACCTGCCGCTCGATGACCACTTCGAGCAAGTGCCGCAGCGCCGAGACATTGACCCGCCATGCCAGTTCGGGATCCAGCTCGCAGTGCTTCAGTGCGCAGTTGCCTTCGCAGTCGAGCACCGCGGCGAACTGATATTTGTCGAACAGTCGCCGCAGCTCGTCGAGGTCTTCGCTATGGCAAGGCAAGATGCCGGGCCGATCCAGCGGCCAGTATTCAGGCCGCCGCAGGGCGAATACCTGACCGGGATACAGGGCGCTGTAGTGGCAGAAGGCGTTGTAGCCTGCCACGCCGGCCGGGCCGGTAATCAGCAGCGGCAACGGGGGCTGCGGCACGGCTCGCGGTGGGGCAGCAGCAAACGACATTGCGGTTGATGGCAAACGCAACTAAGAGCCCAGCTTACGTTCCTCGGTCGTTTCATCCAGTCGCTGCGTGACCGTTTGCAGCAACTGGTTATCGCGGCTCTTGCGCGCGATCACCTGGGCATTGCGGAGGATCGAAAGCGCCTCGTTGTACCGCAGGGCCAGTCGGGCCTCGTCCGAGAGCGTCAATGCCTGGTCGACCACCGCCTTGGCGGTTTCGGCCGATTCGGCAGTGCGGCCGGCCAGAGCCAGCACTGCAGCCCGCATTTCCAGCGTATCAGCTTCGTGCGTTTCGGCCATCCGCTCCACAATCTGGTAGGCCAGCGGGAAGTTGAACGCTTCGGCAGCCAGGTCGCGAGCGGCAGCCAGCCGCACCAGCCGGGCTGTGGGATCGCCCTCAAGGCCGTCCGCCTCGGCCTGGAGCTTGCCGGCCAGCGCGGTCTTTTGATCGGCCGTACGGGCGGAGATGAACTCCTGCTGCCGGCTGGACTTCAAGTCGGCAATCAGCTTATTCAACTCGGTAGCCGCCGGGACCGGCAACCGGTTTGCCGCCCGTTGCACCGGGCGGGGCCGCGGCTGCGGCGACGGCGTACCGGCCGCCACGGCTGGCTTACTGGGATCAAAGTTATCGGGCACAACCACCGCCAGCTCAGGCAGCAGTTCGGTCACTTGCTCATCAGCGCCAAGTTGCTGCGCGGTTTGCCAATGGTTGCGAGCTTCATCGCGATTGCTGGTGGGGTTCACGGCCTTGAATGCGCCAAGCACAAGCTCCGTGGCGGCGTCTCCCGGACGCAGAGCGCGTTCGGCCAGCCCGAGTGCCAGCCCCGTGCGCATGTCGCGGTACTTGTGCGTGACGTTCTGGCCGTTCTGCCGGAGGATCACGCCGTCGGGCTGCACTTCGACCACGCCGACGGTAATGCCGGCGATGGTCACCTGATCGCCCGGCTCCAGCGATTGAACCGCCTGGCGGACGGCATCCCAGAACTGTTTCACATATTGGGCTAGCGATTTCACCCGCTGCACGTCGGCTTGTTTACCGGGAGCCTTGGCCAGCGCGGCTTCGGCCGCGGCCAGCTGCAACTCCGCCTGATCGAAGTCGCGCTTCGCCAGGTAGTAGCGAACGCTCATCAGCGCGTGATTCACGGCAGCCTCGGCGGCCGGGTCGCTTTCCATCTGCGTGGCAGAAGCACTACTCGAACCCGACATGCCCGACGCCGAACTTTCCAGCACTTCGGGAGCGATGGGCGCGAGCATCGAATCGATCGGGGGCTCGCTCCGGTAAGGCTCCGGCACTCCACCCTCGGGACCGCGCATCGTAATCGGCCGGCCAGCCGCCGGACGCTTAACGGGTGTGCTCGCAGCGTTGCTCTTGGTCGGGGTGTTGGTTTTCGCGGCGACCTGAGGCGCAGGCTGCGGCTTGAATGGCCCCGACTGCGTTACATACAGCAAGGCAACCACCAGGATGGCGATCACACCGCCTGCCCCGCACAGTAGCAAGCCCACGGGAGGCCGGCGGCGCCGCCGAATAACACGCGAGGGCGAAACTACCGGTCCGCCGGGCACCGGCGAAACGGGAGTTACGGGCGTGACTGGCGTCACAGGGGTGACCGGTGTTACTGCCGCTACCGGTACGGCATTCACCGGGGTGACGGGCGCCACCGGCACTGGCTGGACTACCGCTTCCATAGCGTGCGCGACCGGTTCCTGCCCATAGCCTGCGGCAACATTCCAGCCCCCGGCTGGTGGCACCTGCGGCGGTACCGGCACGGCGCTGGTCGGAAAATGGCCCGGCGTCAGTGGGGCCGGCAGATCGTCGACATCGCCATCATCGGCGCCCGGCGGCAGCAGATCCTCCAGATCTTCATCGTCATCATCGGTGGCGGATGGCGACGAGTGACTCTTACTGCCAACGGCGGTGCTCGTGGGCTTGGCCGGCTTGGAGGAACTTGAAGAACCGCCCTGGGCCCCCGCCTTCTGCTTTTGGGCCGCGAGCTTCTCGCGAATTTTCTGGTCGTACTTGGCCTTGCGTTCGGCGTTCAGGAGCAGGGCTTCGGCCTGCTTCACTTCTTCCAGAAGCCGGTCCACCGCGGCATCGTGGCCCTTGCCTCGCTGTTGTTCGAGCTTGGCGCGGGCTTGGGCGGCAGCCTGCTTGATCTTGGCCGGATCGCGCTCCAGCAGCGGAACATTCAGCAGATGGTAATGGGTCTTGGGCCGCTCGCCGCGCAGATTCAACCACTGGCGGTAATAGTTGATGGTGGTAGACACGGCATCTGCTCCGAAAGGTGGGATGCGGCGAACCGCGGCAACCGGCCCATGGTCAGCTTGAGGTGGGGAGCCTGGCGGCTCGCCTGCCGCTAAGGGTGCCAGGCTGGGCGGGCACCGCACGCTAACCGTCGACAGCCGGCCGACTGCCTTGCGAACCGGCACGGAAATGGACGCTGCACAGGGAGGCAGACGCCCCGGTGCATTGCGGCCTGGCCGCGCTGCACCACGTTGGCGGTGGATGCGTCACCGCTGCCGTTTTCCTATTCGCGGATCGTCCTTCGAATTATGCCCTAAATTCAGGTGGGGTGGAAGTTTGAACTTCGCTGTTACGCCCTTTGGGGTAGCCTCCGCTGAATTCCCCCGAGGTTCGCTGGCCGGCACTTGGATGCCGCCGGGCGACCGTAAGTTCCCTGGTTCCGCTGTGTAACGAACACAAAGTGGAGCCTGAGAACTGCCCCCCGGTGTAGTTGCCCGTCTCCCCGCCGCGGCAGTTTGAACCCTCGCCGTAGAAAAACGTGAGCCAGCTGGCTCACTCGCACATGCCAAGTGGCATTCCATGCTTGAGTGGCCGCCACGCCGCCTCAGCGTAACAATGGTTACTGGCCCCGACGCCCGACCCGGGGGCTTCGCAACGGCCGCTGCGTGGTCCCGGCAGGCGCGGTAGCCTTCCCCGGTCTTTGACGCTTGAACACTTAAACCCGTCGTACCTTTCCCCGCGCTCTCTCGTGATCCTCGCTGCACAAAGGGGAGAACGTTCGGGCGGGCACACCGAACGCGGGAGCGACAGCCGCAATTGCAGCGATGCGCAGGTCCCACCACGCCGCACGAACCCGATGAAATCGAGCCACACGACCATTCCCGGGCCGCCCAATCGCCTGTTCGGCCTGGAGCATTTCCCGCGGCTGACACACGACCTGCTGGACTACACGCACGACCTCTGCGACCGCTACGGCGATGTCGTCGAGGTGCGCATCGCAGGCATCCGGATGGTCGTGCTGCGGCATCCCGATCATCTGCACGACGTGCTCGTGCAACGCAGCAACTGCTTCGTCCGAGAGCCGCGGATGCTATCCATCTTTGGGCCCTGGCTCGGCAAAGGCATTCTGCTGAGCGATGGCGACGATTGGCGCCGCCAACGCCCCGCGGTGCAGCATGGCTGGCAACGGCTCGATACGCAGCAGGCGATCGAATCGGCGCGGCATCACACCCAGCGGTTGCTGCTGAGCCGCGTGGGCGAACAGTTCGACTTGGCCGAAGCAACCGAGCGGCTGGCTTTCTCGGTGATGTTCGAGCTCCTGACCGGCATCCGCGATACCGATCAGGCCGATCGGTACTTTCATGCGGCGACGGTCCTGCAGAACTTCGGCATCCAACGCATGACCGACCTGCATCCCCTGCCCCGCTGGCTGCCCACGCCGCAGCATCGGCGTTACCATCGGGCCTTGGACACGATTATCAGTCTGCTCGACGATACGATTCGTCGCGCCCAGCCCGGCGATGAAACGCTGCTCGGCCGTATGCTCGCGGCCGAACGGGCCGGACAACTGGAGCCGCTGGAGGTGCGTCACTCGCTGGCGAACCTGCTTTTCGGCGGCAAGGAAACCGCCGGGGCTTCGCTGCTGTTTACGCTGTACCTGTTGGCGCAGCATCCGGAGTATCAAACCCGGGCGGCCGAAGAAGCCATCGCCGTGCTCCAGGGAGCCGCGGTGACAGCCGATGATCTGCCGCGTTTGCCGCTTCTGCAGCAGATTTATCTGGAGTCGCTGCGGCTGTATCCAGCGGTGCCGACGCTCTCGCGGATGGCGGCCGAAACCGTGGACCTGGGCGGCTACAAGATCCGCCAAGGCGCACACCTGCTGCTTTCGGTGTGGGCCATGCATCGCGACCCTCGCTGGTTCGACGATCCCCTGCGGTTTGAGCCGGAGCGTTTCCTGCCTGAGCGGCAGCGGCAGATGCGGCCGCACAGTTATCTGCCATTTGGGGCCGGCATTCACGTCTGCATTGGCCGGCACCTGGCGGTGCAAGAGGCCGTCACCGTGCTGGCAACGCTACTGCCGGCGGTGCAGGTGGAATTGCCGGCCAATCATCAGCCGCCTCGGTTGATTGCCGACATGCGGTTGCATCCGGCTGGTCCTTTGGAGTTGAAACTGGTGCCGCGAGAGCCGCATGCTTCGCCGCACGATCAGCGGCCCGAGCCGAGCCATCACCGCCATCCGGCCTGATCGCGTTGCTAGCAGGTGCCGCGTTGTGGGGTGCGGCCACTGGCACGTTGCCAATTCGCGTTGACCACCGGGCCCACGGTCGGTAGCATCCCGCCCCGCTGATAGGTTGCGGCCTGGCAACCGCCAGACGCTCAGGTTCCTGGTTTCTTCGTCGTACCGCGGCCGGACCATGCGAGTGCTTCGTTCCATGCTGATGCCGCTGTACGTAGGGCTGAGCCTGGCCGCGACAGGCTGCGAAATGTTTTCGTCCGAAAAGAGCACGCCCTCCGATACGCTGCTGCAGGCAGCGCGCATGGCGCCCGATAGCGTGGCAATGGAGGTGTTCTTTATCCGTCTGCCGCACGATGATCGGCAGACCTACGACGCCATCTGGCGCGAAGTGGACGAGGCCTCGCTGGACGCCACGTTGCGGCGTCGGCTGAGCGAAAACGGTCTGCGGGCTGGCGTGGTCGCGGCTCAACTGCCCACCCCGCTGCAAACGCTTCTGCAACGCTACAAGGTCGACACGCCACGCCAGGAGGCGGCTCAACCTACCGAAGGCTTGCAGCAGGCCAACACCGTCAAGCTGGATACGGAGCCGGCCGTCAGCATGCGACGGCTGCAACTGGGCAGCGGACGCCGGGGCGAAGTCATTGCCTCGGGGCTGAAACCCCGGGCAGAAGTGCTCATCAAGGAAGAGAACCTCGTCCGCGGGCGCACCTTCCAAGAGTGCCAGGGCCTCTTCGCCATCAAGGCGTTTCCGCTTCCAGACGGCCGGGCGCGTTTCGAGATCGTGCCTGAGCTGCACCACGGCGAACCGCAGCAGCGGTTCACTGGCTCCGACGGCGTGTGGCGTCTGGAAACCGCGCGCCCCCGTCAGGTCTTCGACGACCTGATGCTCAACGTCACGCTCGCTTCCGGCGAGATGGTCCTGATCGGCTCGGTGCCTGAGAAACCCGGCAGCCTGGGCCATCACTTCTTCACCGAGGACCAGGGCGGCGAAGTCCAGCGGAAAGTGCTGTTTGTGCGTCTGACGCACACGCAACTGGACGATCGCTTCACGCCTGCTGATGCTTCGCGCAGCCGCTGATTGTGGTGCTCGTTGCGGCGAAAGCTCGCCGAAAGACCCCGGCGCAAGCTCTTTCTACCCCCAAAAACCACCCTGTGGTGGCAATTTTGTCTTTCCCTAAGTTAAGGCGGCGAAAAAAGTTATTGCCACCGATGGGGAATCTTCCGGGGACCAATCAGGGGATTTTTCTGGTTTTTTCACCCTGATTAATGACAATTCGGCTAGAATTAGCGCGTCTGATGGAACATTGAGAAGTCGGCAAGTTACCGCAACGTTGGTATCGAAGTGTCTCAATCGATCAGTCCAGCCGCCTACCGTATTTTGAGTTTGCTGGTCGGTAACCCACCGCAGTCGGTGGCACAACTAACCAGGGCTTCAGGGGTTACGCGCACCGCGGTCATCGAGCAGCTCAACGAGTTGATGGCCCAGGGCTACGTTGCCCGCCGCGTCGATAAGACCCAGCGCCGAGGCCGCCCGCGGCACCTGTATTCGGCCACCGATGTCGCGATCGAGCG
Source organism: uncultured Planctomycetales bacterium (assembly GCA_937927735.1). Taxonomy (GTDB): domain Bacteria; phylum Planctomycetota; class Planctomycetia; order Pirellulales; family S012-138; genus CALBRZ01. Next base: position 51,551 of record CALBRZ010000049.1, read on the forward strand.
GATTTTCCCTCCCAGTCCCCATATCTTGCCGGCGGTGGTTCAGGCCATCGAATCGTGCGGGGGACCCCAGTTGCGCCGTGAGGTGTTTTCCCATCTGGGCAAGGTGCTGGCACAGCGGTATCGGCCCAAGGTTCAGGCCCTGGCACCCCGTGACCGGCTGGAACAGTTGTCGCAGTTGCTCGGGTACGACGGCGTCCTGACCAGCGTCGAAGTCCACGACGGCAAGCTCATGCTCCGCGAGCGGTCGTGCCCATTCATCAACATGCTCGACTGCGACCGCACGGCGTGCGAGATGGAAAGCGCGATGATCGCCGATCTGGTGGGCTGCAAGGTCACCCTGGCCGAGTGCCGCCTGGATGGCTGCCCGAGTTGCCTGTTCCAGTTGCACTTCGAGGACGAAGAGCTTTCGGCTCCCGCCACCAGCGATGTGGACGCGCCCGAAACGCCGTCGGCCACGCCGGAGGATTCGACCCTGCAACCGGCCGGGGCTGCCGACGAGTCGGGCGACACCTCGGCGCCGGAACATCCATCTGAATTCGCGGCGCGCTAAGGCATCGACTTCTGACGCGTTCTCTGCTTCTGATTGCGTCTCGCCTGCCGCTGCGCTGATGTCCGCGGTTGGCCACGTAGCTGAGTGCGCACCTTCTGAACACGCCGCCATGTTGGGGGCTTGCGCGCGTCGATTCGTGCTGCTGCCCGATGGGGCCGCTGCACAGACGGCAGGGCTTTTGTTATGTTGTTCGCACGACTTTGAGACGTGTTGAGCAATGTTTCCCCCGGCCAGCCGCCTGCCGCTACTCCCGTAGGCATGTTGCGGCGCCGCCGCCAGAACACCGCTTGCGGAGAGATGCAACGATGTCTGTGACCCCCGCCATCATCGAAGCCTGGTGCCAGAACCTCCTGGGCGCCCACCCCGAACGCACCCGCCGTCCGCTGGACGAGTACCTGCAAGCGATCCCCCGGCTCGATTCGCTGGCCGACGTGCCCTCCGGCACGGCCGTGCTGGTGCGCGGCGACGTGGATGCCAAGCCGGGCCCCAACATCGGCGAAGGCGATATCCGTCTCCGCTCCATGCTCGACACGCTCCGCTTTGGCCGTGAGCGCGGCTGGAAGCAGGTGATCTTCGGGCACATTGGCCGCGACCCCGCCGGTTCGCTCAGCAAGGTCCGCGATCGCTTCGAGCAGTTGCTGGAGTGCCCGGTGCACTTCGTGCCCGACTGGCTCGATCCCGAAACGCTCGACATCCTGCCGGCGGTTACCGAGACGATCAACAAGGCCAACCCGGGCGACGTGATCCTGCTGGAAAACACCCGCAAGTACGACATCGAGCGGGTCCTGTGGAAGGCCAAACCCGAGGATGCGGCCAGCCTGTCTGGCAAGCTGGCTCACCTGGCCAACCAGTTCGCCGAGAAGGTGGCCACGGTGTACGTGAACGAGGCCCTTTCGGCCGGCAGCCTGGATACCTCCAGCACGATTGTGCCGGCGGCGATGGGCCGCGTGGCGCTGGGCAAGTACGTGGCGTCGGAGTTCGACGGCCCGATGACCGACTGCCTGGGCGCCCAACTGGTGATCTTCAGCGGTCTGAAAATCGACAAGCTGGACGACCTGCAAGCGATCATCGACCGCGGGAAGGTGCGGATGGTGATCTCTGCCGGTTCGCTGGCCATGGCCCTCAAGAAGGCGATGGCTCAGCTCGATGGCGGCGACTTCCCGCTGGGCGTGGCCGAGGACCCCGCCCACAGCGACAAGCCGTACTACATTCCGGCCGAGCGCGTGGAACAGGCCCGCAAGATGATCGAGAAGGGCCGCCAGTCCGGCGTGGAGTTCGTGCTGCCCGTCGACTTTGTACTGGCTGACGGTACCGTTTCCGAAACCATCGGCGAAGGCCAGCAGCAATTGGACGTCGGCCCCAAGACCAGCGAACTGTTCGCCCAGAAGGTGGGCGAGTTCATCGCGTCGGGCAAGGACCTCGTGGCCTTCCACAACGGTGTGTTCGGCAAGTTCGAAGATCCGCAGTTTGAAGCCGGTTCCAAGAAGTTTGTCGAGCAGCTCAAGCGGATGCACGACGCCGGTGTGAAGGTGTACGTGGGTGGCGGCGAAGGCGGTAAGGCCCTGGAGAAGTACGGCGACGAAAGCTGGGTGACGCACGTCTTTACCGCCGGCGGCACCGTGCTGAACGCCCTGGGCGGCGAACCGGTGCCTTACCTGCTGGCCCTGCGGATGGCCGTGCAAGGCGCCTATTATTGATTCGCTGAACGATCGATCCCGCGTGCGTTCGCAGGGCTCGATCTTGCAAGAGAATGAGAAGCCGTGGCCGTTGGGCCCGGCAGAATCCATATGCCCGCGGCAGCCCGTTACGGGGTTGCTGCGGGCAGTTTCTTTAGATACTCGTCGGGGCTCTCGTTCAGCGCTTCCAGGCAACTGTCGCAGCAGATGAAGACCGGGCGGCCGTGGACCTCGACCTTCTCGGGCACGCCCATCGATCCCAGCGGTTCGCCTGAGACCGGGCACACCTTTTGCTTCTCGGCCAGCGCGCGATCCTCGGGCGAGAGTTTGGCCAGGGCCTGTTCGATCGCGGCCTCGCCGCCAACCACGCTGGGCATCTGCACCGCCTGCGAGTTGGGAGGCTGCGCCTGCTCGCCGCTGCCGCAACCGATGGCCGGCGCCACGATCAACCCGGCCGTCATCATCCAAAGCATCCAGCGCATCGATAAGACTCCTCGTTGATGGATCGCGGCCTGGCGACGGTCCGTCGCTCTCGCAAGTGCCGAGCGTGCGTAAGCGAAGCTGCCATCAATGCGAACGCGGCCCCAGCAGTTCGTCCACCGGGACAAAGCCTGAGGGCGTCGCCTGCTGTGTGGGCGAGGCACTCGCGGCAGGGCACGTCGAGCAGCCACTGGCACAGCCTGCCTTGCGGCCCGCGAACACCTTCCATATTGCGCGAGCGATGTACGCGCAGGCCCCCAGGACCAGCACCAGCACGACCACGTTTTGCCAGAAAGCATCCATCAATCGAAAAAGGCCGAACCAGCGGCCCAGGCTAAAAATGAGGCGATTGCCGCTGCGGGCACCTTCCTCATTGTACGCGCGGCCGCCTGCGGAGCGACCCGGGCGGCGGTGCGAGCCTGGTATTTTCGGCGCAATCGCTATTGGCCGACCCTAAGGTATGGGGAGAGGGGCCGTTGGCACGGTGCCGCACGCACCGCCTCCAATGGGGAGCTTACGTGCCGGCCGTGGCTTGTCTGCTCGCCGAATACGTCGCTTGAGGGGACCTTTCCGCCCCCGCGCTGCTTGCAAGCTACAGTTGTTTAAGCGGTGGCTTCCGTGGGCGGCGGTTTTACGCGCCGCCGGGCCGGCTGCACCGCGATTGAGGTTCGAAGCTGCCCCCCTTACGAGAGTTGGATTTCCGGCTGCCGTATGAACGACGGTGCGTCACGCGATCGCATGAGCTTGCTCAACTCCCTGGTTGCCAGGGCAGGCTCGCTCTATACCTTGCCGCGCGTGGCGATGCAGGTACTCGAACTGACGGCTCATCCTCAGGTCGACGCCCGGCAGCTCAAGGAATGCATCGAGAACGATCCGGCCCTCACGGCCAAGATCCTGCGAGTGGTCAACAGCTCGCTCCTGGGGCTCAGCCGCGAAGTATCGGACCTGAACCAGGCTCTGACCCTGCTGGGCATCAAGCCGCTCAAGCTGCTGGTGCTGGGCTTCAGCCTGCCTGAGAAGCTGCTGGCCGACGTTTCTGGCGACATCCTCGAAGGCTATTGGCAGCACACGCTGACCAAGGCCGTCGCGGCTCGCGAGATCGCGCAGACTTGGGGGAAGGCCGCCAGCGACGAGTACTTCATCGCCGGGCTGCTGCAAGACCTGGGCGTGCTGGTGCTGCTCCAGCAGTTGGGCACGCCGTACGCCGAGTTCCTCCGCAAAGCCCGCCAGTTCGAAGTGCCGCTGTTGGACCTGGAGCGGCGGACGCTCGGCTTTGACCATACCCTGTTGACGTCGCGACTGCTGGCCACGTGGAACCTGCCCGACGAGTTGGTGCAGGGCGTGGTCGCCGTGGTCCCCGACGAGACGACGGCCGCCGGACCGATTGCCCGCGTGCTGGAGCTAGCCGAACTTGTCGCACGATTGCTGGCGCAGAAGCAGTGGGGCGCGTGGCCGGAGTTGCGGATGCTGGCGCAGCGTGAGTACGGCGTAGGCGAAAGCGAGGTGCAGACCTTGCTTTGCAGTTTGCAAGACAAGGTCGCCCAACTGGCTGACGTGCTCTCGCTGCGCATCCCCGGCGTGGATGATTACCGAAGCATTGTCCAAGAAGCGCATCGCCAGATGGCCGTGGTGGCCGAGGAACTGGCCGGCCAGGTGTTCCGTCAGCAGCAGAAGCGGCAGCGCGAAGTGCGGCATCTGCTGCGGGCAGGTCAACTGCCCGAGGCCCAAACCCTATCGTCGGCAGCACGGCATTATTCGGCTCGGGAGGCCTCCACCGAGCCGGCGCTCGTGCTGGCCACCGCGAATAACGCGGCCCCGGTGGAGCCGGTGACTTCCACGGCAACCGCAACGGCGCTGCGGATCGATGCCGGCGCGCGTGCGCACGTGCCCAAGCCGCCGGTCGTGCCTGCCGAGCACCGCCCTGCCCTGTCGGCCGAAGCCGAGTGCTGGGCCGCGTTGGCTCCGGCGGTGACCGAAGGCATTGCGTGGTGCCGCAAGGAACGGGTGGCTCTTAGCCTGTTGTTAACCGAAGTCCACGATTACGCCGACCTGGTGTTCCGCGCCGGCCTCGATCAGGCGACGCGCGTAATGCGCATCCTGGAAGCCGGGTGCCAGAAACTCAGCCCGGGCGGCAGCCAGGTGGTCAGCGTGCGCGACGGCTGCCTGGGCGTGGTGCTTGTCGACTGCGAACGGCACGAAGCCGTGCAGATCGCCTACCAGTTGTTGAACCTCGTTCGCGAGGTGAACGAACACGTCGTGCCCAGCAGCCGGATCAGCCTCAGCGTCGGTATCGCGGCCGTGAGGCTGGTGCCCAAGAACCTGCCGGCCGAGGCTCTGATCGAGCCGGCCTCGCGCTGTTTGTTCGCGGCCGTCGGGGGCGGGGGCGACAGCGTCAAAAGCATTGAGATCTAGCGCGGCGTACCCTGCCGAGGTTGCGCACTCTCTGGTTAGTGTGCGGCCGGGTCGTAAAGAACCGGGAAGAACGGCCCGGAAAGCGGCTCGTTCACGCCCAGCGGTGGTACGCCTTCCAGCAGCGGTTCCGCCGTGGCGCTGCGCACGCCGTCGCGGCACACATTATTGATCACCGCGGCTCGGCGTGGCCGATCGGTGAAGTTCTCACGCGAGCCGTGCACCATCAGCGGATGATGGAAGGTGGCGCACCCGGCCTCCAGTTCGATGCATACCGGGTTCTGCAACTGCTCCCACTGCTCATCGTTGAGCACCTGGCGGATGGCGTGCATGTCGCCGGCCAGGCCGGTGATCGGCAACAGTTCCCACCGGTGACTGCCGGGCACGTATTGCAGGCAGCCGTTGTCGCTGCGGGCGTCATCCAGCGCGGTCCAGCACGTGAGATGGGCCATGGGCTGCGTGCGCGTCCAGTAGCTGTAGTCCTGATGCCAGGCCACCACGCCGCCGTGTCGCGGCGGCTTGCAGAACAACTGGTCGTGCCAGAACCGTACCGCGCCGCCGAGCAACTGCGAGGCCGGCACGGTGAAGGCCGGCGTAAACAGCAGATCGTGGAACGCCTTGCCGATCCGCCACGCACCCAGGGCGTGAAACAACACCGTGTCCGGGTTGGTCGACTCGTTGGAATGAAACTCGTAGAACAGCCCATGCCCCGGGTGTGCCGGATCGATCAACTCGGCCAGTTCGTCGCGGAGCGCCTGAAGCTGGGCGTCGTCCAGGATGCGGACACCGGCCACGTATCCATGCTCGTGATAGAATGCCACCTGCTCGTCGGTCAGCCGCCAGCGCTCGGCATCTGCCGGCGAACCCAGGCGCGGGAACAAATCCGTCAGCGGGGCATGGACTAGAGCCAGGTCTTCGATCATCGTCGGTTCCCCATGCGTGAGAACGTCGCCAGCAGATTGGGATGCGCGGGCTGATACCTTCGATCGTGCGGCCAACGGGAAGGCGCACGTGCCGGTTCGTGATGTGAGGAAGCAAGTGATGGGCGACCGTACCGCTCGCAATGTCGAACTCAAGGCTCGCGTCGCTGATCCGCAAATGGTGATCGACACGGCGCAGCGTTTGGCTACGTCGCCTGCCCAGCGGTTGCGGCAGGTCGACACCTACTTTAACGGTTCACACGGCCGGCTCAAGTTGCGCGAGATCTGGACGGTGGAGCAAGCGGCGCAGGCCCAATCCTTCAGCGAGATGCAGACGCAGCCGCATCGCGTGGAGCTGATCTGGTACGACCGGCCCGACACCACCGAGCCCAAGACCAGCCGGTACATTCAAGCTCCGGTGACGAGCCCTCCGCTGGCACTCAAGCAAGCGTTGACGCACGCCCTGGGGCTGCGGGCGGTGGTCGATAAGCTGCGCACGGTCTGGCTGTGGCACAACGTGCGGATTCACCTGGACGACGTGACACGGCTGGGCACGTTTCTGGAGTTTGAAGCCGTGTTGCCCGAGGATGCCGGCACCGCCGAAGGCGAACGGCAAGTCGCCACGCTGATGAACGAGTTTCGCCTGCAGCCGCACGACCTGGTCAGCGTCTCGTATATCGATTTGATCCTTCAGCAAGCACCGTAAGCCACTGCCACGCAAGCCCCGCGCCAGCAACTGGCAAGCATCACCGACAAAAAAACTCCCGCGCGGCCTGCATCACGCGGGAGCTTATTGTGTGTTGCGCTGCGCGATCGCAGCCCGGTGGGGCTTACATCACTCCGGCCACCACGGCGCGGTGCGGCTTGGGGACGGCCATGGCCATTTGAGCGGCGTGGTCGTCCACCGCCCTCGCTACCAGGTTCTGGGCCGTGTTGAACACCTGCTCTGGCGACGAGCCTTGGCACATACCGATGTGCTGGAGCTTGGGGGCCACCTTGGTGACCTGGGCGACGTGCGGCAGGCTGCCGGCCAGCAGCGACTCGCCGAGCTCGATCGAGTACACCTCGCCGGCCTTGGTACGCAGGATGGTCGTTTCCGTCAGCTTGAAGGCGCCGTCGAGATCGGTGGCCAGGTGATTCAGGATATGCCGCGCCATCGAAACTCCTTTGTGATGCCAAGGGGAGAACGGGAGGAAGATGCTGTTTCTGCAATCGCGCGATGCTGGTATGGGCGATGCCGGCAGTGCCATCGGAGTTGGTCGCGCCGGCTGGTGCGGTAGCGCCCATGGCTTCGGGATGTGACGCCGGGTTGTATCGCCGCTAGCGATTGTTCGCGGTCGCGGCCTGCCGCCACGATCGGGAGGGATACCACGGCAGGTGCCTACTCCATCGACCGGACAGCCGCGAATCGTGAATAACTTTTTGAATTGCTGAGGGTGCCGGAACGGGCGGTTGCAATGCCGCCGGTCGAGGGGGGGCGTCCAACGTTACGCACGGCGTCGATCCGGCGTTCACGCTGGCGGTTGAATTTTTGTGCGAGACGCTCGGATAGCCGCGCTGGCAATGCCGCCACCAGCAGAGAAATACCGCGCACGCGGTAGCAGTTGGCCGCGCAATCAAAAACCGGATGCCCACCGCTATCGGAGCAGGCATCCGGCTTGCTGTGAAGTTAACGGGTCAGCGTTGCCGGTCGGCTTAGAAGATGCCCAGGGCGTACAGGCTGTACCGTACGACCAGGCCGGCGGCGACGACGCTGACCATGCTCATCAGCTTGATGAGAATGTTCAGGCTGGGGCCGCTGGTATCCTTGAACGGATCGCCGACGGTATCGCCGACAACGGCCGCCTTGTGGGCCTCGGTACCTTTGCCGCCGTGGTGGCCGGCTTCGATGTACTTCTTGGCGTTGTCCCAGCTACCGCCCGCGTTGGCCATGAAGATGGCCACGCAGAAACCGGCGGTCAGGGTGCCCACCAGCAGGCCCAGCACGCCCGCCACGCCCAGCACCAGACCGGCCACAACCGGCAGCACCAGGCCCAGAAGCGACGGCAGGATCATTTCGCGCTGGGCAGCCCGGGTGCTGATCGCCACTGGGGCGGCGTAGTCGGGCGTGGAGGTGCCTTCCATGATGCCCTTGTTTTCCCGGAACTGGCGGCGGACTTCTTCCACCATGCCCTTGGCCGCGCGGCCGACCGCCTTCATCGTCATGGCGCAGAAGACGAAGGTGGCCATCGCACCCAGGAACACGCCCGAGATCACCTTGGGGTTCATCAGCGAGGCTTCGTAGTACTGGGTGAAGTCAGGCAGCGTGGCCCGATCCAGTTCCACCAGGTTCTGGCCCGTGGCGGCCAGGCTGACCAGCGGACGGCCGTCCGCGCCGGTGGCGACCTCGAACAGCTCATCGGGGATGCGCACCGGACCGTCCTTGGTACTCAGCGCGTCCCACTGCTCGCGGATGCGGGCATCGCGGGTGTAGGCCGGCATGACGAGGAACTTCTCGAGGACCGGCTGCTGCTTGCCGTCGATCTCCCGGGTTTCGCCGGTGTTGCGGACCACAAAGCCTTGCGACACCTTGTAGAAGCCGGGCTCGGCATCCGCGGTGAGGGCCGTGTTGCCCCAACGGTCAAAGCCAACCCGCACCTCCTCGATGTACGCGGCCAGCAGGGCCAGCGCCGTAAGGGCGGCCGAACCGATGGCAAAGCCCTTGCCCGTGGCGGCGGTGGTGTTGCCCAAGCTGTCCAGGGCGTCGGTCCGCTGGCGGACGATCGGGTCCAGCTCGGCCATCTGGGCGTTACCGCCGGCGTTGTCGGCGATGGGGCCGTAGGCGTCGGTGGCCAGCGTGATGCCCAGCGTGCTGAGCATGCCCACGGCGGCGATGCCCACGCCGTACAGGCCCAGGGCGAAGAATTCAACGTCGGTGTAGTTCCAGCCGTTGGCAAAGCCGAAGGCCAGCAGCGTGCCGGCGACCACGACCAGGATCGGGAACCAGACGCTCATCATACCGTCGGCCACGCCGCCGATGATGATCGTGGCCGGACCGGTCACGGCCTGGTCGGCCAGTTTCTTGGTGGGCGTGTATTCGTCGCTGGTGGCGTACTCGGTCCATTTACCGATCAACCAGCCGGCCAGCAGACCGGTGATCACGCTGAAGGCCACACCGGGGATCGGGAATGCTTTCTCGAAGTACACGGTGCCAGGCGTCCGCGGCATGAGCCACATCGACAGCAGCACCGAGGCAACCACCAGCAGCACGGTCGAAAGGTTGATACCGCGACCCAACGCGGCCAGCAGGTTCTTCTGCGTGGCGTCTTCCTGGGTGCGGACCATGTAGATGCCCAGGATGGACAAGAAGATGCCGACGCCGGCGATCACCATGGGCAAGAACAGCGAACGCAACTGCGCCGTCACGGCGTCCATGCCCACGCCTTCCAGCAGCACCGGCGAGACGTGGTAGGCGGCCACGCCCAGGGCCGCGGTGGCCAGGATCGAGCCGCAGTAGCTTTCGTATAGGTCGGCGCCCATACCGGCCACGTCGCCGACGTTGTCGCCCACGTTGTCGGCAATGGTGGCCGGATTGCGGGGATCGTCCTCGGGAATGTTTTGTTCGACCTTGCCCACCAGGTCGGCACCAACGTCAGCGGCCTTGGTGAAGATACCGCCGCCGACGCGGGCAAACAGCGCCTGGGCACTGGCACCCATGCCGAAGCAGAGCATGGTCACCGTGATATCGACCAGGTTGATCTCGCCGAAGCCCAAGGCGGGCACCAGCCAGTACAGCACGGCGAACCAGAGCGTGATATCCAACAGGCCCAGGCCTACCACGGTCAGACCCATCACGGCACCGCTGCGGAAGGCGACTTGCAGGCCCTGGTTAAGCGACTTCTGCGCGCCGGCCGCGGTGCGGCTGGAGGCCCAGGTGGCCGTCTTCATGCCGAACCAGCCCGCCAGGCCGGAAAAGAAACCGCCGGTGAGGAAGGCGAAGGGCACCCAGCGGCTTTGGGCTTCCAGCACGTAGGCGGCAATCGCCAGTAGGATCACGATGGCGATGAAGAAGATCGCCACCACCTTGTATTGCTGTTTCAGGTAAGCATTGGCGCCGACCCGCACGTAACCGGCAATCTCTTGCATGCGCTCGTTGCCGGGATCGGCCTCCATCATCTTCTTGTAGAAGGCGAAGGCCTGCACCAGGGCGACCACGGCCGCTACAAACGCCAACGCCCACATCAGGATGAACTGCGTCTGGCTGCTTTTCTCCGTGGCGACGGTGCCCGATGACGGCTCACCGGCATCGGCGGGCTGATCGGCCTGTTGCGCCGCGGCGGGCGGTGCGTCAGCCGGGGCTTGCCCCGCGGGGTCCTGGGCAGCGGCCTGCCCTGCCACCAGTGCCAGGCTCAGCAACCATCCCCAGCAGCAGAAGAGACGTCGCAGGCGGCTGCTGGCCCCAGGTGCCGCGGGCGACGTGGGCTGCGGACTCCCCTCCATTCGACTCGGATCGACCTTCATACTTGGACCTTGCTCTAAGAGACCGGCCGAACGCCGAACGTCCGAATGAACGCCGGGTTCACCCCCAAAGAAACACGCAACAGAGAAAACCCCAGCGGGAGCAGGGCGCCGTCACGGACTCGCCCCCCTGGCGATTGCCGCCTCCGGCTGGGGCCGACCCAGCAGGCCGGCGGTGCAGAGGTATCAAGAAGCGGCGTCCGTGCGGTCTGCGCTCGTTGAGGATGGCACGCAAGTGAGCCTGTAAGGCCCGTTCTGACAGGCGAAGGACCGCAAGCCACGCAGCTTACGGCGCTTAAATAAAGCGCGGAGTGTAGTAGATGGTTGTCGCGAATGTCAACCACCACTAGGGGGAAGGCAACCCCGTTGGACGATGGTGGCGGCCCCCGCCTGGTGGCACTACCGGGGCCGCCAAAGCCGCGCTAGGGAGCCCCGGCGAGCCGCCGTTCTAAGCCCCTCGCACAGCCTGCGGCGCGCCGGTTGCACTCATCGTTGCTGCGACTTACTGGACGTGTTCGTCCGGCCGCGCCAACGAATCGGCGGCAACTACGACAAAACGCCGAGCAAGCCGCCGTAATCCGCCGCGAAGAACTTCCTGAAGCGGCAGTGGCCGCGGCTTTTCACCGCCAAACTAACAGAATCTGTTCCGATGAAACGCTACGACACCAAGCGCCCACCGCCTGTTCATGAACACCACAGCCGGCCGCTGCACGGTCAGGTTGAACCGGCCGACATTCCCCTCGCTGGCGCGATTTCGGCCGACGACCAGCGCCACGTGGATCGCATTCTGACCATCGCCCGTTGGATGGATACCGCCTATCGGGTGCCTGGCACCAACCTCCGTTTTGGCCTGGACGGCATCTTAGGATTGATCCCCGGCGTGGGCGACGTGAGCACGTCGCTCGTTTCGCTCTATACCATCTGGGCTGCCCAGCAATTGGGGGCCTCGCACTGGACGCTAGCCCGCATGGGCGGCAACCTGGTCTTGGATCTGGCCCTGGGAGCGATTCCGCTGGCGGGCGACGTGTTCGATTTCTTCTTCAAGTCCAACCGCCGCAACGTGCGGATTCTGGAGAAGCATCTGCACAAGATGGCCCAGCAGCCACCTGCGGCGGACAAAGATCGCAGCCCCAATCGTGCCTGGTTCAACTGGCTGTGGCTGCGCCGCCAAACCACGTAGCGAGCTGATGCGCCGGCGGTGGAAACCGGTGGTACGTTCGTGCTGCGCGTGGATCGTTTCGCACGGCTGACACAGCCGTGGCAGTTCGTGATATCTATTTCGCCTCTTTCAACTCGGGACTGGCCAATTGCACGATCATGCGTTCAATCACCACGCGTGGGTCCAAGCGGCTTTCGCCCTTGAGGGCCAGGTCCACTTCCAGCAGCATCCGGAACAACTGCCCCGCCCGATGCCGGCCTACTTGGCGCAACTGCGGCTCAGCGGTACGCAGGCTGAACGGTTTGGCACCGGCCTGCACCAGGGCATCGCGGAGCGATAGACGCCGCCGCGAGGCTTCCGCCTGCTCGATCAAGCGTGTGGCCGCCGCGAACTGCCGTAGCCGATAGCCGAACGCGGCCAACAGCATCAGTGGGCTTTCGCCCGCCCGGAGTACGCGATCGAGCTGGGCGAGGGCTTCGGCCGCATTGCCATCGAGCGTGGCATCGATCAGTTGCCAGGTGGTCTTGGTCCGCCAGGTGCCGACCAGTTCCTGCACCATGGCCGAGGTGATTTGCTTGCCCTGCCCCGCGAACGACGCCAGCTTGGCCAGTTCCTGGCCCAACAAGCCCATCTCCGGGCCGACCATTTCCAGCAGCATGTCGGCCGCGGCGCCTTCAAGCGTGGCCTGGTAGCGGGCTTTGGCGTGGTCGACCAGCCAGCGACGAATATCGCTTTCCGACGGCACGCTGCAGTCGACCGCCAGCGCCGATTGCTCCACGGCTTTATAGAGACGGGTGTTCTTGGCGAAGCTGGTCAGCAGCAGCACCAGCACGCTGGAGCGGTTGGGATGCTCAACGTATCGCTCCAGCTCCGCCCGGTATGAAGAAACAAAGTCGTCGGCGTCGTCCACGACCACCAGGCGGCGGCCGCCGCCAAACAGGGCAACGGTCGATAGCTCGTCGTGGACGTCGCGCCAGGCGGTGCCGGCGGGAAACCGCGTGAATGAGAACTCGCTGTCCTCGCCGGCCAGCACCACGTCGCGCAGCCGCTGGATTACTTGCAACCGCAAGAAGGCTTCATCGCCAAAGACGACCACCACCGGGGCCGGCTCCCCCGCTTTGCCGGTGAGGAACTTGAGCGCTGGCTGAACCGGCATGGAGCCACCTCCCTTCGCTTCCCTGCAAACCGCGCGGCGTTACTCGCAGCCGTTGGCCGACAAGATCGGCGCCGGACGGCCCGGCACCTTGCCGCCCAGGTTGCGATGGGCCACCAGCTCGGCCAGGATGCTCACGGCGATTTCGGGCACGGTCTGCGAGCCGATGTCGATGCCCAGCGGCGCGTACACCTGGGCCAGCGCTTCCTCGCTGATGCCTTCGCGGCGCAGGTCGTCGAAGATCAGTTTGATCTTGCGGCGGCTGCCGATCATGCCCACGTACCGCGCGCCGCGGTTCACCAGGTGATACAGTGCTTCTTCGTCGTGGTTGTGGCCCCGCGTGACGATCAGGCAGTACGTGTTGGGCGTGATCTCCAGTTGCGGCAGCACGTCGCCAATGGGGCCACAGATCCGTCGCTGCGCCTTGGGGAAGCGTTCTTCGGTGACGTAGATTTCGCGGTCGTCGATCACCCACACGTCGAAGTCCAGGTCGGTTGCCCAGGAGGCGACCGCCTGGCCCACGTGCCCACCGCCGACAATCACCAGCCGGCAGCGCTCCAGGTTGGACAGGTAAGCCACGCCGGAGGCTGCCTTGGGACGTGGGCGGTCGGAGAGCCGCGGCATGTTTTGCAGGACCACGTCCGGCAGGCTGGAGACGCCGGCCTCCGAGCCGGTGCGGCAGCTCGCCAGGATGTTGCCTTCGCCGTCGACCAGCCAGCAGGCGGCCGCAGGCAAGCCTGACTTTTCTTCGTCGAACACCACGGCTTCGCAGCAGGCGATGCCCTGGTCGAGCGTGGTGGCCAACGTGCGGATGTACTGCCGCGATGGCTCGTCGCGGCACGGATCGACCAGGATCTGCATCCGGCCGCCGCAGATCAGGCCGTCGTCCCAGCCGTAATCGCTATCGAGCTGAAAGCAGATGATTTCCGGGCCGCCGTCGGCCAGGTTCTTGAGGGCCCGCCGCTTGACCTCGGCCTCCACACAGCCGCCGCCCAGGGTGCCGACCTGGCTGCCGTCGGCAAACACGATCATGCCGGCACCGGCTTTCTGGGGCGTGGAACCGCGGGTTTCAACCAGCCGGCAATACACGACGGGCTGGTCGGCTTCGAGCGCCTGGACCAGGTTGCGGAGGACCGTTCGCATCGGCAATGGGGTGGGCTTGAGCAGGTGGGATAAAGAGACACCGAGATCTCGCCCGCAAGGCCATTTCACGCCGCTGGCTGGTGGGTGGCCGCAGCAGGAAACGCCGACGGGGATCTCCGTCCGTGAGCGCGCATGCGCAGCGGGCTTCCTGCCTGGCTACCGCCTAGACTACGGCCTGCCGCGCCCGTTGACAAGCGACCGGCAGGCCGTGCGGTTTGTGCCGTTTACGAAGAGAGTGCTGGCCTCGCGCATTACCGGCCGGCAGTCGCCGAGAGGCTGGCAACGCGGTCGAGCATATGGTGCAGCTCGGGGGAGTCGAGCTTTTCGCCCTGCATGGCAGCAAACAAGCTGCGCTGCTCAGGCGTGAGCACGGCCAGCAGCCGCTGCTCCATCCGCTCGTCCAGCTGGTCCATCTGTTGCGACAACCGCTGGCGGGCCTGCTTGTCGCTGTGGGCTCGATTCAGCAGCTCACGCCGCTCGTAGCGCCACTCGTCGGCCAGCTTGATCAGTTCGAACCGCTGGCGGTCGGTCATGGCCACGGCTTGTTGCACGTCGTGGCAGAACAAGGCGTCGATGCCACGCAGTTGCAGGGCCAACTGCGAGAGACGCCGCCACTGGGCTGCAGTGAGCACCTCGCGCAGGGCCTTACAGGTTTCTTCGTGCCGTTGCTGAAGGGCTTCTTCGGCCCGTTCCAGCGCCTCGCGGCGTTCCAGCGGCGACCGGGCACGACGCACTTGAGCCATGCCGGCCCGGCTGGCGTCCACGTTGCGGCGGGCGATGGCTTCGATGGTTTGGAGCTGCCGGGCGGTCAGGCCCAGCGCCGCTTGCACGTGAGGGTTGCGGACCAGACACAGCGGCGAGGTGTTGCCAAAGCCGGTGAGCTGGCGATCCAGCATCTTGGCGGCCAGGGGGGCCAGCGGCTGGGCTTCGGTCGCTTCGTCCGACGCCTGAGGCGAAACGGGCGAGGTGGAAACATACTGCGGCGCTTCGACCGGGCCGCTCGTCGGTTTGGCAGAGGATTGGCCACCTTCGTCGGCGGCCGGCAGCACAGACGGTGCGGGAAGACAGAGCAACAGCGCACAGAGTGCGAGCGCACTGCCTCCGCAGGCAAAATGGATGGACATGAAAATAGCCTCGATGATTCCGGGAAGCGATGCGAACGATCGCAACTGCGGACGAACTCCGCACGGGAAAATGATTCGAGGCTGCTAGTCTATGCCACGGCCGGGGTAGCTGTCTACTAATTTTCGGGGGCAAGCGTGCGCAGCGTAACTCCGTGAAACGGCAGGCGCTTCGGCGGTTTTGGGGAAACGGCCCACGGCCCGACGCGGTGGCTGCCCCCTGCCCTGCCCTCGCAGCGGATCAATCGCCGTGTTTCTGGCGCAGGCGAGGTGAGAGCCGCACCATCAGGTGCATGCGTTCAAACTCATTGAGCCAGTCCTGCACCACGCTATCCAGGAGCGGCTGGTCCACGCCCAGCCCGGTCGGGCAACTGGGCCCCAGTTGATCGTGGGCCATCTGGCGGTACTTGCTCAGCGTACGGTCGCCGTACAGGCCGCAGAACTGGCCGTCTTCGTTCAGAAAGACCACCACCGGCACCCGGGCACCGCCGCAAATGCGCACGGCTTCGGCCAGTTGCGGATGATCGTCGCGGTCGAAGAACCGCACCTTGATGCAGTCGGTTTCGCGGGCGAAGTGATCGAAGATGGGGCACTGGTTCACGCAGTCGCCACACCAGGCCCCGGCCAGGCACAATACCCGCAGCTCGCGCGTAAAGCTGTGCAGCAGCTTCTTTTGCTCGTCGGTGAGCCTGACCCGATCGTGCACATCCTGCCAGCGCTGGCGGTAACCCGGTTCGCCGTACTTCTGGAGGAAGTCGTCGTAAGTCAAACCGCTGTCGAAGGCCGCTGCAAAGTCGAACATGCTATCTCCCCAGAGCTGTGGTGTGTCTGCCCCGAGCGTATCAGCCCGGCACCGGTTGTAAAGGAGCCCCAGCAGGCCGCGGTGCCACCAGGCTCGCTCCACCGCGGCTGCAAAGTTTAGGGGCGTGCCGCCCAAGCCGGTGACATGTGAACCGTCTGCTAGCTTGGGCAGTAATACCAGAAGGCAGCGAGGCGGCCGTGAACATTAGAAAAAATCTGCCGCTCGCGAAGTTTTCATAAGCTAAATACCTTTGGCATGTTGCGACTAACCTGCGGCATTGTTTGAGGAAATGTGTCCGCTGCCGACAAGTTGGCGGCATTAAGAAAGCGGTAACGGGCGACGCTCGGGCGGCCGGCTTTCCAAAGTTGGCCGCGTGCCGGTCCCCAGTCCATGCAATGAACGCCCCGCGGGGCGAACCGTTACGTTTGAGCAAAAGGTTTCGGCGGTACGCGTTATAACAGTTGCCAAGTACCCGCCTTGAGAGATGGTGTTACGGCCCGGCGGATAGCATCCGACCGCACAAACAAGGGAGAGTGAGCAAGATGAAGAGCGTTGCTAAGTGGTTGCTGTTGCCCGCCTTGGTGCTTGGTGCTTGGACGATGGCTAACAGCGCGACCGAGGCCGAAGCGGGCTGGCGTTATTACTATCGCCGGCCGGTGATCGTGGCGCCTCCGGTTCCCGTCCCGGTGCCTGTGTACCGGCCGTTCCCCGTGTACCGGGCCTACTACGCCCCGGTTCCCGTGCCGGTGCCGGCTCCGGTGTATTACGGTCCGGGCGTTGGCATCAGCATCGGCTTCTAAGCTCACTGCCAGGCTTGGCTTAGAGCGGATGGCGTGCGGGACGAAATCGCCTGCCGCCGCCCCCGTGTGGCGGTTCAAGCCGCCCCAGCCAGGCGTGCCTGATCGAGAAGTCACCAACAGACTGGGTAAATCAGTCCGGGCGGCCTCAAACTTTCGTGAGGCCGCCCGGCCCTGTCCCCCCCTGGGTGTATTGATTCGTCGCGCGCCGGCAGGTCCGGCGGGCGGGATAACGCCTAACATCGCCAACCGAAACGCCCTCCGGCCCCAGTAGGCCGGTTTTTATGTGCGCCTCGGGCACTCAGTCGCCCCCTGGGCAAGGTTGGCGTCGGGATCTGGTTAATCGCGGCTGCCGTGCGCCGCGGCGACGCTGGAAAATATCGGCTGAAACGATCCTGCCACTTGCGAAATCTTTTCACTTCGTAGCAGTGTTATCGCGCGCGATAGCGCAGGATCGAGCGCGGCCCCTCTTGGGGGCAGCCCTCCGCCACGCGTGGCGAACCTTGGGCCCGGATGCTCCAGCCGGCGGCTACAGGATGAACTTGCTGAGGTCTTCGTCGTCGGCCACTTCCTTGAGCCGCTCATTGACGTAGGCGGCGTTGATGGTGACCTTGCCCATCTGCATGTCGGCGGCCTCAAACGATAGTTCCTCCAGCAGCCGTTCCATGATGGTGGCCAGCCGCCGGGCGCCGATGTTCTGCGTGGTCTGGTTCACGCGGTAGGCGTAATCGGCCAGGGCCTCGATGGCGTCGTCGGTAAACTCCACCTGCACCCCTTCGGTCGCCAGCAGGGCTTCGTACTGCTTGGTGAGCGCGTTCTTGGGTTCCTTGAGGATGCGAATGAAGTCCTCGCGGGTCAGGTCCGATAGCTCGACGCGGATCGGGAACCGGCCCTGAAGCTCAGGCATCAGGTCGCTGGGCTTGGAGCGGTGGAAGGCTCCGGCCGCGATGAACAGGATGTGGTCGGTGGAGATGTAGCCGTACTTGGTCTGGACGGTGGTGCCTTCAACGATCGGCAGCAGGTCGCGCTGCACGCCCTGCCTGGAGACATCGGCCCCGCGGGTTTCGGTCGAGGCGATCTTGTCGATCTCGTCCAGGAAGATGATGCCCATGTTGGCCGCCAGCTCGATGGCCTGGGCGTGTACTTTCTCCTGGTTGATCAGGGCTTCGCATTCCTGATCGAACAGGATCTTGCGGGCCTCGGCCACGGTGACTTCGCGGCGTTTGGTGTGCTTGGGCAGGAACTTTTCGAACATGCCCTGCAGGTCGAAGTCCATCTGCTCCAGCCCGGTGCCGGCGAACATCACCGGCGTGGCTTTCTGCTGGATGGTGACTTCGACCATGCGGTTCTCCAGCTCGCCGGCTGCCAGCATGGCCCGCATTTTTTCGCGGGTGCGTTCGTGCCGGGCGGCGGCTTCCTGGTTTTGGGCGTCGTCAAAGCCCATCGGCGGCGCGGGGGCCAGCAGTTCGACCAGCCGCTGCTCGACCCGCTGGGAGGCTTCGGCCTCGACGCGTTGGCGTTCCTGCTCGCGAACCAGGCTGACGGCGTTTTCAACCAGTTCGCGGACCATGCTTTCCACGTCGCGGCCGTAGTAACCCACCTCGGTGAACTTGGTGGCTTCGACCTTGATGAACGGCGCGCCGGTGAGCTTGGCCAGGCGGCGGGCGATCTCGGTTTTGCCCACACCGGTCGGCCCGATCATCATAATGTTCTTGGGCGCGATTTCGTTCTGCAGTTCTTGTGGCAGTCGTTGCCGTCGCCAGCGGTTGCGCAGGGCGATGGCCACCGCCCGCTTGGCCTCTTTCTGGCCAACGATATGGCGGTCTAACTCGGCCACGATCTGCCGGGGTGTCAGGTCCCGCACGGCATCTCCTCCACGACAATATTGTTGTTGGTGTAGATGTCGATCCCGGCCGCGATCTCCAGGGCAACGCGCACGATCTCGCCGGCCGACAGGCTGGAATGGGCAACCAGCGCCCTCGCGGCGGCCACCGCGTAATTGCCGCCCGAGCCGATGCCCAGGATGCCATCGGTCGGCTGGATGACGTCGCCAATGCCGGTGATCAACAAGGTGTGGTTCTTGTGGACGACGGCCAGCAAGGCTTCCAGCCGCCGCAGCGCTCGATCGGTCCGCCACTCCTTGGCCAGTTCGGTGGCTGCCCGGGGCACATTGCCTGGGTAGTCGCGGAGCTTGGTTTCAAACCGCTCCAGCAGTGCGAACGCATCGGCGCTGCCGCCGGCAAAGCCGGTGATCACCTGCCCATCGAGCAGGCGGCGGATCTTCGTGGCGTCGGCCTTCATGATGGAACTGCCCATCGTCACCTGGCCGTCGCCACCAATGGCTACGCTACCGGCGTGCCGCACCGTAAGAATCGTGGTCATGGCTGCTCCACGTGGATGATTTCTTCAAGCAATCGGGGGCCAATGCAGGCTGTGATTGGGGGGCCACTAGCTTGGCCAGTGCGAATTGCCCGCTCACGTACGTTGGGACTCGGACGCGAAACGGCAATTCAGAGCCACGGTCCGCACAGCGACCCCAACGGCAATGCCCTGCGTATTGTTGGAAAGCAGGCTCGGTTGGACAAGCCACCGCCACTGCGGGGCTTGGGCAACCGTGCCGATCAACAGCGCGTGATGGATAGCACGCAACCCCTGGGAACTGTCCGTGCGCGAGGAGATACAAAACGACCGATCCAACGAATGTTGCGGCTCGGTATCGCGATCAGTTCCCGATGAGCCTTCTTGGGCGACGCGGCCACTTAGTTGCCGGCGGAGACGGCCGTCAGCGGCAGCAGGTAGCTCAGCAGCACGGTCACGCCAAAGGCGACCGTGCCCATCACTGCCAACAGCGGTGTCCAGGTCTTGAGCGTTTCTTCCTCGGTGAAGCCGCTCATCTTGGCCACGATCCAGAAGCCGCTGTCGTTCATCCAGGAGCCGACCAGCGAGCCGCCGCCGATGGCCGTGCAGAGGTACACGGCGTTGAAGGGCAGCTCGCCCGCCTCCGAGTGCATCGAGGCCAGCATCGCCGAGGCCGTGATCATGGCCACGGTGCTGGAACCCTGGGCGATCTTCAACAGGGCCGAGACGCCAAAGCCCAGCACCAGCAGCATCATTCCTTGCGCTTGGGTGCTGAACATGTTTTTGATGGCGTCGCCGATCTGGGCCACCTTGAGCATGTCGCCGAAGGCACCGCCGGCCGAGGTGATGAGGATGATCACGCCGCCGGACATCAGCGAGGTTTCTACCACCTTGGCGACATCGTACCGGCTGGCTTTGCGCTGCCGGACGTACATCAGGATGGAAATGGCCGCCGACAGTAGTAACGCAATGTTGGCGTCGCCGACGAGCTTGCCCCAGTCGGCCGCCTTGCGCCAGGGAGTGTCCCACACGTGCGGCTGGAAGTATTGCGGGTAGGCGGTTTCCAGCGTCAGCCGGTTGAGCCGGTTTGCCTCGATCACCGACAGCTTGTCCACGCCCTTGCCGACCAGGGCGGCGAGGGTCCTCAAACGCTGCAGGCGTTGCTGCTCGTCCCACGGAATATTGCCCGACTCGGCCAATAGCGTTTGCGCTTCAAGCTGCATCAGGGCTTCATCGGCCAGCAGCTTCTTGATGCGGTCGGGGTGCAGTAGCAGGATGTCGAACCGCTTATCGGCCGGATTGAAGAACTGCTTGTAGGCAATGACTTCCTGGTTCAGGGTGTCGACGATCTGCTGCTGGAGCCCCGGCTCGACGGTGCCGGCAGCGGCCGCCGCCTCGATCTGCTGACGCAGTTCCGGGCTGAAGCGTTCCATGATCGCGGCCGCCGGTTGCAGACGCGGCGCTTGCGAGGTGGGAGCGGCCGCCAGGTCGGCGACCAGGCCGTCCCAATTGGCTACCTGCTCGACGGTCAACCGCGTGGGGGCTTCGGCATCGGCAATGGTGCTCAAGGCCGTGTTCGTGCCGATCAGCAGCACCGGCAGCGCCACGGGTAGAATGGCCATCCATAGCGGGGGCTGCATGTCTTCAGGCAGCGAACTCACTTCGCTTTCGCCGACCAGCGGCCGCATGGGCAGCGGCATCAGGCGGTCGGCCGTGCGGGCAAAGATCAGGCCGGCGAGCGCGGCGGGAATGGCTACCGCCACGCCAACCATGATCATCAGCCCGATGTCTACGTTCAGCGTCGAGGCCATCACCAGCGGGCCGGGGGTGGGCGGCACCAGCGTATGGGTGACCGCGCCGCCGGCGGCAATCGCCAGAATGTACAGCAGATAGTTGGACTGTGTACGGCGATACAAACTGCGGGCCAGCGGCACCAGCAGGTAGAAGACCGTGTCGAAGAACACCGGCACACCCAGCACAAAGCCGCTGCCCATCAGCGCGACCGAGGCCTGCTTCTGACCCAGCATCCGCAAGAAGGCTCGCACGATCCGGTCGGCTGCGCCGCTATCCATCATGCACTGGCCGATGATGGCGGCCAGGGCGATCACCACGCCGATCTTGCCGGCCGTACTGCCGAATGCTTCGGCCACGCGAAACGCCTTGGTCTCGATAGGGCCGGGCGCCAAAAGGCTGACCACCAGTGCGGCGATGATCAGCGCCAAGAACGCGTTGAGCCGCAAGACGATGATCAGGCCCAGTACGGTAACGATGCCAATGATCAGGATGAGAAGCGGCGACATACAAAGCCCGTCGAAGTTGTGCAGCCTAGACGTAAGTTGCCAAGTCGAGCCGCGTCTGCGGCGCAAGCCCAAAGCATGGCACACATTGCGACGGGCTGCAATCGTTTTGTGCCTAGCTTCGCAGCGTGCCTTGCGTGCTAGATGGAGGGGCTCCCTCCCCGGCAGGGGGCACGCGGGGTACGATATAACGAACGGAGCGAGTCTGGTAGGTGGGCGAATTAGGGGCAGGGCCAATGGCGCCAACCACGGCGCGAGACTTTCTGCGTGCGGCAGCGCAGCGGCTTGACGCGGCTAAGGTGCTGTACAGAGCGTCCTTTAACCTCGATGCGCAGTACATTGGGGGCTATGCCATTGAATGTGCCTTGAAAGCGTTGATCCTGAGTTGTGTATCAGCGCCCGAATTGCAGGGGATTTTGAAAAGAATCAGCAGCGGCGCTAAATGGCATCGCCCCGAAGTTCTGTTGGGGGAGCTGCGCGACCGCGGCATTACCCTTCCTACTGAGCTTGCCAAACGAATGCGCCGATTTACTTGGACAACGGACCTTCGTTATGAAACCGGCCGCGCAGATACGGGTGAAACTGGCGCCGTCTTGAAAACAGCAGAAATGATTTACCATTGGGTACGGAAGCAGTTCCCATGAGCAAGACAAGTAAGGCCAAATGGAAGGCGAAACGCACCGACGAAACACGCAACGTGGAACGCGTGTTGCGCGAAGCCGGTTTTGAGCAGGTGGATGCCTATCGGTACAACTCGGCTTCGATCCGAGTCCGCGTGATTGATTCCAGCTTTGAGGGGCTCAGCCGCGTTAAGCGGGATGCCAAGGTCGAAAAGGTGCTGAAGACACTGCCGCCGCGCACTCAGGGCGACATCGTGATGCTGCTCACCTTCGCGCCTAGTGAGCTGGAAGACCCGCAGAAGCACCTGCGTGAGAACTTCATGAATATGGAATTTGAAGATCCCAGTCCATCGGAGTTGTAAAGGCGTTGGACAGCGCGCGATTAGTCACCCACAACCCCAAACGTCGCCCGGGGCTGTAGCGCCGCGTCAAAGGCCGTCAGGAAAGGCCGCTGCGGATCGTTGGGCTGGCCGGTGCGGATCAAGAGCACGTCGTGACTGGTGGCCAGCCAGTGTTGCACGTCGGGCGGCAACGTGTGCACTGGTAACTTGCCACTGTCCAAGAGGTCCGACAGCGAACGCCGCGTGGTTCGCGTAAACACAAAATCGTGGCCGGCCAGGTGGGCATCTTCCAGGCTGACCACGCCAAGCCGCGGATGGCCTAGCAGCTGCGAAGCCGGAAAGCCGGTCACTTCCAGTTGCCTGGCCGCGGCGAGTAAGCGTTCGGCCGCGGCATCGTCGATCCAGCCCCACTGAAACAGCTTGCGAAGGCGGTGTGTCAGCGTGCTACGGCTGAACGCCAGGTACGATACCAGCGGCGTATCGTCCACCGCCTCCGGCGGACGGTCCACGCCCAGCGGCCGATCCAGAAACAGGGCTTCGCCCAAGGTTCGCAGGGCCGCGGCATCGTCCAGATCGTTGGCCGCCGCGGCCAATAGTTTGCGCACCGCAGGGCTCCAACCATCTTCGAGCGCACGATCGGCGAACAGATGCTTGCGCCGCAGCCGTGGATCCATGATCTCGGCGTCATCGACCGGTTCGGTCGGCGCGTGCGGTAACGTCGGCAACACCCGTTGATTCTCGCCGGGCGACGTCGGGATCGGCGTGATCGGCAGACCTTCGTGTTCCTTGCGCAGCAGGGCCGCCAACAGCCAGGCTGTGCGGCGGCGCGAGGTTCGTTCATCGATGCCGGAATCGCTCAAGAACCACTCAGGTTGGCGGTCCAGCCACGCGGTCAGCCAGCCCAGCAAGGCATCCAGCAGCAACAGATCGGGATAGTCGGCCCCGTAGTTATGAAACGTGCGCAAGTCGAACGCCGTGAGGTGCCGGCTAAGTTGCAACAGCATCCAGGCGGCCGTATCGAGCAGCGGCGCGACCTGCCCGCTTTCCAGCGCCACACGCTCCAGCAGCTCCACCAAACGCGCTTCCAGCGGGACATACGGAGTCAGGCCCAGTCCGTTGAACAGCACGCGCAGCAGCCGCGGGAACTCCCGGGCCGCGGCTTCGTAGGCGGTCACGGTTCGGGCACAATAGGCCAGCACTTCTTCCCAGGGTTGCCCGGCGACCGTGCGCAGGGCGGCTTCCAAGAGCTTGGCTCGTTGGCTGCGCGGCAGTTGTCCTTGCAGCGCGAGTGCGGCGAGGTAACGCGGGTGGTTGAGCGGTTCGTCCGAAGTGACGAAGGCGAGTTGGCTGGCCGCCGGATGCGTGTTCTCTGCCCTGCCCTGCTCGCCTGACACCGCCAGCGCTGGCCAATAGCCGATCAGGCCCAAGGCGAACGCCGGCAACTGCGACTCGTGCGAAGCGATGGGCAGCCGGCTGGTTCCGCACAGCGCGTGGTAGATGCCTTCAGCACACCAGGCGGTTAGTTGCTCGCCGGTGGTCGGGGCGGCCGGACCGGCAAGCGAGCACGAGCGGATCAGTTCTCGTGTCCACTTGCGCACTGGGCGGCTTTCGATCACGTTGGGCTGCGACTCATAGGCTTCAAAGCCACGAACTTCCACGTGCCGCACCACGTGCAATGCCTGCTCGCGCTGGTCGAGCAGGATGCTCACGCGGGGTTCCCGCCGATCATCGACTTGTTGTTCGACGTGCCACGCGGTGAAGGTGCGCTCTTCGCGCGTCAGCGCCGGATCGAGCAGCCTGCCTGCGAGTATCTCCCAACGCCAGGTGAGTCGGGGATCAAACGAGAATGATAGGGGGGCCTCCGGCGGTGCAAAGAACGCGCGCGGCACAAGGCTGGCGGACACCGCCTGGGCAACAGAGTCGCTAACCATGAAGGAATTTCAGCCGTAAGAGCCGGGGAGTTCCGGGCATACCATGGACCCACCGGACAATATACCGGCCCAGCCGGGCACTTCATCCGCGATGGGAGCTGAGGCGCGGACGCGAGGGAACGTCAATCGAGGGGCAGCATCGATGAGCTGACCGCGGTGGACGGTTCAAGCGGGGCGTCGATGGGCGGATCGGTCGGCGGCAAGCGGTCTGCCTGGAAGCCGATCGGGCCCTCATCCGCGCTGGTGTGTTGTACCTGGAACTGCTCGTCGAACTGGTAATCTCGCGGCGAGTGCTGATCGAGCGAGATGCCCAAGGTCTGCGGCGAGCGGCCTTTCCAGACCACGGGGCCGACAATGGCTGATTGCTCGCGGGTATCCCAGTAGGTTTGCCAACTGGCCGCGTTGATATCGACCGGCGGTTCGCTGAGCGAGCGGTCGCGGATCCGCCAGAACGTGGTGAAGCCGTCGTAAATGTTGCGGCTGCCTTGCCACGAAACCTGACTCTTTTGCCAACTGACCGATTCCGCGGCCGAAACCTCGATCAGCGGATTACCGCCCGAGCCCACCAGCACGCTGTTGGTGCATTGCACCTCCAGCGGGAGCGAGCGCGGGTAGTCGTCGCTGGTTTCCAGCACGCACAGGCCGCCGGGGATCAAGGCGGTGATGTGATCGAGCGTGATCGAGAGCCGGCTGCTGCCCTGCTCCAACACGCCGCCCGAGGCCGAAAGCAACGCCTCGATGCTGGCAAACAGACCGTTACGCCATTCGAGCGTGAGCGGAGCCATCTGTTCGGCAAAGACCAGCACGGCTTCGCCACGGGCGATGCAGTTAACCAGCTTGACGCGGCCCACGCCCCGGCGTGGTGCCGGATCGAACATGGCCGAGCTCATCATCATCGTTTCCGCCCGCTGGTCCGCCCGGACGCGGAAGAAGCTGGGCGTCTCGTGACCTTGCGGCCGCGACAGCGTGAACGTGCAGTTTTCGGCTTCCAGTTCGGCTTGCTGCAACTCGGCCATGGTCCAGGCGCCGTTGAGGCCGCCGGCCGGCAGCTTCATTTCGAACGCCACATTTTGCAGGCTCAGCCGGGCACCGCTGATGCTGACCATGCTCCGCGCGGTATCGACGGCGTCGGGCGAGAACACCACAACCGGCCGGTACGGCTCGCCGTTGGATTTTTGCCCTGCCCGAATGGTCAGCCCTCGTGCGATCCGAACGGGCATCTCGCGGCGGCGGCCGGAGTAGTGCAGCTCGATGATATCGCCGGCCTCGGCGGCATTGCAGGCTTCGGCCAGCGAGGCGAACTGGTAGGACAGCGCCGGATCGGGATCGGGCCGCACGATCAGCACGCCCTCGGGATGCGGCTGGGCCACCGCCGCCATGCCGCTGGCAAGTTGATCGGGATAGGTCAAGGCAAAGCCGGGTGCGTCGTCGGCCAGGGCCAATGCGCTTGCTGAAGCGGTAGCTGCCGTGCCGCCTCCCGCCAAGCCATCGGCCGCGAATAGGCGATCGCTGGAGAACGCGGCCACCGTGAGGGCGGTGCTTGCCGATGGCATGGCCAGTTCGGTCACCTGCTCCGCCGGGGTCAGACCGGCTTCGCTCACCGGCGCCAGGACCTGAACTTCCAGCGGCGGCAGCAGGCTGGTCACCACCGGGCGGACGGTTGCCGTTGCGGTATCGTTGGCGGTGGTGCTGTTGGCCGTGCCGCGGCGTGTGGGTTCCACGTCCGATGTCTTTACCGGCCGCGAAAGGTGCGGCGCCGGCTCGAATGGAGCCGGGGCGACCGCTTCGTTTCGCCAATGGGCATCGAGCACCAGCAGCGCGACCACCAGCGATGCCACCGGCACCAGCCACGGCAAGTGCCGGTAGGCCGCGCGCTTCCACGGCGATGGCTGCCGGGCCACGTACGCGGCGCCCAGGTTCGACAGGTCGATCCCCAACTGGTCGGCCAGCCGCGAGAGATCGTCGATCAACGCTGCGGCGCTCTGGTAACGCTTGGCCGGGTCTTTCACCAGCAGACGCCGCAGCACCCGAACCACGTCCTCGGGGATTTCGGGGTTGGTGTCGCGCGGGTCGGGCGGCGTTTCGCCCTGGTGCTGCAACAGCTTTTGCAACACGTTGCCGTGCGGGAACGGCGGCCGCCCGGTGAGCATGAAGTAAAACGTGCAGCCCAGCGAGTAGATGTCGCTGCGGACGTCGGCGTTACGCGGGTCGCGGGCTTGTTCGGGCGATATGTAGTCGAAGGTGCCCAGCGTTACGCCGCTGGCGGTGATGTCTTCGGTGTGTTCGACTTGCGACAGCCGGGCCAGGCCCATGTCGACCAGTTTCACGCGGCCATCGCGGGTGACCAGCACGTTCGACGGCTTGATGTCGCGGTGGATCACGTTGCGGCCGCTGGCGTGGGCCAGAGCGTGCGCCAGTTGCATCATGTAACTGACGGCTTCGGCAACCGGCAGCGGACCCCGCTCCATCACCATGTCGCGGATGTTGGTGCCGTCGACAAATTCAAAGGCGATGTAGTTCAGGCCGCGGTCTTCGCCCACGTAGTACACGCGGGCAATGTTTTCGTGATCGAGTCGGGCGGCCGATTGGGCTTCGTTCTGGAACCGGCGAACGGTTTCGCGGTCGCGAGCCCGATCCGACGAGAGAATCTTTAGGGCGACGATCCGGTCCAAACGCGAGTCGCGGGCCCGGAACACCACGCCCATGCCGCCGCCGCCCACGCATTCCAGCAGCTCAAAGTGGTCGAGCCATTCGCCGAGGAGTGCCTCGCTGATGGGCGAACCGGTGGCCGCCCCGGGGGCCGGCAGCGGCGGCTGGCTGGAAATCACCGTGCGGTCGTCGTTGCGCCGGTTAGGGACGCGGGCGCTGCTGTGGGAGCCGTCGGAAACCGCGACTTGCGGGCCGAGCACCCTGGGCGGAGGGCCGGCCGCCGTGATGGTACGGTCGGGATCGTCGAGCAACTGGGGACCCTGGCCACCCTGAATGACGGTGCGGTCGCTGGCATCGGATGCACCGGGAGCGTGAGCATCGGCCTCGTTTCCGGCCAGCCCGGCAGAAGATTCTTCTGGCTGGGGGCCAGAAGGCTTTGGACCGTATGCGGACGACTCAGCCATGGTCCCGACAGGTCCCCTGAGTGGACGTTTTGGTGTACCTCTGTTCCTGATACGACCGAACCCACTGGGCTGGTCGTTCTGTCGCTGCCCGACTCCGTTGGTTGCGACAGAGCCTCCCAAGCAAAAAGACGTGCGTAAATCAAGGGGAGGTGAACTCACACCACTATAGGTGGCCGACTTCCCAGCGTCAATCTTATCGAAGTCGTTCTGCGTGGAACGGTTACGCTGAATGGCCGGTACCCTGGGGGCGGCACGCTGCGGGGCCAATTCGGAGATGACTGCGGCACCATCGACTTGCGCGCACGCTGCCCCCCACCGTGACGAACAAATGCCGTGCCAAAGCAGATTGCCGGCGGTGCTGGGCTGGCAGGCTTCGTTGAGAGCTTAGCCAACCAGGACATGATAAGCGCCCGTGCGGGGGCTAGCACGGCCAGCGCTGGCATGTACGCCACCGAATGGATTACCCACGCGCAAGTCGGCACGCCGCGCGTGGGGGCAACTTTTCCCGCTACTGGGCGTAGCGATGCCCCAATGAACTGGCTGAAACGGCCAGTTAAAGCCGTTTGCTGGGACGGTAAAGAGAACCGTCTCCGGTCGATTGCGGCCCCGCATGCCAAACCCAATCACGCTTGGATGATCAGGAGGAAAAGGGGCCGCAGCAGGAAAATTGGCGGCTACCAGCGGCTGGGCACAATGAGGACGCGGTTACCGTGTACTGCCACTGCAACCGCGGTTCGACGGCCTGCCCGTGTACGGCTGAGAACCGCCGGCATCTGAACGAGTGGGGCCAATCCAAGCACCAGGAGCAGCAGATACGCGACCACTATGGACCACCATTCCCTTAGACTTCGTTTTCCAAGCACGCACACGTGGAGGCGTACCTGCCGCACACGCTAAGCACTTACGATGTACCGACGCGTGTGCCGTTGATCTCTCCTTTGCCATGCCAGCGCTGCCCACGCTGCTCAGCAAAACCAATACGTGATCAATGTGATTTTGGTTGGCGCGAAACGATCAAACTTGGTGAGCCGAGGGCAGACTCGCTATCTGGTTGTATGCCCTACGGCTCCCCCCCTTCGCCGACCTGCATCGCACCAAGTTCAAGACGTGCGGGCACTGATCCGCGTGAACGCCACCATCGGCACGGTTGCCCGACCCGAACCCACCCGCGAACCCGGCCAGGCCACGCTGTCGGTGTGCTCGCGGCGGCTCATCTCCATCCGGTGATCGGCCGGGTTGAAGTCGGTGTTCTCGTCCCGCTGCTCATGCTGGAAGGCTTCATCGCGGACCCGCTCGGTGACCAGGGCCACGCGCTGTTTGAGGGTACCGCCCATCCGCCGCGGCATCGCGTCGGTGGCCGGCTTGCGGCCGTTGGCGTTTTCGAGCGAACGGTGTTCTACTTCGCCGGCATCCTGCTCGTCGGTCAGCAGCATGGTACCGCCGGGCTGCAACTCACCGCGAACCACACGGACGTTGCGGGGAGCCTCGATGCCGATCCGCACCGATTGTCCCTTCACCCGAACGATGGTGACGGTGATGTTGTCGCCGATCTGAATCTGCTGCTGAGCCTTGCGAGTGAGCACCAACATGAGCAATCTCCTTTGCGTGGTGGTTAGACGTGATGTCCTTTCGGCACGGCTCATAGAGCATGGGCCGTGCCAATTGCCCTCGCAGTGTCACCAAAATGTCGCAAAGCATTGCCTGTTAAGTGATTACTAAAATTGGCCTGTTTTGAGCCGTCTCTCAATGCGGAAAGTCCTTTCAAAATGCTTTGCAAGGCCAATTTCGTTAAAGTTCTGGGCCGTGATGGTCGACGCGGCCTCCCCCCAATTCGCCTGGGCCGAAACGCTCCAGGGCACCATAATGCCCATGCTGGCACCGGTAGCTTGTAACCAGCGCCGGTTGCGGCCGGGCGGGAACGCACACGCGCGGCGCAGCTCGATTCGGCACCGGGGGCACCGGCGGCACGCCTATCGATTTCGGAGATCGCCATGAACGGCAACGATCGCGAAAAGCAGATTCAGCAAGCCGAAGAGATGTTCGGCGATTCGCTCAAACACGTCGGCTTTGCCAAGGGGCTGTACTTTGGCCGCTACCTGGGCGCCAAGCTGCTCCCTTACCCTGATCTGCATGCCGATCAACGCGTCAACGACCTGGTCGAAGAGCTCAAACAGTTCTGCGCCACGCAAATCGACCCGGAGCGGATCGACCGCGAGCAGGATATCCCCGCCGACGTGATTGCCGGCCTGGGACGGCTGGGCGTGCTGGGAGCCTGCCTGCCGACCGAAACCGGCGGCCTGGGGCTCAGCCAGGTTGCGTACTGTCGGCTGCTGGAAGTCTTGGGCTCGCACTGCGCGAGCACGGCGCTGTTTGTGAACGCGCATCACTCGATCGGCCCGCGAGCGGTCGTGCTGTTTGGGACGCCCGAGCAGAAGGCTCGTTGGCTCCCGAAAATGACCACCGGCGAATGGATCAGCGCCTTTGCGCTCACCGAGCCGGAGGCCGGCAGCGACGCCGGCAACGTGCAGACGCAAGCCACGCCCACGCCCGACGGCAGCGGCTGGATCCTCAACGGGCAGAAACGCTACATCACCAACGGGGCGCTGGCCAAGGTACTCACCGTGATGGCCCGCACGCCGGTGCCTGGTAGTGCTGAAACGAAGGTCAGCGCGTTCATCGTCACGCCCGACATGCCCGGCTTCGAAGTTGTCGAAGCCCGCATGCCCAAGTGCGGCGTGCGCGGTACGGCCACCAGCCGCCTGGCATTCCGCGACATGTTTGTGCCTAAGGAGAATCTGCTTGGGCAATTGGGCCGCGGCTTGAAAGTGGCCCTCACGGTGCTGGACTTCGGCCGCACCACGTTCGGCGCCAGTTGCACGGGCGCCGCCAAGTTCTGCCTGGCACGCAGCGCCGCGCACGCCAATACCCGGGTGCAATTCGGCCAGAAGCTCGGCAACTTCGAACTGGTCAAGGAGAAGCTGGCCTACATGGCGGCCTCGGTGTTCGCCATGGAGGCGATGACCTACCAGACGGCGGCGCTGATCGACTCGGGCAGCGAAGACTACATGCTCGAAACGGCCATGCTCAAGGTGTTCGCCACCGAGCGGCTGTGGCGGATCGTCAACGACGCCTTGCAGATTCACGGCGGCGCCGGTTACTTCAACGATCTGCCGTTCGAACGCATGATGCGCGACCACCGCATCGACCTGATCGGCGAGGGCGCCAACGACGTGCTGCGGGCGTTCATCGCGCTGGTCGGCATGCGCGACGTGGGCATGGAACTGGAAGGCATCCTCAACGCGCTCAAGCACCCCTTCAGCAACTTCGGCCGGCTGAGCAGCTTTGCGGCCCGCCGCATCGGTTCGATGATCCTCAGCCCGGAAGTGACCACGCGGACCACCGAACTGGAAAACGAAGCCGGGCGGCTGGGCAACCTGATCGGCATGTTTGGCGCAGCCGTCGAACGGTTACTGCGCAAGTATCAGCAGGAGATTCTCGACCGGCAGTATCTCCAGGCCCGCATCGCCGACGCCGCTTGCGAATTGTACGCGAGCAGTTGTGTGCTCTCGCGGCTGGATGCCATTGTCCGCGATCATCACCTGTCCGAGGACCAGAAACGCCGCGATCTGAAGCTGGGACGTTATTATCTGGCCACGGCCGATCGCCGCGCGCGGCAATGCCTGGAAGATCTCTGGGACAACGACGACGACGAAACCACCGTCGTGGCCGATGCCGTGTTGGCATGGCAGCAGGCAGGGCTGCTGCAACCGCCCTGCCCTTGATTGCCGCCTGCGGTGCTAGCAGCCGCGTCCCTGCAAACTGGCATTGTCCCCAGGGGGAAGGTCCGCATAACATCCCCGCCCGCGGCCACCGTGCTGTCTCTTGCATTGCGTTGAAAGAATCGCCTGTGGATGGCGGTGTCAGCGCCTTGAGGAGTCGCGCTGGCAGTCGTGGAGCTGGATCGTGAGCGTGCCACCCGTGCTGTCGTCGACGACGGCGGTTGAACATCCAGGGCCTGGGCCCAACGGGGAAGCGCTGTCGCCACCCGACTCAAGACCAGTGGTTGTGATGCCATTGTCTTCGACGATGCTCGTAATCCGATCCGCCGTGCTGATCGCCTGCCTGGTGTTGGTGCCGGGCATGGCGTTGGTTGGCGTTTCGTGGCTGGATCGCTTCACCACGCAAACGACGGCCGAGAACGATGCCTTGGCCGAAGAAGACGGCGCCCACGGTGCCAGCGAACTGGATGAGCTGCAGCAACTGGCCGGCATGACGGGCGTGGCCAAGGAACGCGCGCCCCAGCAGCACCTGCGAATCGCACCGAGCACGGTGCCGGCCTTCTTTGGCGAGCAGACGCCCGCGCAAAAGCCGTACTGGGAACAAGATAACGCGGTCGCCGCGCATGGCGAGGTCGAGGCGGCCGTCGCCCAGGCTCAGGTCAATCCACGCATCACCGGCGTGACCATGGCCAACGAAGCCGGGGTGCTGGCCAATTTCGCGGCCAACCCATACACAGCCAGCCAGCAAGCGGTTGGCCAGCATCTTCAGGGCCAACCGTCGGCCGGCCACTACCCGGCTCCTTCTCAGGACGCCACGCAGACGGCGGCTGCCCAGCAAGCGACGAACGGCTTAGCGGCTGCGCCCCGCCGCCCCTGGGCGAGCCGCGGCATGGAGAGCGCCGCCCAGGCGACGCCGCGAACGCAGCCGATGGCCCAAGCGCAGGCCGCGTCGCCGTCGCAGGCGGCTTCTCAGCCGTACGCGACGGCTCAGCCGTTTGCCGAGCCGCAGGTTCAGGAACCTTCGGCGTCGCAAGCAGCCGTCCAGCAGGTCGCGATGCAAACCGAAGGCGTGGCTCACGTTGCGGCAGGACCGCAGCCGCCCCTGGATCAGCAGGGCGTGCTCCAGGCCATGATCGCCCGGCTCCGCGGCATGGGCGCGGCCTACTTCCGGCTGGAGAACTGGGGGCAGGTATCGTACTTCCGTTGCGAGATGCCGCTGCCGGATAACCCTCGGTACCACGCCTACTTCGAGGCGACCAACGCTGATCCGATCGCCGCCGTCCGCGAGGTGCTGGAGAAGATCGAGAAGTGGCAGCAGCAAGCCGCCGGCACTGTGATCGCGGCCCCGCCCCAGCAGCCCGGCTCACCGCTGCACCGCTAAGCGCTGCACCGCGAAACGGTTGGCCACGAAATGCAGTGTTCCCCTCTCCCCCGGCTCACCGCATGGGTGCATTGCTAGCTGAGGGAGGCGTTCTTCCTGAAAGCTGCGTCGTAGGGATTGCGGCCACGCTCCACGTGGCCGAGGTGTCAGGGGGGCCCTCCCATCGGCGTGCGGGCGTTTCTGGCCAAAGAGGCTGGAATTGTTGGCCGCAATCGGACGATTTTCGCCCTGGCGACCTGCGGTGCGATGCCAAGGTCCGATCAGGTAAACTGGGCGATTGGTAACCCCTTGCCAGGCGATCTTTCCTGCGCATACTCTAGGGGCGGTTTCGAGTCGTAAGCTATGCGAGCGGCGGGCGATGCGAACGAGAAACGGAGGTTGGCGGCAGGGGCAACGGCAAGCAGCCAACCGGCTGATAGTGCGCTGGCCCGCCCATACCCTGCGAGCGTTCTCGGGCCGCGTCCAGAGAAGCATTTCTCCCGGGAGGCGGTCTGGGGCCAAGGCGGCCCCGCCTTCCACGCTCGGCAGCGATCCGCAACTGGCAAGGTTGGAAGCCGTGCTATTTTTGGCTTCCGAACCGTTACCCAGCCGCCGCTTGGCTCAATTGGCCGGGCTGGAGGATGGCACTCAAGCTCGCACGTTTGTTCGCCGACTGAACAGCAAGTACGACCGGTACGGGTTTGCGTTCCGGGTGGAAGAGGTCGCCCAAGGGTTCCAACTGCTGACCCGGCCTCAATTTGGGCCGTGGCTCCGGCGGTTGCGGCAAGCCCCGCAGCAGGTGCGGCTGTCGTCGCCCGCGATGGAAACCCTAGCGGTCGTGGCGCATCGCCAACCGGTGCTGCGAGCCGAGATCGAAGCGATCCGGGGCGTACAGTCCGGCGAAATGCTCAAACAACTGATGGAGTTGGATCTGGTGCGGATCGTGGGCCGCTCGCCCGAATTGGGCCGGCCTTTCCTCTACGGCACCACGAAAAAATTCCTGCAAGTTTTTGGGCTTAAGAATCTGGACGAACTGCCCCGAGCCGATTTACTAAAGCGAGACGTTCAACAGCCGCCCACCTGGGAAGGCGAACCAGATACTTCTGAATCACGGCATTCAACCCAAGAGGAGTCCGACGTGAAAGTTGAGTTGTGGGACGAGTCTTCCCAGGACGAAGTCGAAAGCCAGGTTGCCCTCGTCGATGCCCCGTTGACGGAGTCGCCTCGCGCCGCACGCGACGACGATGACGACGACTACGAAGACGATGAAGATTACGAGGACGACGAAGACGAAGAGGACGAGGACGACGAGGATTACGACGACGACGAAGACTTCGAAGACGAAGACTGGGAAGAAGTCGACGACGAAGAAGACGAAGACTGGGACGAGGACGAAGACGATTGGGATGAAGAGGACGACGACGATTGGGACGAGGACGACGACGAGTAGTCGTCCCCGGCCGGCGTTGATCGTTGAAGGCTTCTGGCAGGCTGCCTGAGCCGGTACCCCCCAACTTCCATAAGCTGGGACATCATCGGCATGTTGCGCTGGCGGCTACTGCTGGGAGCCGTGTTCATCGCGGCCCTGATTGGGCTGTTTACGCTCGATTACCAGGCCCCGTTTCCTGGGGTTGTGCTGTTCCCGTTGGCCTTGCTGCTCTCGTGGCTGGCCGCGGGCGAAATCCTGTGGCTGTTGGCCGCACGCGACCTGCGTCCCCGCCCCGGCATCGTCCGGCTGGGCGCCTTGGCCGTGGTGGCCTCCAACTTGGTTGCAGCCATCGATCCAACAACGCCGCTGGCCAGCCTCGGTTGGCCAGCGGCTGCTTTTGCGCTGGCGGTGCTGGCTGCCTTCCTGGGCGAGATGCATCGCTACGAGCGGCCCGGCGAAGTGATGGAACGCCTGGGCCTGACAGTCATGGCCCTGGCCTACGTGGGGCTGCTCTTGAGCTTCGTGGCGCAAATGCGGCTCCTGGGGCCCGAGGGCGGCCGGCTGGGAAGCTGGGGCGTGGCAGCGCTCGCGTCGCTGGTCATCACCGTCAAGATGTGCGACATTGGCGCGTATACGTTGGGCCGGTTGTTCGGTCGGCACAAGATGTCGCCCGTGCTGAGCCCCGGCAAGACCTGGGAGGGCGCCGCCGGCGGCATCGCCCTGGCCTGCCTGGGCGGTTGGGTGGCGCTCAACTTGCTGGCTCCGGCCCTGGGCGTGGAGGTCCGCTTTGCCTGGGCGTTCCTGCCTTACGGCGTGCTGGTCGGCGGCTGCGGCATCCTGGGCGACCTGGCCGAGTCGCTCATCAAACGCGACGTGGGCCGCAAGGATTCCAGCGCCTGGATGCCCGGCTTCGGCGGCGTGCTCGACCTGCTGGACTCGGTGTTGTTCGCGGCTCCGGTGGCCTTCCTGCTGTGGAAGCTGGGACTGATTGCCGCCAACCCGGCAATCGGTTAGCCGGCGGGCTGGTACCGGCGGGCTGCTTGGGCACGCTAACCGGTTGCGCGGATAGCTGACTTCTCTTGCTTGGCGCCGGGATGGCCGGCGCGTGGTTGCGATGACTGCCGCAGATCGCCCAACCTTGCCGGAGTCTTCTGCCCGTGGCCTGCGCTGGCGGCGACTGTCGCTGTGGATTATGGGCTACGTGGTGGTTGCAGCGGTGGCCACGTACTGGCTGTGGTCCGCCCGGCAGAACATCATCGCAGAACTTTCCAGCGAGACCGCCATCCAGCAGTGGCAACATTTCAACGAGGAGATGGCCCAGCGGCAGCGGCAAGGAGCTCCGGTCACGCGCAAGCTGTCGCCCAGCGATGAGCCGCCCTCGCTGGTGCTGCTACGCGATCACTTTGGCGGCATTCTCGTCAGTGTGCTGGTCATCTTGGGTTTTCTGTACGCCTTCGTGGCCTTCCTGGTGGAAGGCATCGTGCGCAGCAAGAGGTGAACGCCGCCCACGGTCTGCGTGCCCCGGCTCTGTAGCCGTGTGCCTTTGATGGCCCCCCGCGCCACACGTCTGCGCGCTGTGCAGCTTTTCAACGGCTTCGATCAACTTCGAGCTTGCTTCCTGGTCCGCGAAGCGGCCTCCTACCGCCCTCCCCTTTCGCGTCCTCGCGGCGAACTCACCGTCGCTTCACCGAATCTGAACGATCGCCCTTTAGCCTGCGTGCGTTCCGTTTTGACAGCCATCGTGATGAACGTTCGTAGCACGTAAGGAGAAGGGTTTTGTTTATGAACCGAGGGAATCGCAGACGGGGCTTCACGCTCGTGGAACTGTTGGTGGTCATCGCCATCATCGGCATCTTGATCGCCATGTTGTTGCCGGCCATTCAGGCGGCGCGCGAATCGGCCCGCCGCGCCAATTGTGCCAGTAACCTCAAGCAGCTAGGGACCGCGATCCTGCTGTACGCCGATCACAACGGCGAGCAGATCGTGCCGGCCGGCTTTTCCGGTTACGGCACCGGCAGTCCGACCACCAGCAGCATCCATACCTGGCCGGCATTGCTCTGGCCGATGATGGAGATGCAGACCACGTACGACGCCTTGGACCTGACGCAGCACGCCAACACCGGGGCCGATAACGCCAACGTGCACGCCTCGGTGCGGTCGGAGATTTACCTGTGCCCCACCCGCGGCTTCCGTACCATCGGCAGCGGCAACGGCCAGGCGATCGATTACGTGTGCGTGGGCGTGACGTACTGGGATGGCGAACCGACCAGCGGCAATCACCTGTTCGCCATCAACTCCAATTGGGCGCCGCTGCAAGGCCCGATCATTGGCCCGGCCAGCCGGCAAGTGGTGCCCGCCAGCACGCCCGGCGGTAAGGACTCGCAGATCCTGCGGTCGAAGGTGAGCGTGGGCAGCGTGACTGACGGCATGACCTACACCGCCTTTATCGGCGAGAAGCACCTGAACCCGTCCCGCCTCGGGCAAAACTATTACGACGGCTACGCGGCAGCCGCCCGAGGGCTGGGCACGTTCGCCAGTTGCCGCATCACCGGACAGGGCCTGGCAACCAGCCCGACCTCGCCCGAGATGACGACCGATGCCGCCGAGCCGGATAACTACCGCTTCGGCAGTTGGCACCCCGGCATCAGCCAGTTTGTGTTTGGCGACGCCCGGGTGCAGAACGTGAAAAACCACGCCGACCCCGCGGTGCTGCAAGCCATGGGCAGCCGGGCTGACGGCACCAGCTACAACCTGCCGTAACGGCCCCGCAGCTATATCTGCAACAATCGGCTAACACAGACAGCCGGCTGAACCGCCCGGAGGGCGCGCTTCGGCCGGCTGTTTTTTCATTGGATGCGTTCTTGGTTGGGGGCCGCTGCGCAGACCAGAAAAGAAAATGGGGACCAATACCGTCAACCACTGTAGGGCAGGCATCGCCTTCCCAAGCGGAGCGGGGAAGCAGCTGTCGGCCCGGTGCTGGCTGGCACTGGCAACGCCAGCGGCCGTCGGTATGCAACAATGCAGAAGTCGGTTTGCACGGCTCGAAAGAGCCGTGGCACCCATAGGGGGGCGGCCTACGTGCCTGCTACCTGGGGGCGGTCATTACCGGTGGGCTAATGATACCTTCCCACAAGGCGGCAAAGAGGCCGGCGGCGATCAGGTCGGCGGTTGTGCCGGGGTTGCGGCGGTTGCCATCGGCACGCAGCCAGAAGTCCAGGTCCGACAACGCGGCAAAGTACGCCTCGCTGCCGACCGGGCCGGCTTTCAAAACGGCACCGGCGTACTCGGCCGATTGTCGGGCCACAGCGTCGCCGCACTTGCGGGCAATCAGGCTGTCCGGGTGCGCGTGCATCAAACAGACGGCCGCATGGATCACCGTATCGGGTAGCGGCCAGCCTTGGCGTAGCCCTTCGGCCAGCAGCGGTACCACCTCGCCCAGCACTTCGGCGAAGCCGTTGGCATACTGCCGGGCGACCAGGTCGCGGTCGGCGGCCAACGCCATGGCGGCCCGCAGGTCGGCGGGCGGTTCGCCCGCCACGTCGGCTTCATCTGCGGTGCCTAAGCCGCCGGGGTTGGCCAGACGGATCGCCTCGTACACGTGATGGGCATCGTCGGCCGTGAGGCGATCGAGCACGTCGACCACAGCAGTCGCAAGCGATGAAGCAC
Source organism: uncultured Planctomycetales bacterium (assembly GCA_937927735.1). Taxonomy (GTDB): domain Bacteria; phylum Planctomycetota; class Planctomycetia; order Pirellulales; family S012-138; genus CALBRZ01. Next base: position 89,152 of record CALBRZ010000049.1, read on the forward strand.
CCGCGGAATCAGGCAGCTCGCTGGCCCGGGGGGCGGCCGCGGCCAGCGGAGCCAAGAGCAGGATGGTGCCTAGGTTCGTGTTGCAGGGAACCCAGGCGCGCGTGGTATGGACGGCTTGTAACGCCGCCAGGCCCACCCCGCAGTGCGAAGCCGTTTCCAGGATCGGACCGATCAGCGCGGCGCTGACGGCGAAATCGTAGAACGTCATGTCGGCAAAGTCGGCCCCGCGATGCACGTTGCCGGGCTTGGGCACCGAGGCCTCCAGCAAACAGGCCATTGTCGCGGCCTGGCCGATCGTCAGGCCATGATGATTGGTGACTGGCGGGGCGGGCTGCACGGCGCCCGCCCTACCCTGCTCCGCAGCCTGCCGGCTCGGCGCATCGTCCTTGCCGACCATGGCGGTTACGCCCCTGGGCCAACGGCGGCGACGGCCATGCCGTTCTGGGCGTACTGCTGGTAGTTCTCTTGGAACAGTTGGGCCAGGTGTGCGGCGGCCTGGTCGTAGGCCTGGGGATCCTTCCAGGCATTTCGCGGATTAAGGATTTCCGACGGCACGCCGGGGCAGGCTTGCGGCACCGCCAGGCCGAACACCGGATCGGCCACCGTGGGGGCCTTCAGCAGTTCGCCGGAGTGGATGGCGTCGATGATCGCCCGGGTGTAGGCCAGCTTGATCCGTTCGCCCACGCCGTACCCGCCGCCGGTCCAGCCGGTGTTCACCAGCCAGGCCTGGGCGTTGTGCTTCTGGAGGCGTTCGGCCAGCAGTTCGGCGTACTTGAGCGGGTGCCACACCATGAACGCCGCGCCGAAGCAGGCCGAGAAGGTCGCCTGCGGCTCGGTGACGCCCATCTCGGTGCCGGCCACCTTGGCGGTGTAACCGCTCACAAAGTGGTACATCGCCTGGCCGGGCGTCAGCCGGCTCACCGGCGGCAGCACACCGAAGGCATCGCACGTGAGGAAGATCACGTTGCGGGGATGGCCGCCGATCGCCGGAATCTTGGCGTTGGGGATGTGTTCCAGCGGATACGAGGCACGCGTGTTCTCGGTGATGGTGTCGGCCATGTAATCCACCACGCGGGTGTGGATGTCGTACACCACGTTTTCGAGCACGGCATTGAACCGGATCGCCTGGTAGATCTCTGGTTCTTTCTCGGGCGTCAGGCCGATGCACTTGGCGTAGCAGCCGCCCTCGATGTTGAAGATGCCCTGGTCGGTCCAGCAGTGTTCGTCGTCGCCGATGAGCTTGCGGCGGGGATCGGCGCTGAGCGTGGTCTTGCCGGTGCCCGAGAGGCCAAAGAACAGCGAAACATCGCCGTCGGCGCCCTCGTTGGCCGAGCAGTGCATGGAGAGCACGCCCCGCTTGGGCATCAGGTAGTTCATGATGGTGAAGACGCCCTTTTTCATCTCCCCGGCGTATTCGGTGCCGAGGATGACGAACTCGCCGCGCTCGAAGCTCAGGTCGACGCTGGTGGGCGAGGACATCTGGGCCGTGTACTTGTTGGCCGAGAACTGCCCGGCGTTGTAGATCACGAAGTCGGGTTCGCCGAAGTTCTCCAGCTCTTCCTGGCTGGGGCGGATCAGCATGTTGTGCATGAACAGGGCGTGGTACGGCCGGGCACAAATCACCCGCACCTTGAGCCGGTAAGCGGGATCCCAGCCGGCAAAGCCGTCGATCACGTACAACCGCTGCCGGGTATTGAGGAAGTCGATCGCCCGCTGGCGATTGGTCAGAAAGGTCCGCTCATCCATGCGGATATTGACGGGGCCCCACCAGATATCGGCGGTGCTGTCGGGGTGATCGACGATGCGTTTGTCTTTGGGGCTGCGGCCGGTTTTCACGCCCGACATGGCAATCAGGGCGCCGGTGGAGCTGATGGCCCCGCCGTCGTGCCGTACGGCTGCTTCGTAGAGTACGGCTGGCGAGGGATTGCGGAGCACCCGCTCCACCGAGATTTCGTACTTCGAGAGGTCCATTCCGCCGCGCATTTCTGCTTGTTTCTCCTACAATAATCCATGCCGCTGCCAGCGGCCCCAGGCCGCAAACCGCTAATTATAAGCCTGAGTGTATATAGGCCGTAGGTCGAAACCTGGCAGATCGTTCTTGCAGTTGGCTGCGTAGTAACAGGCGGCATTGGGCAAAGCGGCGCTTGGGCTGGTCCAGGACGGCAGAACCCGACTGGCCGCGGGGACTCTTAGGACGATTTCTGACGGTTGTTCGTGGTCGAGTGACATTTGGGAAGGTAGGCTGTTTAGGCTGGCTTGTCGGTTGCGGCATCTCATCCTTTTCTGGGTGCCACCGCGGAGCCGGAGAGTTTTGTGGCCTTGGGGGCGGCGGGCCGTGTGGCTGCCGGGGTGCATAACTCTTTGCCATGTCAGCAGTTGTTCGCATTCAGAAAGGCACGCAGATGAAGTTCCATCCGCCATCTCGCCCCGCTTCGTTAGCCGCCGCCGTGGCGATCTTGGCCGGCGGCTTGCATTTCGCCAATCAGGCTTGGGCCCAGCCGGCCCCGCAGCAGGAATCGGCACCGGCGGTTTCGCCGGGCGGGACGACCAGTAACCCTCAGCCGGCTCGCTCGGCCGATCAGGAACATGAGGACGCCCTGCATGACCATTACCGCTCGCACTTCCAGCCGTCGTTGGGCATGGTTGTGAGCCAGGTTTCGGGGCCGTTGGCTGCGCATGTGCCGGTATTTGATGGTCGCCCCGGCTACGGCCTGGTGGTGCACTACGTGGCTCCGGAGTCGCCCGCGGCTCGGGCTGGCATCGAGCGGCACGATATCCTGGCCGCCATCGGCAATCAGCGGCTGTACTCGGTGACGCAGTACTGGCGGATTCTGCACCAGCTCCGTCCCGGCCAGAAGGTGAAGGTCCAACTGATCGAGCCGGGCAACAACGGCCAGATCACCACCAAGGAACTGACCGTGGGTTACTCGGAACCTCTGGGCGGCAGCGGTCTGGCTCCGAACCCGTTCAACCCGCAAGGTACTCCGCCGGGCATGCCCACGGGCGGCGGCAACAATGTGCCGGGTTTTGGCGCCACGGGCTTGTACGTGTACCCGCCCCCGCAGAACTGGCACCTGTGGGGCTATCGCAGCGGCGATGATCCGGTGCACGGCGAGCCGGCCAACTACTTCAATACCGAGAACCCGGCCAACGAGCCGCTGGTTACGCCCGATTGATCGGGGGCGCCACCGCAGCAGGCGGGGCGACTAGATGTAGTACATGCCTTCGGCCGATTCTTCCGCGCGGCGAACCAGGTCGTCGAGCGTGATCGAAGACAGCATGTCGCGTTCAACCTGGCCGATTTCGTTCCAGATCGAGGCCAGCACACGGCTGGCCTTGGAGCGGCTTATCGGAGTGGCTTCGCTCTCGGCGGGGCCTTCGATGGTGGAGATGATATCGGCCAGGGAGATCGTCTCGGGCGGCTGTGCTAGGCGGTACCCGCCCGAGGCGCCCCGCGTACTGAGTACCCACCCGGCTCCCTTGAGTTGAAGCAGGATCTGCACCAGGAAGCGGCTGGGGATGCCGTGTTTATCGGCGATGGTCCGGATGCGGATCGGCTCACCCTGATCGTACCCGGCCGCCAGTTCAAACATGGCGATGCAGGCGTACTCGGTTTTGGCAGATACCTTCACGACGATTTGATGCTAGCCACGAACTGAGCTAGTCCTTGGGGAACTCGTCCAGGGTATGCAAGCCGCACTCGGTCTTGGCGGTACCGCTCCACCGTCCGGCGCGTTCGTCCTCTTCGCCGAACAGCACCGCCCGGGTGCAAGGCCAGCAGCCGATGCTGGGATAACCCTGGTCGTGCAAGGGATTGTATGGAATGTTCTCCTTCAGGATGAGCTTCCATACGTCGCCCTTGGTCCAGTTGGCCAAGGGGCTGATCTTCACCAGCTTGAACTTGCGATCCCAGCCCACGATGGGGGCCTTGGCGCGGTCGGGGCTCTGGTCGCGGCGAATGCCGCTCATCCAGGCGTGCATGCCGACCACGGCCTGCCGCAGCACCTTGACCTTGCGATCGAAGCAGCACTGATCGGGGTTGGTCTTGTAGACCGGTCCGCCGTGCAACGCCTCGTACTGCTCGACGGTTAGTTCAGGCCGCTTCAGTTCTACCTCGATGCCGAACCGCTCGGCGATGCGGTCGCGCAGCTCAAGCGTTTCGCGGAACTGGTAACCGGTATCCAGGTTGAACACCGGCACCGTGGGGTCGATCTGCGAGAGCATGTAGAGGATCACACACCCTTCTGGCCCGAAGGCGGTTGCCATCGTCAGCTTGGGACGGAAATTCTCAACGGCCCAGCGGATGATTTCTTCCGGCGATGCCGATTCCAGGCGGCGACTGTGCTCGGCTAGCAGCTCGAGCTGTTCCGGCGTGGGATCGACACCGCGTGGCAACTCGACGGTGGTGCTCATGGGTGCCAGTGGCGTGGGTGGAACGTGCAATTCCAATGAAGCAATCTACTTAGGCGCGACTCGCCCAGCCCTCGCGTCCTTGTTCGTCGCTTCCAGATTACTCAGCTTCTCGGATGGGTGCAGCTCAAATACGTTGGTGGGGCGCCGAGAATGATACTTGTGTTTGTCAAGAAGATCAACAATCCGCCCGTCTTCATTCCCTTCGTATCGTCGCAACTGTAGCGGTTTCTTCAACCAGTGGCGGATGAATCAACAAACGCCCCCCTATTGGTCACCCTGTCCGGCTGGGCATTCCCGGCAAATGGTGGCCGGGTAGCCTACCAGCCCTTGACCAATCGCCACAAGTCTTTGCCCGAAAAACGCTTGACGTTCGTATCGGCCCTCCGTATCACACCCTCTTAGAACCGGGGGAAACCAATCGCGCAGGGCACGGCCACGGCGCGCCCGAACCGCTTGCGGGGACGCAATTTGCCGCAGGCTGGCAAGGTCGCGAGCCGAGTCCAATGCGCCGCTGGCAGCTTGCGGAATTTGGCGATCGGACTCCGCGCAGCAAGCCAGGCGGAGGGAAGCCCAAGGGGGAGCAACCAATGGCAAAACAGGTTTACTTGGCGGCCGACTTGGGAGCCTCCAGCGGCCGGATCGTGGCGGGGGCCTTCGACGGTAACTCCCTAGAGCTGCGGGAGATCCATCGATTCGAGAATGGCCCGGTAGCCGTGGCCGGGCATCTGCACTGGGATCTGCTGCGACTGTGGAGCGAGATGCTCGCGGGGCTGCGGAAGGCGGCTACCGAGGAGAAGCCCGAAAACATCGTCAGCGCCGGCGTCGACACCTGGGGCGTCGATTTTGGCCTGTTGGGGCGCGGTGGCACGTTGCTGGGCAATCCCTACCACTACCGCGACCCGCATACCGACGGCATTCTCGAACGCGCATTTGCCCGGGTGCCGCGGGAGGACATTTTTGCAGCCACCGGCTTGCAGTTCATGCAGTTCAATACGCTGTATCAACTGCTCGCGCTGCAAGAAGCCAACTCGCCGCTGCTGGACATGGCCGAGCGGATGTTGCTGATGCCTGACCTGTTCCACTGGCTGCTGACCGGCGAGCAGACCAACGAGTTCACCAACGCCACCACCACCCAGTTCTTGAACCCGGCCACCGGAACCTGGGCGACCGACCTGCTCCAGCGGTTTGGGCTGCCTACGCACATGCTGGGCGAACTGATCCAGCCGGGCACCCAGATCGGCCGCCTCCGGGCCGACGTGGCTGCCGCCACCGGGCTGCCGAACCTGAAGATCGTGGCGCCCGGCACGCACGACACGGCCAGTGCCGTGATGGGCGTGCCGGCGGCGGGCAAAGCGACCCAGGAAGCACCGTCGTGGTGCTACATCAGCTCCGGCACCTGGGCGCTGATGGGCGTGGAAATGCCGCACCCGGTGGTCAACGACCTGTGCCGGCAGTTTAACTTCACCAACGAAGGCGGCGTGGGCGGAACCATCCGGCTGCTCAAGAACATCACCGGCTTGTGGCTGCTCCAGGAGTGCCGCCGCGTGTGGAACGCCGCCGGCCACAACTTCGATTGGGAACAGCTCAACCGCCTGGCCGATGCCGCCACGCCGTTGGCCAGTTTGATCAACCCCGACGACCTGCGGTTCATGGCTCCGGCCGATATGCCTGAGGCGATCCGCGGATTCTGCCGCGAGCACGGTGAGCCGGTGCCGGAAGAGCCCGGGGCCGTGGTCCGCTGCGCCCTGGACAGCCTGGCACTCAAGAGCCGCCAGGTGCTCTCGTGGCTGGAGCGGCTGATCGGCCGCCGCCTGGAGACGATTCACATCGTGGGCGGCGGCGCGCTGAACCAGCGGCTGTGCCAGGCCACGGCCGATGCCTGCGGTCGCCCGGTCATGGCCGGCCCGGTCGAAGCCACGGCGATCGGCAACCTGCTGATCCAGCTTCTGGCGGCCGGTGCGGTCGGTTCGATCGAGGAAGCCCGGGCGGTGGTGCGGCAGTCGTTCCCGGTTCAAGAGTACACGCCGCGCAACACGGCAGCCTGGGATGAGGCTATGGAGCGGTTTGTGAAGCTCTCGCCCGAGCCGGCTTATTGACCGTTGCGCCGCCAATGTCCGAAGGCGACCAACGGGAGCCTGAATTGGTAGGCATTTCAGGTCGCTGCAGCGGACATTTTGAGCGCAACCATCAATAACGCCGGTGGCCACAGGCTTTATAGGGGCCCTGCTTTCCCGAATGCCGCTGGCACGTCAGGGGGGCCGCGGCCTCTGCCGGTACAGTCTCCGGTGCGACTAATCCAGGGCCGTGGTTTCGTCGTAGCCGTACATCAGGTTGAAGTTCTGCACGGCGGCGCCCGAGGCACCCTTGATCAGGTTGTCCTCGCAACTGATCGTCAGCACCTTGCCGCGCACCAGCCGTACGGTGACGTCGCAGAAGTTCGTGCCCACGCTGTCCTTGGTGGCCGGCAGGTGTTCCACCACGCGCACGAAGGGGTGTTCGGCGTAGAAGTTACGCAGCTTCTCGAACAGTTCGTCCTCGGTCACGTCGCGGGTGGGCGTGGAGTAGGTGGTAGTCAGGATGCCGCGATCCATCGGAATCAGGTGCGGCGTGAAAATCACTTCCACGTCCTGCCCGGCCGCGATGCTCAAGATCTGCTCGATCTCCGGCGTGTGGCGATGCCGCCCCACGTTGTAGGCCGAGACGCTTTCGTTGCACTCGGGATAGTGGGTGGTGAGCTTGGGCTGCCGCCCTGCCCCGGAGACGCCGCTCTTGGAGTCGACGATGATCGTCTTGGGCTCAATCAGGCCCGCTTTCAGGAAAGGCGCCAGGGCCAGGATGGCCGAGGTCGGATAGCAGCCCGGGTTAGCGATCAGCCGGGCATTGCGGATCTGCTCGCGGAACAATTCCGGCAGGCCGTACACTGCCTGGGGCAGGTTGTCCGGGTCGCCGTGTTTCTCGCCATACCACTGGGCGTACACTTCCGGATCTTTCAGGCGGTAATCCGCGCTCAGGTCGATCACGCGCGCGCCGCCCTCGAGCAATTTCGGCACCCACGACGTGGTCACGCCATGCGGCAGGCAGGCAAAGACGCATTCGGCCCGGGCAGTCACCGCCGCCGGTTCCAGGTTTTCGCAGGTCAGGTCGATGCGGCCCGCCAGCGAGGGATGGACCTGGGCGATATGCGGGTTGCCTTCCTGGCGGCTGGTGAGCGCCGTGATCTCGGCATGGGGGTGCCGCAACAACAACTTGATCAGTTCGAGGGCCGAGTAACCGGTGGCTCCCAGGATGGCAACGCGTGTCATGGTATTGCTAACTGATGGCGGAGGTTGAAGTTGCGGACAAAGGTGCCGTGGCGGCGCGGCTGCGGTTGCCAGCGTTCCGGATGCGGCGGTGCTCGCGCCGCCGGGATGCCTGCTCAAGTTCTGCCAACCAACGGATTTATGACCTGAAAGTATATCGGTGCGGCATGCGGTAAAGAAGGACCGCGCCGGGCCGCTTTTGACGCCGCGGCACCCGGAGGAGTGGCAAACGGCACTGTCGCATCACCTTCGAGCCGTGGCGATGCCGCCAGCGGCCCACGCATCCACAGGCGCCAAGCCGACAGACTGGCGGGACCGCGCGAAGGTTCGGCGGACCTGGGGCCAAAATCTGCAGGAATCATCGTTTGCTGGGCGTTTCCGGCCTCGGCTGCGGTGGCAGTGATTGGTTAGATTGAAAAAAGAGGGCTCGCTTGCCTCTTGTGAGGCCGAATGTTGCTGCCACAATGGCCGTTTCATTCACGCAACGGCTGCATTCAGCCACGCCCGCCCGCCAGCCGCCTCGCATGGTTTGCCCGCCTCTGACCTGGCGTGTCGCCCCCGGCGGTGGCTCCTAGCACCACCTACCATCCAGTTTGCATCCATGGCCCGCGATATCACCAAGCTCCGCAACATCGGCATCATTGCCCATATCGACGCCGGCAAGACCACCTTGACCGAGCGGATGCTGTACTATTCCGGGACGATCCACCGGATGGGCGATGTCGATAAAGGCACGACCGAAACCGACTTCGACACCGAGGAGCGCGAACGCGGCATCACCATCTACTCGGCCTGCGTCACCTTCCGCTGGAAGGACGTGATGGTGAACCTGATCGACACGCCGGGCCACGTGGACTTTACGGCCGAGGTGGAGCGCAGCTTGCGCGTGCTGGACGGCGGCGTGGTGGTCTTCAGTGCCCGCGAAGGCGTCGAGGCCCAGAGTGAAACCGTCTGGCGGCAGGCCGACCGCTACCACGTGCCGCGGATCGCGTTCATCAACAAGATGGACCGCGAGGGGGCCGATTTTTACGGCACGGTCAAGGAGATCCGCGAGCGGCTGCAAGCCACGCCGATCCCGATTCAAATCCCGGTCGGCTCGGGGCCGCCGCACATGCCCAACGCGTTTCGCGGCGTGATCGACCTGATCGAGATGCAGCAGTTGACCTTCGAGGACGACGACAAGAGCTGGAAGGTCGTTCCCGGCCCGATCGATCCGGAGTACCAGGAGGATGCCGAGTTGTGGCGGGGCCAGATGCTGGAGGAGCTGTACAACTTCAGCGATGAAATGATGACCATGGCCCTGGCCGAGGAGCCGATTCCCGCCGAGATGATTCGCGACGTGCTCCGCAAGGCCACCATCAACAACATGGTGGTGCCGGTGCTGTGCGGCTCGGCCCTCGATCGCAAGGGCGTGCAGCCGGTGCTCGATGCCGTGCAGTATTACCTGCCCAGCCCGGCCGACCTGCCGCCGATTGTCGGCACCAATCCCAAGAAGAAAGACGAAAAGATCGAGCGGCATCCCGACGTGAACGAGCCGTTCTGCGGCCTGGTGTTCAAGGTGCTGGCCGAGAAGCACGGCGATCTGCACTTTGTCCGGGTGTACTCCGGCACGCTCAAGAAGTCGACCCGCGTGTACAACCCCGGCAAGGATATTCGCGAGAACGCCGCCCAGCTCTGGCACATCCAGGCCGACGACCGCGAGCAGGTCGACAGTGTTGAAGCCGGCGACATCGTGGGCATCATCGGCATGCGGCAGAGCGTGACCGGCGATACAATCTGCGATCCCCGGCACCCGATTCTGCTGGAAACCATCGAGTTCCCCGAGACGGTGATCTCGATGGCCATCGAGCCGGAAACATCGGCCGACCGCAAGAAACTGGCCGAGCGGCTGGAAGCCCTCAAGCGGCAGGACCCCACGTTCCGGGCTGTGGAAACCGAGGACGGCCAGACGCTCATCAGCGGCATGGGCGAGCTGCACCTGGAGATCATCAAGAATCGCCTGCTGCGGGACTTCAATCTCAACGTCAAGGTGCACAAGCCGCGTGTCAGCTACCGCGAAACCATCGAACGCGCCGTCGAAGTGGTGGGCGAATGCCATCGCCAACTGGCCGGCCAGTCGCTCTTTGCGAAGGTGCGGCTGCGGCTGGAGCCGGTCGAAGAAGGCGAAACGGCCGGCGCGGCAGGTTCGGCGTACGACGAGCTGCCGGAAACGTTCGTCAACGTGGCCGTGGAAACGGTCCGCGAACAGCTCCTGGGCGGCGGCTCGCTGGGCTACCCGCTGATGAACGTCCGCGCGACCGTGCTGGGCGGCGAGGCCAGCGAAACCGAGTCCAACGACGTAGCCTTCCGCATTGCTGCGGCCGATGCCTTCAGCAAGGCGCTCCGCGAAGCCGGCATGGTCTTGCTGGAACCGATCATGAAGCTGGAGATCAACACGCCCGACGAGTTCCTGGGCGATTTCGTGGCCGATCTCCAGCAGCGCCGGGCCCAGATCACCAAGACCGAAACCCGCGGCGACCGCACCGTCATCACCGCCGAGGCTCCGCTGGAGAACCTGTTTGGTTACTCCAACGCGATGCGCAGCCTGAGCCAAGGCCGGGCGACCAGCACGATGGCCCCGCTCAAGTACGGCCCCGCCCCGCAGGAAGTGCTCGAGAAGTTCCTGTAATGTCGGGGGCGGCTGGCGGGCCAGGAACTGCCTCGGCGCGTGTTTCCACCCACAGGGGCCGCTTTGCGAACATGGATGAAACGGTCCCGATTGGGGCTGCGCGTCTTTAAAGCATGTCTCTGCCCGCCCCCCCTGTCGTTGGGCCATGCGCTTCAGCGCTTCTTACCGGCCGCCCCACGTCGGTCAGCGGCAAGAACCAACAAAGACTTTTGAGGTTAGGCCACGCCCTGCGCCCATGCTCCGTGGGGGAAGTGTCTCATCTTGCAACAGCGCTCGTTGTTCAATCCCGCAAGGCAGCATGCGGCGGTTTGTAGCGAAGTAAGGCGTTGTTCTCTGCGGCAAATTCTCGCGGTTTGCAAAAATTTTTGCCGCCCAGAAGTTGTCGCAAGTGATTGTTAATTAGTCGCTTGCAAAGAATGGCTTCTCGCAGCTCGGCCAGCTCGGACATTTTGGCACGCCGTATGCCTTAAGAGCAGTCGCCGCCGCAACCGCAGCAAAACAACTCCTGCGATGCGGTGATCAGCCTTCCCAAGGGCAAGCAGTTCTGCCAGCCCTGGCTACCCCGTCCGGCGGCAAACCAATGAGTCGGCCCCAGGGGCCTCTGACGAGCGTGTATACGGGCACGGGATCCCCCTCGCCGTCCCGTAGGGTCACAGTGGCAGTGACACGTCAGAGGCCCCTTTTGTTTTGCGCTCCGCTTGGGTATTGGCCGACCGCCGCGGTTCGTTATCCCGGCTTTCAGGTGGTTAGGACCGCGAAATGTTCTGGCCGGGCGGCAAATATCACGGACGCCGGCGGCTCTCGTAATACCGGCTCAGGGCCCGTACCCGCGAGACCTGGTAGGCCACGATACAGCCCAGCACCGCCATGCCGACCATGAAGTACACGTGCCGATCAGCCCGAATCACAAAGGGCGGCGGCTGGGTGGCGGGCGGCGCGTACCAAATGCTCACCAGCGCCCCGTACGCCATCAAACTGGCGGCCGTGACGAAGTACACCAGCCGTACGCGGAACCACAGGCCCGAGGCGGCAATGATCAGTAGATAGCCGATCACCATCGGGCTGGCCACGCCGTCGGCCACCAGCAGAACGCCGGTTTGTCCGAGCACATCGGTAGCTGCCCAACCGAAGCGAGCCGCCTGGGCGTACTTGGGATGATGCAACAGCCGCTGAAAGAGGACCGACAGCAAGGCCCAAACTAACAGGACCGCGGTAATCGACCAGTGGAGGCGGCCGGCGACCACGCCCAGGTAATAGTTGGCCGTCTCCACGCTGTACAGGACCAGCATCGCCCCCAGCCGCGAAGCCAATGCCGGCTCGCGTCGAGCCCAGCGCCAAATGCGCAGTCGCAAACTGGGCGGCTCAGCTTCGACCATCTCGCCCCGGCGGAAGCGATCCAGGTCGTCGGCCAGGGCTTCGGCCGACGCGTACCGATCCTGGGGCTGCTTCTCCAGGCACTTCAGGCAGATCAGTTCCAGCTCGACCGGGATCTTGGGATTGAACCGGCGCGGCAGCGGCGGCTCACGCTCGATCACCTGCACCAGCGTGTCGAGTGGGTTGTCTTCGCGGAACGGCGGACGCCCGGTCAGCAGCTCGTACAGGATGACGCCCAGGCTGTACACGTCGCTGGCGGGGCCAACGGTTTGCTGCTGGCCTGCGGCCTGCTCGGGCGACATGTACGCAGGCGTGCCGGTGATCATGCCTGTGGCCGTATGCATGCTGTCGGTGGCCAGCACCTTGGCCAGGCCAAAGTCGGTAACGAACGGCTCGCCTTCTCGATTCAGCAGCACGTTGCCCGGCTTGAGGTCGCGATGCACAATCTGGTGCGCGTGCAGATGGTGGACCGCCCTGGCAACCGTTGCCACGATACACGCGGCTTCGTCGGGATCCACCGGCCCCTCGCTGATCCGCTGGGCGAGGCTTTTCCCGTCGATGTACTGCATGGCGAAGTAGTGCTGCCCTTGGACTTCACCCACGTCGTAGATCTGAACCACGTTGGGGTGTGCCAGGGCGGCGGCAGCGCGCGCTTCGCACTGGAAGCGGCGAATCTGGTCCTCCGACGCCAGGTGGCTGGAAAGGATCATCTTGACGGCAACTTGCCGTTCCAGGCCCGCCTGGTGCGCCAGGTACACCACGCCCATCCCGCCTCGCCCGATCTCGCGCAGCAATTCGTAGGAGCCAAATCGCTTGAGTTGCGGCGGCACGGGTGTGCGGGCTGGCGGCGGAGATGCCGGTTGAATGTCGGAGAGCGGCAGCACGTCGGACGTGGCCATCGGCAGGGTGACATCGTGGCTGCATGCGTCCGGGGCGGCGACTGGTCCGGGGCCCGCGGGCGTTTCGCCCAGGTGCAGCGCGATTTGCGAGGTTTCTTCCGGCTGCGGGGCAAGCTGCTCGAGCGCATCCAGGCAGTTAAGGTACGACTCCAAGCCGGGACATTCGGCCAATAGCTTTTGACGGTCGGGCTGGCCACCCTGGTGCAGTTCATCGAGGTACTGCTGTAATAACTCCAGGGCGTGCTCGTCGAGCTCCACAAGCTGCTGGGCGGCCTTGTCGGGACCGGGAGCCGGTTCGGCTTGCTGAGGCTGCTCTGCCTGCGGTGGTTTGGCGTGCGCGTCCACGGATGCAACCTGTCCAGCAAAGAGGATGTCGGACTGCGGGGCGGCAATTGGACTGCCCGGCCAACGACTCGATGGTACAATGCGGGCGGGGCCAGAGGCAAAGAAGCAGCGAAAAGAGGCATCCCATGCTGCCCAACATTCCGTGCTTGGTTCCGGCGAGCGCTCGACTGGCCCCGGTGACTCTGGTTGCCGCCTTGGCTGGCTGGTTGGCCGCCTTGGCTGCCCCGGCGGTTGCCCAGGGGCCGCAGCTTACGCCGCAGGAGGCCAGCCGCGAGTCGTACTGGTTTTTCGAGTCGCAGCGGCAGGCCAACACCCAACGCCAGATCGGCTGGATCGACACCATGCGGTGGCTCAGCGGGTTGCCCAGCCGCTACACCGGCCTGCGGAACTCGCCCAGCCTGGCCGCCATTTACTCGGGAGCAACCGAAGGGCTGGTGCCGGGCGGATACGTGTTTGAACCCTGGCCGTACGTGCCCGGCGATATCTACGGCTTTCAGTGGGACGGCCTGGGTTCACAGCCGATCGGTAACCAGGTGACGTTTGGCGGCCCCAATCGGTACAGCTTCCGCCCGCTGTATCCGGCCGATGCGCCGCCGGGCACACCGCCCGGTGCGATGGTGACGCCGCCGGTGGCTTCGTTGCCGTTTGCCCCTGATCCGGCAGCCAGCGCCGCCCGTGAGCCGCGTGTGGTGCCTCAACCGCCGGCCGCCATTGAGCCGCAACCGCGTGCCGCGGCAACCGATGTTCGCCGGGCGTGGGCGACAGCTCGGCAAGCGCTCAAGGCCGGGAACGCCGAGGCGGTCTTGGCAGCGCTGGAACCCATCGCCGCCGATGCGGCCGAGCGTCCCTGGGCAGACTTGCTGCGGTCGCACGCGCTGTTTGCCTTGGGCCGATTCGTCGAAGCGGCAGCGGCCCTGCGGCCTGCCTTGGAGACGCTACCGTGGGATCAGCAGCAGCGCGTGCTGCAAGGCTTCGAGCACGATTACCCCAGCGGCAAGGCGTACACGGCTCGGTTGCGTCAATTGGAACACGCGATTGCCGCCGCGCCGCTTGAACCGCAGTTGCGACTGCTGCTGGGCTACCATTACGGCTACCTGGGCTTCTTGCCGGAAGCGGTGACCGAACTTTCGCAGGTCTTGCAGCTTGAGCCGGATGATACCGTGGCGGCTGAGTTGCAGCGGCAATGGATGCAGCGACTGGAGCCGCAGGGGCCGGTGCCCCGCCCTGCTCCGGCCGCGCCGGAGCAGCCCCAGGATCGGCAGCCGCGAGGCAATCAGCCCCAGCCGCGCCAAGCCGAAGCCGGCCGGCGAAGTTTTTAGGTAGGTTGTGGGGCGCTCACACGTTTCTGCCCAAACCGCGTTTGAAGGAGCCGTTGGTTCGCTGATGCTCGAGGACGAGTTGCACCGCTACTACATGAACCTGGCCTACCAGGAGGCCCAGGCCGCGATGGAGGAAAACGAGGTTCCCGTGGGAGCGGTGATCGTCCACGAAAACCGCGTTGTCGCCACCGGGCGGAACCAACGCGAACGGCTCCGCGATCCGACGGCTCATGCCGAGATGATCGCCATCACGCAGGCTGCCGCGACCCTCAAGAGCTGGCGGCTGGAAGACTGCACGCTGTACGTCACGCTGGAGCCTTGTCCCATGTGTGCCGGGGCAATCGTGCAGGCCCGGGTGTCGCGGGTGGTGTTCGGGGCGTTCGACCCCAAAGCGGGGGCGGCCGGCTCCCTGTACAACTTGCTCGACGACACGCGGTTCAACCACCGAGCCGAAGTCATTGCCGGTGTCGAGGCCGAGCGGTGCGGCGGCATCCTGACCGAATTTTTTCGCCGGCAACGCCGCCTGGGAAAAAAATGACCCGCCGCTGCGTAGTAAAAGTAGGCAAGGCCAAGCTAGCTGGCCGCGCAGTATTGACGCGTCGCGATCCAATTTGTAGGGTTACATAAGCCGTGCGGGCTGGTGTTGTTCCTCACCTTAAGGACGCACAAAGCCCTGCCCGACCTTGGGGAATGGTGTAACGGCAGCACGACTGACTCTGGATCAGTTAGTCTAGGTTCAAATCCTAGTTCCCCAGCTTGTTCTCGTTTGGGGCCCTGAAAGACCTAACTGCAAAACAATCCAAGGCTTACGACGCAAGTCGTGAGCCTTTTTTTGTTGCGCATTGACGGTTGCGGGCGGGCAGTGCGAAGACGCTTTGCCGTGCCAGGGGGGGCCAGGACAAACGGCTACCATCATGCAGCGTAAGCGCCCAGAAGCGCGGGCGCATGAAAACGCCCCGTCCCGAGGGGCAGGGTCGGGACGGGGCTCATTACGGGCCGGGGCAGAAGACCCGTAGCGAATTATTATCGGCGCCGCCGTTCGTTCGTCAACGGTCGTTGCAAAAATCTGCGACGGCCAAGGCCAAGTCGTAAGTGTCTTGCCTATTTGTCTTTACGTTCTCCCGTCAACCGCAGTACGGCCGTCACCGGGTAGTGGTCCGAGGGCAGCCGGCCGTCATACTGGGTGCGCACAATGGCCGCTTCCTGGGCTTTGAGCTGGCCGGGGCTGTAAAGAATCCAGTCGATACGGGAGCCCTGCTCCACGGGCTTGAAACCGTTGTACGTCACCTCGCGATCGGTCCGCTGGGGATGCACCACCCGGTACGAATCGGCGAAGGCGATGCCCTGGCCGTTCTCCGGCTGGGTCAGCGTTTTATACGGCTGCGAGTCCTCGTTGGCATTGAAGTCGCCGGTCACGATCAGCGGAGCGCCGTCGGCCAGCTTGGGCAGCCGCTGTTGCAGTAGCCGGGCACTCTGCAGCCGGGCCTCGGGGCCGCGATGGTCGAAATGCGTGTTGCAGAACAGCAGCGTTTGCCCGCTGCGGCGGTCCTTGAGCTTGGCCCAGGTGGCGATGCGGGGCAGCGAGCTGTCCCAGCTTTTGCTGCCGGGAACCTCGGGCGTTTCGCTCAGCCAGAACGTGCCTGAG
>CALBRZ010000050.1 GCA_937927735.1 uncultured Planctomycetales bacterium
GAAGCTGACCTCGCAGCCCGGCGAGAGCGAGCGAGACTTCCGCGCTCGGGCGTCTCAGGCGGCGCGGGAGTACCGCGATCAGGCCAAGGAGCGAGTCCAAACCCGCTACGCCACCAAGCTGGACGCGCTACAGCGTAAGATTCACACGGCCGAGGCACGCGTCGCCCGGGAGAAAAGCGAGCTGCGCGAGGCTTCGCTGGCAACCACGGTTTCGCTGGGCGAATCGATCCTGGGCAGTCTGTTCGGCCGCAAGTTGTTCAGCCGCACGAACGTGAGCAAGGTTTCGCGCACGGCTCGGTCGGTCAGTAAGGCGCAGCAACAGCACGCCGACGTCGCCCAGGCCGAGGCGGCACTGGCCCGGCTACAGCAGGAATATGCCGAGCTGAAC
This sequence comes from uncultured Planctomycetales bacterium, assembly GCA_937927735.1. Taxonomy (GTDB): domain Bacteria; phylum Planctomycetota; class Planctomycetia; order Pirellulales; family S012-138; genus CALBRZ01. The sequence goes on from CALBRZ010000050.1 coordinate 389, forward strand.
AGCAAGCTTGAGCAAGAGCTGGCCAAGATCGCGCAGGAATACCACCCGGACCGTCTCAAGCTGGAAACGGTCGCCATTCGTCCCCGCAAGTCGGACATCCAGGTGGATTCGGTCCGCTTGGTGTGGATTCCGGTTTCAGCGTCGTAAGCCAGGGCGCGGGGCAGGGAGCCCCGGGCGAAGACTATTCCACCGGCGGATTGGGCGGCGGATAGTCGTACAGGCGGTACCGCTTCACGAGCTTGGCGCCGCCTTTCTCCAGGCCCAGCCGCGCGAGGTCATTGGTTTCCGAGATCCAGGAGAACTCGGCTTCCTGCAGGCCCAGCTTCAAGCCGCGCGGGATCAGGCCGCCCATCAGCACCAGCCCGATGCCCCAGCGCTGGAACTCGGGCACCACGTCGATGCTGATGATGCGGATCCGGCGCAGCCGCCGCCGGGCTTTCAGCAGTTTGAACACGCCAAACGGGAACAGCCGCCCGTTGATCTGCTTGATCACCGGGTTGAAGTCCGGCAGCCCCAGCACGCAGCCCACGGTCTTGCCTTCCACCTCGGCGGCCAGGGCCATCTCGGGCAGCACCAGGTGCTGGAGGTTCTTGGCGGTGAACTTGAGCTCGTCGGCCGTAAAGGGCACAAAGCCCCACATGTGGACGCACGCCCGGTTGTACGTCTCCAGGAAGAGCTCCACTTCTTCCATGAAACGCGACTTGTCCATCTCGCGGAGCGTCACGCCGGTACGTTCGACCACCTGCTGGAACAGCGGCTCAAACCGGGCCTGCACCTCCGGCAACTGGGAAAGCTCGCCCATGTAGGCCAGCAGGTCATGCGTCTTGCGGAAGCCGTACCCCTCGATCAGGTTCGCGTAGTACGGCGGGTTGTAGGTCATCATGAAGGTGGGCGCGCTGTCGAATCCCTCGATCAGCAGGCCGCACTCGTAGTTCATTGAAGGGTTCGCCGGACCGCGAATGTCGTGGACATTGCGCTCGGCCAGCCAGGCCCGGGCGGCATCGAACAGGGCATTGGCCGCCTCTTGATCGTCGCGGCACTCGAAGAACCCGAAGAAACCGCGGTTCTCCTTGTGCACGCGATTATGCTCGCGGTTCAGGATCGCGGCCACGCGGCCGACCACGGTCTTTCCCCGCCGGGCGACAAATGTCTCGATCTCCGCGATCTTTTGGAACGGGTGGTACTTCCACCCCAACAGTTGCTTCTGGTTGCGCTGTAGCGGGGGGATCCAATTGGGATCGTCCCGGTACAAATCCCAGGGCAAGTTGAAGAAGTCCTTGCGATCGCGGCCGGTCCTGACCGGCGATACCACCACGTCTGCCATGTGTCGTGTCCGGAGGTCCGCTGAGACCGGAAAAACTGGTAATGTAGGGGGCCGTTGTGCCGAGGGTCAACTCAGCCAAATGGGGAGTGGCCTGCGGCGACGCCCTCCTGCCTAAGCGATCGGCCAGCCGTGCCGCCCACTTGGCTAAATTGCTAAGCGTAAATGTGAACAAAGCCGCCAGCCCCCGAAACTGGTGCGGGAGGCCCTGGCGGCTCGTGTTGTGCTCATCGGGCAAGCATGACGCCCCCCAGGGTGGCGATAGGCTCGTAGCTGCCGCTGGGAGCGACCACCATGCTAGGTCGGCTAGGCCGTAACCGGGGCGGCTGCTTCGCCGGTCGCGGGCTGGGCGTCGGCCTGCGGCTGCTCGTCGGCCGGCGCCGGTTCCATCTTGCGGTATCCCAACTCGCGAATCACTTCAAGGATTTCGCTGCAGGTGGGAAACATCCGCCCGCTGCGACGCTTGTAGGCGTCCAGCGCGTTCATGAACTCGATTTCGTCGTTGGTGTAATCGCGTTCGCAGGTTGTGGGGTCGATCTGGCGGCGGCGTTGCACCTTGCGGCGTTCGCCTTGGCGGCGTTCGACGGCGACCGGCTCATCCTTCTTCCGGCGATCAGTTCCTTTGCGGCGGTCCTTCGCTCCTCGACGATCGACCGTGATCGATTCGTTCGACACCTTGCTCTTCGTCACGGAGCGGTTCTCCCCTTCGTGGCTTGCGGTCTGCGTGCCAGACCGGGTGGTGAAGATGTTGCCAGTTGCCAGGGGGGCCCAGCCCGTCCCCGGCAGCCGAGGATATCGCAAACTGCACTGAAACGCCGGCTGCCCTATTCGGCAGGTTCACGTTGCAGTTGCCCGGCGACTAGGGAGATCGACCAGGGGCAATGTTAAAATTTACCGGTCAGGTAAACGGTAGGTTTTTGCTCGATAGGGCAAAGAGTACCGTTCTGCGAAAGTTTCCGTCTGTGGTAAGGCGTAACGGCTCCGGTCTTGTAACCATAGCCTGCGACCACGCGCGTGGGGGAGAAAATGCCCGCCGCGCAAGGATATGGCGGTCGCGCTGCACTTCGAGAGTGCCTGCGCGTTCGGCAGAGCCGCGCCAGGCGGCAACATCGATTGAACGCAACCGAAGGCGCTCGGGGCCTACTTTTCTGGGTCGATCCGGCCTGCGTCGCCAACAAGAAACCCTCCGCCGCCTAAACCAGGCGACGGAGGGCCGTAAGGATCTTCGCGATTTGTAGCAGCGGTAGCGATTACGCCGCGTCAGTCGCGGTTGCTGTTGCCGAACCGGAGGATGTAGTACAGCAGGATCATCACCGCCTGCAACGTGGCAGCCACGTAAGTCCAGGCGGCCGCGTTAAGCACGCGGTTTACCGGCTCCATCTCATATTGGTTGACGATGCCGTAGCCCACCAGCAGCTTCTTGGCCCGATTGCTGGCATCGAACTCCACCGGCAGGTTCACCAGTTGGAAGAAAACCACCGCGGCGAAGGCGACGATGCCCACCCAAATCAGCGGCTGAAGCTGCATCAGCGCGCCAAAGATGATCATCATGATGCCCAGCCCGCTGCCGAAATTTGCCGCCGGCACGGCCGCATTCCGGATCACCAGCGGCGCGTACCGCTCTGCGTCCTGAATAGCGTGCCCGGCTTCGTGCGCGGCAATCCCGACCGCCGCCATCGACCGGCCGTTGTACACCTCGGGGCTGAGCCGCAGCACTTTCTGCTGGGGATCGTAGTGGTCGGACAGGTGGCCTGGTGTCTGTTCGATGGCCACGTCGTACAAATGAGCGGCATCGAGAATCTGGCGCGCGGCCTGAGCGCCGCTCTGGCCGGCCGGCTCCTGCGAAGCCGCCGCATAAGCCGATTTCACGCGTATCTGAGCCCACATTGCCAACAGCAGTGCGGGGGCGATTGCAACAAAATACCAAGGATCGAAATAGACCATCGTCTTTCCCGTAGGAGGCTTCGTGCTCCAAACGAACCAGGCCACCAACCACGTTCGGCGTACCGCGCAGCCGCGAGGCTGCCAATGCCGCTTGCACTTCCAGGGCCCCAGGGCGTGGCCATCCCCTGATCTGCCCGCCTAAGAGTGTTGCTCCGGGAGCCGCACGGGGCGGCCAATCTGGCAGTCCACCGGGCAACAGGTCGAGTGTCGGCAAATTCTGTACCTATTGCCGGGGATTGCAAGCCCAACTTGTTCGCCAATGCTACGCAGGTTCCCAGCCGTGAGTTCGGCACTATTGAACGGAAATTCCGCGTATTTCTGCCCCGAGGCAGCCTCACTCCGCACGGCTTGCATCGCCCTGGCGGAAGCCAGACTCCCTGGGCATTTCGTTCAAAACACGCGAAGATTGAGAACGTTGCGGCACAAAAGGCCAAGCCGAGCCGAAGTCCGCCTGGCAGCCCAACCAGCCGAGGGCAGCCGCGGCAGCTCACTCGCAGTCGTAAAGGGCCTGGCTCAGGATGTCGACGGCCGTTTTGGCCTGCTCCTCACGCACGACCAGCGGCGGGCAAAGTCGGATACTGCTCTGACCGCACGGCAACAGCAGCAGTCCCCGCTGGAAACAGCACTGAATGAGCCGATCGCGCATGGCGACCGCCGGCTTCTTGGTGTGGCGGTCCTCGACCAGTTCCAGGGCCAGCATCAGGCCGCGGCCGCGAACGTCGCCCACTTGCGGATGTGTGTCGGCCAGTGGTCCCAGCCGCTCCAGCAGAAACTCGCCCACCCGGGCAGCATTCTCCAAAAGCCCCTCCTCAAGCAGGGCGATGGTTTCCAGGGCTGCCACGCACGAAAGCGGATTGCCGCCAAACGTGCTGGCGTGTGCGCCCGGCGGCCAGCTCATGATCTCCGCATCGGCGATAATCGCCCCCAGCGGCATGCCCGAGGCGATGCCCTTGGCCACGCAGATGATGTCGGGCACGACGTCCCAGTGCTCCATGGCGAACATTTTGCCCGTGCGGCCCATGCCGGTCTGCACTTCATCGGCCACGTAGAGGATGCCGTGACGTTGGGCAAGATCCTTCAGTTCGCGGTGGAAGTTCGGCGGCGGCACAATGTAGCCGCCCTCGCCCTGGATCGGCTCGACCACGATGGCGGCCACTTCATCGGGCGGCACAAACTGCTTGAACAACACTTCTTCCAGGAAGCGGGCCGGGGCTTCGCCGACGTCGCCAAACACCGGATCGTACTGCGGCCGGTAAGGGTTGGCATAACCGACGTGGTACACCTCGCCCAGCAACGGCCCAAATCCCTTGCGCTGCACCTGCTTGCTGGCCGTCAGCGATAGTGCGCCCATCGTGCGGCCGTGGAAGCTGCCGTGAAACGCGATCAGCTTGCTGCGACCGGTGTGATACCGGGCCAGCTTGAGGGCGGCCTCGACCGCTTCGGCCCCGGAGTTGGTGAACAACACCCGCCGCTCACGCCCGCCGGGCGCGAGCTTGGCCAGGCGCTCCGCCAAGTCGGCCTGGGGACCATAGTAGAAGTCGGTGCCCGACATGTGGATCAGGTTGCGCGCCTGCTGTTCGATGGCGGCCACCACGCGCGGATGCACATGCCCGGTGGTGCAGACGGCAATTCCCGCCGTGAAGTCCAGAAAGCGGTTGCCGTCCAGATCTTCGAGCACGGCGCCGGCCCCTCGGGCGACAGCCAGCGGGTACATCCGCGTGTACGAAGGCGACGTATACCGGTTGTCGCGTTCGATCAGTTGCTTCGCCTTGGGACCAGGCAACGGGGGATGAATCTCCGGCGCGTTGAGCGCAGAGAGCGACTCGCTCCAGTCTGCCATCGTGGCCTCCTTGACGCAGTAACGACGTGAAATAACGACACCCCGGGGCCGCCATTAACCCAGCCTGGTTTGGGACATGCCGCAACCGGCCGACAATCGGCCAGCAGTGCGCGAATCCACAGCGCCCGACCTGGTGTCCTCGGTTGCCGAGCCGGTTTATGGCCCGGCCGCAGCAACGAAGCTTTATGGGAATTGTACGGGGCAACCATGCCGGGAGTAGGGCAAGGCCCCCGCGCCACCGGCTAGATAAAATGCAAGTAGCGAAAACGACCACGCCGGACAGATTGGCACCGTGCGCTGCCGACATCCGATGCGTGGTGCGACCAACTTGCTAGTAGCCGGCGCATTGGTACCCTACACGCAGCGCAGCTATTGCCGGTCGCAATTTTTCAGAACCACACACCACAACGCCGCTCCAGGGGAGGTCGCCGCCATGACGTCTGAAACTTCGTCCATTTCCGCGCCGCATGCCGCCATCGCAGGCCAGAACGCGCAGCAGCGATTTGCCTTGGACCTGTTCGACCGCCTGTGGCAGCGATACCGCGGCCGCGTCATCCACGTTGCCAGCTACGAGCGTGTGGTCGCCCAGCACGGCGGTACCTTTGTGAACGACCACATCGCGTTTCGCACGTTCGCCTGCCAGCGGCCGGCCGTAGGCATCAGCAGCGTCTCGCGATTGTTTGAAGCCCTGGGCTACCGGGCGGCCGGTTGCTACGACTTTCCCGACAAGTACCTGTCGGCCATCCACTTTCAGCACCCGCACCCGCAGTTTCCCAAGCTCTTTGTTTCCGAGCTGCGTACCTGGGAACTGCCTGAGGAAGTTCGGGCGACCATCGATAACGTGGTCAGCAGGCATCGCGATCCCCTAGATAGTGCGTTCCTGGCGGCGTTGGCCGGTTTGGCCCAGCAGGAGCCCAGCCCCGCTCAGTACGAGGCCCTCTTGGACCAGGCCCAGAACTGGATCGAACAGCTTCCCTGGACTCCACCCGAGAAACGCGACGTGGAACTGGTCAATCAGACCAGCCAGTACGCCGCCTGGGTGCTGGTGCACGGTTACAATGTGAACCACTTCACGTCGCTAATTAACAGCCACGGCGTCGATAGCCTGGCCGACATCGAGAAAACCGTGGCCGCGCTCAAGGCGGCAGGCATCCCGATGAAAGATGAGATCGAAGGCCAGCCCGGCAGCAAGCTACGGCAGACCGCCACGGCGGCAGCCGTGATCGAGGTCGATGTGCGCGACAACGGCCGCGAGGCCAAGATGCCCTGGACTTATGCCTATTTTGAACTGGCTGAACGCGGCACGGTCCGCGATCCCGAAACCGGCCAGGAAATGCGGTTTGAAGGCTTCCTGGGACCGCAGGCCACGCATCTGTTTGAAATGACGCGGCTGGCCAAGTGAACGTCAAAGAGGTTTTATCTCTCGAACAACTTGTCGATTGATCGGGCAGGGCGGGTGCTTGCACCCGCCTATTGTTTTTGATGTCCGCCGTACTTCGTGCAGCGCCATGTAGTTCAGATGGTGGTTGCAAGCACCAGCCCTACTTTGCTCGAGGACTAACGAAGATGTGTCCTTTGTACTTCGCGTATTTGAACTGCAGGGTGTTCCGGTAGATCTATTGAACACTGTCGATCGTAGTGTTCATTCAGCCTACATCAGGATAAATCAAGAAGCCGACGGAGCACTATTCAGCGTTCCGTCGGCTTCTTTCGTTTCTGGAGTCAAGTGGTGGTTGCGAGCAACCGTCCTGCAAGCCTCAAGGCTACGTGGTGCTGCAAGCAGGTCCCCCACAGGCTACACAGCCACCGGTTACAAAATACCCGGGGCCGACACGTTGATGCCCTTGAGGGCCATCTTGAGGGCGTCGACGTTGGGCGCCACCTCGAAGGCCGTTTCGCGGTCGATCAGTTCCTTCTCGACCAGGTCCTTGAGGCTCATCGTGAAGTCCTGCATGCCTTCGGCGGCGCACATGCGGATGGCGTCGGCCAGCTTGTCGTCCTTTTCTTCCAGGATCAGCTTGCGGACCGTGCTGTTGAACAGCATCACCTCCACGGTCGGCACGCGGCTCACGCCCGGCTTGATCGAGGGCAGCAGCTTCTGGGCGACGATGCCCTTCATGTTGAAGGCGATGGCGCTTCGCAGGGCCGGGTGCATCGACTGCGGGAACAAGTCGAGAATACGGCCGATGGTGGAGGGGGCGCTGGCGGCGTGGATCGTTCCGTAGACCAAGTGGCCCGTTTCGGCCGCGTGAATGGCCGTCATGAACGTTTCCTCGTCACGCATTTCGCCCACCAGCATGACGTCGGGGTCTTCACGCACGGCATGCTTCATGCCGATCTTGAAGTCCTTGACGTCGACGCCGATCTCGCGCTGGTTGATCAAGCACTTATCCTCGGTGAACATGAACTCGATCGGGTCTTCGAGCGTGAGGATGTGCTTGCGGTAGTTGTGGTTGATCCAGTTGAGCATCGAGGCAATCGTGGTACTCTTGCCCGAGCCCGTCACGCCCGCCAGCAGGATCAAGCCCTGGTCGAACTGGCAGAGCTTCTGCATCACCGGGGGCAGGTTCAGCCCTTCGAAGTTGGGGATGAAGTTGTTCACGCGGCGGGCAACCAGCCCCATGTGGCCCATCTGCTGGAGCAGGTTGACACGGAACCGCCAGCGGACGCCATCCACGTAGACGGTGTAGGCGAAGTCGGCACCGCCTTCGTCCTCGAAGATGCGCTTATGCCGCTCGCTCATCATGTTCCACAGCATTTCGTGCATCTTCTCCGGGCCGATGGGCGGCGTCTTCAGCGGCCGCAACTGGCCCTTCACGCGCACGTAGGGCGGGTGCCCCACCTTCATGTGAAGGTCGCTGCCTTCCAGCTTGACCAGCGCCTTGAAGTACTGATCGACTTCCTTGGCACCGTCGGCGCCAGAAGTGGGGGTCGTCACAGGGATGCTGTCAGTGGCCATGGTTTCTTCCGGTGGAGTCTTCCTACAGAGTGCTTAAGCGGGTGCGACCACGGAGACAATCGAACCACAGGCCCGGACCAGGCGGGCACTCGAACCGAACAACCGAATTGCGAACGTGCTGAAACGAAGTGGTCGGCAAGGGCCGCCAGCGCAGGTGCGACCGGCAAACGCTGTTGCTTGGGAATATTCAATTTAGCAGGAATCTGCCCGCTGTGAAGATGCGGCGGGGCAAGCCCCTTCGCAGGCGCAGGGCAGCTTCCTATAATTCACAGTTTACCCGCCACCGGCTTGCAGCTCCGGTGGGGGGAGTCCCGGCGTGTGGCGTACCCCGGCGACCAGGGCCCCAATGGACGGCCCCCCGCTGCCGGGTGAATCGCCCCCTGGGGTTTGTTGATGTTGTGGTTATGAAAGCCGTCAGCCAGAAGTGAGTGCCAGCATGGTGATGTCGAGCCCGCGGACAATGTTCGAAAAGATTTGGGACTCCCATGTAGTCCACGCCGAGCCGGGCAAGCAGACGTTGCTGTATATCGACCTGCATCTGGTTCACGAGGTGACCAGCCCTCAGGCGTTCGAGGGCTTGCGGCTGGCGGGCCGGAAGGTGCGGCGTCCTGAGCTCACCGTCGCCACCCCCGACCACAACGTGCCGACCACCGATCGCAACCTGCCGATCGCCGACGAGATCTCGCGCAAGCAGGTCGACACGCTGCGGGCCAACTGCAAAGAGTTCGGCGTGCGGATGTACGACCTGAACGATCCCCGGCAGGGCATCGTGCACGTGATCGGTCCGGAGCAGGGGCTCACGCAGCCGGGCATGACCATCGTGTGCGGCGACAGCCACACCGCCACGCACGGCGCGTTTGGCGCCCTGGCGTTTGGCATCGGCACCAGCGAAGTCGAACACGTGCTGGCCACGCAGACGCTGCCGCAGTTCAAGCCCAAGACTTTTGAACTGCGGGTCGAAGGCAAGCTGCCGCACGGCGTCACGGCCAAGGACCTGATCCTGTACCTGATCGGCCAGATCGGCACCGACGGCGGCACCGGCTACTGCATCGAGTACACCGGCGAGGCCATCCGCAACCTGAGCATGGAAGAGCGGATGACCGTCTGCAACATGTCGATCGAGGCGGGCGCCCGGGCCGGCATGATCGCCCCGGACGAAATTACCTACAACTATCTCCGCGGCCGCGAGTTCGCCCCGGCCGATTTCGAATCGGCCGTCAAGCGTTGGCAGCAACTGCCCAGCGATCCGGGCGCCAAGTACGATCGCACCGAGGTCTTCCGGGCCCTGGACGTCGAGCCGCAAGTGACCTGGGGCACCAACCCGGCCCAGGTGGCTCCCGTCACCGGCAAGATTCCGCACCCCAGCGACTTCGCCAATCCGGACGATCAGCGCAGCGCTGCCCGGGCGCTGGAGTACATGGGCCTGACGGGCGGCACGCCGATTACCGATGTCCGCATCGACCGCGTGTTCATCGGCTCATGCACCAACAGCCGGATTGAAGACTTGCGGGCGGCCGCCAAGGTGGTCCGCGGTCACCGGGTCCACGACGGCGTGCACGCGATGGTGGTGCCTGGCAGCGGCCTGGTGAAGCAGCAGGCAGAAGCCGAAGGCCTCGACCGCATCTTCCGCGAGGCGGGCTTCGAGTGGCGTGAAGCCGGCTGCAGCATGTGCCTGGGCATGAACCCCGATACGCTTTCACCCGGCCAGCGCTGCGCCAGCACCAGCAACCGCAACTTTGAAGGCCGCCAAGGCAAAGGCGGCCGCACCCACCTGGTATCGCCAGCCATGGCGGCGGCCGCGGCGGTGGCCGGCCACTTCGTCGACATCCGCGAGTGGAATTACAAGGAGTAGCGGTCGTAACGGCGCTGCCGAATGACGCCTCTCCCTGAAACGCATTATCCCTCCGCGGTGCCTACGCCGCGGGGGGATTTTTCATGCGCCGTGCCGACCGCTGGGGGGTGCAATGGTCCTGGGCGGCGGTTACGATGTTCGCATTACGATTGCTGCCTCGCAGGTAACCTTCGCCCCTGACCTATGTTTGCAAGGGCCGCGCCGCGAGGAACCCAGGCATCGCTGGGCGTGATCGTCGTCCGAAGGCATTTGGCCCCGCGGCAACGACGCTTGCCCGCAGAACCAACAACCAGCCCATTGAACCGATTCTGGAGAAGATACGTATGTTCTATGCCCGCCCATGGTCATGGTTGATTTCGTGCGTGGCTATCAGCGCGGCAGCGCTGTTGGCCGCCTTGCAGCCCGCAGCGACGACGTCGGTCGCAGCCGAACCAACCAGCGAGGCCCAGGCAGGTGTGCAGCCGGTTGAACCGAGCATGCACGAGTTCATGGAGTACGTGTTCGAGCCGGGTTACAAACGGCTCAAGGCCGAAATGGCCAAAGACGAAAAGGACCGGGCAGTGTGGAAGGCGATCAAGGGCGATGCCTTGAGCCTGGCCGAAGCCTCCAACCTGCTGCTGTTCCGGGCACCGGAAGAAGGCGGGGCCGACTGGAAGGCCCACGCCGTGGCCACCCGGACCGCTGGCCAGGCGTTCTACCAGGCTGCCCGGGCTGCGGACTCGTCGAGCGCTGCGTCGGCGTGGCGTAATCTCCTCAACCAGTGCAATGCCTGTCACAAGCAATTCGCCAACGGCAAGTATCAGCTTGTACCGTGACACGGTGCAGGGCAGGGCGGCCCGAGCCATCTCTCGGTCACTGCTTCCTGACCAGCGTCAAACGCAGGCAAGCTGAGACGACTTGTAGTTGTCGCGCGGCGTATTCTATTTTTGTAACCTAAACTGAACTTAACGGCGTGTTCTCCCCGATTGCGGTGCATAGGACTCACCGGTACCGCAGCGGCTTGTTGCGAAACCGCTAACTCTTGCCTGGAAAGGTTCCCCGATGACGAACTTGGCGCTGGTGCCTGCCGACATGGCCAACGTCTTTGCCGCGTTGTCTCAGGAGTGCGGCCCGTTGCAGCGGCAACGGATCGCCGACGCGGTTGACACCGGGTTGCGGCAGCAGTCCATCCCGTTCGAGCTCCGTAACCAGGTACGGCAGGCGGTCGAGCGGGCAAGCGCCGAGGCGCTCCCCGATTGCTTCACCCATCCTAAACTTTGGTGTGCCTTGCGGTCCTCGTTCCGCGACTGGGTTGCTGGCAGCTCGCGGGGCCTGGGAGTGCCTGCGCCGCTGGAAGCAGCCATCGATCACCTCAACCGATAGCGCGTGCTGTGCCAGCGGCAATGCTCGCGTAACCGATACGTTTTGCCTGTCTTGGCAGGGTCGCTGACAAGCTAGGCGAGGTTTGATGCCAGCGTGTCGGTGTCTAATGGGTTGAAGGGGTGACGCCGATCAATCCAGGTGTGTGCTACAGCGTACCTTCCCGCCGCAGCTAGCACTCCTGGCAACATCCCGCGCCACACCCTCCGGCCCTATGCGACGAACCACACACACGAGCCTGCGCCGCCGTCGTCCGCAATGCAGCCATCATGCCCTGCGCGGCAACGGCCTGGGCCGTTTGCGGCGCAGACGGGTCGGGCTCGCGCTGGCGGCTTTCGCCCTGGCGGGCGTGTGGTGGCTGGGCGGCCACTCGGCCGAGGCCTCGGAACTGAGACGCACGGCGATTGTTAAAGCCGTCCAACAGGCCGCCCCCGCCGTCGTTTACATCCGCGGCGAGAAAACCATCGTCCAATCGTCCGGCTACGACCTGCCTGAGACCGCCCGCCGCGTCAACGGTATGGGCACCGGGCTGATCATTGACGAACGCGGCTATATCCTCACCAACGCCCACGTTGTTGAAGGCGTCGAGCGCATCCAGGTGACCCTGCACAACGGTCGCGTCTATACGGCCAAGCGGATCGCCGAGGATTCGCAAGATGACCTGGCGATCATCAAAATCGAGCCGGAAACCAAGCTCGCCACCATCCGCGTAGGCACTTCGCGCGATCTGATGCTGGGTGAGCCCGTCATCGCGATGGGCAACCCGTACGGTTACGAACAAACCATCACCCGCGGCGTGATCAGCGCGTTGCACCGCGACGTGCAGATTACCGACTCGCAGGTGTACAAGGATCTGATCCAGACCGACGCCAGCATCAACCCAGGTAACTCCGGCGGTCCGCTGCTCAATATCGACGGCGAACTGATCGGCGTCACCGTGGCCGTCCGCGCCGGCGCCCAGGGGATTGGCTTTGCCATCCCGGTCGACAAGGCCATGGAGGTCGCCGCCCGCCTGATCCAGGACCACGTGAGCCGCGACGTGTTCCATGGCCTGACGATCAACGACACCGAAGGTGGCCCGATCATCAAGCAAGTGGCCCCCAACAGCCCCGTGGCGGAGCAACTGCGGTCCGGCGATCGCATCGTCGACGTGAACGGCCGCCGGGTCGAACGGGCACTCGACTTTGGCTGCGTGTTGCTGGAGCGGCAGCCTGGCGACGAACTGTCGCTGACCATTGCCCGCGCCAACGGTACGACCGAGCGGGTGCGTTTGCCGCTGCAAGAAGCCATGCAGCCCGTGGCTCTGGTCGACGACTTGACCTGGACGCGGCTCGGCCTGCGGCTGGAGCCGATCGATGCCGAACGTTTCCGCCGCCTGACGACCCGTTATCGCGGCGGCCTGCAAGTCACGGAAGTGCGGCCCGGCAGCCCTGCCGCCCGGCAAGGCATCCGCCGCGGTGACGTGTTGCTCGGCATGCACGTTTGGGAAACGATCAGCCACGAGAACGTGGCCTACATCCTCAACCGGCCCGACTTCTACAGCTTCTCGCCGCTGAAGTTCTACATCCTGCGGGGCGGCGAAACGCTGTACGGCCACCTGCCGGTCGCCGCCAACGACACGCACTAAGGGGCCCGCGCCATCAGGTCGCCAGTCCCAAGCATCGACGACCCGTTGGCC
>CALBRZ010000051.1 GCA_937927735.1 uncultured Planctomycetales bacterium
CACCTTATGGCTCGGCGACTAAGCAACTCCTAGCTTTTTGGACACGCTCTTACGGAAGCACGCAAGATCCTGGCTGAACGTGAGGCGCGGCACATCCCGTCCGGCGAGTTTTGGCGATGGGCGTTTCACCCGACCGTTTTGGACGCGCTGTGCCGATTTCGAGAAGCATTTTTGGAGGACTGCACTTCGGACGCACGTATCGCGCTCCGCGGCATCATCCTGGGTGCGCTGCATGGCCCGAAGCAAAAGACATTCCCAAGTTACTTTTCCAACCAATGTCCCCGCACTTATGCACCAAAGCCTGCCTATGCAGCACGATTCTGGCAGGAACGGGGGCTTGTGCCCGAGCCCGTCGATGTCTTGGCGGTGATCCAACGAAGGGCGAAACGTTATTACGCAACATGTTCTGACATCTCGGGAGCTGTGCGATTAGCAGACAGCCGAAAGGTCGAGTCGCTTCGGCCAGAAACACCAGAAACCCTTTTCAACTGGGTGATTACCTCGCCCCCGTACTATGGCATGCGGACCTACATCCCCGATCAGTGGCTCCGCAATTGGTTCGTCGGTGGCCCCGACACTGTCGACTACACAAGCCGCGACCAGATCGCTCACTCGAGCCCTGAGGACTTTGTTGCTGATCTGCGCCAGGTATGGCGCAACGCTGAGAATGTCTGTGCAAAGGATGCCAAGATGGTCATCCGTTTCGGTGGCATAACGGACAGACACGTTGACTCTCTTGAGCTCATCAAGAGCTCCCTGAACGACAGTGGCTGGCACATTACTACGATAAGGAAAGCCGGATCGGCCGCAAAGGGCAGGCGTCAAGCCGATGCTTTCTTGCGCGCGCGAACGACGCCGATGTTCGAGTACGACATATGGGCAGTTCGTCAATGATGCACTTCGATATGCAGAACTACATCACCTGACGGATCGCGAAGATGAACCTCGCCATCCGCGACATTGAAACGTCTTTGGATCTGTAAGCCGCAACTGCCCAATATCAGATCACACAAATTGGAGGAATAAATTGTCTGCGCGCTCTGAACAAAGCCTGGATCGTGGCGACAAGCTTCAACAAGTCAAAGTGTTGATGCTGTCTCTCGTGCCAGCGGGCGGCTCACCAATCGGAAACACCGCACTGCGACGCGAGATCGAAGCACGGCTTGCGGCGGATGGTGTGTTGATCAGCGAAGAGGACTACTGACAAGCTCACAGCGCGCTCGTTGCCCAAGGCCTTCTGGTCAAGGGACAGGGGCGCGGAGGGGCCGTGCAACTCCCTTCGAATGTTGTGAAAGATTCCAGCGCTGGCGCAGAACGCACTCCGTTCGAGTTAACGGTGGAGGAGGGTTCAATCCGCAGTGCAAGTGAAGACCCCGGAAAAATGACTCGGGCACAGAAGGCACATGCGGTCGCAAAACGCCAGACGGCAGGAGATGATGCCACCCAGATCCTCTCCTACCGCCACAGCGACAAGCAAGTGAACAACCCCGAGGTCGGCATGGTGACCCCGAAGACCGACCCGGATGCCGGCAAGACGCGGTGGGCTTACGACCCGCACCCCGACCCGGCCCTGCAGTTCGCCCCGCAGCGCAGCCGTTTCGAAACGCTGATTGATGACGCGTTCGCCTCGGGCGATGCGGAGCAGATGAAGGCAGGGCTGGAGGAGCTGAAGAGGCTGCAGAGCCCCTACTTCAACTGGGCTGGCAAGGCCGAGCGCACCAGCTTCGAGGTGGACACCGTCAGCCTGCACGTGCACGAGCGCATCGACCCGGCCAGCATCCTGTCGGCCGTGCGCAAGGCCATGAAGGGCGAAGGCAGGAGCAAGGGCATGGAGAAGGCCCTCCAGCCCGGCCTGTTCGACGCGCCGTTCGAGAACCTGCCGCTGCGCGATGCGATCGACTTCTACCGCCACGAGAAAGGCTGGGCCAGCCGCCTGATCGCCGCTGGCTGCCGGACCTGGAATCACTCCCACTCGATTGTCGCTGGCGGTTTGCTGCTGATGTCGTAGACCACGCGGTTGACGCCGGCGACTTCGTTGATGATCCGGGTGGAGATGCGGGCCAGCACGTCGTAGGGCAGGCGGCTCCAGTCGGCTGTCATGAAGTCTTCGGTGTTGATCGCCCGCACAGCCACGGTGTCGGCATATGTCCGCGAGTCGCCCATCACGCCCACGCTTTGCACGGGCAGCAGCACGGCGAACACCTGCGAGGTCTGACGATACAGCCCGGCCTTCTTGATCTCCTCGACCGTGATGTAGTCGGCCTGGCGGATGCGAGCCAGACGTTCCTTGGTCACTTCGCCCAGGCAGCGGACAGCCAGGCCCGGGCCGGGGAACGGGTGCCGCCAGACGATTTCTTCCGGCAGGCCCAGTTGCAGCCCCAGGCGGCGCACTTCGTCTTTGAACAGGTCGCGGAGCGGCTCGATCAGCTCGAACTGCAAGTTGTCGGGCAGGCCGCCCACGTTGTGGTGCAGTTTGATGGTGGCCGCCGGGCCATCGACGGCGGCGCCGCTTTCGATCACGTCGGGGTAGAGCGTGCCCTGGGCGAGGAAGCGGGCATCTTCGATCTTGGCCGCTTCCTCGGCGAAGCAGTCGATGAAGCAATGGCCGATCCGCTTGCGCTTCTCCTGGGGATCGGTGACGCCGGCCAGGGCCTCCAGGAAGCGGTCCTCAGCCCGGACCACGTGCAGGTCGGTTTTGAAATGCTCGCTGAACTCGCGCATCACCGCGTCGGCCTCGTCCTGCCGCAGCAGGCCGTTGTCGATCAGGATGCACGATAGCTGCGAGCCGATCGCCCGATACAGCAGAGCGGCGGTTACGGCCGAATCCACACCGCCGGAGAGACCGCAGATCACGCGGCCATCGCCGACGCGCTGGCGGATCTGCTCGATGGCGTTGTCGGCAAAGTCGCTCAGCTTCCAGGTGGGCCGGCAGCCGCAGACCTTGCGGACAAAGTTGGCCAGCACCTCGCGGCCCAGGGGCGTGTGCGTCACCTCGGGGTGGAATTGCAGACCGTACACCGGGAGCGTGGTGTGCTTGACGGCCGCCAAGGGGCACGTGGCCGTCTGGGCCAGCGGAATGAACGCGGCCGACACGTGCGATACCTGATCGCCGTGGCTCATCCACACTTCGGTGGTTGTCGGCAGGCCTTCGAACAGCACGTCGTCGGCCACGATCTCGCACTCGGCGCGGCCGTACTCGCGGGTGGCAACGCTTTGCACCTTGCCGCCCAGGGTATCGCAGGTGAGTTGCATCCCGTAGCAGATGCCCAGCACCGGAATGCCCAGGTTGAAAATGGCCGGGTCGCAGCGCGGGGCGCCTTTCTCGTACACGCTGGAGGGCCCGCCGGAGAGGATCAGCCCTTGCGGCGCGATCTCGCGGATGCGTTCGGCAGGCAGGTCGTGCCGGACGATCTCGCAGTACACGTGCAGTTCGCGGACGCGGCGGGCGATGAGCTGCGCGTACTGCGAACCAAAATCCAATACCAGCACCTTTTGACTGGCCAGGCTTTCCGAAACCAGGGTTTCTGCCGGCGAATCCGCGGCCATGCTGGGACGCTCCCGTAACTCTTCCCCGCGGGCAACGCGGGGGCCAAAAAACAAAACACCCGTCGGCAAATGGACGGGCGGAAACTGAGAGTATAGAGTGGAGGCTTGGGAATCGTCCAGCGGCCCCGTGCCCCGAAAACCGGGGCAGCGAGCCTGCGGCGCCACCGGCCGACCGGTGTGACGCCGGCCTGATCGGAGCAGCCGTTAAGGCTTGCCACGGCTCGCGGACCGCGAGGGACGCACCGGGGGGACGACGCATGCCCCCTTAGTCGCCTGGAGTTGAGCATGCTGAAAACGTTGATGGTGGGAATCGACGGCTCGGAGTACAGCCGGCACGCCGTCGATTTGGGGATTGCCTGGGCCAAGCGGTTCGACGCCCTGCTGGTAGGCCTGGGCATCGTCGACCAGCCCGGCTTGTGCCAATACGAGGCGGTGCCGCTGGGCGGCGGAGCTTTCAAAGCGATGCTCGACGAGCGCCGGCTCAAGCACGCCACCACGGTGGTGGAACAGACGCTGGAGCAGTTCTCCATTCGCTGCGCCGAGGCGGGCGTGGCGAGCAAGCCGCTGGAAGTGGTGGGCGACCCGGTTCAATGCCTCTCGCTGGAGGCCCAGCGCTACGATCTGATCGTGCTGGGCAAGCGGACCTATTTCCACCTCGACGCCGAGGACACCCACACCGTCGACCAGTTGCTCAAGTCGCCGCCGCGGCCGGTGGTTTCGGTACCGCGCCAAACCAACCAGGGCGATTCCGTGGTGATTGCCTACGACGGCAGCTTGCAGGCGACGCGGGCGGTTCAGGCGTTCTGCACCAGCGGCCTGGCGGCCCTACCCAAGAACATCCACGTGGTGACGATGGGGACCGACAACGTGGCTGCCCACCGCATTGCCGATCGGGCGGTGGAGTACCTGTCCTTCCACGACATCAAGGCCCAGCCGCACGTGATCACCGATGCCGGCGATGTTGCCGCCCGGCTGGCCTTAGCGTTTGAAGAACTGAACGCCTGCCTGGGCGTGATCGGCTGCTACGGCCAATCGGCAATTCGCGAGTTCTTCCTGGGCTCGGTCACACGTTCGATGCTCGAACGGGCGACGATCCCGCTGTTCGTATACCAGTAACCGGCCGGCGCAGGGACGCACGGCAAGAGGCCCAGGTACAAGTCAAGCGGCCCTAGCCATGGCCATTTGCGCCGCCGGGGCTAAGGGCCGTATTGCTCGGTGATGATCTCGATGCGGTGGAGCCGCGTCTTTTCTTCCGAACTGACGGATTTTGCCCGCTCCAGTTCGCGCGAGAGCGCGGCCAGGACCGGCAGTAGCTGGCCGAACCGCAGGTGGTTGTCGTAGTAGACGCGGATTTCGCGCGAAGCCTTTCGGTCGCCGCTGCCCAGCTCGTCGAGTATGGCTTGCACCAGGGCCGGAGTGCTCTCGATTTCGTTGCGATCCAACAGTTGGCGGGCAAGTTTGCCCTGCTTGTCGGCACGCAGCTCGACATAGATCGGCAGCCGGGCTACTGGCGGCTGGCGGTGGCTGCGCTCGGAGTCGAACGGAAACTCGGTCAAATTGCCGATCGGCAAGTTGCGCCGCCAGCGCATCGGCGGCTGTTCCTCGGGTTCGTCTGAAGGGACGACTTCGGCGACGAGCGAGATATGCTTCAGGCCCACTTGCGTGGCGGCTGTCATCAACGAACGCAACGCCCCGCAGGGAAAGTCACGGTCTACGCGCAGGACCAGCCGCGCCAGCACCGTGTGACCAACCGGCTTGTGTTCGCTCTTGCGCATCTGCCGCATGGCATCAACCAAGGGCGTCAGGGGGACGTCGGCGGCTTCGGCATCGAGAGGAACGGGGAACATCTGGCCGTTGATCCAGGCCACGGGGCGGCCATCAACCAGGCCTGCCCAAACCAGGTATCGGACCAGGCCCAGGTCAATCCGCCGCAGGTACTGCTGAACCTGCACCAAGCGGACCGGCGGACGCTGCGGGATTCCGCCCTCGGCGATCCAGTGACCGTTGGGCTGTCGTACCGACCGCAGATGCCAGGCCGGCAGCTCCAACTGCTGCACCTGCCACTTGTCGCCGGAACGTTGGGCCAAGAATTCAACGGCTACCTGGATGCCGTTGATCAACTCGTACATCGCGTTGCCGGTGGCTCGGTCATCCCGTATCTGACACTCGAACGTGACCAGTCTGTGCGGTTGCAACGCCGTCACGTAGCCGTGTTGCGACGACTCCGAATAGACGCCGGCAACCTGTTCCGGTTTGATCCGCTGGTAGGTATTGAACTGCCGGTAGGCTTCGCCAGCCACGTCGACGGTCTCGGGGTCGGCGTACAACAACAGCAGCGAAAATGGTTGGTTGTCGAACGATTGCAGGGCGGGCAGCTCGGGCGATTGCAGCAGCCGTTCAAAATCGGCCACGCTCATGCCAGCCGCCCGCGGCAACTGTCGTTGGATAATGCGGCAAGTGTCCTCGTGGGCAGGGCCGGCAGGCGGGGCAGGTTGCAGCGACTCACCGCAACCGCTGGCCGCAATCAAGAAGGCCCACAACAGCCATCGCTTACTGCGGCACAACCTCCGCATGATATGACAAGACGCCATCTGCAAGTCTCCGGCATCGATCACGCTGCATGGCCGTCGTGCCTTGCCTGCCCGGTCGAGCTTGCGGCCACCTCCGTTCCACCGCTGATTCTATGACAGATGCCGCGGCCAATGCGACCCCGAAGTACCCTCAATTCTGCTGAGGTACCGCCGGACCAACTGGTGAGGGCGGCTAACCAGGTGCGCGGCCGGCTCATGGCCGCGGGCCATGCGAAACTGTGCATGACGTTGCGGACGGCGATACGATAGACGCCAAGACGGAGCCGGTTCCGAGGCTGCGCGGGTGCCCCCTGCCCTGCTCGGCCGGCATCCACGAACCTCTCTAGCTCGGGGGAAACGACATGCTCTTGCCGCACGCCAAGCCTGCCGAGATTGGCCTGGACCCTGGGCAACTGGAGTTGGCGTATCGCCTGCTGGAGCAACGGACCCAGGGGCCGGAAGCTCCGATCCCCGGCGCCTCGCTACTGGTGGGACGTAAAGGCCGCGTGGTGCCGCCGCGTTTCTTTGGCCGTCAGGGGCCCGAGCCGGACGCCGAGCCGATTCGGTCCGATGGCATGTTTCTGATCGCCTCGGTGACCAAGCCGATCACCTATGTGTGCGCGATGAAGCTGGTCGAACGCGGCGAGTTGAACCTCTCCGAACCGGTTGCGCACTACATTCCCGACTTTGCCGCACACCACAAGGAGGACGTGCTCGTCAATCAATTGTTCACGCATACGTCGGGCCTGCCCGACGTGCTGGAGAACAATACCCAATTGCGGCAGCAGCACGCGCCGCTGTCGAGATTCATCGGAGGGGCCATTCGCGACACCGTTCCGCTGTTTCCGCCGGGCACGAATCTCAGCTACCAGAGCATGGGCACGCTGATTGCGGCCGAACTGGTGCAACGCATTTCGGGCAAGTCGATTCACGACTTTATGCGGGAAGAGATTTTTAGGCCTCTGGGGCTCACGTCCATTGGGCTGGGTTCGCGCGGTTTGGACCGCCAGCGGCTCATTCGGGTGCAGTTGCCCAAAAATCTGAAAGACAGCGATTACGGCTGGAATAGTCGCTACTGGCAGGAATTGGGAGCACCCTGGGGCGGCATGTTCGCCGCACCAGAAGACTATGCCGTGCTGTGCCAGCACATGCTGGCCGACGGCGGCGATTTGCTCTCGCCGGCAGCCGCAAGAATGATGACCACCAATCGCCTGAACGATTACCCGGACTTGCCCGAGCCGATTCGCCGCACGAAGCCTTGGGGACTGGGGTGGCAACTGAACCACACGGGGACGCGCGGAAGCTGGAGCGACTTGCTCGACCGCAACGTGTTCGGGCACACGGGAGCCACAGGCACGATGGTCTGGGTGGATCGGGCTCGCGAAGGCTTTTGCGTGCTGTTCACCACGGCGATGTGGAGTCGAGCGTCGTGGCGGTTGGTGAAGATTTCCAGTGCCGTGGCGGCTGCTTTCCGCTAGAGGTGGAAGGCGCCCCCTATCCTGCCCCACCGGCGACTACTTAGGCTTGCGCCGCCGCAATTGCTCGCTGGGGCTTTCCGGCTGCGGGGCGTCGTCGTAGTCGACGATCTCGACGTGGCTCGCCTCGTACTGCGCCAGGAAGGCATCGACCGCGGCGGCCAGCTTTTCCGGCGTATCGTAGGTGCCGTCCGCGATCTGCCTGCGAATCGACGCAAGACGTGCACGGCGTGGGTCGCGCGGTGCAATCATGCGGTTTCTTCCTCTCGTACGACGTAGCGATTGGTTTGGAACGCTTCGAGCCGGACGCGGCGTCCACGCTCGATAAATTGGCTGTCGGCGGCCACGGCATCGACATAGCGCCCCGCCACCAGCACCTTACCGGTGGGACGTAAGGCCGTAGTGGTTGTACCGGTGGCGCCAACCAGGGTCTCGGGGCCGGGCTCGTCGACCGGGGCTGCTTCAGGTTGGGGCAGTTGTGCGGGGGGCTCGGCGGCCAATTCGGGATCGGTCCCGGGAGGAGCCAGAATCAACTTCTGGAACATGCTCCGGCCGCCTGCAAGACGCTTACGCGTCAACATGGCAAAGGCAACGACGGCGGCCCCGGCCACCACCAAACTTAGCACAGTGTTCCGCAGCGAGATCAGGTCGAGCTGCGTTTTGGGGATCGTCACGCGCTGCCCGGCCATGATCAAACCGGCTACGATCAGCAGAGCCCCTGTAAACCCGGTGATGCCAAAACCCGGTATCACGAAGATTTCCAGCAGGACGAAGATCACGCCGGCCAAAAAGATCAGGATTTCGAGCCAACCGGCGGTACCGCCCATCCAGTGGCTCCAGAAATACAGGCCGAAGCACAGGCCCGAAATAACCGCTCCGGCCCCGATGCCCGGCATCTGCAATTCGATGTACAAAGCCACCAGGCCGATCACAAACAGCAGGCCCGTCACCCAGGGCTGGTTGAGGTAGTACACCAGCGAATCGATCCAGGTTTGCTCGATGACCTCGGGCGGCTCGGTCACCTGGTAACGCTGGAGCAGCTCGTCAAAATCCTTAACCGTGGCTTGCGCCAGGCCCAGTTCCACGGCCCGCGTGCCGGTAACCTCCAGAAAGCGGTCGTCCTGCGATTCGACGATCAGGTTGAGCTTCTCCCAACGCTCGCCCTGCGGATCGGCTGCGGCCAGATCCTTCTCGGTCATCAGGGCGACTTCGCCGGTATCGCGATTGCGCACGCGAAAGACTTCGACGTTGCGGTCCACCATCGCCTCGGCCAGTGCCGCTGGGCGGCCCTTGGATTCGGCCAGCGCCCGCATGGTGATGACCACGTCGGAGAACAGCTTTTGCGGCGCAAAACGGAACGCTTCGGCCATGGGATCGAAGGCCATCACGCCGACGTCGCCCAGGCGGGCGTGCGGCGTCATCACGATGTCGTCGCAGCCCATGGCGGTCATGGCCGCGCCGCTCAAGGCCCGGTTGGAAATGAACGCCACCGTACGCGCCCAGTCGATGTCGCGCAGCAGCACCGCCAGGTGCTCGCTTTCCAGCAACAATCCGCCGGGGCTATCGATCCGCACGATGAGCAAGTCCGGGTTCCGTTCCTTGGCAAGCTCGATCCGGCGTCGCAATGAGAACGATGCCAGTTCGTCAATGGGGCCATCCAGTCCAACCACCACGGCTGTGCGTGGGCCTTGAGCCTGGTTGCCGATTGCCTGTTCTGGGGCCGCGGCGTCGGTGCGAACGCCGTCCCCTTTGTTTTCGTCTGCGGGGGCGTTCTGCGCCAGCATGGCTGCCGGCGCGCTGCGTTCGCGTCAGCCCGACCAATCGGAATTTCGCCACCCCAGGCTATAGTTACGGCCCAGACACCGACCAGCGCGTTGATCCAGCGAGTAATCGAAGC
>CALBRZ010000052.1 GCA_937927735.1 uncultured Planctomycetales bacterium
TGTACTGGCGGTCTGTCCAGCGCCTCAAACGGTACAGCGGCATTGCCAATGCTGAAGCCTATCAGGCCAAGTGCGAAGCCGACGCCCAGGCCGCGGTAGCGCAGCGCGAGGCATTACTCACCGAAATCGCTGCCGCAGCCGAGCAGCTTACGGCCTACAAAACGCGCGTAGCGCAGTATCAGCAGTTGCTCGGCCGATTCCAGTCCGTGGCTGAACTGCAGCAACGGATCGAAAGGGATACCGCTCGAGTCAACCAACTGGCCCAAGTGATCGGTGGACTGGAGCAGGTAGCGCAGCTCAACCTGCATCTTCAGCGGCTGGATGCCGGCATTGCGCAGAAGCAGGCCGAACTCGATTCGTTCTCGCACGCCATTGGCACCGCGCGATCCGTGGCCGAGATTGCGGCCAGAGCCACGTACTACGAAAACTACCTGGCCCAGCTCAAAGCCGATGTGGAAGCCGTCGAGGAAGCCAAGGCACTCCAGGAATTTGGCTTCTACCGTCCGCGCTACAACTTCGACACTTCAGAGCATTATCAACGGCGGCTCGACCAGGTTCGCGACCAGCAGAAGCGCATGCTCTCGCAGAAAACCGCCTGCACCTGCACCACGGAATGGACCGTCGATGGCAGCAAGGCCGAAGGCAAAAAGATGGTCGATCAGCAGATCAAGCTCATGCTGAGGGCCTTCAATGGCGAGTGCGATGCCGCGGTCAGCAAAGCCCGATACAACAACGTGGTATCGCTCGAAAACCGCCTTCGGCGTTCCTTCGACCAGATCAGCAAGTTGGGCGAAGCGAAGCGCATCTTTCTGTCGCGCGAATACCTCGATCTGAAGTTGCAAGAGCTTCACCTGGCGTACGAGTACCAGCTCAAGAAAGAAGAAGAAAAAGAAGAGCAGCGCGCCATTCGCGAGCGGATGCGCGAAGAACAGAAGGTCGCCAAGGAGATCGAAAAGGCTTGCGAAGCCGCCGAACGCGAGGAAGCCGTGAAAGCCCGAGCGCTCGAACAGGCACGCCAGGAGTTGGCCGCCCGCGAAGGGCAAAACACCGCCCGGTTGGAAGAACTGGTGAACAGGCTCGAAAACGAGCTCCGCGAAGCCATCGAGCGCAAGGCCAAGGCCATCGCGCGGGCTCAACTCACTCGCTCGGGCCACGTGTATGTGCTCTCCAATATCGGTGCCTTTGGCGAAGGGGTCTACAAGATCGGCATGTCGCGGCGGCGGGAGCCGCTAGAACGCGTGGCCGAGCTGGGCAGCGCGTCGGTGCCTTTCCCGTTCGATGTGCACGCCATGATCTACAGCGAGGACGCGCCTTCGCTGGAGGCCGAACTCCATCGGCGTTTTGCCGACCGCCGCGTGAACCTGGTGAACATGCGGCGAGAGTTCTTCCGGGTTACGCTCGACGAGATTCGAGCCGCCGTGGCCGAGTGCTTTGGACATGTGACCTTTGTCACGGTGCCGGAAGCGGCCGAGTACCGCGAAACGCTAGCGCTATTGAAAGAGCGCGAACGCCCCGCCTCGCATCTGCAGATTGCCTAGGGTACGCCAGCCGCAGCGCCGGCCAGCAGGGCTGTGGCGTGACGCGGCCAAGCCCCCAGTCTACCCAAGCTGTTGGACCTGCCACGCGCGAGCGGGCTGAGCACCAGCACACCCCCGACGCTTGGGGATCCATACCGCCCGCGCACGATTGGCAGAATTGATCGATTTTCTCAAGAGTCACCAGCTTAAGCGGGCGGTGGCAGTGTCGCCGACTGTTGCCGCCTGGGCATCGAAGGTTCACCACAACTACTTTATCAACCATGTGTTGCGGCGATCATTCCCTGGCAATTGGGGCCTCAAAACACGGCCCATCGTGATGCCACCCCCCGCGACCGGGGCATTGGCATCGGGCTTCACCACCCTTCTGAATCCCGTAGAATACTACCGACGAGTGATCGCGTTTCCGGCCTCCCCGCCACTGCGGGATTGAAGCCGGAAGTTTCTCCGCTTCCAATGCGGCGTCGGCTTTGTCGTCACGTCGTGCCGGCGCGAAGGTAGCACTGCATGCAACGCAACGTCCACGCCCATCCTCGCAACGGCGCTGTGGTCTATTCCGGATCACAGTCGCTGCCCGCCGAGCGGTGCCTCGAGATCCATCGCATCATGGTCCGGGCCCGGGCGATGGAATTGATCATGATTGAAATGAGCAAGTCCGGGCAGGGCTACTTCTGGATCGGCGGGCCAGGCGAAGAAGCTTTTAACACGGTGCTGGGGTTGAACGTCAAGAAGGGCCAAGGCCCCGATTACGACTACCTGCACCTGCACTACCGCAACAGCGCCACCATGGTCGCCATGGGCATGCCGCTCATCGACGGCATCCGCCAGATGGCCATGACGCGCACCGACCCCAACTCGCTGGGGCGCAACTTCAGCGGCCACTACGCTCGCCGCGAGTGGAACGTAGTGCCTACGTCCTCGGTGGTTGAGATCCAGTTCACGATGGCGCCTGGCACAGCTCTGGTCCAAAAGCGGCACGGCGGCGACGGCATCACCATCGTGATCGGTGGTGACGCCGGCACCGCCGAGGGCGACTTTGCCAGTTGCATGATCTGGAGCACCCGGCCCGGCAACGAGCTGCCGGTACTGATGATCGTGACCAACAACGGGTACGGCATCTCCACGCCGCACCACACGCAGCACGTGAACCGGCCGATCATCGAACGCGGCAAGGCGCACGGCATCCCTGGCGAAGTGGTCGACGGCAACGATCCGATCGCTTCGTGGCACGCCATCCGCCGGGCCATGGATTATTGCCGGAAGCTGCGGCGGCCGTACATGCTGGAAGCCCGGGTCTCGCGGCTGCACGGCCATTCGTCGTCCAGCGGCGCGCTGCGCGTGCACGATGAGCCGGACTGCATCACCTTGTTCGAAGACCGGATGCTGGCGGCCGGCATCATCAGCGAGTCGGAAATCCAGGAAGTGCACGCCGCCGCGCGGCAAGAGGCGGAAGACGCCCTCGCGCAGGCCCTCACCGAACCCCAGCCCACCGCCGAAGACATTCCCCGCTTCACGTACGCGCCCAGCCCGGTGGACGAGGTCTATCCCGAGGACTACACGGGATTACCGCAGTAACGGCCGCCCACTCCCCCCGGCGGCCGCGGCAGTTGAACCGGCCGGGCACAGCAGGGATGCCCAACGTCACCGTTTCGGTCTTGGCATTTCCATCCGCAGTCCTTCATCCAGCAAGTCGATATGGCCACGTTGGTACAAGCCGTTCGGATGGCGCTGCACTACGGTGAGACTTATCTGGGCGTTACCGATATTTTTGGCGAGGACGTGGGCCCGCCGCTGGGCGGTGTGTTCACCGCCACGCAAGGGCTCAAAACCGCCTGGAACTCGCCGCTGGACGAGCGCGGCATCATCGGCACGGCCATGGGCATTGCATATGCCGGCGGCCGGCCGGTCGCCGAAATCCAGTTCTGCGATTACGGCTTCAATACCATCGACCTGCTCAAAGTCGCCGGCAACCAGCGCTGGGCAGGCGCCGGCAACTACGAAATGCCGATCGTGTTGATGACGCCCAGCGGCTCCGGCATCCGCGGCAGCCTGTACCACTCCCACTCGTTTGAAAGCTGGGCCAGCCGCCTGGCCGGGTGGAAGATCGTGATGCCCAGCAACGCCCTGGATGCCTATGGGCTGATGCTTTCGGCCATTGTCGATCCCAACCCGGTGATGGTGCTGCTGCCCAAGGCGCTGTTGCGGGTGCGCGGCGAACAGTTGATCCCCGGCGAGCCGGAGGACCAGCAGCTGCTCCGCGAGATGATCGACGCCCCGGTGAAAAACCGCGAGAACTGGCAACCGCGGTGGCCGCCGCTGAAAGAGTATTACGTGCCGATTGGGCGGGCCTCTCTGGTCCGCACCGGCGATGACGCCACGATCATCAGCTACGGCCGCACGCTGCCGCTGTGTGTCGAGGCGGCCAAGCGGGTTGAAGAAACCCGCGGCGCCAAGTGCGACGTCATCGACCTGCGAAGCATCTTTCCCTACGATTGGAAAGCGATCAGCAAGAGCGTCCAGAAAACCGGCCGCGTGCTGATCGTGAATGAGGATACCGAAGTCACCAACTTTGGCGAGCACCTGCTGCGGCGGGTGATCGACCATCACTTTTACGACTTGCTCGTACGCCCCAGGCTGTTGGCAGGGCAACACGTGCCGGGCATCGGATTGAACCAGAACTACGAGCAAAACACCGTGCCGCAGTTGCCATCGATCCTGCGCGAACTGGAAGCACTGCTCGACGAGCCGGCATAACCCATGTGGCGGCCCTGCGAGCCAGGCGTGGTTCGATTCGCGTGCCACGGCTCGGTGCACCGCGTCTGATTTGCTTCCTGCGGCACGGCTGAAAAAAGCAAATACACGGCATGAATATGGACTCCGTCGAATTCCAACTGCCTGAGCTTGGCGAAGGCGTCTACGAGGCCGAACTGGTCGAGTGGAAGGTGCAACCTGGCCAAACGGTGCGCCGCGGCGATCTATTGGCCGAAGTCACTACCGACAAGGCCACGATGGAATTGCCCTCGCCGTTTTTGGGGCGGATCGTTTCGCTGGCCGCCAAGCCGGGCGAATCGCTGAAGATCGGGCAGGTGATCCTGGCCTATGAACCGGTCTCGGCGACCGAACTCAGCGAAGCCGAACCTGGCACGGACTCCACTGCCGCACAGCGCGAAGCCAATGGGCATGGCGTTCTCGCCGCGGAGACGGGGGCGACGGCAAGTAAGCAACCAGTCCGGGCAACAGCCGACACCGAAGCCGCCTCATCGGCCGCGGCCCAATCCGCGCACGCCGATCCGCTGGGCCCGCCGGCCTCGCCATCGGTGCGGCATATGGCCCGTCAGTTGGGAATCGATCTGCGGAAGATCACCGGCAGCGGTCCGGGCGGCCGGATTCTTATCGAAGATCTGACCAGGGTGATCCCGCATGCCGATCACGCGGAAGTCGAATCGCGCGTCGATCCCCTTGCGGAATTGCGGCCTGCCATGGGCAAGGCCGGCACCCGCATTCCGCTGCGCGGCGTACGTAGAGCCATTGCCGAACGGATGGTGCACGCCAAACACACCGCACCGCATTACAGCTATGTCGACGAGTGCGACGTCACCGAGATGGTCCGCTTGCGTAACGGACTCAAGGACATCTTTGGCCGGCAAGGCATCCGGCTCACGTACCTGGCGTTCGCCGTGCATGCCGTATCGCGAGCCCTGGTCGAAGTGCCGATCGTCAACGCGTCGCTGGACGATGAGAAAGAAGAGATCGTCCTGCACGCCGAGCGGA
Organism: uncultured Planctomycetales bacterium; assembly: GCA_937927735.1. Lineage (GTDB taxonomy): Bacteria > Planctomycetota > Planctomycetia > Pirellulales > S012-138 > CALBRZ01. The sequence continues at coordinate 5,307 of CALBRZ010000052.1, forward strand.
ACATCGGTATCGCGGTCGCGACCGGTCCCGGCTTGATCGTGCCGGTCATCCGCAACGCCGACAAGCTCAGCCTGGGTCAGATCGCCGCCGAGATCCAACGGCTTAGCACCAAAGCCCGGCAGGGCAAATGCGACCGCGACGAACTGACGGGCGGTACGTTTACCGTGACATCGATCGGTAATATCGGCGGCCTGATCTCCACACCGATCCTGAATCATCCCCAGGTGGGCATCATGGGGATGGGCAAGGTGGTCCGCCGCCCCGTATACGACTCCGCCGGGCAGATCGTCCCGGCCGACATGCTGTATCTCTCGTACTCGTTCGACCACCGCGTGGTCGATGGTGCGTTGGGAGCCGCGTTTGGCAACGAAGTCAGCCGGCGACTGAAGAACCCGGCAGCCATGCTGGTCGAGTAACCGCTGCCGACGAAAAGACGGCTGGAAACCTCCCTGCTAGTCAGGCAGCCTGTGCCAGTGGACGGGCGTAGCGGCAGCCGTCTGACGCCCGGTGTTTACGGGCAGCAACCCGTGAATTGCCCCCTCTCAAAGCGACCGTCCCGCGCACTCAGCGCGGCATCGCTCCCGTCACAGCGGCGCTTACTTGTTGAGGATGAGCTTGCCGCTCTTGGTGTGCCGCAACCGGTACACAGCGCCGCCGTGCAGGATCAGCACTTCGTTCTCGCCCTGGAGGATATCTTCGGAGCGGATGCAGCGAGGCTGGTTGGGCAAGCCGGCCAGCGACGCTTCATCACCACCCGACTGCTGCGGCGCGGAGACGGTAGGATCGACTTGGGGGACGGAATCCGTCATAGGGACTGGCACCGGTTGTCTCGCGAAATCGAGGGCAATGAACATTAGCGCGTGTAACGGCCTGCATGCTACCCTTGATGATACTTCGTGTCAACAAGCAGCGCCCTGAAAAGGTCAATTCGCAGGAACTCAACGGGCCGCAGTTCGCCACACGGTGAATGGAGGCCGCCCAAGCAAGCACGGTGCCGCCTCTGCTACGGAAATCTATCTGCTTACACAAAGACACATTACAACATCGGCGCCGAGCGGCACCGTGGCGATTGCTCGATGGAATCTTGACCGTCGGCGAACAAAAATGATCCGGCTTTTGTTGAGACGGGGCATAAAGCAAAGCGCTCGCAGGTGGCCCTCGGGCTGGCGCTCTTGTTAGCCTTAAGGCGAACTGCTTTCGCCCTAAGCCTTGCTTCACGGCGACCCGACCGAGCTCAGTGGACTCGCGGGACCGGATTGCACCCTACGAACGTCGCTGAGGACCGCCGCCCTCGGTCCAGGGGACACTCGGTTGCCAGGCGGCTGAAATCCCGCGTGTCGCGTTCCTTTCTCAAACGCGATTAATAACCCCACGCGGCGGCACGATTTGCGCCAGAAAGACACCAATTCCAAGCGGTGAGTCGTTGACAGAGAGGCCTTGGCAACGATAATCGCTATCGCAAATGATACTCAGTATCATCTAAGGCAGGCAGCTCACCGCTCCCACCGGACTCCAAAACGCTCCTACCTGGCCGGCCGTTTGCTCCCTCGGTTGAACCGCGGCACGGCCCCCCCACGAAGGCGACACACTGGGTGTCGCCGCGTACAATCTACCCAAACCTACAGTCGGCTGCGTTTGCCGTCTGGACTCCGGAGGACTTCCATGAAGATCGCATGGTTGAGCGAGCGGGTTCGTGCCTTTGGTGCGTTGGCCCTGGCGGCCAGCCTGGTGACTGGTACGCCGGCCCTGGCCGAAGAGAAAGCCAACACCGGGGAGGCTGCTACGGCCGCCGCCACCAAGCCCCAGTGGCCTGAGCTGCCCTACGGCCTGACCAGCTTTGGCGCGGCCGTGATCGGCGACGACCTGTATGTGTACGGCGGCCACAAGGGCGATGCCCACAGCTACTCGTACGACGAGCAGAACGGCGCCCTGCTGCACCTGAACCTCAAGGACGGCAAGTGGGAAGAGATCGCCACCGGCCCGCGGCTCCAGGGGCTGGCGATGGTGGCCCACGGCGGCAAGCTCTATCGCGTGGGCGGCTTCAGCGCCCTCAACAAGGAAGGCGAAGAACGCAATCTGGTTTCGCAGGACTCGGTGGCCTGCTTCGATCCCAAGACCAAGACCTGGAAGGATCTGCCGGCGCTGCCCGAACCCCGTTCCTCGCACGACGCGGCCGTGCTGGGCGACAAGCTGTACGTGGTCGGCGGCTGGACCCTGCAAGGCAAGAAGGAATCGCAGTGGCATGACACCGCGTACGTCCTGGATCTGACGGCCGAGCAGCCGCAGTGGGAGCCGCTGCCCAAGCCCGACTTCCGCCGCCGGGCTCTGTCGGTGGCCGCGCACAACGGTAAGATCTACGCAATCGGCGGCATGAACGAGAAAGGCAAGCCGAGTACCCGCGTCGACGTGTTCGATCCGAAGACCGGTGAGTGGTCGGAAGGCCCGAGCCTGCACGGCGAGCCCATCGAAGGCTTCGGTAACTCGTCGTTCGCGGTCAATGGCCGGCTGTACGTCAGCACCATCAAGGGTCGGCTGCAGCGGCTCAGCGAAGACGGCAAGTCGTGGGAACTGGTTGGCGACCTGGCCGACGCCCGCTTCTTCCATCGCATGCTGCCCTACCAGGGCCAGTTGCTGATGGTTGGCGGTGCCAACATGGGCAGCGGCAAGTTCACCAACCTGGATCTGGTGCCGGCCAAGTAAGAAAGTCCGCGGCCAATTAAGCGTTCACGCCGTTCACCATCCACCACCGTTTTGCGAGATCCCGCTCATGCAAGCGATCTTCCGTAAGCTCCGCCTGGCCGCGGCCGCGCTGCTGCTCACCGCGTTTGCCGCTCCGGCGCAGGCCCACTTTATCTTTGTCGTGGCCGACCCGGTTAACCAGGGCACGCAGCTCCAGCTTTCGTTTGGTGAGGGCCCCGAGCCGGCCGAAGCCTACCTGCTGGACAAGGTGGCCCACGCCCAGCTCTGGGCCGTGGCGGCCGATGGCTCGCGCAGCCTCGTCAAGTTGTCCAAGAAAACCCAGGGCGACGAAGGCGCCTGGGTGGCCACCGCCAAGGAACGCCCCACGGCGCTCCAGGCCGTCTGCCAATACGGCACGTTCTCGCGCGGCGGCAAGACGTCGCTGCTGAATTACTTCGCCCAGTACGTTTCGCTGCCCGGTGCCGTGCCGGCTCCGGGCGAGGAACTGAAGCTGGCCGTAGTGCCCACGCTCGAAACGCAGGGCATCCGGCTCCAGGTCACCTGGGAAGGCAAGCCGGTCAGCGAAGGTGTGGAAGTAGTCGCCGCGGGTCCTAATGGTAAGGACCTGGAGGTGAAAGCCGCCGATGGCGCTTTTGTGGTGCCCAACGTAGGCAGCGGCCGCTACGTCATTCGTGCCCGGCTTGCGCAGGACATCGCCGGCAAGCTGGGTGACGATGCCTACCAGGGCGTTTTGAACTACAGCACGCTGACGCTCGACATCGCCAAGTAACCCGCCACGTTACCCAGGCGAAACTTTCTACCGCATCAGGTTGCGCTCGGCCGCGGCGAATCAGGGAATCGGGCCCGGGGTTCGTCGCGGCTGAAGTGTTTTTCGAGGTCGCACACCGCGCACATCAACCGGGCTGCCAGACCAGCGGCTCGCCCTGCCCGCTGCACCGCAACTTGGGGGGACCTGCTGGGCGGCACCACCGAAGGGACTTGATGACCGGCTGCACATGGATCAAAACCAGCGCTTTGCGTTATATTTCGCTTGCGCGTGCGACTTTCTTCCAGAGTGTGGCGCGGCCGCTGGGCCAAAGCCGCGCGCCTTCTGGCAAGAAATTCTAAAGTCCGGTGTCCGTGCATGATCCCCGTCGTTCGCGAAGAGCCGTACAGCTTCTATCCTCCGCAACGTTCCACGCTGGGCTACAACCTGCTGCGGTATCTGGTTCCCACGGCGCTGCGCCGGATGTACGGGGTAGAGCGCGTCGAAGTCCGCAATCTCGAGGGCTTTCAAGCCAGCGTTGATGCCGGCCACGGCATCCTGCTAGCGCCCAATCATCCCCGGGCGTGCGATCCGTTCACGGTGGGCATGATCTCGTACTACAGCCGCGTGCCGTTCTACTTCATGGCTTCGTGGTACCTGTTCCGCGAAAGCTGATTCAAGCGGCTGATGATTCGCAACCTGGGCGGCTTCAGCATCTACCGCGAGACCAACGACCGCGCCGCCATGAACGCCGCCATCGATATCCTGGCCACCGCCCGGCGGCCGCTGGTGATATTCCCCGAGGGCACCATTAGCCGCACCAACGACCGGCTGATGGAAATGATGGATGGCGTGGTGTTCCTCGCCCGGGCTGCGGCCAAGCGTCGGGCCAAGGAAGGCACCGGCAAAGTGGTCATCCATCCGGTGGCGACCAAGTACGTCTTTGAAGGCGACGTGCAGCGTGCGTTGGCCCCGGTGCTCGATGAGTTCGAAGCCCGCTTCTCCTGGCAGCCGCAGCGACACCTGCCGCTGGTCGATCGCGTGCTCAAGTTGCTCGAAGCCCAAGTGGCGCTCCGCGAGATGGAATACCTGGGCGGCGTCGGCGAGGGCAACGTGTACGACCGCCTCCGGCGGCTGGTCGAAGGCATGCTTTGCCCACTGGAAATGGAGTGGATTGGGCGCCCGGCCAGCGACCAAACGGTGGTCGCGCGCTGCAAGCGGTTGCGCAGCGAAATCCTGCCGCATCTGATCGACGGTCCCATCAGCGAAGATAAACGCCGCCGGCTCTGGCAGCAGCTCACGCAGATTTACTACGCTCAGCAGATCTCGCTCTATCCGGAAAACTACCTGGGCGATGGCCGCATTCCCGAACGCGTGGTCGAAACGGTCGAAGGGTTCGAGGAAGACCTGACCGACGTCATCCGCAAGCACGGTCCCTGGCGAGCCATCGTGCAGGTGGGCGATCCGATCGAGGTGGATCCGGGCCGCCGGTCGCGCAACGGCGATGATCCGTATCACTGCCAGATGGTCCGCCAGATTGGCGACATGCTCCGACTACTGTCGGCCGAAGTGAACGCTGCCCGCGGTATTTCCACCGAAAAAGCGGACCTGGGCCCCGAGGTGTCGCTAGCCACTCTGCAACCTGAGGCCGTGTCCTAAGCAGGCGTCTGCATCTGCTTTTCAACTTGGCTGAGTACCGGCCCCAACTTGCCGTGGATCACGAGCGAGGCCAGCCGATCCAGCGGCGTGGGTTCATCGTTGATGATGACCAGTTTGGCGCCGCGGCGGGCGGCCATCTGCGGCAAATCGGCGGCCGGGTAAACCACCAGCGACGAACCTAAAGCCAGAAACAGCTCGCACGTTTTGGCGTACTGCACCGCCTTGTTCACCACATCAACCGGTAAAGCCTGGCCGAACGATACGGTGGCGTGCTTCATCCGGTCACGCCCACACTGCTGACACGGCGGCACCTTGCCCGTGGCCAGAAACTGCTCGACCAGCGGGCCGGCCGGGTAGCGGGCGTGGCAGTCCAGGCAACTGACATAGCGGGCGGTACCGTGCAGTTCCAGCACCTCGCGGCTGCCCGCATCCTGGTGCAAGCCATCGATGTTCTGCGTGATAACGGCTGCTAGCTGCTGCCGCTGTTCCAGCCGTGCCAGCACTAGGTGACCGGCCGATGGTTGGGCGTTGGCAAAGCTCTCGTGGGCTTCGGCCTTCTGTCGCCAGTACTCGATCCGGCCGGCTTCGCTCTCCATGAACTCCTGGAAGTACACCACACGGTTGCGCGCCCAAACTCCGCCGGGGGTGCGGTAGGCATCCAGGCCCGACTCGGTGCTGATGCCCGCCCCCGTGAAGGCCACCGTGCAGCGGGACTCCTTCAGCCAGTCGGCCAACTGCGCCAGCTTGGGCATCAGTTCCTCATTCATGCGGTTTGCTCTCCCGGACTCTGCGTGCTGTCGGCCGCGCTCGTGGCTCAAGTGGCGGCCTGCTGGGCCAAGTTTGCCGGCTCGCCCGGCCGCTATCAACCGCGGCTTGAGCGGGAGCGTGAGTTTGCCGATCAGGCGGACTCTACCGGCGAGTGGGACTGTACCGGTTTTGCGGATTTGGTGGGGAAGGCAGACTTTTCCGGCCGATACAGCTTGTAGTTGGTGCTCCCCGGGGGCGGCCGCGCGCCGTGCCGCCGGGTTCTGCATGCTCTTTCCCCCAGGAGATAGCAGAATGAAGTTTCGTTTCCTGGCCTGGGCAATGGTTGCCCTGGCCGTTCCGGTAACTGCCATGGCGCAATCGCGCGATGCCCGGCCGGTGTCGTACCGCGAAATTGCCGCGGCCTACGAGGCCCAGTCGGCCGAGATCGAGCAGTTACGGATGCGGCTGGCCTCGCTTGAGGAGCAAGTGTCGGCCGCCGCGCCCGGGGCCGTGTATGTCGATCACGGCATCGGCCTGGGCATGCACGACTCCTGCACCGATGCCTGTTGCGCTTGCCCGATGTTCTATGCGGGTGCCGAAATGGTGTGGCTCAAGCCGCACTTCAACTCGGCTACGGCGTTCTCGCTGTCCGACCTTCCGCTCACGCCCGACGGCGATGATCCCAGCGCGATGCAGAACATCCCGTTCGAATACGACTACGAGATCTCGCCGCGGATCTGGTTCGGCTACCGCGCGGCCAGCGGTACCGGCGTGCGGGCCCGCTACTGGCTGTACGACCATCTCGCGTCCGAGAACGTGTTCGACGGCAACTACCCGTTCGCCTCGATCTCGGTGCGGGTCCCCAACGCAATCGTCGAGTTTCCGCTGCTGCTGCCCATAACCGGCGGCTGGATTGAAGCCGCTCACCGGCTCGACCTGGAAACGATCGATGTAGAAGTCACGCGCGACATCACCTTCGGGCCCACGGTGCTGCGCGTCGCCGGCGGTCTGCGGTACCTGGATATGTCGCAAGAATACAAAGCCTGCGCCACCGACGGCACGTACTGCTACGCCATGGTGGATTACGACCAGCACTTTGAAGGCATCGGTCCGACGATCGCCCTGGAAGTGGGCCACGAGCTCTGGTGCTGCTTCTCGATCTATGCCCACGTCCGTGGCTCGGTGTTGTTCGGTAACCGCAACTCGCGGCTGGAAGGCTTCTGGTCCAACACCGTCCTCGGAACGGGCACGATCCTGAACGATTCACCAAGCGGCGATAACGTGCTCTCCGTTGGCGAAGTCGGCCTGGGGCTGGAAGCGAACTTCGGCACCGTGTTCGCCCGAATTGGCTACGAAGGCCAGCTCTGGTGGGGCGCCGGTGGGCCCACCGACAGCACCTCGGACCTGGGCCTGCATGGTTTCCACGTGACCGGCGGTCTGATGTTCTAACCGCCTGCTCCCTGCGAGCCCATCAGAAGCCACAAGGATAAAGAACCAGCCAACCGCCATCTGGTGCCGAGGCGCCAGGTGGCGGTTGTCGTTTTGGCCGCGACTGCCCGATGCTACGGAACGTTAACCTGCAGCGGCTCGGGCGGAGTGCCGCCAATGTACTTGCCCTGGCGGTCGAAAGCCCGCAGATACACCGAGATCTCCTGCTGGCCACGCGGCAATTGGCATGCATCGAACGGCGTGAACAGCGATACGCGGAAGCTCTGCACGTTCTTGGTGGGCTTCACGCGCTGCCCCTGCCCTGCCCAACTATCCGTCACACGGAACCGAGGATCGCGCGACGGGATGCCTTCCATCTTGGCGTCGGCCAGGGCCATTTCGACGGTGGTTTCGGCGCCCTCCGGCCCGGCGATGTAGATCAGCCCCGTGGCCGACACGCCCGGCTGGCCGTCGGCGTTCTTGGCCGTCTCCACCTTGAGCGACTGCACCCACATCCGGGGCATGTCCTCCGACTTGATGGTGAAGAACTCGTACTTCTCCGGCACGAAGGGATTGCGGGTAATCACCTTGCTGCCGCGACGGAGCAGCAGCTCCACCTGCAGCGGCGTTTCGTTGTCGCCGATCAGGTCCAGATCGTTGAGCGGAAAGAACATCGCCGCGCGGAACGTATCGCCGCGCACTTCGATGTTGCCCTCGCTGAGCGGAATCTCGGTACCGACGATGTCGTCAACCGCCGCCACCTTATTGCGATCCTGGAGTGGCGTGCCGTCGGCATACGCCATGCGGATCACCACGCTCAACTGGTTGCGCTGCTGGGAAAGCTGCGGCACTTCGCCTTCGAACTGGATGTCCAACCCGCGGGCGCCATAGGCATCCACAATCTCCGGCTGGGCGCTGAGCCGCACCAGGTAACGCAGCGGCGAATCGAGCATCTCGCCGGTGGTGAGCGCCGTGGTGGCCGTGCTGCTGGGCAGCGTCAACCGGGGCTGAGCCGACCCTAAGTTGGGCGAGGCCGAGCCAGACGATTGGGCGGTGGCCGTCGAAGCGGCCAGCACCACACCAAGTAGGGCCGCGCAAGACAACCGCAGGAGAGAAGTGCCAGGCAATGCGGCCACGTTCAACGGCTTCGTTGCCCGCGGCCGATCAGCCAGCCGCGCCGACAGATACCACGATCGCGAGCGGGATCTTTTCATCGCATTCCCTCCTTGGTCTGGCGCCCGTGGCAGGCATCTGGTTGCCGCCGATCAATGGCGGCTGCTCCTGGCGTGCGGTCGCAAACTGCCAGTCACCCGATGGGATGTGCGGGAGAGTATCCCAACAATCGCGGCCGGCAGCAGGCCCTTGAATCGCAGCGCACAGGTGCTTAGTTATGCCATAACCCCCCGTTTTTTTCTATCCCCAGTTGCATCCTAGCCCGGTAGAATCCCACACCAGAGCCTCTGTTACCTTTTCGTAGTGGGGCGATGCAGTCTGCCAAAGCATGGCCAAGAGCTGTGGCACGGCATCGCCAGCGTTGTACCGATGAAGTGCCCTTACTGTTCCGTCGACAACGATCGCGTAGTGGATTCCCGCGCCAGCCAGGATGGCGGCATGATCCGTCGCCGTCGCGAATGTCTGGCCTGCCATCGGCGTTACACCACCTACGAACGAATCGAAGAACCCGTCATCAAGGTGGTCAAAAAGGACGGTAGCCGGATGCCGTACCAGCGCGAGCGGATCCGGGCCGGCCTGGAAAAGGCCTGCTGGAAACGCCCGATCAGTGACGACCAGATCGACGAACTGATCAGCCGCGTAGAACGCGAGGTCGAGGAACGGTTCGATACCGAGGTGAACAGTCGCGAACTGGGCGAACTGGTCATGCGCGAGCTGCGGCAACTGGACCAGGTAGCCTACGTGCGGTTCGCCAGCGTGTACCGCCAATTCACTGACGTGCGCGACTTCGTCAACGAACTGCGGCCCATGCTGGAAGACGAACCGGCCGCCAGCGGGCCCAAGCCAGGCATTTAGTGCTAGCGATGCTGGCAGGACTAGCCCCCTGGCATCTGCAGCCGCGTTTCTGCCCAAGCTGTGTCCCTCGCGCCGCGGCGTTGGTCTTTCTGCCCAGCCGGTCCCACGGCGCACGTGGGCGCGGTATCATCAGGGTTTGCTAGCGGTGCCCCCCCTGCTTGCGTCACACGCTGCGGGAGCGTCACCACGGCTAATGGATACCATACCGCAATTTACGCCCGCCGTAACTTCAGCCATGGCCCGTTGGCCCCGCCGAACCTGGATCACGCTGCTGACGTATGCGATCATCTTCGTGGGATTCCCGCTCTGCGCGCTGTTGGCGTACGCGTTCGTGCAAGGCTGGATCTTTTGACGCATTTGACGTGAAGCCCCCACCGCCGGCGCGGCGGCCGGTCCTACCACACGGGGCTTGGACTTCGAACCAACCATCAACAAAGAACAGCGAGGCCGGCAGGATGAGCGATCCGCTCTTTTCGGTGGCAGGGCAAGTGGTGCTCGTATCGGGGGCCAGCCGCGGCATTGGTAAGGCCATCGCCCAAGGGTTTGCCGAGCGCGGGGCCAAGGTCGTCGTCACGGGCCGCGACCAGGCCACGCTGAAAGCCTCGGCCGCCGAACTGTCGCAAGGCGCCGAGCATCCGGTGGTGCCCATGGTGTGCGACGTGGCCGACATCGACGCCGTCCGCGAATTGGCCGATAACGTCGAACGCGCCTGCGGCCCGATCGACACGCTGGTGAACGTGGCCGGCGTCAACCGCCGCAAACCGGCCCTGGAGTTCAGCGAGGAAGATTACGACTTCGTGCTGGACATCAATCTCAAGGGGCCGTTCTTCCTTTCGCAAGCCGTCGGCAAGCGGATGGTCGAGCGAGGCCAGGGTTCGCAGCTCAACATCGCTTCGCTCAACAACTGGGCGCCGCTTCGCAACGTGCTGCCGTACGCGGTCAGCAAAGCCGGCCTCGGTCACATGACGCGCACCCTGGCCGTGGAATGGGGCCCGCATGGCGTGCGGGTCAATGCCCTGGCACCGGGCTTCATCCTCACGGACCTGACCAAGCAGCTTTGGGCCCGCCCGGAAATGCAGGAATGGGGCCTGCCCAATACGCCGCTTCGCCGCCTGGGCCAGCCGGCCGATATGGTCGGCACGGCCATCTTTCTGTCGTCGCCGGCGGCTGCCTTTCTCACCGGGCAAATCATCTTTGTTGATGGCGGCTTCTCGGCCGGCCTGAACTGGCCGATCTGATCGCGCGACCAGCCTGGCTGTTCCGTGCCGCGTGAATGTGAAAATGGGACGCCCACGATGACCATCAGCGCGATCGTTTGCCGGCAGCACGGTCCGCCGGAGGTGATGCAGCTCGAGCAGGTTCCGCGGCCGGAGCCGGGGCCGGGCCAGGTGTTGATCCAGGCCGAAGCCATCGGCGTCAACTTCGTCGATACCATGCGACGCAGCGGACGCCATCCGGCGGCACCGCCGACACCGTTCACGCCGGGAATCGAAGTGTGCGGCCGCATCGTGCAAACCGGCCCGGGCGTCGAACGCTTCGCCGTGGGCGAACGGGTCATCGGCCGCACCGTCACCGGCGGCGCCTACGCGCAGATGGTCGTGGCCGAGGCTTGTTTTACGGTCCCCTGCGCCGAGTCGATCCCGGCAACCACCGCAGCGGCAATCTTCGTCAACGGCCAGACCGCCTGGCACGCGCTGCATACCGTGGGGCAGTTGCAACCAACGGACGCCGTGCTGGTTACGGCCGCGGCCGGCGGCGTAGGCACCTGGGCCGTACAACTGGCGGCGCGAGCCGGGGCCAAGGTGATCGCCGCCGCAGGCAGCGCCGAAAAGTGCGAGCTTGCCCGGCAGCTTGGAGCCCAGGTGGCCGTCAATTACCGCGAACCGGACTGGCACCAGCACGTGCTCGACGCCACGGCTGGGAAGGGTGCCGACCTGATCATCGAATCCGTCGGTGGCGAGGTAGGCCAGGGATGCCTGCGCTGCTGGGCGACCGGCGGCCGGCTGGTGGTGTACGGCGAAGCCTCGGGCACGCCGATCAACATTCCTGGCGACGTGCTGCTGTTCGGCAATCGCGCGGCGTTTGGCTTGGCCGTGGGCATGGTCATCCAGAACGAATCCCTGATGCGGCAGGCGATGGATGAACTGTACGCGGCCGTCGAGGCAGGCCTGCAGGTTCCGATCGGCGGCACCTATCCGCTGGCCGATGCCGCCCGGGCTCACGCCGACTTGGAAAGCCGCCGCACGCGGGGCAAGCTGATCCTGCTGCCGTAAACGTCGCTCGCCATTCGCTGTCGCGTGCGGCAGCGATCCCTTCCAAGCAGCGCGCAACAAAAAAGCGCAAAGCGGCGGTTGCTCGCTTTGCGCTTGGTTGGCTTCACACTACGCCAGGTGGCCAGGACGGCGGCCTCGCTTGCAGCCGCGGCCTGTTCAAGCTGCCAGGCGAAGTTTGCGGCTTAGAGAACGATCGGACCGTGCTTGGTGAAGCGGACGATCACGGTCTTGCCGCAGCTCCAGGTGAGCTTCACCTGGCCGTAACCCAGCAGCGTGCAGCGGCTGGTGATGCAGGGTTCTTCCTCAGCGCAGCAGGCGGGCAGGCACACGTTGATCGTGGCGCACAGGTTGCAGCATTCGGGGCTCTGCACCGTGATGGTCTTGGTCACGGTCGGCTTGGGCTCGCAGCAAACCACCGGCTTGCAACAAACCTTGGGCTCGCAGCAAACCTTGGGAGCCTTCAGACAGCAGCCCTTGCCAGCCTGGGCTTCGGTGGTGATGGCCAATGCAGCGACAGCAACCGCGGCCAGCGCCACCCAGGTACGGAACGTCTTCACAAGTTGCATCGGTAACTCCTCCTGGACGCGAAACGGATAGCCGACGCTGCGTGCTGAAAGGCCCGAAGTTGCCTGTCTCTTCCCAGTATGCACGAAGCGTCTATTCTTCCTGTCCGCCACAGTTTAATGAATGTCCGCAGAAGCGTTAGGGGGCAACTTAACAATTATGATGGTTGTATCGGCGATTATGACGGCCCAGTCTGACATATATCTCGCAAGAAACCATACTTAAGTAGGGGTTTATGCGATTGCCGACCGGGCGTGATGGCTGACAGCTCGGCCCCAAACGCCGAGGTAAAACAGTACGAGCCAGCCCAAGGCAAACCTTGGGCTGGCTCGTACTTTGGGGTTTAAGGCGAACCCACGAACCACTGACAAGGCTTCCGCGCGTCGCCCCCACTAATGGTTGCTCCGGCCGACGCGCGGCATGAACCGGCAAGGTTAATTGATTATTCAACAAGCGCAAAAAGCCTATTGGCGCGCTGCGTAGGTGTGCGAGGTCTTGGCGGCAACAGGGGAGGGCATGCGACCGCGTGGCTAACTCACCGCCGCGGCAAGTAGCCGCCAATTTCGGCGTGGCTCCCCACCCAGCGTAAGCTGAACTGGCCCGCGGCCAACTGGGCATTCGAGGGGAGTCATGCTACCTTTCGCCAATCGGAGGGAGAGTTATTCCCCCGTTCTTCGGCTGGGCGTTTTTCTGCCTGGGCTAATAGACGAAACCGCCCCCTTGGGCCAACGGGCGAGCCCCCCGGCCCAGAAGTTGGCCGCTCCCAGAACCAACCGGCCCATTCCTGCCGTAACATTTAGGAAGGAAACCGGCCTTGAACCGTTTGTTCCGCAGAGGGTGTGCGCCCTGGCAAGTTAGGGCATTTCATTCTTTGTCGACCTGCCGCTGTTGGGTTAGAATGGGCCGATAGGCGGCAGGATGCCGTACTTTGTGGAGCAAGAGTTTGAGGCCATTCCCTCCCTTCGGGGAAGCACCCCACGCTTGCCCGCTGCGGGGAGATCACCTCAATTCATCTTATCGACCGTGCGGCTGCCCCCGAGCCGCTCATGCAGCAGGATATGCCGCCTTGCGATCGGTTTTCTACATCGCGATCGTGCTTGTCGCGATTTTGTCGCCGGGAGCGTTGCGCGCGCAAGAACGCGACGCCCAGCCCCGGCCGCTGCTGATGGAGGAACCGACCCTCCATTTCCGCGACAAAGATGGGCAGTTGGTGCCGTTTCCGGGCCTGTCGCTCGAGGAACTCCGGAAGCTGATCGATCTCCAGAAGCAAATCGCCCAGGGCACCACCGAACCGATGTACACCCTGGAGCGGATGACGGCGACCGGCACGGTCGGCTCCAGCACCGCTCCGGAAAGCGATCCCACTCAGGAAGGCGAACCGCAGTACAATGATCAGTTTGCCGCGCTCACGATTGAGCTGCAGGCACGCGTTCACGCCGACGGCTGGGTTCGCATCCCGTTACGCCTGGGCGAGTGCATCCTGCGCGGCTCGCCCAAGTTCGAGGGCGGCGGCGATCAGTTCCTGCGGTTCAACGATCGCCGCGGCGGCTTCGACTGGTGGGTTTCAGGCCCGCCCGGCGAGTATCGCTGCACGCTCAGCACGCTGGTCCGCCTCGTTCGCGAGGAGGGCGAAACCCGACTGCAAATCACCGCCCCCAAGAGTGCTCAACCGGAGCTGACGCTCACGATTCCCGGCCAGCAAACCGCCGGCACCGTTCTGGGCGCGGAGTTGATTGAAGAAGTGCGCATCAAAGGCGCCACGCAGTTCAAGTTGGCCGGTTTGGACGGTTTGTGCTCGCTCTCGTGGCGTTCGCAAAGCGAGCGGCTGGTGAAATCGTCGAGCGATTTGCGCGTCGACGGTTTCCTGCTCTGCCGGATCGACGGCCGCAGCGTCCGCAGCGAAGCCACGCTTAATGTCAGCAGCTTCGGCGGCCCGTTCGGGGCCTTTTCCGTGCGGCTGCCGCCCGACGCCAAGCTGGTGAACGATGATCCGCGTTTTCAGCTCCTGCCTGGCAGCCGCAACCAGGCCAGCCAGACGGTTCGCATCTTGCGCGAGCCCAGCTCCGAGCCGGAAGTCGTCACCCTGGTGACCGAGCGGCCGGTGGACGCCGCCAAGCCGGCCGACGAGATCGAGTTGATGGGCTTTGAAGTGATCGGCGCCGTCCGGCAATCGGGGCATATCGCCATCGAAACGGCCGACGGTTGGCAGGCCATGTGGAAACGGCTGGTTCCGGCCGTGCGGCAGATCGCCGTGTCGGACTTGCCGGAGGACGTGCCCGACGGCGATTACACCGCCGCCTTCATCTACTGGCGGCAACCGGCCACACTCAAGACCACGATCCTGCGGCGTGAAACGCGGATCCGAGTCGATCCTGTGTACCGGATCAGCGTGCAGCCCAACCGGCTGCTGATGGAAGCCACGCTGCGGTACAACGTCGACGGCGCCCGGGTGTTGAACCTGCCGATCGACCTGTCCGACTGGCAGGTGGACGAAGTGGGTCCGGACAACCTGGTTGATGTCGAGAACCTCCGCTACGACCAGGTGCGGCCATTCATCATCCCGCTGACGCAAGCGACCGAGGGCAAGGTCGAGATCACCCTCCGCGCTCACCGATCGCACGACGGTCAAAACGGCCCGGTTACGTTCAGTATCCCGCGGCCGGAAGCCAACGTGCTGAACCCGGCCCAGGTATGGGTGGTGCCGGCCGACAACGTTTCGCTGCTGCCCCGCCAGGAAGCCCTACTGGGGCTCGTCCGCCAGCAGATTCCCAGCGATACCTTGGGCGGCTCGCGATCGCTGTACTATCGGGCAGAAGCCCCGCAGGCGGAGTTTGTCGCCGACCTGCTGGTGCACAGCCGCCGGGTAACGGTCGAAAGCGACGCGCACGTGACCGTCGGCACGCGTAGCAGCGAAGTGCGGCAGCGGCTGAACTACCGCGTGGAATACGAGCCGATGGCCGGCGTTGCCCTGGTGGTACCGCCGGGTGTCGACCTGCAGGAAGTGTCGCTCAACGGCCGCAAAATGGACTATGTGCTGCTGTCGAGCCAGGAGGATTCGTCGGCTTCGCTGGCGCACGTGGTCCTGCCGATCACCTCGCAGCTTGGCACCTTCCAGTTGGTTGCCCGGTACCGCTTCAACCACGACCCGGTTGGGGCCGACCGCAGCGTACTGCTGACCATGCCGCTGCTCAAACCCAAGGATGTTGAGTGGCGCGAAGCCTCCGTCTCGGTCGAAGCGCCCGGGATGCAGGCCTATCCGAAGGATGAACGTTGGAAAACCGTACAAGGCGTGGCACCGCCGCGCGGCCTTGATAACGCCCGGCACTTCGTCACCAACCAGACCGATCCGGCCCAGTTCGCATTCACGGTAGCCCGCGATGGCTCGCGTTCACTGATCCCCACGCGCATCGAGAAAGCCTGGTACACCCTGTTTTTCACCGGCCAGGTACGGCGTGATCGGTTGGTGATGCGAATCACCAGCTCCGAGCCGGTACTGCGTCTGGAGCTGCCTGAGCATTACGAAGAACCCGTACTGGCCTCGGTCAACGAGTCGCCCACCAAGGTCACGCTCGATGGCCGCGTGCTCGAGATCCCGCTGGCCGGCGATGCCGCCGCGCCGGGCCAACTGGTCGAAGTCCATTACCAGGTGCGGCAAACGCTGGTGCCGGGCAGCCAGGAAGTCCAGATTGCCAAGGTGCAGGGCGATCCGTGGCTCCGACGCGCTTACTGGCAATTGATCCTGCCGGAAACGCAGCACCTGCTGCTGGGGCAAACGCCGGCCGTGACGAGCGAATTCCGCTGGCGGTTCAAGGGCACCCACTGGGGACGAGAGCCGCTGCTGGATCACGCGCAACTTAGCGAGTGGACAGGCAAAACCGTCGACGAGGTTCCGCCCTCGGGCAACGAATACCTGTTCAGTGCGTCCGAACCGGTCGACCGTCTGCGGTTTGTGGCGGCTCCCCGCAGTTGGATCGTGGCCGCGGCGTCCGGCGCGCTGTTGCTTGTAGGCCTGCTGTTGTTGTACGTGCCGGCGATTCGCCGGCCGGGCGTGCTGCTTACGGCTGCCGTCGGCCTGGCGGCTACGGCCATGCTTTATCCGCACACGGCGGTGGTGCTGGCCCAGGCGGCGGCCCTAGGTCTGCTGTTGGCCGTGGTGGCAGGCTTGCTCAAGCGGCTGTTCACCACCGAGCCGGAAGTTGGCCGCCCGCTGGGCGTGCCGGCCTCTGCGATTGCCGAGCGTGGTTCCACGCAGCCCGAGTACCAATACAGCCCCGTCGACGATGGCGAGACCTCGACGATGGCCGCCGCCCCCGTGCCGGTGGCGTCCGATTCGCAGCGATAACCGCCGTGCATCGACCACGTCTGGCAGCTTGAATCCAACTCGTCTCGTAATTGGCCGCACGCACGTATGCCCTCGCTTTGCCTCCAGCCCCCAGCCGATGCCCGCCGTCGCACATCCGCGGCGGTGATCGGTCGCCTCGTGGCGTGGCGGCCGGGGCTACTGCCGGTTGCGGCCCTGCTGGCCTTGCTGCTCGCCGGTAACGCGGTCAGCAATGCCCACGCACAAGAAGGCTCGGCCGATACGATCCAGTTCCGCCGCATCTTTGTGCCGGCCGATCGCGAGGACGAATGGCCGCGTGATCCGGGCGTGAAGTATGTGCCCGTCCCGATCAAGGACTTCGATCGCCTGGTCCAATTGCTCAACCAGGGCGCGGAACTGCCCGAGAGCGAACGGCGGACCCGGCTGGTCAGTGCCCGCTACGACGCACGGCTGAACGACAACGGCGTCCTCACCGGCACGGCCCGGTTTGAGATCGTCCACCGTCAGGAAACCCCGGCCTTGTTGCCGCTGGACCCCATGGCCGTTGCCATTCCGGTCGACTCACGCGGCCAGGCAGCCGCCTACTGGGTAGGCGACTCGCGGCGTCCGGCCACCTTGGGCGTTACGCCAGAAGGCACCATGACCGTGCTGGTGGCCGAGTCGGGCACGCTGGAAATCTCCTGGTCGCTCCAGGGGCAATCACTCGAACAGCATCAGCAGCGCTTTCTCGCCGCGTTGCCCCACAGCCCGCTGAGCGAGTGCGTGCTCGATCTGCCGGACGATCGCGAACTCTCGCTAGGCCATGGCGTGCTGTGGGAAGCCGGCCCGCCCGAGGATGGCCGCCGCCAGTGGGCGGCGCAATTGGGGGCCGAGCCACGTCTGGAGCTGTACATCCGCAATGCCGCCACCAGCGGCCAAAGCGTCCGCTCGGCGACGGTGCGGCAATTGACGCGGTACGAGATCACGCCGCTTGGCATTCAGATTTCGGCCCAGTGGTCGCTCGACGTGATCGGCCAGCCGCTAACCGAACTCACCTTGGAACTGGCGCCAGGCGTCAACCTGTTGGAAGCCCGGCAAGGCGACATCGTGGTGCAGCGTTCCGAACACGGAAGCGCTGCCGCGGGAGAGCCGCGCCGCGAAACGCTCAAGTTTGCCGCGCCGCTGGCCGGCGTGGGACGCAGTTTGCGCTTCACGGCGCTGGCGCCGCTGGAAATTGGGCAACTGCAACGGCTGCCCACGATCACGGCCCCGGACCTCACCTGGCGCGAAGGCGAGGCCGTCATCACGATCTCGCCACTACTGAAGCTCCAGCACCTGGAAACCACCGGCTGCCGGCAGTCGTCGCCGCTGGAAGAAAACGCCAAAGGCGAGGAACTGCGGGTCCAGGCGTTTTCGCCCAACGCCGCGATTGAAGTTGATGTCTGGTACCGCACAAGCCAAACGCAGGCTCTGCAGGCCACCTCGGTCGAATTGACCGGCAGCGAGATTCGCGGCCGGACCACGGTCGAGCTATCGCAACCGACCGGCGAGCGGTTCGAGCTTACGGCCAACGTACCGCCGCATTGGACGATCGATTCGCTCGAAAGCGATCCGCCCGGCAGCATCGCCGATTGGACGCTGGAACCAGGCGCCGAAGAGAACCTGCTGCGCATTCGGCTCACGCGGCCCATCACCGCCGAACAAGGCCTGCGGCTCACCGCTACCGGCCGTTGGCTGGAGTCGCCGGTCGGTCAGTCGTTGCCCGTAGCGCGGTTCTGGATGCTGCGGTTTGTCAACGTCAATGGCGGCCGCGAGCTGTTGGCCATCCGGGCGTCGGCTCCCGACGAACTGCAATTCCCGCAGTTGCCCCGCAACTTGCGGCTCGATCCCAAGCAGCTCAGCCATCAGGAACTGGCCCTGTTCGACGGCACGCCGCAAGGCACCTTGCTGGCCTTGGATGCCCGGGCACGGCAAGTTGAAGTGACGCTCCAGCGGCAACCACCGCGGTTCCAGGCCAATATCTCGCTCGATGCCACGGTAACGCCCGACACGCTGTGGGAGTCGTACGTCCTGCGGATCGTGCCCGAGAGCGGTGGCCTGCAGCGGCTGCTCGTGCAGTTCTCCAATGCGCGGCCCGAACCGCTGCAATGGTCATTCGCCAGCGATGCGGCCGACGACGACATCGTTGCCCGACGGCTGTCCGAACCGCAGCGGGTTGAAGCCGGCCTGTCGACCGATGCCGAAGTCTGGCTGCTCACCTGGCAACGGGCACGCACGACGCCGTTCCAATTGCGGGCGTCGCGGTCGGTACCGTTCACCGAACAGCAGATGGTGGTGAGCCTGGTTTCCGTGCCCGAGGCTCGACAGCAACAGGGCGAAGTCCACATCTGGCAATTCGGAGCCGGCAACCTGTCCATCGATGGCCAGCAACTATCGGCCATGTATCCCGATCCGCTGCCGCCGGGCGAGTCGTCCCTGCAGCGGGCAGCATTTACCTACGATCCCGGCCAGCACGTTTCGCTTGCTCAGGCGCTGACGATCTCGCGCAGCTCGCAGGCCAGCTCGGCCGCCAAAGGCCTGATCTGGAAGGCCAAACTCACCTCGCTGTGCGAACCGTCGGGACGCGGCTTCCACCGCGCCAGCTATTGGATCGAGAACATCGCCGCCGAAGCCTTCCGGCTGCAAGGGCTGGCCGGCTACGACGTCGAAACCATCGAGCTCAACAGCCAGGCGGCCGTGTGGAGCCGCGACGATGACGTGCTGGAGATCGAACTGCCGCCGCGCCGCCGCTTTGTGCTGGTAACGGTTCAATTCTCCACGCGGCAACCGGCACTGGGCATGGTCAGCAATGTGGAATGCCCAAAGATTCGCCCTGCCGAGTTCCCGCAGATGCGGACCACGTGGCACTTGTGGCTGCCGCCTGGCTATCAGGCAATCGATCCCCAACTGGCAGGCAGCGAACCGCTGGCCCCCTGGCGGAAACGCATCTTCGGCACGTTGGCCCGGCCACAAAACGAGCCGCCTTTTGATCCGTTCTCGCTCAAGGCCTGGGAGAACCTGGCCAACAACCTGGGGACCGAACCCGCCGCCACCGTGGTCACCGGCGCGAACAACGAAAGCGGCGCTGCAACCACCACTGGCTTGCCTAACGCCACGTCGAGGACCACCGCCATCCGGACCGTGGCCGGTCCGGCCTCAGGTGTCGTTGCCGCCCAGACGTCCACGCCACCGACAACCAGCCGCGGTGCAGGCGACGTGACCACCGCGGCCGCGCCCGCCGGCCCGTTCCCCTGGACGCTCGGCCCCGGCAACTTTCCGGTCGATCCCACGGTGGCCTGGCAGAGCTTCGAATTTGAAGGCGTTCTGCCGGAACGTGTGCAGGTCTTGTGCAACGACGACCTCAACGCCGTAGGCTGGGGCCTGCTGCTGGCGATGGCCACGGTAATCTGGTGGCAAGCGGCCGGCTTTACCCGAGCGGCCGTGCTTGTGTCGGCCTTCCTGGTGCTGCTGGCGGCCGTAGCTCCGGTGGCCTGGATGCCGATCACCACGTCGCTCGTGCAGGGGGCGTTGCTGGGCTGGGCAATGCACTTTGGTCTGGGCGGCGTGAATCGTGCCCTGCAACCGCGAGCCGGCAAACGCGACCAGACCGCCACGCGTGCCAACGGTTCTACTGCCCGCGGAACCACCGCCCTGGGCAAGACGGCCACCGGGCTTATCCTCGCGGCTCTGGTCGCAACCAGCGGCCTGGCACAAGAGGCCCCGCAGCAATTGGTCGAGACGATCCACAAGGTATTCATGCCGGCTGACGCATCCGGCAGCCTTGTTGGCGAGTACTGTTTCGTGCCCGACCGCCTGTATACCGACCTGCATCTCAGGGCAGCCCGGGTGACACGCGAACCGCGCGACTGGACGTTGCGGCAGGCCAGCTACCGCGTGCTGCTCCAACGGCAGGTGATGGGAAGCGTGGTCACCACGCCTCCGGCGACCGTGGCCGCCACGCTGGAGTTCAACGTATATCGCGATCGGCAGACGATTCGCGTTGATTTTGGCGGCGGCAATCCGCTGCGGCCGACCGATGCGGTACTGGGCAGCGACACGATCCCAATTCGCTGGGAAGACGGCGGCCGCTACCTGGTGTTCGACGTTCCGCGCGCCGGTTCGCACCGCCTGGAACTGCAACTGCGGCCCAGCGTGCGCAGCGTCCAAGGCCAATTCGGATTTGATCTCTCCATTCCGCGCGTGCCGGCGGCGCGGGTAGAGGTTCTCGCCCCCGCAGGGGTTCCGGTGGAACTGATATCGGCCATCGGGACCGTGACGCCGCCTTCGGACAGCCGGCCCATGGTGGCCGAACTGGGCCCCGCCTCGCGGTTGGCCTTGCGGTGGCGTCCCGAAACGGCCGACGCCGGCTCCGACCAGTTCGATGCCACCGAACTGCACTGGCTCACTGTGAAGCCCGGCTCGGTGACGTTGCAAACCCGGCTGAAGCTACAGTTCGGCCGCGAAGTGCCTCCGTATGTCCGGGTTGCGGTCGATCCACGGTTGCGGCTGCTGCAGCCTTCAAACGACATTCAGGCTGAGGATGCCGACCCGACGTTGCCGGCCGACCTGTCCGCTCGCCGGCAGATTTACCGGATTCCGCTTGCGTCCTCCCCGCTGGCCACCGAGGTTACGGCCACGGCTTCGTTCGTGCTGCGCGATACGACCGGCGTGGGCCGGCTTCAGGTTCCTACCGTCACCGTGCTGGGAGCACGCAGTACCCGCAAACATCTGGCCGTAACGCTCGACAAGTCGCTGCACGGGCGGGTAGAGATTCCGCCCACCTGGGAGACCTTGCCGGCGAACCTGTTCATTGCGGAGTGGAACGACGAGTTCACCGAACCGCCCGCCCTGGCATACCGAGTGGGCGGTACCCTTGCCGATGGCGCGTTCTGGGCCGAACCGCGTGGTGCCGTCGTGGCTGCGGACCAGGTCACGCGGATCAGCGTCGGCACCGGCGCTGCCGAAGTGGAGTTCGATGCCGACCTGGTCACCACCGGCGGGCCGCTGTTCCGGCACCGGATCAAGTTGCCCGAGGGCTTGCAGATCGACCGGGTATCCGTGCGTGAGAACGACACGGTGCGCAACGTCGTCTGGTCGCGTCCGTCCGGCGGATGGGTCACCATCTTCCTGAGTAAGCCGGCGGCCGAATCGCAAAAGCTCATCGTACGGGGCACCATGCCGCTGCCGCGCAGGGCGGCCGCTACGCTCGCCGTTCCGGCCCTGGAACTGGCCGGCGTGAACGTGCTTTCCGACTACGTGGAGTTCTACCAGCAGCAAGGCGTCAACGTGACGGTATCAGCCGCGCTGGAGGACGCCGCGGCCGGCGTCATGCGCGACGGCCGCGACCGCTGGCTGGGCCGCTGGTGGCGCATCCTGCCGCAAGCCGGCTCACAGGTGCGTGCCCCGCGGATTGCCGCATTGTTGCCGCCGGGCACCGATCCGGCAGCCTCGCCCTCGGCACTGGCCCTGCCGGCCACGTCGGCCGCGCTTCGGGCGGCTGACGGCACATTGCCGGCCGACCGCACCGGCAGTCGCGCGGCCCGTTCGCCCTCGCTGCCCCAGGCGACCATGGAGGTCACGCCGAACCTCCCTCGCGTGCAAGGTACGCAAACCGTGTGGTTGAAGGACCGCGACAACGCATGGGAGGTTGGCATCGATCTGCAACTTACGGTGCGGCAGGGGCGGCTGGACGAGTTGTCGTTCGACATCCCCAACACGCTGGCCGAGCCGATCGATGTTTCGATCGAAGCCGTGGTCGAGGTAGAAGATGATCCCATCTCGACCAGTCGGCGCCGGCTGGTGATTCGCCCGCTGCAAAGCCTCCGCGGCCAGCAACACGTGACCATTTTCGCCCAGCTCCCGGTGCGCTCGGGCCAGCGGGTTTCGGCCCCTGATATTCGCCCGCTGTTCGCGTCCGACCTGCGGCGTTTCTTGCTGCTGCCCACGCGCTGGGGCGAGAAAGAAGTTACCTGGCAGACGCAGCGGCTACCGCTGATTCAATGGCCTACCGACGTCAAGCTGCCGGAGTCGTTGCCGGCCGAAAAGTCGCAACCGCTGGGCTACAACGTCTATCGCATTCAGGCACCTTCGTTCCAGGCACGGCTCCAAACCACCGAGCCCGAACGCGGCCACCCGTCGGTCAAGCTGGTCGATATCAGCGTGCGTTCGCTGGTTGACGGCTCCTACCAGGGCGTGGCATGGTTCGACCTCAACCCCTCGGGCCTCAAGGAATGCGAGCTGTTGCTGCCACCCGGCACGCGGCTCTTGCACGCCTCGGTCGCCAACATGCCGGTGATGTTGGCGCCGGTTGGCGCTGGCAGCAGCCCAAGCGTGCTTGAGCGCGCAGCAGCGGAAACCGATTCCACAACGCAAACGCCCGACGCGGCGTCCACCGCGCCGCAGCAGGCCGAACGTGAAGGCGGCGCATCAGCCGTTGCGACGGCAACGACCGAAGTACAGCCCAGGCGGTGGCGCGTGCCGCTGGTTTCGAGCCGGTTGGTGCAGCGGATCGAGGTCGTGTACCAAAGCCGCGGTGAGCTGGGCAAACTCCAGGCTCCGCAACTGACCGGCATCCCGGTCGAGCAGACCCTCTGGACCGTGCAACTGCCGCGTGGCGTGGAACTGGTCGGCGCAAGCGAAGAGCAGGCCACCGAGTCGGCAATCGATTTGGCCAGGGCACGCAGCATTTCCGGCGTGATTGCGGCGGTCAGCTATGACGAATCGCTGGAAGAAATGGCCCGCTGGTACCAGCCCTGGGTGCAGCGGTTCCATCACGTGCTGAACCGGCTGCGGCAATCGGCCGGGCGTGACGATGATGCCCAGGCCCAGAGGGAAGTCACCGTGCTCTACGACTTCCAGCGCGATACGGCCCGGCAGCTCACGCTCGAAAGTTACTTTGAGCAGGCCGAGCGCGGCCGTCCGCTCGTGGAAGACCCCAGCAGCCTGTGGATGGTCGGCGATTCGTCGCCGCAACAGTTCTTTGCCGTGGTCAAAGGCTCGGCTCCCGAACTGGTCCTGGCCTGGGTCGACCCGGCCGCGCAACGACGCTGGGACCAGTACCGGGCCGGCTTGGCGGTGCTGCTGGTCTGTGGATTGCTGGCCGTGGTGGTGGCCGCAGCCCGCCGACTCGATCTGCCGCTGCTCTCGCCGCAGTGGCTGCTCGCGGCCGCCGGCGTACTGTGGTGGCTGTGGCTCTCGCCCAGCGTGGTAGGGCTGATTCTGGTTATCGTGAGCCTGCTGACCACGGTTCCTATAGGGTGGAAGCTGCACCGCCGTCGCGGGCTGCTTGGCGGCACACGGCTGTAGCTGCTACCCGCTGATGCGGCGGATGCCCACCACGTGCGCTCACGACTCCCATCGGCCAGTACAAGAACATGGTCCAACGGTGCGTACCGCTCGGCGTCGGCGCAGGCCTCCCCCAGGCCTACGCAGCATCCGCCCTTTTGTTAGAATGACCACGCGTGGCGGCGGTTGGACGCCGCTGTGGTTCGCTCTCATTTACCTGCCCCACCCAACTTGATGGAAATCCAGCGTAATCCCACCCGTTCGGTCCGCATCGGCAGCGTGACGATTGGCGCCGGCCATCCGATTGCCGTGCAGAGTATGTGCGCCACGCCCACCCGCGACGTGGAAGCGACCGCGGCCCAGGCCAATGCCCTGCATGAAGCGGGCGCGGCGGTGGTGCGGATTGCCGTCGACAGCGAGCGCGACGCCGCCGCCCTGGCCGAGATTCGCCAGCGGACCGCGGCCAACCTGGCGGTCGATCTCCAAGAGAATTACCGCCTGGCCGCTAAGGTGGCTCCGCACGTGGACAAGATCCGCTACAATCCGGGGCATCTCTATCATCACGAGCGGCAAAAGCCCTGGCGCGACAAGGTGCGTTTCTTGGCCGATATCGCCGGTGAGCACGACTGCGCCATCCGGGTGGGCGTGAACTGCGGCTCGGTCGATCCGGCCAAGAAGGAGAAGTTCGATCCGGCCGATTCCATCTCGCCCATGATGGAAAGCGTGCTTGAGCACTGCGAGTTTCTCGACAGCCTGGGCTTCACCCGCTACTGCGTGTCGCTGAAGGATTCCGACCCACTCAAAGTGGTGGAAATGAACCGCCGCTTTGCCGAAGCCCGGCCCGACGTGCCGCTGCACCTGGGCGTGACCGAGGCCGGCATGCCGCCCGAGGGCGTGATCAAAACCCGGATCGCGTTCGAACAACTGATCGCCCGGGGCATCGGCGATACCATCCGCGTCTCGCTCACGGTGCCCAACCCTCGCAAAATCGAGGAGATCTCCGTTGGCAAGGCGATCCTGGAAGACATCGCCCAGGGCCGCGTGCGGAGTGTGGTCGATTATGGCCTGCCGGGCCTGAACATCATCAGTTGCCCGAGTTGCTCGCGGGTTGAGAACGAGGCGTTCGTGGAACTGGCCCAGCAGGTCCGCGAGATGACCGCGTACGCCAAAGAGCACAAGATCACGATCGCGGTGATGGGCTGCCGCGTGAACGGCCCCGGCGAGACCGACGACGCCGACCTGGGCCTGTGGTGCGGCCCCAACTACGTGAACCTCAAACGCGGCCCGCAGTCGCTGGGGGCGTACCCCTACGACCAGATCCTGCCCCGGCTGAAAGAAGAGCTCGACGCCATCCTGGCCGCCCGAGCGGAGGAAGCCCCGTCGGCCTGAGAGGCGTCTTCTCAAGCGAGCCTGCCGCCTGGTTGCCCGCCTGCGAAGAACCGGCGCGATGCACCAATCGGTGCCCTGTAGGACAGGTGCGCCATCAAGACCGCCTGCGCGCGAAATCGCCCCGAGTACCGCAATAGCGATCCTCGGGGCGAACGCTGTATCTGCTTCGTCGTCCAGCAGGCGCTAGCGACTACTTCTTCTTCTCTACGTGCCAGGTGTGCTTGCGCAGCCTCGGGCAGTACTTCTTGATCCGCAGCTTCTCGCCGCCCGTCTTGCGACGCAGAACGTAGTTGTAGTCACCCGTCTCTTCGCAGACCAGGTGAACGACTTCAACCTTCTTCTTCGACTTGGCGGCCACGGTCGCTACTCCTGTGGGGCTGTTGTTCGAGCTCCGCCGCTGTGTCGGTCGCGGCGGCGTGCATTTGCTTCGTCAATCCGTAGTTAAGCACTTTATCATATCGGCTTTCGGCGCTTCGCCAAGGGGAAGCCTGGCAGCCGCGGCAGACCGCCGGGCGGCCGTCAGAACTTACCCCAGATGCGGTCGCGCTTGGCCTGCTGCCAGGCCCGCTTTTCGGCCAACGTCATTTTCGTAAAGTCTACCTGGCCATTGGTTTGCGATGCCTGGCTGCCGTCCGACTTGCTGCCGGCGCAACTGCCCGGCTTGCCGCTGCTGGCCCCTTTTCCCTTGCAGCCGCAACTGCAACTGCCGCCGGATTTGGGGGAGGCCGTCGTGCTGGCTGCCGGTTTGCTAGCTTCGCCGTTGGCCCCAGCCGGCCCCACCGTCGCCGGAACCGATACCGTGCCGCGCCCCGAGTAGCTCATCACGCCGGTGGTCAATTGCAGGTCGTCTTCCAGGCGGCGGTGCGGCTTGATCTTGAGCTCGGCCAACACGCCGTGGTACGCCCGGACGGCTTCCTCGGGCGAAATCTGGCCGTCGACGATCAACCGCAGGAACTGGATGAACGCCAACTGGTTTTCGGCGTTGTTGATCTTGCGGCCAAACAGGGCCACCCGGGCACCGTATTTCTGGGCCTCGGCCAGCAGCTTGAAGGCGTCGTACGTGGTGCCGGCGCTGCCGCCCAGGATGCCCACGATCAGGTGCGGATCGTAGCTGACCAGTTCCTCCATCGCCTTGGGACCGTGGTACACGATCTTTAGGAACAGCGGCCTGCCCGGCCCGGTCACACCGGCCAGCGTCCGGGCAATGCAGTCGTTGATGTATTTGGGAACGTCGTCCGGATCGAGCTGGTTGGGGGCGTTGGGGTCGAACAGCTCGAGGAAGTGGCGGAAGCCGCGTGCCTCGGCCTCGAGGCGGAACTTCCGGTACTCTTCCAGCGCCTTCAGGTCGTCTTCCAGGCGGTTGTTGAACGTGATGCTGTACAGCCCCAGGTTCGCCCCCAGGACGCGTTCGCTGTCGCTGCACTGGTACTTGCCGCACTGAATGTGGTCGATGGTGGCCGTGCGGAACGGCTGCGACGGCTGCTCGGCGTACCGCCCCCCGCGAACCACGAAGATGTCGCTGGTATCGTTGGCTCGGGCGGCCGGCGTCACGTGGCTGTTATCGAACAACCGTTCCTTGATGGTCAGTTGCTCGTTGGTGCTGGCCGACATCAGCATGATGTCCACCAGCCCCTGCCGGACCACCTGGCGGATCTGCTCGCGGTACTCGGCCAGCGTGCGGAAACGCGGCTCGCCGGCATGCATCTCGGGCGACATGCCGGGCGCGCCCACGCCGAATGCCATATCGGCATCCTTGGCGTCGGCCAGGATGAACTCGCGGCAGCCGGAAGGATCGGCGTGGATGGCAGCCAGTTTCTGATCGAGCGATTTGGCGCTCATGGCAATCTGCGGTTGACGGATGTTCGGATAAAGGTTGGCAACGCGGTCCGCTTACTTGCGGCTGGCCAGCACGGTGTCGATCGTTTGCCGCAACACCTGGCCGCTCTTGCGGAGGCCCTGCAACTCCTTGGGCCACAGTTCGAACTCGTACGTGGCGACCACGCCGCGGCGGCCCACGGCGGTCGGCACGCTCAGGGCCACGTCGCGGATGCCGTAGCAGCCGTTCTGCACGCTGGAAACCGGCAGAATCCGCTGACGATCCAGGGCGATCGTCTCGATCACCTCTTGGATGGCCACGCCCACGGCAAAGCCGGCGCCGCCCTTCTTCTTGATGACCTCGGCACCTGAACCTTTGGTGCGGGTAAACAGATCGGCCGCCAGGGTGGCGTTCCAGCGCGGGTGCTTCTCCAGCGGCAGGCCGGCCACGGTGGCACTGCTGTAGATGGGCACCATGCTGTCGCCGTGCTCGCCCAGGATCAGGGCCGAAACCTGGGTGGGCGCGGCCTGCAGCTCGGCGGCGATCAGGCTGCGGAAGCGAATGGTGTCGAGCTGCGTGCCCAGGCCAATGACCTGTGACGACGGCAGCCGCAGCTTCTGAGCGGCCAGGTAGGTGAGCACGTCGACGGGGTTAGAAACCACCAGCACGATGGCGTGCTCGGGATAACCGGCGGCCTCGATCTCGTCGAGGATGCTGAGGAACAGCGTCACGTTGCGGTTGATCAGGTCCAACCGGCTTTCGTCCGGCTTGCGGCGGAGACCGGCCGTGATGCAGATCACGTCGCTATCGCGCACGTGCTCGTAGCCGCCGGAGGTGATCACCTGGTCGGCCAGCACTGTGCTGCCATGCAGCAGATCGAGCGCTTGGCCGGCAGCCAGTTCGGCATTGACGTCCAGCAGGGCGATCTCGCGCACGATCTTGCCGGCCTGCAAGGCAAACGCCGTGCACGAGCCTACCAAACCACCGCCGCCAATGATCGAAACTTTCATGGTTCGCCAATTCCTCAGAAGCTATTGCTGATGTGCGTTGGGGATCTCTGGCTGTCGGCGCTTGAGCCGCCACCAGGCGGTAGCGCCCGTCTAACGGTTTGCGGTACCCTCGCCGACTCGGGCCAACTCAGGTTTACTGCTTGGACAGGGCGGCCATCACGCGGTCGGTGATGATCTGCACCAGGGCCTCCGGATCCAGGGCGGCGCCGTTGCTGCTGGCGGCCGCATCCGTCTGTGAGCTCCCGCGGCTGCTGATCACCGGCACCTGGCTCGCAACCGCCGGGCGGCCGTTGTTCGAGGCCGCGGCACCGTTCTCGGCCACGGGCTTCGCCGGGGGCGGAGCCGGAAACGCCCGACGCTCCACGCCGCTCTTGGTCCAGCTATTGCGGAAGATGTCGTTGGCGCAGATGTCGCAGTTCTTGAACTCCTCGTGCAGACGCGGGTCGTCGTAGCCCCACATCTTCTTCAGGTCGAGCAGTTCCCGCGACTTCTCGTGGCTGAGGTAATTCACCCGGCCCAGATCCTTAGCCAGCATCAAAATGCGGCAGTACGAATCGAGGATCTCAGTCCACCAGTACGCCCGCTCCACGGTTTCGCCAAAGCTCACGGTGCCGTGGTTGGCCAGGATGATCACGTTGCTGTGCTTGACGAACGGCAACACCGTGTCGGCAAACTTCTGACCGCCGGGCGTCTCGTACTCGGTGATCGGCACGTCGCCCAGGAACACCTCGACCTCCGGCAGCACGCACTGCGGGATCGGTTCGCGGGCAACCGCAAACGCCGTAGCGTGAGGCGGATGGCAGTGCACCACGCTCTTGATGTCCGGGCGTTCCTTCATGATCGTCAGGTGCAGCAGCACCTCGCTGGAACGCTTCTTGCGGCCGGCAAGCTGGTTGCCGTCCATATCGACCGTGCAGATATCGTCGGGCGTGAGGAAGCCCTTGCAGTGCATGGTGGGCGTGCAGAGGACTTCGTTCTCGCTGATGCGGTAGCTGATATTGCCGTCGTTGGCCGCGGCAAAACCGCGGTTGTAGATGCGGCGGCCGATGTCGCAAATCTCTTGCTTGATCTTATAGACGTTCATGGGGTTTCCTCAGATTGCGACGGCTCGTGTGTTGGTCGCGCCCGTGCGAGGAGGGCCTTGGTGCTTGCTGTTGTGGTTGGCTCGGTACGGGAAACGGTCTTGGGCTTACATCGACCTCTCAGGCGGCAGCAGAAAGACCTCGTCGAGGATGGCGGCCGCGTAAGCGTCGATCGGCTTGTCTTCCACAAACGGCTGGGCGGCTTCGCGGCCCTCGGAGATGGCCACCAGGCTGTGTTCGCCGGCTCCCAGCTCGTCGTAAATCACGATCGGTTCGGCGCGGGGAGCGCTGGGGTCGCGCAGGTTCGCCAGCGAGAGCGGAACCGCCACGCGAAACGTAGCACCGTCCAGCGTCGGATGACGCCGGTTCAGCGTCACGGTGCCAATCACTTCTGCAATCCGCATGATTTGTTCTCCCCGGTGCGTCCTCAGGCCAAGACCTCGGCATACTTGGGCGAGCCGCCCGCGGCCGCCAGGGCACCAAACCGCTGGGCGAGCCGCATAAGCTGCCAACTGCTGTTGCCGCGAGGGCTCAGCACCAGCAGGTTGACGGCAATCGTCGACCAGGCCGCCTCCAGCTCGTCCAGGTTGGCCGCGGCGGCCGCACGCACTCCGCGGCGGCGGTTCGCCAGGCACACGGCCGCGGCAGGCTCGTCGGTGAGCAGCAGGCCCAGGTTGCCGCCTAGTGCCACGCTTTCGGACAGTTCGGCCACCGTGCTGGGCAGCGAAACGTACGGGATGCGTTCCACCGTCAAACCGGTCTTGCCCAAGAGGCCAGCCAGGCGATCAGGCAGTTCAACCAGCATTGCCCGGTAAGCCGCGGCACCGGCCGAACCCGCGGCTGCCGCGAGGACGACACTGCGCCGGGTTGCGGCACCGCCGCTGTTCGTGTTGGCAACTTGGGTCTCAAGCCGAGCTTGCTGTGCCCGCAGGTAATCGCGAGCCGCCGGTGTAATCACAGCCTTGCCGGCCACCACCACGGCCCCGCCCTTGGGCACTCGGCCTTCGACATCGGCCAGCGAAACCAACTTCTGCGTCAGCACCAAAGCCTTGGGAGCGCTGATCGCGCCGCTACCCGCCGCCTCGGTGTTCTTGGCCGCAATGGCAGTCGTTGTCGCTGAACCGTTCTGCGCCGCCGGCGCTTCGCCAGCGCGCAGCTCCTGCCCAAGTCGCTGCATCACCTCGCGAACAAGACGATCGATTTGGGCTTCCGTGGTGGTCATGGCTGCTTGCGGCGGTTAGCTGACGGATTGGCTGCGGTTACCGGTGTTGTAGTTGGCTACTGGGGGAAGGTACTGGGTTAGTTGCCGTCAGGCATTGCGGATGGCGGTGGTGATCCAGCGAACCGGGGTCAGCTCATCGCCCACCACTTCGGCGGCCGCGTTGCCGTCGCCGGTGATGATGACCATGTCGCCGGGGCCGGCCCCCAGCCGATCGACCACCAGTTGAGGATCGCCGTCCGGGCGGCTTTCATCGGCCATCACCGGCTGGGCGACCAGCAGCTTGCACCCATTGAGCGATGGATGCTTCACGGTGGCCGTGGCCGAGCCGACTATCAAAGCCAGTTGCATGGAACGCTGTGTCCTTTCGGTCAGCGGGCAGCTTACGGGCGGCCCAGGATCCGCAGGTCGTCGACCATCGAGCAGCGGCGTTCGCGGGTGAACGTCAGCGGCGTGGTCACACCTTCACCCGTCGGCGTGGCGATCGAGAACGACAGGTAACCTTCACCGCCCAAGCCCAGGGCCGCCATGCACGGGCCGTTCTTCACAAACAGCGTGGTATCCATCAGCCGGCCCATGCGGGTCATGTTCCGCACGTTGTTGCTGTGGATGATGGCCGTGTGGCGGAAACCGTGCTCGTAGTAATGAGCTTTCTCGATGGCTTCGTCCACGTCGCGGCAGCGGACGAACGGCAAGAACGGCATCATCTGTTCGACCGGCACGAACGGGTTGGTTTCGTCGGTCTCGCCAAAGAGCAGCTCCACGTCCTCGGGCACGCGCTTGCCGATGGCTTTCGCCAGCACGGCCGCGTCCTTGCCCAGCAGTTCCTTGGAGGGCACGTCGTGCTTCTTGTCGCCTTCGCCGACGGAGGTAATGGCCACCGAGGTGAGGGCATCCACCTCGCGTGCGTTGAGCCGCACGGCGCCGGCCCGCTCCATGGCGGCCATCAATTCGTCGAACACTTCGTCGACGACGAACACTTCCTTCTCGGCGATGCACAGCAGGTTGTTGTCGTAGCTGGCTCCCTTGATGATCGAGCGGGCAGCCCGCTCCAAGTCGGCGGTCTCGTCGACGACCACGGGCGGGTTGCCGGGCCCCGCCACGATGGCGCGCTTGCCGCTGTTGAGAGCCGCCCGAGCCACGGCCGGACCACCGGTCACGCAGATCAGGGCGATGCCGCGGTGCGAGAAGATGGCGTTGGCCGTTTCGAGCGTGGGCTCTTCGATCACGCAGATCAGGTTATCGATGCCCACGTCTTCCAGAATGGCTTTGTTGAACCGCCGCACGCCTTCCACGGCCACCTTCTTGCCGCTGGGGTGCGGGTTAACCACCAGCGTGTTGCCGGCGGCGATCATGCTCACGGCGTTGCCGGTGATGGTGGGCAGCGAGTGGGTCACCGGCGTGATGGCGCCGATCACGCCGAAGGGAGCGTGCTCGATCACGGCCAAACCGTGGTCGCCACTGTAGACCTCGCTGCGGAGGAACTCCACGCCCGGCGTCCGTTCGCCCAGCGTCTTGAGCTTTTCGATCTTGTGCGGCAGGCGGCCGATCTTGGTTTCGTTCATTTCCATCGTGCCCAACTCGACGCACTGGTCGATGGAAATGCGGCGAATGTGATCGATGATCCGCTTGCGGTCTTCGAGGGTGCGCTCGCTCAGTTGCTCAAAGGCTTCGCGGGCAGCAGCCACCGCCTCGTTGACGCAACTGAAGATGCCGTGACGGCCGCGAAAACCCCGCCCGTTGCTGACGTGGGCGTTGCGCGGCAGGGAGCCGTCGCGAGCCATTTGGGCCAGGACTTCCTGGACGACGTTGCGGATCAAGGTTTCGGTCGCTTGCATGGCAAGTATCAGTCCCGTGTTCTGGTGGCGACGTGGCTATTTGGAGTGACGCGAGCGAGCGGGCGGCCTTAGCGCTCCTCGCGGTTGTAAACGCATTGTTGCTCCACATGGACGCTGTCGACGATGCCGATGATGGCCGCATCGACCGGCAACGGCTTGGTCTGGGGCGTCAGCCGGGCACTGCTTCCCTGCACGATCAGCACGAACTCGCCCACGCCCGCCCCCACCGTATCGACGCACACGAACGTGCGGCCGGTCGACTTGAGGCGGCTGCGGTCCTGTTCGTCGATGCGGTACGGTTCGACGACGAGCAGCTTTTGCCCGACCATCGAATCCACCTTCTGGGTGGCGACGACGCTGCCGGTAACCTTGGCGACGAACATGGTTGAACTGCCTGGCTGGGGAGGGATCGGTTCGTGGTTCGAGGGTGATAACAGGTTGGCAACAACTTCGACGACGGCGCCGCGCCGGCCGCGGCACCGGTGGCCTGATCAGCCGGCGGTTCCTTCCAGCAGGGCCTTGGCCTGGCGGGCGACGACCAGCTCCTCGTTGGTCGGCACCACCCAGATCTGCACCCGGCTATCGGCGGCATGAATGGCCGCCTCGCCTTTCACGTTTTGGTTGGCGGCTTCATCGAGCACGATGCCCAACTGCTCCAGGTTCTGGCATACCGCCGAGCGGACGGTGGCTCCCTTCTCGCCGATGCCGCCGGTGAACACGATGGCGTCGGCTCCGCCCAACTCGACCAGGTAGGCTCCCAGGTAGTGGCGCACCGAGCTGGTAAACAGGTCGAGCGCCAGTTGAGCCCGCTCGTTGCCTTCGGCCGCGGCGGCTTGCAGGTCGCGCACGTCGCCCGAAACGCCGCTGATGCCCAACAGCCCGCCGCGGCAGGCCAGGTCATCCAGCAGTTGCTCCAGGCTCTTGCCGGTGCCTTTCATCAGGGCCGGCAAGGCGAACGGGTCGAAGTCGCCCACGCGGTTGTTGTTGGGCAGGCCGCTTTGCGGGCTCATGCCCATGGTGGTGGCGACGCTCTGGCCGTTGCGGATGGCACACAGCGAGCTGCTGCCGCCCAGGTGGCAGGAGATCACGCGGAGGTCGTTGCGGCCCAGGATTTCGGCGATGCGTCCGGCGATGTACCGGTGGCTTGCGCCGTGGAAGCCCCACCGCTGGATGTGGAACTGCTGACTCCACTCGTACGGTGCGGCGTACAGCTTGTTCCGCGGCGGGATCGTCTGGTGGAAGCCCGTCTCGAAGGCGGCCACCAGCGGGATCTCGGGCAGCCGCTCGTTGAGCAGCCGCATCGCCCTGATATAGGGCGGGTTGTGGGCCGGGGCGGCGTCGCTCATTTCTTCCATGGCCGCCAGCACGTCCTCGGTGACGCGCTGGACGCCGCTGATCCGGCCGCCATGCACCGCCTTGAACCCGATCGCCGCCACCTCGCTGGCATCGCTCAGGCAACCCCGCTCCTTGTCGGTCAACTGCTCCAGGCACCGCCGTACCGCCACGGCATGGTCGGGCACCGGCGACTGCTCCTCCCAGGCATGCTCGCCGATCTCCACGAACGAACGGCTCAGATCCGATCCGATACGCTCAGTACCGCCACGGGCTAACTGCCGCTCATCGCGCATGTCGAAGAGGCGGTACTTGAAACTCGTCGACCCCAGATTGGCAACCAGAATCTTCATGGGAGCGTGGCCTAATCCTTGGCTAACAAAACCGTTGAACGTGCAGCCGCATCAGGCCAGATAACGCGAACGAAAGTTCGCCCCCACTAGCCCAAGGCGGACGCCCTAGCTTGCCGTGGCAACCGCGACCGTGCGGCATGGACCACCGCGGCAGGCTTGGCGCCGTATGCATTGCGCCAGGCCGCCGGCAACCATGCCCGCGTGGCCGCCGCCACCGGCGTTACGACAGGTACGCGGCAGCCAGACCTTCGGCGGGCCGGGGGATCACGTGGCTGGCAACCAGTTCGCCAACCTGGGTCGCCGCATTGGCGCCGGCTTCCACGGCCGCGCGGACGCTGCCGACGTCGCCGCGCACCACGGTGGTCACGTACCCGCCGCCGATGGCCACCTTGGCCACGATCTCAACGTTAGCGGCCTTGGCCATGGCATCCGTAGCTTCGATCAGGGCAACCAGGCCCTTGGTTTCCAACAATCCGATGGCGTCGTTCATGGTAGGTGTCGATCCTGTAGAAACGGTCGGTGTAAGAACGCTGTGCGGTAGAACGTGGCTTGTGCTTCCGCCGGTTTTTCTCAGCTCCGGCGGTGACTTAGCCGGGGTTAGTCAGCCTTCGAAGCACGGGCGCCGGCGGCCTTGGGGCGCGGAATGACCTTGATCAGGTCGTCGTGCGGACGAGGAATGACCTGCACGCTGACGACTTCGCCCAACCGGCTGGCAGCGGCCGCGCCAGCATCGGTGGCCGCCTTCACGGCAGCGACGTCGCCGGTGACAAACGCGGTCACCAGAGCGCTGCCCACCTTGTCCCAGCCGAGGAACTCCACGTTCGCGGCTTTCATCATGGCATCGGTGGCTTCAATCAGGGCGATGAAACCCTTGGTTTCAATCATGCCCAACGCCTCTACTGCCTTGGCCATCTTGCTAACTCTCCCAAAGAGAAACAGGAAGAAACGGGGTTGCGGTTAAACGGTTGGCGCGTGCCGGGCAAAGCACCGGCGCGGGTTTACGGCTTGAACAGTTCGATCTTCGTGGCGTGATCGAGGTCGGCGGCGTTGCCTTCGTCGGTATCGAGGTGCACCTCGAGCTTGCTGGTCGCGTCGGCCCGCACCACCACCTGCTCCAGCACCAGCGAGCAACTGCCCGATTCGATGCGGAGGTTCATCACGTCGCGGTCCTTCACGCCGTAGTACTTGGCGTGCTCGAAGTTCATGTGCACATGGCGGGCGGCGCGGATCACGCCCTCATCCAGCTCGACCACGCCCTTGGGGCCGACCAGCACGCAGCCGGGGCTGCCCTTGATGTCGCCGCTGAGCCGCACCGGAGCGTCGATGCCCAGGCTGATGGCGTCGGTAAACGCCAGCTCAACCTGCGTGGCCGGCCGCGTGGGCCCCAGCACGCGTACGTTGGGCAGCATCCGCCGGCGGCCGGGGCCGACGATCATCACGGTTTCTTCGGCGGCGTAGAAACCGTCCTGGTAGAGCGGCTTCATCGGGGTCAGCTTGTGCCCCTTGCCAAACAGGATTTCCACGTGCTCGTCGGTCAGGTGCAGGTGCCGGGCCGAGATGCTCACCACCAGGTTGGGCTCGGCCGGCGCTGCCGGGGCCGCTTCGCCCAACTGGGCATACACGATCTGCCGGACGATCTGTTCGACGACGCTGCGGTCGATGGTAGGCGTGGCGGCAATCATTCGTTGATCGGTTCCAAGCGGTGGGTAGGTTTGAATTGCGGGGGCCGTTAACCGGACCGGCGCCGGGCGACCGGTGACGTTTGCTCGTCGGGCGTGGACGGCGTGTTGTCGGTGCCGCCGGCAACCACCAGGTTCACGCCCGCGGCCAACATCCGGCTCCGCCAGTCTTCGCTGATGCCGTTGTCGACGACGATGCGATCGATCTCCGAGAGCGGGCACAGGTGGGCCAGCCCTTGCCGGCCGAACTTGGTACTGTCGGCGACGATGATCACTTCGTCGGCGGCTCGCAGCATGGCCTGCTCGGTGGCGACCAGCAGCGAGTTGTTGTTGTAGAGCCCCTCTTCGCCGATGCCCGACACGCTCAAAATGGCCCGGCGAACATTGAGCCGGGACAACATCTCGTCGGCATACGGCCCCAGGGCCACGCCGGTGCGCGGGTAGACATACCCGCCCACCAGCAACAGGTCGGTGTACGCATTCGCGGCGAACAGGTTGGCCACCGGCAGCGAGTTGGTCACCACCTGGAGCGGCCGGCCGACGAGCAGCCGGGCCAGTTCGTAGGTGGTGCTGCCGCCGTCCAGGAGTAGCGTGTCGCCGTCCTCGATCAGCGCGGCGGCCGCCCTGGCGATCGCCTGTTTCTTCTCCCAGTTGGCCGGCTCGGAGCCCATCTCGTAGGGCTGCGTGGGAGCCTTGCCGGTGTAAAAGACGCCGCCATGCGTCCTGCGTGCCACGCCTTCCCGTTCCAGGTGGTCCAGGTCGCGGCGAATGGTGGATTCCGATACTTGCAGTTCGGCCGCCAGCTCAGGCAGGGAGGCAAACCCACCCCGCAAGCGGACGATCTCGAGCACGCGGTGTCTTCGCTCTTTGGCCAGCATCGGTGCGGGGCCATCCTGAAGGTGTTTGGCTGTTCGATGCGTGCCTGGCAGAAATCTCGCACGGTTACTGGAGATGCGGCGGTTTCTTGCCAGAATCACGGCAGAATTCTTCCTGATTCTGCTCAACTGTAATCAGAGTATGTGCTCGGTGTTGCCCGAAATCAACCGACTAGGGGCCAAATAACGCGCACTATAGGCGCATACTGTGCTCGAAATCTGTCAGCTATGACGTCCTCTTGAAAGAAATCTACCACATTTGAGGGTTCCGGCCCCGCCACGCGCCAACATGGGAATCCTAGAACAAATAGGGCGACCGTGCCGGCGCCTGCTCACGAAAGAAAACGTGCCTCGACGCCGGCAGGCTGGGCGTACTGCTACCCCTTGCGCGCCGCGCCGGGTAAAACGAAAGAAAGGCGGGCGCTCTCGCAGCCGCGCCAGGGCGCCTGACCGGTTTGCCACCGTTTCTGGGGGATTCCCAAGCTGATGAGCTGGCAAGGCATCGAAGGACACGACGAGGTCGTCGAACAGTTCCGCCGCGCGCTACAGCGGGGCCGGCTTGCCAGCAGCTTTCTGTTCGTCGGCCCGCTAGGCGTCGGCAAACGGATGTTTGCCATGAAGCTCGCCCAGGCCTTGCTGTGCGAGAATTCGCCCGAGGCCGAGCTGAACCCGTGCGGCCACTGCCCTGCCTGTCTCCAGGTGGCCTCCGGCAGCCATCCCGATGTGGACGTGGTTTCCAAACCGGCCGACCGCGCGTACATCCCCATCGAGAGTTTCATCGGGCCGAAAGAACGGCGGATGCGCGAGGGCCTGTGCCATAACATCGGCCTCAAACCGACGTCGGGCCGCCGCCGAATCGCGATCATCGACGATGCCGACTGGCTCAACGTCGAAGGCGCCAACTGCCTGCTCAAAACGCTGGAAGAACCGCCGCCGCGGAGCGTACTGATCCTGATCGGCACCAGCCTGGACCGGCAGTTGCCCACCATCCGCAGCCGCTGCCAGGTGATCCGCTTTACACCGCTGGACGTGGAAACCGCAGCCCGCCTACTGGTCGAGCAGCAGGTCGTATCCGATCTGAAGGTCGCCCGCGAACTGGCCCAACTGGCGGGCGGCAGCCTGTCCGAAGCGGCCGAGCAGGCCGACGACAGCCTGCGGGCTTTCCGCCGGCAACTGATCGCCAAGCTGGCGATGGTGAACTGGGATTCGGTGACGCTGGCCACCGAGGTGAACCAGTTCATCGAGAAGGCCGGCAAGGAAGCCCCCGCGCGGCGTGCCCGGGGCCGGCAGGTGCTGAGCTTTGCGGCCGACTTCTACCGCAATGTGGCCCGGGCGCTGGTTGGCTTGCCGCCCGAGGGTGATGCCGCCATGCACGATGCCGCCACCAAGGCCGCTCAAAAGTGGCCCGGCACGGCCGAAACCGCCGCGGCCTGCTTCGACCGCTGTGTGGACGCCCGGCAAGAGATCGAACGCATGGCGATGGTGAACTTCGTCATCGATTGCTGGGCCGACGAGATCCTGCGCCTGGCCCCCACCGGCTACGTCGCCACCAAGAGCCTTTAGACGGCAGATCGCCCCTTCTACCGCCCCTTGCGCTGCGACGCGCGCGCCAACAACCGCGCTGCGTGTCCGGCGTCGCGCGGCCGCTCACATCTCCCCCTAAACGACATCAAAAAAGGCCGCGTCCGTACCCAAGCTCAGGTCACGGACGCGGCCGCTGGTTACAACAGGATTTCGACGCGGCTGCCGCTTAGCAGCTTGCGGCGAGCGGAAGCGTTACTCGCCTTCCTTTTCTTCTTCCGGCTGGACCGGTTGGATCAGCGGGCCACCGCTGCCCACACCACCGCGGAGTTCGACCTGCGGGGTGGAAGGCTTGCTGGGCGCCTCGGCCTCGCCACCTTCGGCGGCGTCTTCCTCGGCCCATTCCACGCGTTTGCGGGAGAGGCCGATCTTGCGCTCGTCGGCGTCGACGCGGAGGATCTTCACCTCGATCTCGTCGCCCACCTTGCACACTTCCTCGGGATTCTCGACCTTGTGGTCAGCCAGCTCGGAGATGTGCAGCAGCCCTTCCAGGCCGTTCTCCAGGCCGACGAACACGCCGAAGTTGGTGAGCTTGGTGACGGTGCCCTTGACCACCTGGCCCGGCTGGTACTTGTTGGGGATGTCGGTCGCCCAGGGATCGTCCTGGAGCTGCTTGAGGCCCAGAGCGATGCGGCGGCGTTCCTGATCCACCGACAGCACCTTGCACTGCAACTGCTGGCCCTTCTCGACCATCTCGTTGGGATGGCTGATCTTGCGGGTCCACGACATGTCGCTGACGTGCAGCAGGCCGTCGATGCCTTCCTCGATCTCGATGAAGGCGCCGTAGTTGGTCAGGTTGCGCACCGTACCGGTGACGAGCGAGCCGGGCGGGTAGCGCTCGGCCACCTTGTCCCACGGGTTGTCCTGGGTCTGCTTCATCCCCAAGGAGATTTCCTGCTTCTCCTTGTTGATGCCCAGCACGACCACGTCGATCTCGTCGCCGATGTTGACCAGTTCAGTCGGGTGCGAGATGCGTTTGGTCCACGACATTTCGCTGATGTGCACCAAGCCCTCGATGCCCTCTTCGAGCTTCACGAAGGCGCCGTAGCTCATCACATTGACCACTTCGCCGCGGACCTTGGTGCCCACGGGGTACTTCTGCTCAACATTGTCCCACGGGCTGGGCGTGAGCTGCTTGGTGCCCAGCGCGATCTTTTCCTTCTCGTAGTCGATGTTGAGCACCTTGACCTCCAGCTCCTGGTCGAGCTGGACGAACTCGCGGGGATGGTTGATCCGTCCCCAGGTCATGTCGGTGATATGCAGCAGGCCATCGATGCCGCCCAGGTCGACGAACGCGCCGAAGTCGGCGATGTTCTTCACGATACCGCGGCGGACCTGGCCGACCTCGAGCGTCTTGAGCAGATGCTTCTTCTTCTCTTCGCGCTCCGATTCGATCAGGGCGCGGCGGCTGACGACGATGTTGCGACGCGTATCGTCGATCTTCAGCACGATGCACTGGATGGTGCGGCCGATGTAATCGCCGATATCGGCCGGGCGGCGGATATCGACTTGGCTGGCCGGCAGGAACACATTCACGCCGATATCGACCAGCAAACCGCCCTTGATCTTGCGGGTGACCGTACCGGTGACGACGTCGCCCTCGTTGATGTTCTTGAGCAGGTTTTCCCAGACGATGATCTTCTCGGCCTTCCGCTTGCTCAGCAGGAGCATGTCGGAGGCGTCCTGGTAGCGGCCATCGGGATCCTCGATGTCCTCCACCAGCACCATCACCTTCTGGCCGGGCGCGGGCGGTTCCTCGTTTTCGTCCCATTCGCTGCGGGGCAGCGTACCCTCGCACTTGTAGCCCACGTCGACGACCACCATTTCGCCGTCAACCCGGAGGATCGTGCCCTCGACAATGCGATTGGGAAGGATTTCTTCCTCTTCGCTCTCGATCAGCAGGCTTTCAAACTCTTCCTCCGGCAGGCCCTCCGCGGCGGCGTTCCACGCTTGTTCCCAAAGCTCGTCGGGGAGGTCCAGAGAGTGCAAAAGATTTCGGTTGACCATGAAGTAAGCGCTCGCGACGTTGTTCCCAGGAAGCTTCCGCGCCCCGAATGCGTCGTGCTGCCGGGAACCAAAAAGTTAGGGTGGTCGAACGGGTGAACCAACCCGGGCCTCGGGGACAGGGGGCGACAAATTGGCCGCGCCGGCCCGGAACGAATACGTAAATGTACCCGGCGTCAATTCAAGAGGCAATCTGTATTCGCTTTCCGTCAAAAACGGCCCTGCCCGCACAGGCCGCAAGCCCCCCATTTTCCGCCCGGAGGGGCCTCCGCAGCTAGCACGGCCGCCCCCGCGGCCGACATCGGGGGGCGGGGGACGCTAGCGGCCAGGCCGCACGTGGGCCTTACCCAGTTGCAATTGACACAGTTTCTAAGGCCGGCCATGATCGGCCAATCTGACGCAGGAGGCTCGTGTTTGCCATGCAGGCTGTTGCACCCAAGGTGCTTATCTGGTGGATGATTGCCTCGACGGCGCATCTACCCATCCCGGTCTGCGATGGCGATACCGTCGGTTCGCTGCCACAAACCGCCGCCTGCTGTGCCGGCGAGGGGCTCGATATCGACTTCATTCTCTTGGGTTACGACGGGCCTCGCGACGTCGACGACGGGCCCTTCCACCACGATCCCCGCGAGGACGGGCCGGTCGTGGGGCTGTTCCCGCCGTACATCTGGTCCCGGGCGGAAACGTCGCTGCCGCTGCCCACCCTGTGGATGTTGCCGGCCGGCCATTCCTGCGCCCTGTTCTCTCTGTCCTTGGCGCCGCTTCAGCGCCCGGGAGCCTTGCCGCCTGCTTCTCGCACCGCTGACTGCTGCCACGATACGTGCGTGCTGCGCTTGTAATCCCGTCCCGCCGGGACAGCGCGCCCAGGTTTTGCGTCATGCAGCGGTACTCGATCCCTCAGGCAAGACGCCTGCGGGAATGACTCTCTTTTCATGGAAGGCGACTGTACATGCCCGTTCACCCTTCGGCCGTGATTGATCCGCGGGCGACCATCGACCCAACCGCCACCATTGGGCCTCACGTGGTGATCGACGGCCCGGCGCGGATTGGCCCCCGCTGCCACCTGGCAGCCGGCGTGATCGTTTACGGTGCCACGAAAATTGGCGCCGACTGCCGCATCCACGCCCACGCCGTGATCGGCGACTTGCCCCAGGACCGGGCTTACGACGGCGGCGAAAGTTACTGCCTGATTGGCGAATGCTGCATCATCCGCGAAGGCGTCACCATCCACCGCGGCACCATCCCCGGCACCGCCACCGTGGTGGGCAACCGCTGCCTGCTGATGACCAACAGCCACGTGGGCCATAACTGCCAACTGGGCGACGATGTCACCCTGGTCAGCGGCGTCCTGCTTGGCGGTTACGTGACCGTAGGCGCCAAGGCGATCATCTCGGGCAATGCGGCCGTACATCAGTTTGTCCGCATCGGCGAGTTGGCCATGGTCAGCGCCCTGGCCAAGATCGTGCAGGACGTGCCGCCGTTCTTCATGACCGATCGCGACGGCGCCATCGTAGGCGTAAATCGCGTGGGCCTGGCCCGGGCAGAAGTCCTCCCGGCCGACCGCGACGAAATCAAGATGGCCCACCGCATCCTCTACCGCATGTCGCTGCACCGCGACGAGGCGCTCGAGCTGCTTGCGGCGCTGGTCACGCCCTCGGCCCGGAAGATCCACGAGTTCATGCTGGCCAACACCCACCGTGGCGTCAGCCGGCGCGAATCGGTCCGCCGCCGAATTGCCGCGGCCTAAGTGGCCGCACGTTTCGACTGAAACGCGCGGCCCATCAAACCACAAGCCGGGCATCGGTCCGCAATGGGGCCGATGCCCGGCTCTATTTTTTGGGGCCTGGGGCGCCGCCAGTTGGCCTATGGGTGATACGGCGGCATCTCAACCACGCGTTTGCCGTCGATCATTTCCTGCACGAACACGGTCAGGCGATCCACGATGCGGTTGAGGTATTCCTGCCCGGTTTCAGCCGAGGCCATGGCGGGCGTCGGATCCGGTTGATCGGTCAGCGCGTCCATTCGCACGTTCTCCGGAAACGCCGCCAGCGCAATTGAGGTTTCCCACTCCTGGGCATGGCCTGGCATATCGTACGGCAGGCGGTGACCGCTCTTGAGCAGCCTGGCGTCCTCCTCGGCAAGGACATCCCAGTACGGCAGGAACTGCAGGTTCACCTTGAACCGCCGGATGTACTGATCCCAGACGGCTCGCAGCGGCGTCACGTTGCCGCCGTGGCCGTTGAGCACCAGGATGTTCTGGAAGCCGGCCCGTACCATGCTGTCGATCAGGTCGTTGAGCACGGCCATGAAGCTGCCCGGCGAAAGCGTGAGCGTGCCCGGATGCTTCATGTGATGCTCACTGATACCGGCCATCAGGCCCTGGGCCACGATCACGTGCGGGCTGAGCCGGCGGGCCACCTCCTCGGCCACCACGTTCACGCTCCGCCAGTCGTGCTCCATGGCCAGGTGTTCCAGGTGCTGCTCGATAGCGGCCACGGGAATGATGCAGCACTTCAACTCGCCCGAGGCCATCCGCTCGCGGAACTCACGGCGGGTGAGTTTGCCCAACAGCACGGGAGGTTCGGCCATGGTTGTATTGCTCCTGCGGATATAAGACTGGCTGCCCGACCGGTCG
This sequence comes from uncultured Planctomycetales bacterium, assembly GCA_937927735.1. Lineage (GTDB taxonomy): Bacteria > Planctomycetota > Planctomycetia > Pirellulales > S012-138 > CALBRZ01. Next base: position 47,887 of record CALBRZ010000052.1, read on the forward strand.
CCTGCGGCAGACGGCCGCGTCCCACTAGCGGGCGGCCCGCTGTTCGATCCGGTACAACTCGGTGTCGGTGCGAAGCAAGACGGCCCGCCCGGTCACGGCCGGCGTCGCCATGATCCGGCCGGGCATCTGGGCGCGTGCCAGCTCTTGATACTTGCGGCCGGGCTGAAAAACGATCACTTCGCCTTGCTCACTGCACAAGTAGACGCGTCCGTCAGCGTACAGGGGCGATGCCGAATAATTGCCACCCAGCCGCTCGACCCACAATTCTTCGCCGGTCCTGGCGTCCAGGCACGTGAGAATGCCCCGGTCGCTGACCATGTACAACTCGTCGCCCACGATGAGCAGCGACGGGTTCAGCGGGACTTGCCGATCGCACTGCCACACGACGCGCGTGGTCTTGTCGCCCTGCCCTTCCAACGGAATCGCCAGCAATTGCGACTTGGGATAGCCGGTGCAGATGTAAACCAGCCCATGGGCAACCACCGGCCGCGGCACGGTCGAGAACCCGTTGGTATCGCACCACCAGAGTTCCTCGCCGTTGGCCGGGTTGTAGGTGCTCACCCGCATCGCCCCTGGGTTGATGCAGATGTCTCGTCCCTCGTACTCGATGATCAGCGGCGTGCAATAGGCCTTACGGCGTTCCAAACTCGTGGGCGGAGGCACCGAGCGTTCGGTCTTCCAATCGATCCGTCCGCTCTTGGTGTTGAAGGCCACCACCCAGCGGTTATCGCGGCCATCGAAGTTGACGATCAACTTGTCATTCCAGAGCACCGGCGAACTGCCGGGCCCTTCCTTGTGGTCGACAACGATCGAAGCATCGGCCCACAACACGCGACCAGTCGACGTATCCAGGCAAGCCGTACCGGCGCTGCCGAAGTGCACGTACACCCGGCCTTCCTCGATCACCGGCGTGGGCGAGGCGTAACTGTTCTTGGGATTGATGGGCAGGGCCTCACTCGGGCGAAACACCTCCACGTTGTGCAGGATCTTGCCCGAGTTGACGTCCACAGAGATGGCCCGCAGCGAACGGCCTTCGTCCTCGGCCGTAGTCAGCCAGACCTGGTTGCCGTAGACCACGGGCGAGGACCAGCCTTGCCCCGGAATTGCGGTCTTCCAGACGATGTTCTGGCTGTCGCTCCAGTCCAGCGGCAGCCCGGTAGCGTCGGAGTGCCCTTGCCCGGTAGGACCACGAAATTGCGGCCAATCGCTGGCAGTGGCGATCGCGGCAACAGCCGTCAGGCAGACAAGTAGCGGCAGGCAAGCCGGCAACAACCAAGGTCGTGGCATGGGCTGCATCTCGGCGGGGAGGCGGTGGAATGATTCCGGGGCCGCGATACCTTCGCGGAGCCGTTACTCTACCGCCCCGAAAGCCCAATCGCCAGCGTTTGGCCGCCACCCAGTCTGGCTAGCTTAGCCGTGCCGGCGGCGCTCGCGGTAGCGGCGGATCAACTGGTTGGTCGAGCTGTCGTGGGCTAGCGCCGGTTCGCTCTCGCTTTGCAGCTCGGGAATGATCCGCTTGGCAAGCACCTTACCCAGCTCAACGCCCCACTGGTCGAACGAGTCGATCTGCCAGATCACGCCTTGGGTAAAGACGCTGTGCTCGTACAAGGCGACCAGCTTACCCAGCACTTCCGGCGTCAGGCGATCGGCCATGATCGTGTTGCTGGGGCGGTTGCCTTCAAACACGCGGTGCGGCACCAGTTCGGCCGGGCAGCCCTCGGCGGCGACCTCCTCGGCCGTCTTGCCAAAGGCCAAGGCCTCGCTTTGGGCCAGCACGTTGGCCACCAGGTAATCGTGGTGGTCGCCCAGCGGGTTCAGGCTCTGGCAAAACGCGATGAAGTCGCACGGCACCAGCTTGGTGCCCTGGTGGATCAACTGATAGAAGGAGTGCTGGCCGTTGGTGCCTGGCTCGCCCCAGTAGATGGCGCCGGTCTGGTAATCGACCACCTCACCCTGGAGCGTCACCCGCTTGCCGTTGCTCTCCATGGTCAACTGCTGCAGGTACGCCGGGAACCGCTTGAGGTACTGATCGTACGGCAGCACGGCGATGGTTTCGGCCCCGAAGAAGTTGTTGTACCAGACGGCCAACAGGCCCATGATGACCGGCAGGTTCCGGTCAAAGGGCGCCGTGCGGAAATGCTCGTCCATGGCATGAAAGCCGGCCAGCATTTCGCGGAAGTGGTCCGGGCCAATGGCGATCATCGTCGACAAGCCAATGGCCGAGTCCATCGAATACCGGCCGCCGACCCAATCCCAGAACTCGAACATGTTGGCCGTGTCGATGCCAAACCGCCGCACTTCCTCGGCGTTGGTCGAAACGGCCACGAAGTGCCGGGCAATCGCCGCTTCGTCGCCCAGCGCGTTCAGGCACCACGCCCGGGCCGAATGGGCGTTGGTCATTGTCTCCAGCGTGGTGAACGTCTTGGACGACACGATGAACAGCGTTTCTGCCGGGTCCAAGTCGCGCGTGGCCTCGGCGAAATCGGTCCCATCGACATTGGACACGAACCGGAACGTAAGGTCGCGCTGGCTGTAATGCCGCAGCGCCTCGTAGGCCATCACCGGGCCCAGGTCCGAACCACCGATGCCGATGTTGATTACGTTGCGGATGGGGCGGCCGGAGTGGCCCTTCCAGGCACCGCTGCGAACCTGATCGGCGAACGCAGCCATGCGATCGAGCACAGCGTGGACCTCGGGCACCACGTTCACGCCGTCGACGGTGATCACGGCGTCGCGCGGAGCCCGGAGTGCCACGTGCAGCACGGCCCGATCTTCGGTGATGTTGATCTTCTGGCCGGAGAACATGGCGTCGATGTGCTCGCGCAGGCCCGACTCCTCGGCCAGGTGGATCAGCAGCGGCACGGTTTCCTCGGTGATCCGGTTCTTGGAGTAGTCCAGGAACAGGCCCACCGCCTCCAGCGAGAGCTTTTCGGCTCGCTTGGGATCATCGGCGAACAGTTTCCGCAGATGGAGTGGCTCAACTTGCCGGAAATGCGACTGGAGGGCGTCCCAGGCCGGACGTTTACGTAGCGGAAGTACGCTCATCGCCGATTGCTTCCTTCGCGAGCGAACGGTTTGTGGTAAGGTATGGTCACTGCCGCATCTTAGAAATCGGCGGCCAAAACCGCAAACGCCCAGAGCTACCGGAGCAGCCGTAGGCGGAGTGCTGCCGGGCGCGCGTGGCAGCGTTACAGGCCGGGTACGAGCACCCGGCCTACGTAAAGCGGCCGTTTACTCGCGGGCCAAGAGCTGCGCGATGTGCATCACTTCGATGTTTCGGCCCAGGCGGCGCAATCGGCCGCCGATGTTCATCAGGCAGCCGGAGTCGGAAGAAACCACGGCGTCGGCCTCGGCCGCCTCGATGCAGGAAACCTTGTCGTTGACCATCGAGGCCGAAATCTGACCGTACCGCACTGCGAACGAACCGCCAAACCCGCAGCACTGATCCTGCCGGGCAATCGGCACATACTGCGCGCCCTTCACGTGGCGGATCAGTTGTTCGATCTCGTCGGTGCCGCCCAATGCCCGGAGGTGGCAGGCGTAGTGATAGGCCACGCGGCCTTCGTACCGGGCCCCCACGTCGAGCACCTTGAGCTGATTGACCAGAAAATCGCTCAGTTCGAACGTGCGCGAGGCCAGCTCCTCGGCCCGCTTGCGCCAAACGGGATCGTGCTCAAAGAGGTGCGGGTATTCGTGCTTGACCATCGCCGCGCACGAGCCCGAGGGCACGATCACCGGCCACGGATCGCGGAAGACTTCGATCGTGTAGCGGGCCTGCTCGCGGGCGAGGTCGGAGTAGCCGCTGTTGAACATCGGCTGCCCGCAACAGGTCTGATCCTCGGGAAACGTGATTTCATGCCCCAGCCGCCGCAGCACCCGAACCGTAGCCTGGCCCACCTCGGGGAAGAACACGTCGCCCAGGCAGGTGATCATCAATTGCAGTTTCACGTTGAGAAACCACTCACACAGAAACGAGCGCGCAGCGAGTCTGTAAGGCAGAACGGAAGGATCAAGTGGAACACGGACCGCTACCGGCCATCGACGACGGTGAACTGCGCCTGCGAACCAGCCGGTTTGACGAGCGTTAGCCGCAACTCGTTGGCCGCCTGGCTGCCGGGCTGGCCGGCTCCGGTGACGCGCAGCGTGACGCTGTGCCGGCCAGGCTCCAACTGGGTGTTGAACTCTTTCTGGCTGCCGAACGGTTCGTCGTTCACCCAGATCGTGAACGGCCCGTCGTACTCCACCTGGAAGCCGACGGCGCCGGCGGCGGTCACATCGAACTCGCCGCGCAGGTACAGCACATCGCCCTTGAGCCGAGCGGCGATTTCCTCCAGCGGCAGCCAACCGGCGACCTTGGCATACGCCGGGAACCACTGACTTTCGGGGGCGGACAGCACCCGCTCGGAGAACGTTTCGGAGTCGGGCACTTCAGCCGTGAGCCGTTCATCGTGCGGAGCCATGGCACGCCACCGCTGCATGGTGGCCGCGGTGCGGATCGCGTAGGGGCCCGGCTTGCCAAGCTCCGACAAGAACCGCACCAGGTCCACCAGTTCGGCCCGGGTAAGGAACCGCGTCAGGCCCTTGGGCATGAGCGAGGGGCCTTCGGTCATTTCGTCGATGGACGCTACCGGGATGCTCCGCTGTTCGCCGCTGGCTTCCTTGATGATGATCCGCTCGTCGTTGCGGTCGACGATGATGCCCTGAAAGATCTTGCCGTCGTCGGTGATGACGATGTGCGTGAGGTACGCCTCCTTGACGGCTTCGTTAGGCACCAGGATTGACTTGATCAGGTAGTCGGGCGGCGAGGTCGCGCCCACGGGGCTCAAGTCCGGGCCGACGTCGCCGCCGGCCTTGCTCACCGCGTGGCACTTCATGCAGCTCAAATCATCGCGGCGAAAGATCATTTCGCCCCGAGCCGGGTCGCCGTTCTGAAGCACCTCGGCCACGAGCTGCTTGATTTCTTCCTCGGTGGGTGGAGGTGGCTCCTCGCCCACGCCGGCCGCTTCGCCCAGAATCTTGGCCAAGGGGCCATCGGACCGGCCCACGGCATACATGTGCCGCAGGGCCAGCTTGGCGGCTTCCTCGGGCAGCTTCTTACCGGCCAAGGCGGCGGCCAACAGGTCCGAACCGCCTTGATGATTGAGGAAGGCATCGATCAGCGGGGCCGGATCGACCTCGGCGGTGCCGGCGGCCAACAGGTCGGCAGCCAGGCCGGCCGCCCCCTTGGGATCGAGCGTGGCCAAGGCCGCGCCGCCCAGGTACCGCGTTTCCAGTGGCTGGTCAGCAGCGGTCAGCTTCTGAAGCGCTTGGCGGCTGGCTTCGCTGTTGATGGCCACCAGGGCGTCGATGGCCGCTTGCCGTACCGCCGGATTCTTGCTGTTCACCAGGCTGCTGAGACGGTCGCTCAGCGCGTCGACCTTCCACACGCCGGCCAGGCGAATAGCCGCCAACTGGGTGCGCGTATCGACCGCTTCCTTCGACTTCGGGGTGACCAACTCCGCGAGCTTGGCCAGGTCGGCCTCAGGCTTGACCTGCCGATTCGTGGCGGCGGCTGCCAGCACGTCGAGCGCTTTGAGTCGCACGTCGCCCCGGTAGCCGTCGTCGGCCAGGCACTGCTCGTAGATGAAGGCCAGATCCTCGCCGTTGCCACGGCTGCCAACCAGCTCCAGCAGCGTGGGGATGCGGTCCTCAGGCACCCGTTTGCTCCGGAGCAGCCGCATCATGGCAGCGGCCGGCGAGCTCTGCGCGGCGAGCGGTTCGGCCATCCACGCCGCCACCAGCAAGGCCGCAATCAACACAGCAAAACGCTTCATGGAGACTTCAAAAGCTGATCGTTAGGAAAGAAATCCTGAGTGTTCACCGTCCGTGCAGCCTGCGCCTACTGGTTGCCCTTGGCGCGGCGTTCGAGCGTACTCAGCGTTTCCTTGAGGGTGTACTCCAGGTAATCATCCTGCTCGTGCAGCAACGATTCCAGGGCGACTTCCTCGGCCTTGGGCACGTCGTCGCCCTTGAAGAAGCTGGCCGCCCGCACGGCTTCCAACCGCACGCGTGGATGCTCATCGCCGGCCTGTACCTTCAGCAGGTCCAAGGCGCCGTCCACGCGGTCGCGCCAGTAGCACAGCACGCGGGTGGCGGCGGCCCGAGCCCGCGGTTCGGGGCAGCGCAACAGCTTCTTCAGCAGTTGCTGATCGACAATGTCGTGATGCTGGAGCACCCACAGGGCTTCCAGCAGATGGTGCCAGTACTCGGGATCCTGCGGATCCTGGGCGGCCACCCACTTGTCGATCTCGCGTTTCACTTCGTCGCTGTCGCGCTCGCGCAGCTCGCGGCGGACGCGGTACCGGGTGCGGTCCTCGTATTCCTTGAGCAGTTCGAGCAGGTTCGCGGTCGGCTCGCCCGCGATCTTGGGCGGCTTCACCAGCGGACGATCCTTGTAGGTGATCCGCCAGATGCGGCCGTGGGTCTTATCGCGGTTGGGGTCGCGCAGCGAGTGCTGCATGTGGCCGATCAGCGGGTTGAACCAGTCGATCACGTACAGCGCGCCGTCGGGCCCGAACTGCAGATCGACCGGCCGGAAGTTCGGGTCTGACGACTGCAGCAGCGGTTCAACCGGCGTGGCGGTGAAGCCCGAGCCTTCTTCCTTCATCCGGTACCGCAGCACGCCGTGGAAGCCAATGCAGTTGTTCAGCAGGTAATCGCCCTGGGTGTCCTCCGGGAAGTTGCGGCTGGAAACCAGTTCGCAACCCGAGGTGGGCCGCCACTGCTTGGTGAAGAACTGCTTCAGCGAGCTGTGCTTGTGGGGATAGTCGACCTGGCCGGAGAAGGCGGTACCAAAGTAGTTGGCGCCGCCGGAGGCGTCGGCCACGAAGTTCTGTCCCCAGCGGTCGAACACGTGGCCCCAGGGATTGGCGAACCGGTACGAGATGAACACCTCGAACTTCTCGGTGCGCGGCTCATAGCGGAACACGCCGGCATCGGAGCAGCGTTGCGGACCGTAGGGCGTTTCCACCTGGGTCTGGTGGAATGTGCCTTCCTGGAAGTACAGCGCCCCGCCGGGGCCGATCTCAAACGCGCTGATCGAGTGGTGGCTGTCGGCCGAGTCGAAGCCGTGCAGCACCGTCTCGCGGTAGTCGGCCTTGCCGTCGCCGTCGGTGTCCTTGAGGAACAGCAGGTTGGGCTGCTCGGCCACGTAGGCGCCGCCGTCGGCCAGCTCGATCCCGGTGGGCACATGCAAACCGTCGGCGAAAACGGTCTGCTTGTCGGCTTTGCCGTCGCCATCGGTGTCTTCGAAAATCAGCACCTTGTCGTTGACCGGCACGCCCGGCAGGTACTGCGGATAGCTGGGCATGGTGCAGACCCAGAGACGGCCCTGGGAGTCAAACGTCATCTGCACCGGGTTCTTCAGGTCGGGGAACTCCACTTCCGAGGCAAACAGGTTCACCTGGTAGCCCTCGGGCAGCCGGAACATCTGCTGCGATTCCTCGGGCGAGGTGAGCTTGATCTCGAACTTGATGTTCGTCTGGATGTCGACAAAGTCGCCGGTGCCGCTGTCGTCGATCTCAACCGGCACCTGCTTGCCCTGGGCCACATCCCACACGCGGCGATCGCGGACCGCCACCATCTTGCGCAGCTTGGCGAACTCGGCGGGGAAGTTGACCACACCGAACGGTTCCTTACGGCCGCCGTAGATGTAGTAGCCGTTCACCGCCCGGTAATCGAACCAGAACTGGCGGTTCTTCTCGTTGATCTCGGCCCGGAGCCGCTCCAGGTCAACGCTGGGCTCCATCGGCCGGGGGCCGAACAGCGCCTCGTCGAGGATCGGGGCCAACTGGCGGTAGCCGTTGTCGGTAAGGTGAATGCCGTTGAAGGTAAGCGGCGTCTTGGCTTCGCTCATCAGCTTGAACGTCGGCGTGAACAGGTCGACGAACAGCACGCCGTGCTTCTCGGCGGCGGCCTTCATCGCCTCGGTATACAGCTTGATGTTGCCGTTGTTGCGCTGCCCGGCGTTCTGCTTGCGGGCGGGCAGATCCTCGTTGGCGATGGGCGACACCAGCACAAGTTGCGGCGGGTTCTTGCCGTTGTAGGCCGTAGTGGTGGTTTCTTTGATGAAGTTGTCGAGATCGGCCTTGAACTTGGGCAGCCCGGCCTCGCCGCCGAACGACTCGTTAAAGCCGAAGAACGCCAGAATCACGTCCGGCTTGTGATCGTGCAGCGTATGCCCATGATCCTTGAAGTCCTTGGAGCGGAGGCGGATGGTCAACTCGTCGGCCGACCAGCCCAGGTTGCGAACGACCAGTTCCAGTTGCGGGAAGCGGCTGTGAAGCAGCGTTTCCCAGTGGCCGAACTGCTGCATCCGCTCGGCCAGGGTGTTGCCGATCAGCACGATGCGGTCGCCATGTTTGAGCTTCAGCGGTTCGGCCGCCGCGGCACCACGCACGAAGGGAAGAACGCACAAAGCCGCCGCCAAGACGACTTTCCACCAGGCATGACAACTCGAAGTCATGGGTTCTCTCAACAGAAAGACTGGTTGTTCACAATCGTTGCGTCGCCAGAGCCATCCTCAAGGCGATGACGCCGGCGGCTGGCATGCTGCGGCAGGTGCCGCGTCAGGCGGGATGGTCCGCGGCCGTGTCCTCCACCAGAAAGCCTAACTGGAACACCAACCGCGGCTGGGCGGGCACAAAGGAGTGGTTGCGTCGCGGGCCACTGCTAACCGTGCTTCCACAAAAGTGCTTACCTCTGGGAAAGATGGTAGCCGCGCCGGGCCCGCTGGCCGCGTATGATACCACTGCGTCCCCCACTGCCAGGGCAAGTCCACAGTATAATGGCAAACGCTGCTGCTTCCACGGATTTGTACAATTCTAGGGGCCGCCCCCTCCCCCCGCCGCGGCAGTTGCTTGACCGGGCCACGGGCGTGGCTGAAACTGACCTTGGCGGTCCAGCCGCCGCAGTTTTCCGCCTGCCGCGTCCGGACGCCCGCCACGTTCCCAGCCAGCCCAGGCCGCACCCCCTAAGCGTTACTACGCATATCAATCTCCCAGGAGCGACCGAAATGATGCGACGGAACTTCGGAGCGTACCTCTTTGGAGTGGTGGCAGTTGGCGCCGCCCTGTTAGCCGGCAGTGTCCAGGCTGAAAACACCAAGGTGGTGCGCGACCGGATCGCTCGCGATATCCAATACCTGGCCTCCGACGAACTGGAAGGCCGCGGCGTTGGCACCCAGGGCATCCAGAAGGCGGCCGAATTTATTCGCGAGCGTTTCAAGCAGCTCGGCTTGGCCAGCGGTACGCCCGACGGCTCGTACTTCCAACCGTTCGAGGTGACGCTCGAGCCTGAGGTGGTGAAGGAGAAAACCCACCTCATCCTCCGCGGCCCCAACGGCCAGGAACTGAAGCTGGCCCTGGGCAAGGACTTCCAGCCGCAGGCCTTGGGGGGATCGGGTAAGGCCTCGGCCCCCATCGTGTTTGCCGGATACGGCATCTCGGCCGAGAAGCCGGCGTACGACGAGTACGCCGGCCTGGACGTGGCGGGCAAGATCGTGCTGATCATCCGCCGCGAGCCACAGCAGAACAACCCGCATAGCCCCTTCGGCGGCCACGACACCACCGAACACGCCTACATCACCACCAAGCTCGACCTGGCCCGCAAGCACAAGGCGGCCGGCGTGCTGCTGGTGAACGATCCTTTCTCGACCAAGAAGGCCGACGAACTGGCCCAGCCCGACTTGTTCGGTGCCCGCAGCAAGAAAATCCCCTTCGCGCATGTGACGCAGGAGGTGGTGAATCAGATGCTGAAGGTTTCGCCGATCCAGGCCGGCGATCAGAAGCTGGACAACCTGGCGGCGATCGAAGCCCAGATTGATGAGGACCTCAAGCCGCTGTCGCAACCGTTGGAGGGCTGGACCGCAGAGCTGCAAACCGAGTTTGTCACCAGGCAGGCCGAAGCGGTCAACGTGATCGGCATCCTCAAGGGCGAAGGCCCCCTGGCCCACGAAGCCATCGTGGTTGGCGCTCACTACGACCACCTGGGCATGGGTGGCTTCGGTTCGCGGCAGGCCGCGCTGCGGGCCATCCACAACGGGGCCGACGACAACGCCTCGGGCACCGCCGGCATGCTGGAGCTGGCCATGCGATTTGCCGAGCGCGGCAAGAAGCCGGCCCGCACCCTGGTGTTCATCGCCTTCAGCGGCGAGGAACGGGGCCTGTTGGGCAGCAACTACTACCTGAATCATCCGGTGGTGCCTCTGGAAGACACCGTGGCCATGTTCAACTTCGACATGATCGGCCGGATGAACGAGGGCAAACTCACCGTCTACGGCGTGAAAACCGCCAAGGAGTTCGAGAAGCTGGTGGATGCCGCCGCCGAGGGCTCGCCGCTAAAGCTCGATAAGGTCGACGGCAGCATGCCCAACAGCGACCACTACGGCTTCTACCAGAAGAACATTCCGGTGTTCCACTTCTTCACCGGCCTGCACAAGGAGTATCACACGCCCGACGATGACTTCGTCCACGTGAACGTGAGCGGCACCGCCGATATCCTCGATTACACCGAAAGGCTGCTGGACTTGGTGCTGGAACTGCCCAAGCGTCCCGAGTTCACCAAAGTGGCTTCGGCCAGCAAGGGCCCCAGCCAAGGCGGCCGGATGGCGTACCTGGGCGTGGTGCCCGACTACGCCAGCATGAACGACGGCCTGCGGATCACCGGCGTGAACGACGACTCGCCGGCGGCCAAGGCGGGACTGAAGGCCAACGACGTGATCACCCGCATCGGCGAGGTCGAAGTGACCGATATCCAAGGGCTGGCCGACGGCCTGATCAAGTATAAGCCGGGCAACAAGGTCGTGATCACCGTCAAACGCGACGGCAAGACGCTCGATTTTGAAGTCACGCTGGGTGCCCCGCGCAGCGGCAACTAACCCTGCGTCGCGGCAACCGACCGCATCACACAAGTAATCATCCTCAAACTCGACCATATCCTCAAACTCGGCGGGCGACTTGCGGCTCCCGCCGAGTTTTTTGGTGCGCCGCAAGTGCCGGCCAGCTTCGGGACGGCCCCGCCATTCCGCGAGTTTCCCGGCCTTTCTCGCCGCTACCCCACCCCGCCGTGGGTGAACTAGGACGGGGGGGCCTTGTGTCGTAGAATCGGAGAAACGCCGGGCGGCTTTGGCCAAACGGGGGACGCACTTCGGGCTTAAGCCAGCCAACGTCAGCGCCCTGGCCGCGGGGCCGGTACGCATCAACACCTGCACACCCAAGCCACCGCCGCGAACCGGCTGCCAGCTCGGCAGCCCACGCCGCGGCGGTACCTCCAAGGATTTGTCGAGCCGGCGGTGGCCGGCCTCTACCATTCGGGAACACGTTGAATGTCGGTAGCTGAACCTTTGCAAACCCGCCAACTGCTGGAAGAGCTCCTCGAACAGCGCATCCTGCTGCTGGATGGCGCGATGGGCACCATGATCATGGCCCACAGCCCCACCGAGGAAGATTACCGCGGCGAGCGGTTTGCCGATCATCCCGTGTCGCTGAAGAACAACAGCGACGTGCTGGTGCTGACCCAGCCAGCGATGATCGAGAACATCCATCGGGCCTACCTGGACGCGGGCTCCGACATCATCGAGACCAACACCTTCAACGCGAACATCATCTCGCAGCAGGAATTCCACCTGGAAGACCTGGTGTATGAGCTGAACCGCACCGGCGCGCAGATCGCCCGCAAGGTCGCCGACGAATACACCGCCAAGACCCCCGATAAGCCCCGCTTCGTGGCCGGCAGCATCGGGCCCACCAAGGTGATGCTGTCGATGTGCGGCCGCGAGGAGCCCGGCCACCGCTCGCACACGTTCGATCAGATGGTGGCCAGCTACACCGAGCAGATTCGCGGGCTGGTGGATGGCGGCGTCGATATTCTGCTGCCGGAAACCTCGTTTGACACGCTGAACATGAAGGCGTGCCTCTTCGCCATCAGCGAGTTCTTCCGCCAACACGGCGTGAAGCTGCCGGTGATGGTCTCGGGCACGATCTTCGAAGGCGGCAAGACACTGGGCATGCAGTCGATCGAGGCGTTTTGGACCTCGCTCTCGCACTTCGACATGCTGAGCATCGGGCTCAACTGCGCGCTGGGGCCGGCCCAGATGCGGCCCTATATCGAAACGCTGTCGCAGGTGGCCACCTGCTACATCAGTTGCTACCCCAACGCCGGCATGCCCGACGGCATGGGCGGCTTTGACTCGTCGGCCGAGGACGTGGCCCGCTGGATCGGCGAGTTTGCCGAGCACGGCTTTGTGAACATCGTCGGCGGGTGCTGCGGCACCACGCCCGACTATATCCGCGCGATTGCCCAGGCGGTCGAAGGCGCCAAGCCGCACCGCAAGAGCAAGCCGCCGCGGTACTCGGCCTACGCCGGCATGGAGCGGCTGGAACTGCGTCCGGATTCCAACTTCCTGATGATCGGCGAGCGGACCAACGTCACCGGCTCCAAGAAGTTCGCCCGCCTGATCCGCAGCGAGCAGTATGAAGAAGCGCTGAGCATTGCGCGGCAGCAAGTCGAGAACGGCGCCAACATGATCGACGTGAACATGGATGAGGGCCTGCTCGACAGCGAAGCCGCGATGACGAAGTTCCTCAACCTGATCGGCGACGAGCCGGACATTTGCCGCGTGCCGATCATGATCGACAGCTCGAAGTGGTCGGTCATCGAGGCAGGCCTGAAGTGCGTCCAGGGCAAGCCGGTCGTCAACTCGATCAGCCTCAAGGAAGGCGAAGAGAAGTTCCTCGAACAGGCCCGGCTCTGCCGCCAGTACGGCGCTGCCGTGGTGGTGATGGCCTTCGACGAAACCGGCCAGGCGGTCACAGCCGACCACAAGGTGGAGATCTGCAAGCGTTCGTACAAGCTGCTGACCGAGCAGGCCGGCTTCCCGCCCGAGGATATTATCTTCGACCCTAATATCCTCACCGTCGGCACCGGCATGGAGGAACACGCCAACTATGCGGTGGAGTTCTTCGAAGCCGTGCGGCGGATCAAGCAGGAATGCCCCGGCTCCAAGGTTTCCGGCGGCGTGAGCAACGTGTCGTTCAGCTTCCGCGGCAACGATGTGGTCCGCGAAGCCATGAACGCCGCGTTCTTGTATCACGCGATCCAGGCCGGGCTCGACATGGGCATCGTCAACGCCGCCCAGCTCGCCGTGTACGAGGAGATCGACAAGGAGCTGCTGGGCTACGTTGAGGACGTGCTGTTCAACCGCCGTCCGGACGCCACCGAGCGGCTGATCGAGTACGCCGACAAGATCAAGGCCGACGCCGCCGGTCGCAAGGAAGAACAGCAGCAAGCCTGGCGGCAGGAGCCCGTCGAGGAGCGGCTCAAGCACGCCCTGATCAAAGGCATCACCGATTACATCGACCAGGACACCGAGGAAGCCCGGCAGAAATATCCCAAGCCGCTGGACGTGATCCAAGGGCCGCTCATGGACGGCATGAACGTCGTGGGCGAGCTCTTTGGCTCCGGCCGCATGTTCCTGCCGCAGGTGGTCAAGTCGGCTCGCGTGATGAAGAAGGCCGTGGCTTACCTGCTGCCGTTCATGGAAGCCGAGAAAGCCCAAGGCGATGGCTCCAGTACGCGCGGCACCGTGGTGCTGGCCACGGTCAAGGGCGATGTCCACGATATCGGCAAGAACATCGTGGGCGTGGTGCTCAAGTGCAACAACTTCGACGTGATCGACCTGGGCGTGATGGTGCCGGCCGAAAAGATCCTGGAAACGGCCAAGGAAGTCAGCGCCGACATGGTGGGCCTGTCCGGCCTGATCACGCCTTCGCTCGATGAAATGGTACACGTCGCCCGCGAAATGCAGCGGCAGGGCTTTACCATTCCGCTGTTGATCGGCGGCGCGACCACCAGCGCCAAGCACACCGCCGTGCGGATCGCGCCCGAGTATCAATCGCCGGTGGTGCACGTGCTGGACGCCTCGCAGTCGGTGCCGGTGGTCGAAAAGCTGCTCGACAACGAACGCCGCGACGAGTTCCTGGAAAGCGTGCGTGCCGATCAGGAACGGGCACGCAAGGCCTACGCCATGCAGCAGGAACGCACGCTGGTTCCCTATGCCGAGGCGCTGGCCCGTCGGTTTGCCACCGATTGGGCCACGGTGCGGATCGACAAACCCTCGTTCCTGGGGCTCAAGACGCTCGACGATTTCCCCCTGGAAGAGATCGTGCCGTACATCGACTGGTCGCCGTACTTCGCCACGTGGGAATTGCGGGGCAAGTACCCCAAGATTTTTGAAGATCCCGATGTGGGCCCGGAAGCCCGCCGCGTGTTCGACGACGCCCAGCGGCTGCTCCAGCAGATCATCGCCAACAAGCTCCTGAAAGCCCGGGCAGTGTATGGCTTCTGGCCGGCAGCCAGCGAGGGCGACGACATCATCCTGTACACCGACGAATCGCGGCAGCAGGAACTGGTGCGATTCCCCATGCTGCGGCAACAGTGGGAGCGCAAGGGGCAGAAGGACTTCCGCTCGCTGGCCGACTACGTGGCCCCGGTGGACAGCGGCCGCCAGGATTACGTGGGGGCGTTCGCCGTGACCGCAGGGCTGGGCTGCGACGAAATAGTGCTGGAATTCCAGGCTCAGCACGACGACTACAACGCCATCCAAGCCAAGGCGCTGGCCGACCGCCTGGCCGAAGCGTTCGCCGAGCTGTTGCACAAGCAAGCCCGCCGCGATTGGGGCTACGGCGCCGAAGAACAACTGACCAACGAAGACCTGATCCGCGAGAAGTACCGCGGGATCCGTCCGGCGTTTGGCTACCCGGCGTGCCCCGACCACACGGCCAAGGCCACGCTGTGGCAACTGCTCGACGCCGAGAACCGCACCGGCATCAAGCTGACCGAAACCTTTGCCATGTGGCCGGCCGCCTCAGTTAGTGGGCTGTACTTTGCTCACCCCGAGGCACGTTACTTCTCGGTCGATCGCGTCACCCGAGACCAGGCGGAAGACTACGCTCGACGCAAAGGCATGCCGTTGGCCGAAGTGGAACGTTGGCTGGCTCCCAACCTGGGCTACGAGCCGGAGAAGAAGTGAGCGCAGCGAGGGTGCATCTCGTAAGGGAGTTGCTTGCAGGCTGCCATTGCCGCGATACAAACCGTTCGTGCTCGGTGAAATGGCTTGTGAGAACCTCCTGAAAATAAACAAGCACTGAACGACATCACATCAGACGAGGAACCCGACCACTACTTCCTATCAACTAGAGCGTAGTTGCCATTCTCAACCCCGCGCCGACTATAGTTACCTTCCAGCGTGTGGAGCCGGGCCCTCCCCTCAGGGCAGTCGGCCTCGGATGCGGCGTATGAAGGCCTCTTATATCGAAGGTCTAGCACTTCGCAACGTACGCTGCTTTGACGAGCAGCTGACCGATCTTACCGATGGCCAGGGCCATCCGGCCCGTTGGACGCTGATCCTGGGCGACCACGACACCGGCAACTCGCCGATTCTGCTGGGGCTAGCGATGCCGATCGACACCCAGATCAACTTTAGCCTGTTGTCATTTCTGCGGAAGAACCGATTGCGACTCATAAGCTTGAGCAGAGCGTGCTGCGGGCTGGCATTCCCCTACGTGAAAAGGCCGAAATGCATGTTTCGCCATCCTGGCGCCCCTCCGGCATTCCAAGCGAAGCATCCAGTCAGCGTCTCATCGGAATATCGCTTCATCGCAGGTCGAAGTCCTATATCAATCCTGACGACGTCGACATGCCGCTGTGTCATATGTATGGCGCCTACCGGCAGGTAATGCCGGCGGCACCGGACCGACGATCCAGCAAGTGCGGATGAGAACCCCGACGAATTCTACTTGCGTGCCCCAGCCAAGGAACGGATCCGGCTTCATCGCGATGCGGTCGCTTCTGGCTCCTCGGCAGCTTCGCGGCGGCTGAACCTGGTGAAGGATACGTTAGTCGAGGTCCTGCCCAATGTGAGCGACATTCGCGTTACCGAGCCCGACGCGGCTGACGCTGAGCCCCAAGTGGAGTTTCAAGTGCCGCACGGCTGGGTTCCATTGGACCAGCCTGGCCGTAGCTCCTGTTCCTTGGCCGAATGGGTGGCCGATCTTGCAGTGCGTTTGTCGGAATTGTATCCCGAGTGTGAAAATCCGCTCCCCCAGCCCGCGGTGTGCATGATCGATGAGCTTGACCAGCACCTGCATCCCAATGCGTGCTGCCATGCGATGCAATGCTTGTCACAGCGATTCCCCAATGTGCAGTTCATCGCCACGGCGCATTGCCCATCGCTGGCGGATGCCGCTCAAACGGGGAACGCCAACGTAGCCATGCTGCGGCGCGACGGCGATCGCGTTATCATTGAGAACCACGTAAACGGCGCCAGTGGCTGACGGCTCCCGTCAATCCTGGTCGCCGGCCGGTTCCGCAGGCTCAGGCCGTTGTCCCAGGTGGCAGGGAATCAGTGATGTCGTCGTACACGCCCATGGAATTGATGATCTGCGCCGCGGCGCGGCTCTTGGAGGATAACTCCACCATCGTGGTCGGTACCGGGGCGCCGTGCGCGGCCGCCATGCTGGCCCAGCGGACCACGGCTCCCAGGCTGACGCTGCTGTTTGAAGCCGGTGGTGTGGGCCCGCGGCTGCCGCGGATGCCGATCAGCGTGGGCGATTCGCGTACGTTTTTCCAGGGCGTGATGGCCACCAGCATGGCCGACATCATGGAAACCTGCCAGCGCGGCATGGTCGACTACACGTTCATCGGCGGGGCCCAGATCGACCCGTACGGCAACTTAAACTCCACAATCATCGGCGACGATTACAACCGCCCCAAGGTACGGCTGCCCGGCAGCGGCGGGGCCAACGACCTGGGCTCGCTCTGCTGGCGGACGCTGATCATGACGCAGCACGATCCCCGCCGGTTTGTGGAAAAGCTCGACTTCATGACCACGCCCGGCTACCTGACCGGCCCGGGTGCCCGCGAAGCCGCCGGCCTGCCGCGTGGTACCGGTCCTTACCGCGTGATCACCAATCTGGCCGTGATGGGATTTGCCGAAGAAACCTGCCGGATGCAGATCTTGAGCCTGCACCCCGGCGTCACGCTGGCCGACGTGCAGACGGCAACCGGCTTTGAGCTGCCCCCCGCGTGCGATCCGCTGCCGGTCACGCCACCGCCCAGCGACGAACAGCTCGAAATCTTGCGCAACGAAGTCGATCCGCACCGCTACATCCTGGGTCGGAATGCCGCGTAGCACAGATCGCCTGCCATAGTCGCACAGCCTCTTACGGTTCGGCCACGATCCGTTTCTGGAGCACGCGCTGTCGGCCTCCCTGTTCTTCGACGCGCACCATCACCGGCATGCCCAACAGTTCGCCACCGTTGAGCAGCACATAACGGTGGATGTGCGGTTCCGGCCCCACGTTGGTGGCCAGGTATTGCTCGATGCGGCGGCCAGGCACCGACAGGTAGCATTGCAGTGGCGTCTTGCTGAGTTGGGCCTGGCTCAATCGTTGTTCCACGATCAGGTTGCCGTGCTCATCGAGCCAGGTAAGCAGTTCCAGCTCCAGGCCATCGGCCCCCACGACCAGTTCGGCATACACGCGGAAGCGGTACGGCTGCCCGGCCGTAATGTCGAAGTCGAGCGCTAACAGTTGCCTGCCCGCTTCGGCATTGAAGGGCGGCCGCATCGCAAAGCGATGCCGGAGCGTCTCGCCCGGGGCCAATGCCAGCTCGATCGTGCCCGGCTGGATCCGCCAGCGATCGGGAGCCACCAGCGTCACCTGACCGCTGACGTTCTCGGCAAAGCCGCTTTGCAGCCGCAGTTCGTTGTTCTGGTTGTGGCCAAACTCGGCCGGCAGCAGATGTTTGGCCAGCCGCAAGCTGAGTCGCGTGCGCATCACGGCCGGATCGAGGCCAACCAGGAAGGTCGGCACCGGCCCCACCTCCACATGATGTTCTTCCGCGGTCTGAGTCTCCGCGTTGGGCGGCGGAACGTGCCGGTACCGCCATGCGTCCGGACGCCGGACACTGGTCACCGCCGGCACCGGACTGGTACGTCCCCAGATATCGATCTGCCGCGGTCGCTGCCCCAGCCAGAGCGTTTCGGTGGTCGCCCGTTCGCTCCAAACGGCCATCACAAGCTGGCCGTCGCGTTCAAATACGGCGTTGCTGCTTCCTCCCGGCAGGGTGATGCTGCCCAGGTATCGGGCACCGCCTAACAGATGGCTCGTCGTCCGCCACGGCACGAACAGTTCGGTCGGAAGGCCATCGGCATCGCACAAACCAGATTGCGAATCGAACGGATCCGGCACCACCACGCCGGCCGCGCCATACTGCATCGCCGCCACCATGCGGCGAACCAGGTCGGCCAACCGCACCGTGCGGTCATAGCGGTGATCGAGAGGCTCCAACACCACTTCAAAGCCGCCGGGCGGCTGGGCTGCCTTGGCTTCCTTCTTGGCCGATGTTGCGTTGTCCGCGGCCGATGCGGCACCGGGCAGCGTGTGACTCAAATAGCCGGGCAGTTCCTCAGCGGCCAGCGGCGGCGCCGTCCAATACACCAGGTAGTTCCACGGAGACGTGGACGAGGTTGGAGCGGGCTGTACCCAGTTCCAGGCAATGCCCAGTTCTATATCCAGCCCATGGAGAAACGCCTGCTCTTTGACGGCAGCTACGCGATTGGTCACGTCGGACAGTTCGGCGACAAACGGTTCGCGGTCGCGGCCAAGCTGCCACTTGGGCACGGCCATGGCCAGCCGCGTCATGCCGGGTGCCAGGCTGGGGAACCAGCGATCGGCCGGCGTGAGCAGCAGGTCGATCGCTTCCGGCTCCTTTTGCCACTGGAGCTTGTCGCGGACCGCCGGAGGCGGATCGACGATCAGACCGGTAACCTGAATCCCGCGCGTGGCCAGTTCCTCGATCATTTCGGCGACACGGTCGTGTGAGGCCACGTCGTCGGCCGGCAGCCAAAGCGGCAACTTCACCCGCTGGATACCTGCCTGCCGCAACAGCGGCATCAACCGCGGAAGTGCATCGCGGTGGCGAGCCGACGGCAGCGTCCACGTGAAGGTGCCTTGCGCTGGTTGCCGCTGCGGGGTCAGGACCGCCAGCGGCGTTTCCTGGTGGGCGATTACGCTTTGCCCATCAACGAGCGTTGCCCGCACGCGGTAATAGCCCGGCTCCAGACGCGGCAATTGCCACTGTCCGGCGTATACGCCCGGCGGCGCCGCCGCGCCTTGTGCCGCCACCGTTGCCAGGTGTGGCACAATCACATCGGTCGTCAACAACCATTGGGCCGGCTGTTCATTCGTAGCCAGAGTTTTTCCCTCGGGCGAGAGCAACTGCCAGCGTAGTGTCAGTGGCTTTCCGCTGGCCGCGTTGGGCCCCGGCACGCCGCGCACGTGGCCCCGCACCGTAATCGGTTCACCAGCCATGTGCAGATGAAAGGGCGCCGAGGTCTGCAACTCCAGGCGGGGCGTTTGCCGGATGACCAGGGCCCGGCAGCGGACCGAACCGGTCAGGTCTTGTTCCTCGCCCAAGGGTTCCAGGTGGATGCCCACCAAAGCCGTGACGGCATCCGGCGGCGGAACCAGTCCATCGAGTGCGAGCGTGGTCCAAGGCCGGCTGCCACGCAGCGGCCGGGTTTGGTGGCTGGCGAGCGTTCGACCATCGGCGGCGCGAAAGTTCATGCTCAGCCAACAGCCGTCGTGCCGCAGTCCTTCGGTTGCCAGCTCGGCCGCCACGCTGTAACTGTGGTTGCCGTCCAACGTGATTTCCGGAGCATAGACCACCGCCGCGCCGCCATCGAGCGCGATCCGGAGCACGTCGCCCCGCTCCGACGCTACGATCCCGATCTGCACGTAGTGGGGATAGCGCGGGCCGCGGGCACGGGTCCAGCCGTCGGGCCAGCGGTCGTAGTTGCGATCGCTCTCGTAGTCAAAACGGGTGGCATAGAGCACGTCGGCGGTAGCATCCCCGCTGGCGGCGAATGCGGCGACCGCTAGAATTGCTACGGAACCTACGATGCTCATAGACGGAACGATCCATGCCAGACTTGAAGGTCGCCATTGAGCTGCGCAGCCTGCGACAGCCCTTTAAGCAAGCCTTGCATACGGCAGCACGCCTCGGGGCGACAGGGGTAGAAATTGACGCCCGCGAGGACATCAAACCGCAGGAATTTTCGCAAACCGCCCGCCGGCAATTGCGGAAAATGCTGGAAGATCTGGGTTTGAAGGTGGCGGCGTTGAGCTTCCATACCCGGCGGGGCTACAACGTGGCCGACGATCTGGACCGCCGCGTGGCCGCCACCAAGGCCGCCTTGGACTTCGCTTACTCGCTGGGGGCGTCGGTCGTGGTCAATCACGTGGGCCGCGTGCCGGAAGAGCCTAATACCGAAGGCTGGGATCTGCTCGTCGACGTGCTCCGCGACCTGGGCAATTACAGCCAGCGGGCAGGCGCCTGGCTGGCCGCGCAAACCGGCAGCGAAAGCGCAGCCGATCTCAAGCGGCTGTTTGATGTGCTGCCCGAGGGCTCCGTAGGCATCGACCTGGACCCAGGCAACATGATCATCAACGGCTACAACCCGGCCGAGGTGATCGAGCAACTGGGTCAGCACATCATTTACGTACACGCCCGCGATGGCGTGCGCGATCCAGGCCGGCGCCGCGGTTTGGAAGTGCCGCTGGGACGCGGCTCGGCCGATTTCCCGCAACTGTTGGGCATGCTTGAGGAACGCGAGTATCGGGGCTGGTTCAGCATCATGCGGCAGCGCAGCGAAGACCCGCTGACCGAGATCGGCGCCGCAGTGCAGTACTTGAAGAACCTCTAGAACGCCCGGCTACTTCACGCCGCGTTTCTTGGTGGCCTTGGTAGCACGCTTGGCCACCTTGCGCGCGGTCGCTTTCTTGGCCGCGGTGGGCTGAGCGGCAGTGCGCTTTGCCGTCTTGCGCTTGGGCTGCGCTGCCTGACTGTCGGCCGAGGCCGCTGCGGGATCGGCAGCCAGCGTCTTGGCAATTGAAAGCACAATCTCAAAGTGCTCGCGGCTGACCGGCTGGACCGACAGCCGCGAACCGCGCCGCAGCAGTTCCATCCCCTCCAGGTCCTTGCGGCCCCGCAACACGTCCAGCGGCACCGGCACTTTGAACACCGATTCCAGCCGGATATCGACCATATCCCACCGTGGGTTATCGTGGCTGGAATCCGGATCGTAGTGCTTCTGATTCGGATCGAACTGGGTGAAGTCGGGGTACGCCTCGCGGCAAACCACCGCTGTACCAGCCACGGCGGGCGGGTTGGCATTGGAGTGGTAGAACAACACCCGATCGCCAACCTTCATCGACCGCATGAAGTTGCGAGCCTGGTAGTTGCGGACGCCGTCCCAGAACGTTGTCTTGTCCGGCTCGGCCGCCAGGTCGTGGATGGAGTACGACTCGGGCTCCGTCTTCATCAGCCAGTAGTTCACCGCACGCGCCACGGCAGGGGTCACTCCTCAAGTTCACAGGATGTCAGGTACGGATACTGTAGAATTGCCAGCCGCCTTCGCAAGGTGATGCCGGCCCGAATCGCCCGCCTCAATTCAAGAGAGCCGTGGTTTGATACGGCGGGACGGCCACCGGCCAGCCGAAACGTTCCGTCAGGGTTTTGGCCAGAGCCTGCGAAGCCTGTTCTTCGCCATGCGTCAGGAACACTTGCCGCGGCGGCATGGCGATGCCTTGCACCCATTCGATCAGGCCGGACCGATCGGCGTGGCCGGAGAATCCATAGAGCTGGGCCACCTCTGCCCGAACCGGGTAATGGCGTCCGTGAATCCGCACGGTGGGATTTCGCTCCAGGATTTGCCGCCCCAGCGTTCCGTGCGCCTGATAGCCCACAAACAGGATGGTGGTGCTGGAGTCGTCGATGTGCTGCCGCAGGTGGTGCTTGATGCGGCCGCTGGTGCACATGCCCGAGGTGGCCATGATGATCGCCGGCCCGCGAACGCGATTGATCGCTTGCGATTCCTCGCGCGTGTTGGCCAGCCGCATGCCGGGAAACCGCAGCGGCGTGGCGCCCCGGCGGATACGATCCCACGTTTCCTGATCGAGGCAATCGCGAAACTCGATGAACGCCGCGGTCACGTCCACGGCCATCGGGCTATCGAGAAAGATCGGGATATCAGGAATGTGGTTGGCGTACACCAGGTCGCTGAGGTAATACATCAGTTCTTGTGCCCGCTCGACGGCAAAGGTGGGAATCAGCAGTTTGCCACCCTTGGACACGGTATGGTTGACGATGTCGCGAAGCTGTTCGCGAACGTCGCCGCCGTCGATGTGTTCGCGGTCGCCGTAGGTCGATTCGAGCACCAGGTAGTCGGCTTCTTCCAGCGGGTGCGGATCGCGAATGAGCGGTTTGTTGCGCTGCCCCACGTCGCCGGAGAATACCAGCTTGCGGCGGACATCGCCTTCGACCAGGTCCATCACCACGTAGGCGGAACCAAGAATGTGTCCGGCCTCGCGAAAGGTGACGGTGATACCGGGCCGCACCTCAAACGCCTTCTCGTACGGCTGCCATTGAAAGAGCGGTAGCGCACGATCGACATCGCGATCGTCGTACAACGGCACTTCCGGATGCGGGCCGGTGCGGCCTTCTTTCTGGTGACGCCGTTTCTTGTACGCGGCGTCTTCAACCTGGATCTTGGCCGCATCGCGGAGGATCAGTTCCGCCAGCCGGCCGGTGGCCCGCGTACCGTAGATCGGCCCGCGAAAACCTTCGCGCACCAGCTTTGGGATCAGGCCTACGTGGTCCAGGTGGGCGTGCGTGAGGACGAGCGCATCGATGCTGGAAGCCGCAATCGGCGACGGGTCCCAATTCCGCGAGGCAAACTCCCGTTCCTGAAACAGGCCGCAATCGACCATCACCCGGGCACCGGCAACTTCAACACAGTATCGCGAACCGGTGACTTGCCGGTTGGCTCCCAGAAAATGCAGTCTCACGCTGCTGGGACTCCTGCGCAAACTTTGGCGTGCGGCAGCGGCCGCTACTATCTCCGCAAAGGCTGTTCGGCAGAGTATAAAGGGGCCGTCACTGTTTGGGGACGCCCAGGCGGTTTACTTTCGGCCGCCACAATGGCCGTGCCCCCTGTCGCTAACGAGAGGGCAACTTCTACGATGAACCGGCGCGAACACACTCTGTCGAGGAAGCCCCACTACTTCATCTTAGCTCGCGGCCTGGTACGCAATTGGCTGAGCCGGCTCATAGCCGTGACGGCTTTGGCCGCCGCGGTGGCAGGGCTGCCCAGCACCGCGGTTGCCCAGCAGCCCCTGCGAATCCGCGTGCTGAGCTACAACATCCACCATGGCGCCGGCGTCGACGGCAAGCTCGACCTGGAACGGATCGCCGGAGTGATCAACAGCGTGAAGCCCGACCTGGTGTCGCTGCAAGAGGTTGAGAAGAACACCCAGCGCACCGGCAACGTGGACCAGCCGGCCGAACTGGCCAAACTCACCGGACTGACCGCCGTCTTCGAAAAGAACATCGACTTTGCCGGCGGTTATTACGGCAACGCGGTGCTTTCGCGGTTCCCAATCGTGGAGCACAAAAATCACCTGCTGCCACGGCTCGATAACGGCGAACAGCGTGGTGCCTTGGTTGTGAAGGTGGAGGCCGGTCCGGACAAACAACCGCTGGTCTTTGTCGCCACGCACCTGGACCATCGCCGCGACGACCGCGAGCGGCGCCAGTCGGCCGAAATGATCAACAAGCTGGCCTCCGAATGGAACGCACCGGCCATCCTGGCGGGCGACCTGAACGCCCAGCCCGAGAGCGAAGTGCTGAAGATCTTTGCCCAGCAGTGGAAGCGAGCCAACCGCGAGGTCATGCCAACGATCCCAGTGGACAAGCCGCGGGGGCAGATCGATTACATCCTGGTCCGCTCGCCGGGCGAGGACGGCGCGGCTGCCACGCGGTGGAGGGTACTCTCGTTTAAAGTGCTCGACGAGGCCGTGGCGTCCGACCACCGGGCCGTGTTCGCCGAACTCGAACTGTTGCCGCCGGGCAAGGATGAATAGGCAGCGTTGATGGCGCCGCGGTACTTTGTCTTTGAGTTCATTACCGGCGGTGGGCTGTTGGCCAGCGGCGAGCCCCCGGCAGGCTCGCTGCTGGCGGAAGGCCAAGCCATGCTGGCCGCCGTCGCAAGCGACCTGGCCCAGGCCAGCCCCACCCCAGCCACGGTCAGCGTGCTGTGGGACCACCGGTTGCCAATGCCGGACTTGGACGGTGTTGCGGTCTGCCCGGTGGAGAGCGCCGCGGACGTTGCCTGGCAGTTCACACGGCTAGCCGCGGAGGCAGCCTGGACGGTGGTCATCGCACCGGAGTTTGGCGGCCACTTGGAACACTGGTGCCAGGCGGTCAGCGATACCGGTGGACGGTGGCTGGGCGGTTCGCTGGACCTGGTTTGCCTGGCGGCCGACAAGCACGCTACGGCTGCCTTTCTGGCATCGTGCGGGATTTCGGTGCCCAGGGGTGCCGCCGTAGGCCCCGGCGATGCCTGGCCCGCCGAAGTGGTCTTGCCCGCCGTGTTGAAACCTCGCCACGGCGCCGGCTCGATCGGCGTTCATCGCGTTGCAACGAACAACCTGGCTGCGGCTATCGACGCGGCACAGCAGGCAGGCAGCGATGAGTCGGTACTGCCAGATGAAGTTGAGCGTCCCTGGCGGTTGGAAGCGTTCTGGCCCGGTGTGCCTGCAAGTGTTTCGGTGCTGGCTGGCCCGGCAGGCTCTCTCATTCTGCCACCCACGCAGCAACTTCTGACGGGCGAAACTGGGTTGCAATACCAGGGTGGACGTTGGCCGTTGCAGCCGCAGTTGCGACGCCGGGCGATGCACCTGGCTGCCCAGGTAGCAACAAGTCTGCATCAGCGATCGATGGCTCCCCTGGGCTATTTCGGCATCGACATGGTACTGGGCGACGACGCCGACGGCTCGCGCGATGCGGTGATTGAAGTGAACCCGCGGTTTACGACGTCGTACGTGGGGCTTCGGGCGGCGGCGAACGTCAACCTGGTGGCGGCCATGCTGCATCTGGCCGATGGTGCAGACCTGGACACGTTAACCGCCATGATGGGCACCATTGGGTTCGACGGCAGGCCGCTCACCTTTCAAAGCGATGGTTCGATCGATCGCGGCGATGCCCACGAACTCGATGCAACCGATCAGCTAATCGAACCGTTGTGGGTACCGCACCGCGCTGAGACGGTCGCCGCGTGCCATGTGCAGGAGGCCGCCCGATGACACGCTACCTGGGCTTGGATGTCGGCGGTGCGAATCTCAAGTTGGCCGATGGCGAGGGATTCGCCGCCAGCCGGTACTTTCCGTTGTGGCAGCGGCCCGCAGACCTGGCAGCCGAATTGAAGCAGTTTCTGAACGAAGCCCCCGGCGGCTCCGATTGCAGCATCGCCGTCACCATGACTGGCGAGTTGGCGGACTGCTTCGAGACCAAACGCCAGGGCGTGCAGCACATCCTGGCGGCGGTCGAAGAGGCGGCTGCTAACCGGCCGGTGTTGGTGTACGCGCTGCCGGGCCAATGGCTCACCGTGGAACAGGCCCGGCAACAACCACTCGACGTGGCGGCGGCCAACTGGCACGCCCTGGCGACAGCGGCAGCCCAGGTGGCCGGGGTTTCACCGGCGGTTGTCGTCGACGTCGGCTCCACCACCTGCGACGTCATCCCGGTGGTCGATGGCCGCACGGTGGCGCTGGGCCGGAACGATCCGGAGCGTCTGCTGCACGGCGAATTGGTATACACCGGCGTGCGGCGCAGCCCGGTGTGCGCGGTCGCTGCGGCGCTCCCATGGCGAGGGCAAAAGTGTCCCACGGCCCAGGAGTTTTTCGCCACGACGCTGGATGCCTACCTGCTGACCGGCGATCTGCCGGAGGACGAGCACGATTGCCACACGGCCGACGGCCGGCCCGCTACGCGCCGCTGGGCGCATGATCGGCTTGCCCGCTCGATCTGTGCCGACCGCGCACTGTTCGACGAGGCCGATGCCCTGGCCGCCGCCCGCACCATCGCCGAGGCGCAAGAACGGCTGCTGACCCAGGCTTTGCGGCAAGTCCTATCGCGTCTAGAAGTTTCGCCCACGGCGGTGGTCTCCGGGAGCGGCGAGTTCCTGGCGGCCAGGGTCTGCGAAGCGGCCCAACTGCCCATCGTTTCGCTCACCCAGCGACTAGGACCAGCGGTATCGTCGGCAGCGGCGGCCTGGGCGGTGGCTTTTTTGGCAAATCAGCATGAACGGCGAGCGCCCCTTCTCCGTAGTTAAGCTCGGCGGCAGCCTGCTGCGGCGGCCCGATTGGCCGCGACTTTTGGCGGCGTGGTTGGCCCGGCGGCCCCAGCGGTGTCATGTAATGATCGTGGGCGGCGGCGAGGCAGCCGACGCGGTGCGCGAGGCCGACCGGCTCCATCACCTGGGCGACGAGCAAAGTCATTGGCTGGCAATCGAGGCAATGCAGGCAAACCTGGCGATGGCGGCGGAATACTTTCCCCGTGCGCCCATTTGTCGCTGCCTTCGCCAACTACGACCACTGCGCCAGACCGCGCCGTTGGTGTGGTTTGACCCGATGCCGCTGTTGCGTCAGGAACACACCTGGCAGGGCCTGCCGCCGCTGCCACGAAGCTGGGACGTGACCAGCGATTCGATTGCGGCCCGGGTGGCTTGCCGCCTGGGAAATACTGAATTGGTACTGCTCAAGTCGGCCCTGCCGCCGGCCCCCGGTTCGCTCGCCGACTGGGCCTCGGCGGGCTACGTTGATGCTTTTTTTCCACATGCGGCCGCCATGCTAGCAGGCATTACGGTCAGCCTGATCGATCCAGACCATCCCCAGCTTGCCTGGCAGGGGGCGCATTCCGACCTGCCCACCACCCAGCGGTGATTAGTTCCAGAAGCAGCCGCTCGACTTCGATGGTCGGCTGCTTATACTGGATGAACCTGCCCAGCCCGATAGGAAGGAACGGCTTCATGTCTCATGATCATCCCGCTTCGCCATCGCTCTTCAGTCAAGTCGAAGTCAGCAGCGCTGCTGGAGCGGAAGAGACGTCCCCGGTTGGCGAGAACACGCAGTTGATGCGTGATATTCTCACGGGAATTGACCGTCAAAACGAGTTGCTGGAGCAGCTTCTTACGGTGATGACCGCGGCCCAGCGGCAGCGGAATGCCGAACTGGCGGCATGGCGCAAGGCCAACCCGCGCATGTCGCGCGATTGCCGCAAGGCCGTCGAACTGCTGAGCCGGGCTCAGAACACCTACCTGCGCCGGCTGTTGGACGAAGTCGAAGAGCACGGCGACGCCGTCGTTGAAGGCGAGTTCCTGCTCAACGAACTGGTTGATCGCTTCGGCCCCCGCATGGCCCACCTGCACAGCCTGCTCCAGGTGATGGGCCAACTGGGCGGCAGCCCGCGCCCTGAGGACGACGCGTAAGCGGACTACGCGCCGCGAAACTGCCCGCGCAATCTCTTGATTTTTCTTAGACTTACAACGCCGCGGCGTTTCTTAGTACGGCTCGCGGTGGAAGCTGAACGGCTCTTTGGCCAGTTCAAAGCCGGGTCGCATGGCGATGTTGACCAGCAGGCCCAAGGCGATGGCGTGAGCCACCAGCCCCGACCCGCCGTAGCTGACCAGCGGCAGCGACATCCCGGTGATCGGCACCAGGCCGACCGTCATCCCGGTGTTGATCAGGGCCTGCACGCCAAACAGGATCGCAATGCCGCACGCGACCAGTCTGCCGAACGGTTCGCGGCTCGCCACGGCGATGCGCAACGCCTGCCAGAGCAGCAGGACATACAACAGAAGCACGGTGCCGGCACCAAAGAGTCCCAGACGTTCTCCCAGCACGCTGAACACAAAATCGCTGTGCGACTCCGGCAGGCGATAGGCCGCCAGATCGTCGGTGGCATCGCCGGCCAGCCAGCTTCCCCAGACGCCGCCCAGGGCCAGCACCTGCTTGGACTGATAAAGGTGGTACGCATCGTCGCTGGGCCGCACGCCCGGCGGCGGCTGCTCGAATAAGGCAGTAACACGGCTCCGTTGTTCGCGGCTCATCTGGGTCCACATCAGCGGGGCGATCAACAGCCCCGCGAGCGCCAGCTTGGCCAGGTCGGCCAGCCGAGCCCCGGCGGCAAACAGCATGGCAGCCACCAGCGGCGGGAACACCATGGCGGTGCCCAAGTCCGGCTCGCGCAGAATCAGCACGCTGGGCACCACCGCCAGCAGCAGCGGGGCCAAAAAACCGCTCAGCCGCCGCTGGCTCTCGCGATACATCAGGTACCGTGCCAGGGCCAGCACGCAGGCAATCTTGGCGAATTCCGAAGGTTGCAAGCTCACCGGCCCCAAGCGCAGCCAGCGCTGCGCGCCGTTGATGGGCGGCCACAAAAAGACCAGCACCAGCAGCACCAGCGAGGCCGCATAGATCCAGAAGCTGAAGCGACACAGCACCCGGTAGTTGGGCCAGGCCGCTAGCACCAGAGCCGCCGCGGCCACCGCGGACCAGACGCGCTGCCGGGCCAGAAAGCTGCCATCGCCGCCGTCGAGGGCCTCGGCCCGAGCGATGCCCACGTGCCCCAATAGCACCAGTGCCGCGGCAATCGCAAGCAGCAGCCACGGGACGCGGGCATACCAGCGGTCGGGGAGGGTGAACACAGGCTGGGGCCGAAACGGTTAGGGCGGGGGCGAACACGGTAGCGGCGGCCAGGAAGAATCTCCCCCGGCCGTGCTGTCAGGTTTTGTTCGCGATTTGCCCTGCCTGCGTCAATGGCAGTTGCGTCGCGAGTGTCGTCAACCCGGCGCTTGCAACGGGATGTTACGCGCTCTCTCCCAGCCTAGTCGACCTGCTCCACCGGCAAGGTCGGCCGCTGCGGCGTTTGCTGCTTGGGAGGCGGCTTGTAGGCCGTGGTCTGGCCGATCCAGATCCGGTATTCCTGGTCGGGCACATACGCTTCCCAGCCCGCCATCAGGCCGTATTCCTCGACCACCGAACGGGCTGCCAGGTAGTCGGGAAAGCTATCGGCCCACACCAAAAACCGCACGTAATTCTGCTTGGGGTTGATGCGCCGCACCAACCGCCGGAAGGTCGAAGTCGAGCCGTCTACCTTGTCGCCCGCCTCGCCGGCATCGTCGTCGGGCGTCACCACCAGGTAGATATTCTCGTTGATGTTCTTCAGCGCGAGGTTCACGCCGTAGGTGCTGCGTTTCTGGTTGTTGAAGACCTTCAGCGCCTTTTCCGCGTCGATCCGCTTCGATTTTGGATCGACGTACGAATTGATCACGTTGCTGACAATGCCCTTGAGCCGCTGAACGTCGACCGGCACCACCCGTCCCTTGCGGACCATAAAGATTGCCGGCTGGGCCTTTTCGGGAGCCGGGCGGGGGTCGGGCAACGTCACAATGGTGGCGGCCACGCCTTGCGGCTCAGGCGTATTGGCCAACTGAGCCTTCAGCTTGGCGATCTCTTCCTGAGCGGCCAGCACTTCCTTTTCCAGGGCCGTTTCTTTCTTCTGCACTTCCTCGAGCTGCTTGCGGACTTCGTCCAGATTGATCTTGCCCTGGAGCGAAGCCAGGTTCTTCTCGAGTTGGGCCAGCGACCGCTGCTTCTCATCCAGCGCCCGCTGCTCGACGGCCAGGTTCAGATTCGCGGTGGCTTCCAGCAGCTCTTTCAGCCGGCTGGAAACCTCCACCGCTTCCTGCTCGGCTCTTTTCACGTCCTCATCGGTGAGTTCCAGCAGCGGACCGTCGATGGCTTCCATCCGCTTTACCGACTCACCCACGCTCACCTGCATGAGCACCATGATAATGATCAAGATGCCCACCACGTTGGTGAGGGTGTCCAGGAGCGAGTCGAGGCTACCGGCCGATGATGAGCTTTTTCTGCGAGCCATGTTTGTGCAAATGGGAAACGGCAGTGTTGGGTGGGGGCGTGGGCAACGCCGGGTGAGGTGTGTTGCCTCGCGGCGACGCCTCCTCCGCAGCCGGTGGTGCTACTTTTTCTTGGTAAACAGGCTGAGGTCGATCTTGCCCTGCCCTTGCACGGCCAGCTTGCCGTTGGGGGCCAGGCGTTCGTTGGCAATAGCCCGCGCAGCGTTGTACGTGGGGATGCCGTCCTCACGCAGCAGAAAGACGATGCGGTCGGTCTTGGCCTTCTGGGCTACATCATCCAGCAGCTTGAGGAAATCCTGGTTGCTGCGCAGGTCGCCGCGGCGGACGCGAATCTGCTTGTCGCCTTCGTAGATCACCACGCCCTCGGGCCGGCACTCCACAAAGCGGGGCACCAGGTTCGTACCGCTACCGCTGGGCTGGATCACCACCTCGGCTTCGCCGGGCGGTTCCTTGCGGCGTTTGAGTTCGTTCTGGAGCTTGGCCAGGGTCTGGTTCAGCTCCTTGCGCTCGCTCTCCATCTCGGTGACGCGTTTACGCGACCGGTTGAGCTGCGCCAACAGTTGCACGTTGATATCGTCGCGTTTTTCCAGATCCTGCTGCTGCTTCTGGATTCGCTTGAGCTCCGCGTCGGCCAAGGCCAACTGTTCGCGGATCGCGTCGACGTTCTTGACCAGTTCTTCCAGCCGGGCGATCTCGTCGAGCTGGGTTTTGATGTCGTTCGTGATGAGTTGATATTTCCGAGCGCGCTCGATCACTTCCTCGTCCATTGACCCCAGCGCCATGCTCACGATGATCAGCGTCAGCACGCCGATCACACAGCACAGAATGCTGAGGAACGGGAACAAGGATATGCCTTCCTCGGATTTTCGTCGTCGGGCCATATCCTACCCTCGCGGCAATGGCACTTTTGGCAACGGCCAGCATGACCGCCGCTGCCACTTGTGCTGAATGATCTTCCGGAAATCGCCTTCGCGTCCCCACGGCAACGCGTGCAAGCATTAATGTCCGTTGCGACGGCTGAACCAGCCGCGACGCCGGGGAGCCAATTCCGACTTGATCACCACTTGTTTCTCGCCCAGCTCTTCCAGCACGCGATTGAGCGACGCCAGCCCTTCGCCCAGGCTGCTGAAGTGGCGGTCGAGCGCCTGGGCCGTGTCGCGCATCGCGGCGGCCACTTGCTGCTGGACTTCGTTGGCCCCGCCGGCAAGCTGGCTCATCGAGGTGCGCACTTCTTCCATGTGAGCCACGTCCA
Organism: uncultured Planctomycetales bacterium; assembly: GCA_937927735.1. Lineage (GTDB taxonomy): Bacteria > Planctomycetota > Planctomycetia > Pirellulales > S012-138 > CALBRZ01. Next base: position 79,014 of record CALBRZ010000052.1, read on the forward strand.
GGGCGACCATGCTCGACTGCACTTCCTGCAATTGCGTCAGCAGCTCCTGCTGCTTCTCGACGAGCGTTTCGACCTGGGTCTGGAACTGCTGCTGCGTGCTCTCCTGCTTTTCGATCACGCCGTTGACCTGGGCCAGCAGCGACGCCTGGAGCTCCTGCCAGCCTTTGCTCACCTGGCTGGTGATTGTTTCGCCGATCTTTTCCAGCTTGGCGGTCCAGGCTTGCAGTTCGGCGTGGTGGGCCGCCATCGCGGCATGGATCGCCTGCTGAAGCGCCTCGCGGTTATCGACCTTGCCGCCACCGCCGTTGCCCGCGGCACCGTCGTTGAGCCGCTTGATCAGGTTCTCGTTGCAGTATTCGTCGACCGCCCCCAGCAGGTCTTCCTCGGCCTTCTGCATGGAGCTGGCCGGGAACATCACGAACATGCTCATCACCAACGCGATCAGCGTGGTATCGAACGCCGTCGCCAGACCGCCGGTAATGTTGTTGAGCGATTGCTTCAGCGCCGAGGGATCGGCCGCATCGAGGTTGCCCGAGAAACCGGCCACGGCATCGCTAATACCGATCACCGTACCGATAAAGCCCAGAATCGGGATCGCCCAGATGAACACCTTGATCAGCGTATAGCTGGAATCGACCGTGCCGGCGTCGATCTCCGACAGGCTGTTCAGCGTGTTGGCCACTTCCGGGTTGCTGCGCCGCACGCGGAAGTGTTCCAGGCCGCGCAACACGCGGGTTACCAGGAAACTTTCGCCCGGCTGCACCGGCAGTCCCTTAACGTGCTCGATGAACCGATCGACGTTCTGCGGCGTGATTTCCGGCGACAGGTCCACCGGCAGCACGTCGAACAGCAGCGCCTCGCGCTGCCGCCGCAGCTTGCGCGACTTCAGGTACAGAATCACCATCGCCCAGGCGAACAAAAACGTCGTGCCGTAGGGCACCCAGCCGCGTTCGACGAACAGATCGCCCAGGTACATGTCGGCCTGGGCCATCGGGAACAGCACCGCGTAGAAGCCGACCGTCAGCCCCAAGGCGATCCCGCCGCTGATCAATATGCTGACGTTGGTGCCGTCATTCTGCTCGCCGGAGGACGACTTGCTGCGCTTGGTGGCCGGGCCGGTCTTGGCCGCAGGCTGCGTTGCTGCCGGGGCCTGGCCAAAGGGAGCGGCAGGGGCCTGCCCGAATTGCGGCGTTCCGAAGCTCGGAAATCCCGAGGTCAGCGGAGGCAGGTCGGTCGACTCGGGATTCTCCGTGGGCACGCTGATCGTCGTGTGGCAATACGGGCAGCGGACGCGGCGTCCGGCCAGCTCATCGCGTACCTTGAGCTTCTTTCCACAATGTTCGCACGCAAATTGGAAGTATATCGACCTCTGTTCCTGTGGGGGGGGCTTCCGACTACCGCCAACAAGCGTTTCCCGTGCTAACCGGACGAGGCTAGCAGCACGTCGGGGAGTAGCGGTGGGGAGCAGCGTTGCCTCAGCTTTCCCTGGATGAGTCGCACCGTGACATGGGGAAAGCATGCGCCGCACGATTTCATGGTAATGGACGTTAGCTCCGCGCCCATGGGCTGCGCGCAGAATTCGAGCGTCTGGCGAACCTATTCAGGCCGCACATTCTGCCAGGATTTACCCGGTTGGGAGGCAACTCACCCGCCGCATGGGTGGTTAGCATGCGACAAGGCCGACACGGGGCCTCGGCGCCCGCTGCCAAAACGTGGCGTTATTTCAGCGTGGGGCAAACATCAAACCAGTCGCGGCCGTCACGCCAGATCCACTTGTTACACTCCTTGGGTCCCCACATGCCGGGCTCGTAGAACGCCAGCTCCGGCAAACCGGTGCGCTGCCAGGTTTCCAGAATGGGGTCGATCAGCCCCCAGCACAGTTCGACCTCGTCGCTACGGGCAAACAGGCTGGCATCGCCGGTCATCACGTCCAGCAGCAGGCGTTCGTACGCCTCCGGCAGGGCCTTGGCGAACCGGGTGTCGAACCGGAAGTCGAGGTCCGTCAGCCGCATCTGCATTCCGGCATCGGGCACCTTGGTCTGGAAATGCAGTTGGATGCCTTCGGCCGGCTGGATCTGGATCACCAACCGATCCCCGTCGATCTGCCGCATGCGGGCCGCTTCGAACATCAGGTGCGGCGGCTTGCGGAACTGGATCACGATCTGCGTGGAGCGGCAATCCATCGCCTTGCCGCTGCGCAGGTAGAACGGCACCCCCTCCCAGCGCCAGTTGCCGACCGAGAGCTTCACGGCCGCGAACGTGGCCGTTTCGCTGTCCGGCGGCACGTCCTTGGCATGCCGGTAGCCGATGTACTGGCCCCGGAACGTGCGTTCGGCCACTTCGTCGGGCTCGAAAGGCTTGATGGCTTCGAGCACTTTCACCTTTTCGTTGCGGACGGTGTCCGCGGCAAAGCGCGACGGCGGTTCCATCGCCACAAACGTGAGCAGTTGCAGCAGGTGGTTCTGGAACATGTCGCGCATCACGCCGGCCTTGTCGTAGTAGCCGCCGCGGCTGCCGACGTCGACATCCTCGGCCGCCGTGATCTGCACGTGATCGATGTAGTTGCGGTTCCACACCGGTTCAAAGATCGTGTTGGCAAACCGCAGAACCAGGATGTTCTGGACCGTTTCCTTGCCCAGGTAGTGGTCGATGCGGAAGATCTGCGATTCGTCGAACGCCGAGTGCAGCTTGGCGTTGAGCTGCCGGGCCGACTTCAGGTCGGTGCCAAACGGCTTTTCGACGACCAGGCGGCGCGGACCGGTGGTTTCGCGCGTCATGCCGCACGCCTTGAGCGCCTCGACTGCCGGCTCGAAGTACTGTGGAGCCGTGGCCAGATAATAGATGCGGGCGGAACGCTGCTCGCCGCTCTCCAACTCCTGGAGCCGCCGTTCCAGGTTGCGCACTTCTTCCAGCTCGGAAATATCGCCCGGCTGGTAATAGATGAACGGCGCAAACCGCTGCCAGACCTCGGCATCGAACGCGTCGCCCAGGAATTTCGCGGTCGACTCGGCCAGCATCTGCCGCCATTGATCATCCGGCAGCGGCGTCCGCGAGAAGCCGACAATGCGGGTGTCTTCCGGCAAGCGGCCCTTGCGGAAAAGCTGATACAGGGCCGGAATCAGCTTGCGGCGTGTCAAATCGCCGGAAGCCCCGAAAATGACAATCGTTTGAGGCATCGAGCAACTTTCCTCACTATGCGTATCGTTTGGCCGCGGATGCTCGGTCCAGCACGCCAGCGGCCAGCCTGCGTCGGCACGGCTGGCGCGGCAACTCCCCCCGCGGGCTATTGGCTCGGTCTAAACGTTCTTTTCGCTGTGGTTTGCTGTGCAGCATAGCGAATCGCGCACGGTTTCAGGAGGAGGGCAAACCTCGTCAACTTTGCCGGTGACGTTCCCCAATCCCCTCGCAGGTGCGGCGAAAATCGACTAGCGGCCGCCGCGTATGGCACTGCGGCGGCGCAATCCGCCCAGTTTCTGGGGAACGCCGCAGCCCATCGGTACGTCTGATAGTAGCGTTGCTGGCTGCGGATGTTCGCGCCGAACGAACCATCCAGTTTGATTTAAGTATGCGCCGCGGCCGCAATTGCCCTATCAAAAACCGCGTGTAACAAACTTTTTGCCCACCAGCTAATTGCAGGGGCGTAGACCGTGGACGAAAATCAAGCCAACGGCGGTCGCTGGACCTGCCACGGCCGGTTTGGCCGTGGGCCAACCGTGGGTTGGTGCGTTGTCCGTCGAGGCAGCGCGTGCTGAAGGGATGTGGCAACCCACGCTGATCCAACCGCCGATTGCTGCTCTTGGTCGTTGCGGCCACACGGTTGTTCAACCTTTGCTCCAAGGTGGCGTTCGTACCCAACCCTGTCGAGAGGGGGCCACATCCATGTCTTGCCGCCTGATTGCGCTTTCGCTGTGTTGGCTGGGGCTGTCTGCCGGCCAGGTGTGGGGCCAATTTGGAGAAGCCAAGCCCCGCGTCTTCGGGCCGCTGTTGCCGTTGGAATTGTTTGGGGAAGTTCTCGACGAAGTGCTGCAGGACGACGCCACCGAACCGGCTGCGCAAGGCGAATCTCCGGCCAAAGCGGCAGTACGCAAGCCCGAGAAACCGGCACCGGCCAATGGCGAAGCGCCCAAGGCGGAGGATGAGCCTGCGCCGGTCGCCCGCAGGCGGCAGCCGACGCTCGCCAGCGGCGAAGTGCGGCTGCACTTGATGGAAGACTCCGTCGTCAGCGGCATTCTCTCGGTCGATTCCATCACCGTGACCACGGAATTTGGCACCCTAACCATCCCCGTCGACAAGATCGTGCGTATCACGCCCGGCCTGGACAGCCACCCCGCTCAGAAGCGCAGGCTGCTGGACCTGATTCAGCAACTGGGCTCCAACCAGGCCAAGGAACGCGACGAAGCCCAGAAAGCCCTGGCCGAGATGGGCGCGGCGATCATCCCCATTTTGAGCCGCTACACCGACGATGCCGACGCCGAACGCCGCACCCGGATCGCCAAGATCCTGAATGAGCTGGAAGAAGCGGCCGAGGAATCCGAGGAAGAAGGCAACGGTTCGCAGCCGCTGATCCCGCAAGACACGGTGGAGACCACACTGTTTACCGTCGTCGGCGAGGTTCACCCCAAGTCGTTCGACGTCCAAACCAAGTTCGGCAAGCTGACCGTGGCGCTGAGCGATATCCGCGAAGCCCGTCGCGACTTGGATATGCCCGAGGAGATCCGCAAGACGATCGCCGTCTCGGGTGCGAACCTGGTGCAGCTCAGCTACAAGAACTCGGGCATCCGCGTCGAACGGGGCGACGAAATTTCGATCACGGCCGACGGCACCATCGTGATGAGCCCCTGGGGCAACAATGTCACCTCCACGCCCGACGGCGGCCCCAACTTCCAATGGTACATCCCCAACAAGATTCCAGGCGGCGCGCTGGTTGCCCGCATCGGTAACTCGGGCGAGCCGTTCAAGGTAGGCTCCAAGCACACGTTTACAGCCACCCGCAGCGGCGTACTGCACTTTGCCGTGGCAATGAACCCGCAGTTCGCCAACCAGGGGTACGCCTTCCCGGGCGAGTACAACGTGAAGATTCGCGTGCTGCGCAAGTAGGACCAGCCTCGAGCGTGGGCCGGTGCACCGGCCCCGCAACGTTGCGAGGCCATGTTGCCCCCCCTCGCATGGACAGACGCACCGCTTCTCGCATGGCTGCAACAAGGAGTATCAGACATGCCATCCAGGGCCCTGGTCCTCACGGCTGTAGCGGTGGTTGTTCTGGCAAGCGCGGCACCGGCTGACGCCCAGTTGCGGGCGATCGACGCCAGAGCGTTGCGTCTGCAGGGTATCCCGCAGGAAGCCATCAGGATCCAAGCCGCCCAGCAAGCCAATCGACAACGCGGAAACAGGGTTGTCCGCCGAGGCGATCTTTCGGGCAGCATCGTGCTGCAGGAAGACCGCGAACTGCGACGCAAGCTCGAAGGCATCCAGCGCACCCTCGAAGAAGGCCGGGCCGCTGAGGCCGCGCGCTACCTGGGCACGCTGCTTCAAGATCCGAGCACGCGTGATTTCTTCATCGCAACCAGCGACGAGGACCGCTCGCGGCGGAGCTTCAAAGCCGAACTTCAGCGGCTGATCAGCACGCTACCCGAAGCAGGGCAGCAAGCCTACGAACTGCAGTTTGGAGCCGCCGCTCGTAAGCTGTTGCAGTCGGCCGTGGCCCAGGGAGATAGCAAGGCCCTGGAAGACTTGGCGACGCGATACTATCACACCGAGGCATCGGCCCAGGCCTTGTTTCTGCTTGCCCAAATGCACTTGGACCGAGGCCGGCCGCGGGAAGCCGCCTCGTGCCTGATGCGGCTTCAGGCCATGCCCAAGCTGGCCGAACCGTTTGAACCCCAACTGGGGCTGCTGATTGCCAGCTGCTGGGCTCGGGCCGGCGAGCCTGCAATGGCGATTGCCACCTTGGCATACCTGAAAGAGCATTTCTCTGGCGCCACGTTTGCCACGGCGCTGCAGCCGACTCCCCGGCCGCTGTTTGACGATCCCCAGCAGGCGCTCGCCTGGCTGGAGCAACTGTTCCCCGCCAAAACCGGTTCGCGCCGCAGCGCAAGCGACTGGCTGGTCCACCTGGGCTCGCCGTCGCGCCACGTTACGGTGCCGGCCAGCCGGCCGTTGGGGGCTGCTCGCTGGACGCTGCCCATTTCGTCCGATGCCGACGTGCTGTCCCGCATCGAGAGCGAAGGCCACGCCCTGGCGGCCGCCGGCGGCAATCCGCTGCCGATGTTGTACCCCGTGGCCGTCGGCAACACGCTGCTGCTGCCTTCGGACGAAGGCGTTCAGGCCATCGATATCGCCACCGGCAATCTGCTATGGCCGGTGGATGATGCCCGTGACTTCACCAACGCCGCTCTAGCACGACGGATCTGGCGCGACGCCGCGTTCGGTTCGTTGGCCACCGATGGCCGTGCTGTATACCTCGTGACCGGCAACGACGACGTGCCCGACGACAGCCAGGCGGCCCCCAACCAGCACGTTGTGTTCTGGGGCGGCTGGGGTGGCGGCGAAGTGGAACCTGCCAAAGCCACGCCCAACCAGCTCATGGCCCTCTCGATCGCCGGTCAAGGGAAGCTGCTGTGGAGCGTTTCAGGAGAATCGCCCACCCATCCCGACCTGGCCGATGCCGTGTTCCTGGGCAATCCACTGCCCTACGGAGGGCAACTGTTTGTGATGGCCGAAGATGGCGGAGCCATCCGGCTGTACTGCCTTGATGCTGAAAACGGCAGCGTGCAATGGTGGCAGGAGTTGGCAGCCGTTGAACACAACAGCGCCAACGACCCGTTCCGCCGGATGGTCGGCGCCACGCCGTCAATCAGCGATGGCGTGGTGGTGTGCCCGACCTCGGCCGGCGGCATGGTCGCCGTCGACCTGGCCACGCGTTCGCTTCTGTGGGCGTACCAATACCCCCGCTTGAACCACTCCCTGACCGATCGCAATCACGGCCGCATCGCCACGCTGCGGCAAGGCAAACGGTGGCTGGATGGGTCAGCCGTCATCGATCAGGGGCTGGTGCTGATCACGCCGCCGGAGTCGGACGAAATCCATTGCCTGGACCTGTTGACCGGCGACCCGCTTTGGGTGCAAAAGCGGCAACAGGCGTTGTACCTGGCAGGTATTTACGGCGACGTGGCTGTGCTGGTGGAGCCGCAGCACGTGGTCGCTTTGCGTCTGGATACCGGCAAAGTCCACTGGAAGGCGTCGCTTCCTGATCGAGTGACCGGCCGCGGTGTGCTGGCCAGCGATGGCCAATATTACCTGCCCCTGGCCAATGCCACTATTCAGCAGATTGACCTCGCCAGCGGACAATTGCGCGACGCCGTGAAATCGGTGCGCGGCCTGGTGCCCGGCAATCTGCTCTGGCACGAAGGCACGTTCATCTCCGTGGGCCCCACGTATATCGAAGCCTACGACGACCACCGCCAGTTGCAGCAGCGGATAGCCGAGCGTACCCAGCAGTCGCTCGACGATCCCGAGCTGCGTTTCGCCCAGGGGCGTCTGGCCCTGGCTGCCGGCGAAACGGCCGCCGCCATCGAACACTTCCAGGCGGCCTACCAAGCCGCGCCCAATCTCCGGCACAAGGCGGCGCTCTTGGCCGCTCTTCAGGAAGGCGTGCGAGCTGAATCGCCCCAGCGCAATCGCTGGCAAGCCCAGCTCGACCGGATGTTGGGCTTTTGATTGCGATGCGTAAGGTAGCAACAAATCATCGCTGCGTTATCGGGACATGCTTGCCGCGGCACACCCGGGGGATCGCCCCAGCGACAACAGCGGCGTATCCTGGTAGCGTGTTCGTTTTCGTACACCGCGCACAGCGACACGCCCTGTCCGCTTGTGTGGACCTACGCTCCCCCCCGAATGTGGTCGATGATGGTACGCCCAATCCTGGTGATGGCCACGGCAATGTTTCTAGCCTGCCCGGGCTGCGGCACCGACGCAGCACCCTCGGCCACGGCTCCTGCCGCTCCCACCGCCCGTCAGATCATCGACGAGCAGTGGCAAGCCGTGCTGGCCGGCAAGACCGATGCGCTGAACCTGACCGGCGTCACCGTCACCGACGAAGATCTGTCGCCGCTCGCGGCGCGAAGCACCACCGGCCAACCGCGCGGCGTGCTACGCGAACTGCACCTGGGCCCCAGCCGGCTGACCGGACGCGGCATCGCCACGCTGGCGGCCATCGATACGCTGGAAACCCTGGTGCTGGGTGAAACCCATTTGAACGACGGCGGCGCGGCCCACCTGGCGCGGCTGCCCAAGTTGCGGGTGCTCAACGTGCCGCTGGCCGAGATCACCAATGAGGGCCTGGCTTCGCTGGCCAAGATTCCCAGCCTGGAACTGCTAAGGGTCGGCAGCCATAAGCTCAGCGATGCCGGCCTGGCGGCCCTGACCGACCATCCCAACCTGCGGCAATTGATCATCGTCGATACGCCGATCACCGACGCCGCGGTGGAGCACTTCCGCCGGATGCCCAAGCTGGAATCGCTCTACCTGTTCAAAACCAGGCTCAGTGACGACGCGCTGGTGGAGCTTCAGCGGATCGTGCCGCACGTGCATTTCGATTGAGAACCGTCATTCGGCACCGGCCGTTTCTCGATCCTCGGCAGGCCCGCCGGCACCGGCCAGGTTTCGGGCAGAGTTAATCAGGCCCACGTGCGAGAACGCTTGCGGAAAGTTGCCCAGCATCCGCCCGGCCGCCGTGTCGTATTCTTCGGACAACAGTCCCAGGTCGTTACGCAAACTGAGCAGCCGTTCGAACAGTTCAAGGGCCTGCTTGCGACGGTCGATTAACGCCAGGCAGTCGGTCAGCCAGAAAGAGCATAACAGGAACGTGCCTTCGCCGGCCGGCAAACCATCAACATTGGTTTCCGTTCGGTAGCGTTCGACCAGCCCATCGCGCATCAGCCGTGACATCACAAAGTCCACCGTGCCGACGATCCGCGGATCATCCGGCGGCAAAAAGCCAACCAGGGGCAGCATCAGCAAACTGGCGTCGGCCTCCTCAGAGCCGTAGTACTGCACGAACGATTTGAGCCTGGGGTTGTACCCTTGGGCGCATACTTGAGCGTGGATCTCGTTCGCCAGGCGGCGCCAACGTTCGGCATCGCCGGGCAAGCCGAACTGTTCGACCTGCTGCACGGCCCGATCGGCCGCCACCCAGGCCATCACCTTGGAATGCACAAAGTGCTGCCGCGGCCCGCGGACCTCCCAGATCCCTTCATCGGGATGTACCCAGTCGCGTTCGAGGAACTCCATCACGCCCTGCTGCACGCGCCAGGCGTCATCGTCGGGCGGCAGGCCTACCCGCCGGGCAAGATGCAGCGTCTCCATCAATTCGCCGAACACGTCCAACTGGTGCTGGCGGTACGCGCCATTACCGATACGAACCGGCTGTGAGCATTCATAGCCGGGCAGCCAGTCCAGTTCGAACTCGGTCAGCCGCCGCTCACCAGCCACACCGTACATGATCTGTAATTGTGTGGGGTTGCCTGCGGCCGCATGGACCAGCCATTGCCGCCACGCCTGGGCTTCCTGCGTGTAACCGCCCACCAACAGCGCATACAGCGTGAACGTAGCATCGCGGAGCCAGCAGTAGCGGTAGTCCCAGTTGCGCGGGCCGCCAATCTGTTCCGGCAGCGAGGTCGTGGGCGCCGCCACGATCCCGCCGGTGGGAGCATACGTCAGAGCCTTAAGCGTGATCAGCGAGCGCATCACGTCACGCCGCCACGGCCCGCGATACCGGCATCGTCCCGACCAGTCCAGCCACCATGCCACGGTGTCGTCCAGCGCTTGCTGGGCGTTCTTCTCCAGCGGCATCGGGTGATGCGTCGGTTCCCAGGTGAACTCAAACGCCGACGATTGCCCTTGTGCCACTACAAAGTCGGCCACGATGCGATGGCTGGCAACTTCCAGCCATACATCGGACCGGCAGTACACAGTGTCGGGGCCGGCCGTCGCGCGAATACCGCGGTCGATCCGCTGATGCCACGGCAGGATCGATCCGTAATCGAACCGCACGGCCAGGTCAAAGTGCATTTGCACTTCGCCGGAAATGCCTTCCACCATGCGAAACAACTCGACCTGGCCGGTCTGCGGTGGCATGAAGTCGGTCACCCGCACCGTGCCCGACTCGGTGACAAAGTCGGTTTCGAGAATCAACGTGTTTTCGCGGTATCGACGATGGACCTCGCGCACCGGACCAGCGGGCGCGATCCGCCACCGGCCGTGCTCCGGCGTGCCCAGCAATGCCGCGAAACAGGCGTTGGAATCAAATCGGGGAACACAGAGCCAATCGATCGAGCCATCGCGTGCCACCAGGGCCGCCGTACGGCAGTCGCCAATCAATCCGTAGTCTTCAATCCGCGCAGGCATTAGCGTTCCTCGGCGTCGTTCGCCGTGGGGCATGCGGGGCGTGCTGGCCGAAGCACCAGGGCCGCGTGGCCCGGCAGCGTCCACTCCTTCATGTTCAGCATGGCCGTGCCCGAACCGCCATACCGGGGCGCATCGCTCGACCAGTACAGCTCCCAGGTGGTATCGGTCACCGGTGCCAGAAGCGGCTCGGTCATCGGCCGCAGCTCCAAGTCGCGGCCCAGGTTCACCAACATCAAGCGGTCATCTTCGGCATCGTCCCACCACCGCAGCGCCAGCGCTTCAGGCCCCAGCACCACGCCTTCGAGCGGTACCTGCTGTTGCCGACGGAATACGGGATCGTCGCGTCGCAAGGCCAGCAGCTCGCGATGCAGCCGCAGCACGGCGGCATGGCGCCGGCAGTCATCCCAGTCGAGCTTCGACTGCTCAAACGTTTGCCGATCCGCCGGGTCGGCCAGTTCCTCAGGCGGGAAGGTGGCCACGCGTTCGAACCGCCGCAGGAACTCCAGCCGTCCTTCCCGCACCATCTTGGCCACGTCCACTTCGTGATCGGCGAAGTAGAAGAAGGGGCTGGAGGCGGCAAACTCCTGGCCCATGAACAGCAAAGGCGTTTCCGGCGTCAACAACAGCAGCGCCGTGAGCGCGCGGAACCGGCCCGGCGTTGATAAATCGTGCAACCGCAGCCCCAGCGCCGAGTTGGCCACCTGATCGTGGTTCTGCAAGAAGTGAACAAAGTGAGGGCGATCGACGTTCCGCGTCGCCGTACCGCGAAACCGCTGTTGCCGCAGGTTCCATTGCCCTTGATACAGGTAGCCTCGCAGCACGGCGGAAACCAGTTCCTGCGGCGAGCCGCGATAGTCGCCGTAATAGAACTCCGCATGGCCTGTGGCCGCCACGCGGCAGGCATGATGGAAGTCATCGTTCCAAAGGCCATCCAGCCCATAGCCCCCCTGCTCGACCGGCACCACATGCTGGATGCGCTGGTCCTCGTTCTCGGCAAACAGCAGGATCGAGCGGTCGCCGGCTGCCGCCCTGGCCGCCAGGCCAATCTCGGTGATGATGTGCCGCGGCCTATCGTCGAACAGGGCCTGGGTTGCATCGAGCCGCAAGCCATCCAGGTGGAACTCGCGGATCCAGTAGGCCGCATTGCCGGTGACGAAGTCGCGCACCGGGCCCGCGTGCTCGCCGTCGAAGTTGAGCGGCTTGCCCCACTCGGTGGCATGCTTCTCAGAATCGAAATACGGCGTGTACATGCCGAGGAAATTGCCGCTGGGGCCGAAGTGGTTGTAAACCACGTCGAGGATGACGCCGATGCCTCGGCTGTGCGCGGCATCGACAAACGCCCGAAAGTCATCCGGCTGCCCATAAAGCCGCGTTGGCGCATACCAGCAAACGCCGTCGTATCCCCAGCCAAAGTCGCCCTGGAACTCAGCCAGCGGCATCACTTCGATCAGCGTCACGCCAACGTCGCGCAAGTGATCAAGCTTCTCGATGGCGGCCGCCCAGGTTCCTTCCGGCGTGAACGTGCCCACGTGCAGTTCATACAGCACCTGGCCGGGCAACTGGACGCCGGGCCACTCGGCATCGTTCCACGGGTAATTGCCGGCGTCGATCACTTGCGATGGTCCCAGCACGCCCAGTGGCTGACAGCGCGAGGCGGGATCGGGATACCGGGCCGGCTCATCGTCCACTTCAAACCAGTACCAACTTCCTGGCTTAGCGGCGCTCACTTCGGCCGAAAAGTAGCCATCATCCTCCGGCTGCATCGCGTGCCGGCTACCGGTGGTCTCACCCGGCTCCATCACGATGACGTGCATCGTTTTCCGTACGGGAGCCCAAACGCGGAAATGCACGCCTCCAGGAATAACTTCCGCGCCGTGACTGAGCGTTCGTTGTTGGATCTGCAATTTGCCGCTCCTTGGCACAAGGGCTGCTAGTACGTGTCGGCTTGTTCACCTGAGCGGTCGCAGGAATGGCAACTTCTGTGCCGCAGATGAGCACGCAACTGGGCGGCACAGCTACGTGTTCATCCCCTCCGGCTGCTCAGAGCCACCGTGCTCATGAACCAGGCAAGCGCTAGCACCTTAGGCAGTGATTCATGCACCGCCGGCCAGCAATCGCCTGTTGCAAGGAAGATTCAACTGCTCCTCGCCGCTCTGCCACCGTTACCCACGGCGGCTACCTGCGGGGCTTCATCGCAAAGGACGAGGGACGTCTATGCCGCAAACATCGCCGGTCGCTACGGCCGCCACCGTGGACCGCCACCTCAACCGCATCCCGTTGGCGACGTACCGCATCCAGCTTCGTCCCGAGCTGGGTTTGAACCAGGTCCGTCTCCTGCTGCCCTACCTCCAGGCACTGGGCATCAGCGATGTTTACCTGTCGCCGCTCTTTCACGCCCGCGAAGAAAGCGCCCACGGCTACGACGTCGTCGATCACGCCCGGATCGAACCCACCTTTGGCGACCTGGCCGCTTTCCAGAACCTGGCTGAAGACATCCGCAGCCGGCAGATGGGGTTGCTGCTGGACGTGATCCCCAACCACATGGGCATCAACGATCCGGATAACCGCTGGTGGCAAGACGTGCTGGAAAACGGCCAGGCGTCGCGGTTTGCCCGATACTTCGATATCGACTGGCAGCCCAAGGCCAGCCAGATGACCGGCAAGGTGCTGCTGCCCTTTTTGGGCAAGCCGTTTGGCGAAGCGCTCGAACAGGGTGAGCTTCAAGTGGTTTGCGAGGATTACCGTCTGCAGCTTCAGTACGGGCCGCGACGGTTTCCGCTCACGCCCTCCAGTTGGCCGATCGTGCTGGAAACCATGTACGCCTGCTGGAAAGCGGCACAAGCCAGCGACAGCAACACACAATCAGACCTCCCAAGAATTACACCGATTGGCGTCGACTTCCTGGAAGGCAATGGCCCGGCCCACCGCGTGATGGTGGTGGCCGACGACGCTTCCGCCGCGTTTGCCCCACCGACGGATTGGGAAGTCTCCGAAGAAGCCGAACTTCGGAGCATCATCACGCAGTTGCGGCAATTGCCGACCTCCGACCATCGCGACCAGGAATCCACGCAGCAGCGGTACCGCGAGCAGCGTGTCGCTCGACGGCGACTACGCGATCTGCTCAATCGCTGCCCCGCCATGCGGCAGGCGTTGGACGAGGCGATTGCCCAAATCAATGGCCAGCCCGGCGACCCGCGCAGCTTCGATTGTCTGGAACAACTGCTGGCCCAACAGCATTACCGCCTGGCGTTCTGGCGCGTGGCGGCCGAGGAAATCAACTACCGCCGGTTCTTCGACATCAACGACCTGGCGGCCATCCGCGTCGAAGACCGCGAGGTGTTCGACGCCGTTCATCAACTGGTAGCCCTGTTTCTGGAGCGCGGCTGGATAACCGGCCTGCGGGTCGATCATCCCGACGGCCTGCTCGATCCTCAGGCGTACTTCGAGAACCTTCAATCTCTGTTCCGGCATCACGGCCAGGCTGGCGACAGCCACTGCCAGCTTTATGTCGTGGCCGAAAAGATTCTGTCGGGCGATGAGCCGCTGCCGGAAGAATGGCCCGTCTGCGGCACCACCGGCTACGAACTGTTGAACCTGCTGAATCGGCTGCTGGTCGACGGTGAAGGTCTCAACAAGCTGCGAGCCGCATACGGCCGGCTCACGGATCAGGTGCTCTCGCCGCGCGACGTGTTGTACGACAGCAAACGGGCGGTGCTGCTCTCGGCGATGGCCAGCGAACTGCACATGCTGGCCACGCAGTTGTATCGCATCGCTCAGCAGTTGCGCAGTGCCCGCGACTTCACGCTAGGCGGCTTGCAGCGTGCGTTGCGGGAGGTCATCGCCTGCATGGCCGTGTATCGCACGTATATCCGGCCGCGCGGCTGGGACGTAAGCGAAACCGATTACCGCCGCGTGACGCTGGCCGTGCGCATGGCCAAACGCCGCAACCCGACCATGCCCTGGGGCGTGTTCGACTTCATCGCGTCGATCCTGCTGTTGCAGTACCCGCCGAACTTCAGCGAAGACCAGGCGGTCCAGTGGCGCGATTTTGCCCTGAAGGTGCAGCAGGTCAGCGGGCCGGTCACGGCCAAGGGGCTGGAAGATACGGCGTTCTACCGCTATTACCCGTTGGCCTCGCTCAACGAGGTGGGAGCGGAACTGGACATGCCGGCCATCGCCCCCGAGGAAATGCACCGCCAGATGCATCACCGGATGCGCACCTGGCCGCACTCCCTCTCAGCCACCGGTACGCACGATACCAAGCGAGGCGAAGATCTCCGGGCCAGGCTGCACGTCCTCTCGGAAATCCCTGACGAGTGGTGCGAAACGGTTCTGCACTGGCAGCAGATGCACCGGCCATTGCTGCAACCGCTTGAAGGCGAACCACTGCCCGACCGCAATGCCCTGTACCTGTTCTATCAAACGGTGGTGGGAACCTGGCCGGTGCCTGGTACCGCTGCCGCCGCCGAAAGCATCATCGGCCGTGGCAATACGCCGCCGCGATCGCCGTCGGACGATGGCCAGGAAACCGTCGACCACCCGCACGACCAATCGGCACAGCTCAAGCTGACCGACCGCTACGTGGAGCGGATTCAACAGTATCTGCTCAAGGCCCTGCGCGAGGCCAAAGTACACACCTCGTGGATGAATCCTTGGGAAGCGTACGAGCAGATCATCTCCGACTTCGTGCAGCATGTGCTGACCAGCGAGGATGGCCAACCGTTCCGCGACGAAGTGAACCGCCTGGTGAATCAGATCGCCCCCGAGGCCTTCACCAACGCGCTTAGCCAACTGCTGCTCAAGGTGATGCTGCCCGGCGTGCCCGACATTTACCAGGGCACCGAATGGTGGGACTTCAACCTGGTGGATCCAGACAATCGCCGGCCGGTGGACTTCGCCGCTCGGCACGAAATGCTCGCCGATCTGCGTGCCGAGTTTACCGCCGATCCCCGCCGGTTGATCAAACAGCTCGTCCTGCGCTGGCCGGCCGACGAGATCAAGCTGTTCACACTTTGGAGAGCGCTGCAGGTCCGGCAAGCGCACGCCGACCTGGTCACGCACGGCGAATACATTCCGCTGGAGGTCGCAGGCACGCACAGCGACCACCTTTTCGCGTTCGCCCGCCGCCTCGGTGATGAATGGTTGATCGTGGCCGTGCCGCGGCTCACCCATCTGCTACGCAGGCAAGATCGGGCATCAACCGCGGTGCCCGGACTGCTCAAGGTCAACTGGCACGAGACCACCATTCTGCTGCCAGAGGGCGCCCCCACGCACTGGTTCAGTGCCTGGGACACGGAACCCGCCACGGCCAGCGAGACTGCTACCGACCGCGCGGGGCTCGAGGTCAGGGATCTGCTGGTTGAGATGCCCCTTGCCCTGTTGGTTTCGTCCTCCGCCACATAAACGACACAACGTATTACTGTCTGAGAATTAGCAAAGAAGGATTGGATCTATGCGTATCTGGCCAGGTCGCCCGTACCCCTTGGGTGCAACATGGGATGGCAGAGGCGTGAACTTCGCACTCTACAGCGAACACGCCACGAAAGTAGAACTTTGTTTGTTTGACTCGGTGGACGATCCCAAGGAAGCCACCCGGATCGTCATGCCGGAACATACCGACATGATCTGGCACGTGTATCTGCCGGAGGTTCGCCCAGGGCAGCTTTACGGCTATCGCTGCCACGGTCCGTACGAACCGAACAACGGGCATCGCTTCAACGCCAACAAGCTGCTCTTGGACCCGTACGCCAAGGCCGTGGCCCGGCTTCCCAAGCCGGCCGACTCCACGTTTGGCTACCTGCTGACCGAGGAAGAGGCTGACCAGTCGTTCAACCCCGAGGACAGTGCTGCCGACGGCGCGCTGGCGGCCGTGGTCGACAACGCCTTCACCTGGGGCGACGACAGCCCTCCCAAGGTCCCGCTGCACGACTCGGTGATTTACGAAGTCCATGTGAAGGGCTTCACCAAGCTGCACCCGGAGATCGACGAAAAACTGCGGGGCACGTACGCGGGGCTCGGCTCGGAGCCGGCCGTGCGTTACCTGCGCGACCTGGGCGTGACGGCCGTGGAACTGCTGCCGATCCACATGCACGTCGACGACCGCTTTCTGGTTGAAAAGGACCTGGTCAACTACTGGGGTTACAACACGCTGGGCTTCTTTGCCCCGCATCCTTCGTACGCGGCGGATGAACGTCCGGACGACGTGGTGCGTGAGTTCAAGACCATGGTGCGTAACCTGCACGACGCGGGCATCGAAGTGATCCTCGACGTCGTGTACAACCACACCGCCGAAGGCAACGAGCGCGGGCCAACGCTCTCGTTCCGCGGGATCGACAACGCCAGCTATTACCGGCTATCGCCCGAGCAGCCGCGTTACTACATGGACTACACCGGCTGCGGCAACACGTTCAACATGCGCAACCCGCGCGTGCTGCAGCTCATCATGGACAGCCTCCGCTACTGGGTGCTGGAAATGCACGTGGACGGGTTCCGCTTCGATCTGGCCAGCACCCTCGCCCGCGAGCTGCACGAAGTGGACAAGCTGGGCGCGTTCTTCGACATCATCCACCAGGACCCGGTGCTCTCGCAG
Organism: uncultured Planctomycetales bacterium; assembly: GCA_937927735.1. GTDB lineage: Bacteria > Planctomycetota > Planctomycetia > Pirellulales > S012-138 > CALBRZ01. Next base: position 96,007 of record CALBRZ010000052.1, read on the forward strand.
GTGAAGCTGGTGGCCGAACCGTGGGACCTGGGCGAAGGCGGCTACCAGGTGGGCAACTTCCCCGTGCTATGGTCGGAGTGGAACGGCCGGTACCGCGACTGCGTGCGCAAGTTCTGGAAAGGCGACGGCGGCGTGGCCTCGGAGTTTGCCACGCGCATCAGCGGCTCCAGCGACCTGTACCAGTGGAACGGGCGCCGGCCGCACGCCAGCATCAACTTCATCACCTGCCACGACGGTTTCTCGCTCAACGACCTGGTGAGCTACAACGAGAAGCACAACGAGGCCAACCAGGAAGACAACCGCGACGGCATCAACGAGAACGACAGTTGGAACTGCGGAGTCGAAGGCCCGACCGACGAGCCCGAAGTGATCGCGCTGAGGCGCAAGAAACAGAAATCGTTCCTGGCCACGCTGCTGCTCTCGCAGGGCGTGCCCATGCTGCTGGCCGGCGACGAGATCAGCCACACCCAGCACGGCAACAACAACGCCTACTGCCAGGATAACGAAATTACCTGGATCAACTGGGAACTGGACTCCTGGCAGAAGCAACTGCTGGCGTTCGTGCAACGGATCATCGAGTTGCGCAAGAAGCAGCCAGCCCTGCACCGTCGCCGGTTCTTCCACGGCAAGTCGCTGCGTACCAAGGATCAGTCGGAGATCGCCTGGTTGGATGCCTCGGGCGGTGAGATGCCCGACTCGGCCTGGGATGTCCCCTACATGCGTTGCCTGGGCGTGCACCTGGTAGGCGGCCGGATCGACGTCGACGAGTACGGCGATCCGATCATCGGCGATCACATCCTGATCCTGTTCAACGCCGACCACGAGATCGAAATCCCGTTCGTGCTGCCCAAGCTGCAAACCGGCAGTTACTGGATGCGGCTATTCGATACGGCACTGGAGGAAGAAGATCCCGAGGAAGGCACGCAGATCAAAGGCGCCAGGTACTCGCTCCAGCCGTGCTCGATGGCCGTGTTCCGCTCACCGGTTCCGGAGGAAGCGACCGAATCGGAGACGGCCGTGGAAGAGCAGACCGTGTAAGTGGCCGCGCGCCGGCCGCTGAACCTACGGCTTGGGCCGAGGAGGCGGCGGAGGCAACAGCCCATCGACCGGCGGCCGGGCGCGCGGATCCTGCTCGGCCGGCTGTCCGGTCACCTGGGCTTCCAGCCCACGGTCGGCATCGCGCGGGGCCTCGTCGTGGATGATCTCGCCCTGGTTGATGACGAACACTCGGTCATCGTAGAACGTGCCGGTCTTGCCGGTTCGTTTGTCGGTGATTTCGTGGCGGTACCGCACGCGGATCGCCTTGCCGTCGGGGCGCATCGCCGCCGGCAAAATATCCATCAGCACCGCGGACTTGCGGTATTTCTGCAGGAACTGCAGCACCACCTGCTTTTCTGGCGAGTTGTCCTGCCGCACCCGCTGGGCGCCGGCCTCGGCCCAGGCCGGGAGCTTTGCTTCCTCGCCCCGCATCGTGGAGAACTGCCAGACGATAAAGGCCAACAGCCCCGCCGCCAACACGCAGCGGCCGATCAACACGCGGCGCTGATACTCGGCGGACCGATCCCGGGCACGGCCGTAAATCACGACCGACAAGAAATAGTCCTGCAGCAGCTCACGATACATGCTGCTCAGGTGCCGGTTGTCCACTTCTCGTGATGAATGGCCAGGACGCGCGGGGCGTACGGGGCGCGAAGCGGAGCGCTGGGGTGTGGCCGTGCGGCGCGCTGACTGGTCAGCCGAAGCGGCGTCGCTGCCGGGCTCGGCTTCGCCCCGCTGCACCGCGCGCTGGGCCCTGCGCAACTCGCGGTTGGTCAGGTACTCGGCGACGGCCTCGCGGGTGGTGGTGAACTGCCGCCTGGCACTTTGGCGCAGTTCGCCCCTACGCATCAACTCGCGGACACTGCCGACCTGGGTCAGCGTGGGCTGGCTGGTGCCGAAGATCAGCGATGCGGCCTCTTCGGCAGAGATCGGTTCCTCGGACTTGCCGGTCAGTAAGCGATCGGGCCGCATCGCCGCACCTCGCACGTTAGGGTGCATTAATTGCCCTGGGCCTTCATTTCCTTGGCGATGACGTTGGCCTCGAACTCACGCCACGCCTTGGGATCGTTGAGCTTGGGATCCCCCGCCCGCAATCGTTCGAACGTGTAAGGGTCGAACTTCTCCGCAGGCGGCAGTTGCTTCCACGCGTCGACGGTCAGCGGCTCCGGCGGACCAATCTCTTTGAACTCCTGCACGTACTGCTGATCGCCACAGCCGGCAAGCAGCGACACGCAAAGCAGTGCAGCCAGATAGCCAAAACGTTTCATCGCGATGTTCCGAATCCAATACAAGCGGCAGACCACGGCAGCGCCAACGAGCTCGGCCCTGGAAGGACCGCGGGACCGAGCTCACCGTTTGACGGTCTGAAGAAATTGCGTCAGATCATCCCGCAGGCGTTTCGTTTGCCCACCACGAACGCGCCTTGAGGATGGACCGCAAGCCACGGCTTACGGGTTGACATCCGGCAGCAGCAGTTTGCCTTCGGAGATGACTTCCTTGCCCGCCCGCGTAGCGTAGGCGGCGTGCGTGGCCGGGTCGATCGAATCGGCAACGAACCGGACCGAGCCATCGACCAGGGCGAAGTTAGCGCCCTCGGGGTGCTGGCTGCGGAACGCGCCCAAGGTGGTGCTGCTGTTGTTGTGATCGTTGAACTTGTGGAAGGTGGTGCCCCACGCGTAGTAACCGTACGACCAGGTGGCGCCGTAGCTGGTCGAGGGAACGCCCATCGGAGCAAAGTCGGTTTCCCCCACCATGTAGGTCAGGCTCGTACCGTCGATGATGTCAGCCAGGCTGGTGGCGCGGCGATTGGGGCTAGAGGCATTGTCGTCCTCGCCGTTGCTGTCCGTATCGACCTTGGCCTTCACGGGAATGATGGCCCCGTTGTAGGCGGGCTCCGGATCAAAGCCGGGATAGCCGCCGTAATAGAATAGCGTCGGATCCTGGGTGCCGGCGCAGAACAGGTAGCTCGAGGGGCCGCGGTTCTCCTGCAACGGGGCCGTCGGCATCGCCATGCTGGGGCACAAGTACGTGGGAACGACGGCCTGCGTGAGGATCAGGTTGTAGTAGCCGTCGCCGTCCTTATCCACAGTGCTGTGGCGCGGCTCCGTGTTATCCCACCGGCTGGCCACCGCGTCGCCTTCCAGATACGGCAGCAAGAGAATGAAACCGGAGTGGTACGTCTTGGTCAGACTACCCGACACATAGCCCGTCGGCGGCGTGTAATCCATCACGGCGTGCGGCAACCGGTTATGCACCTCGTGGTAGTTCAGAGTCGCCAGCGCCACCTGCCGCATGTTGTTCTTGCACGAGGTGTTGCGGCCAGCCTCGCGGGCATACTGCACCGCGGGCAGGAGCAGGGCCATCAAGATCCCGATGATGGCAATTACCACCAGCAGCTCCACCAGCGTGAAACCCATCCGCTTGATTCTAGAAGACATCCCAAGGCACTCCACGATTGTTGAACGGGGCGAAACGCCAAGACGGCAGAAGAACCGTTCGCCTGCCGGGAGCGGGCTAGCTTGGGAAGCTGGCTGGCAGTTGTTATTGATATTGATTATCAATGTCGAAAGCCGATTTTAGAGATTCCTGTCCCCCTGTCAAGGAAGTGCCTAAATATCCCCCTAACCGCAGGCAGACGGCTTAGCACTGTGGCCGAATTACAATCCACTAACTCAAAGTGTTACAACACCTTGCGCATTTGAATTGGCGACGGGAACGATGCCCCAACGGTTGAGGGAGCTCCCAAGAAGTGCCGGGGGGGTAGGCGGGTTCAAGACGGCAAGTCAGTTCCCCCAGTTGCGCTAGAACGGGTGCGGCGGTGCCGAAACTGCGTATCAAAAGCCCAAACCCTACCCGCCATCAAAGGGGCCCCACTTCGCAGCCTGCGAGAAGCCGCAAGCAAGTCGGAGAACGCGCGGAGACAAGAAGCCCACCACCTATCCAGGCAGGGGAGATCCACAGACCCAAAACAGGGGCACATACCGCACGGCTGAAGCCACTTAGTGCGTGTTCACCTGCCGGATGTCGTCCACACTGAGCCCCGGGAAGCGCGGAGGGCGAATCTGGTCACCTGGGAAGCCCGGCACTTGCGGCTGCGATTGCAGAATCTCGGGCAGCCGCGTTGCCCGAGCCGGCATGAGCTTTACGGTCCAGTTTTGGTTCAGCAGGTTCCACTGGGTGGGCGTGCGTTGGCGTCCGACGAACCATTCCTGCGGAGTATCCGGCTGCGTTTGAGGAAACTGTCGCCCGTCGAAGGTGATGATGTCGCCGGGCGCACCGCCGAAGTTCTCCGCCACATCGCCCTGTGAGTCAGGATAGATCTTGATCAGCCGGCGCTGCGGCACGAACAGCATCACCTGCGTGAAACACATGGCGTTGCTTTGGGCGGGGTGACGGAACAAGCCCGGCAGAATCTGCGGCACCTGCTCCGCATACACCACGCCCACGAACATGTAATCCCGCTGGAGCTCGGCGTTATTGGGGAGGCCGTCCTCGTAGTCGCGGATCACGTGCAGCAGGTTGGCGTTAGGGTATTCATCGAGCAGAGCATCCAATTGCCCCCGGCTATAGCCGCGCCAGAGGTTCGCGAACTGCGACATCTTCGCTTCGTTGTCAAAGGCGCGCAGGGTTTCGCGGTTCCAATCAGCCAGATACCGATGGGCCAGGTTACGCCGCTGCCGGAGTGACCTCTCCCGATATTCTGCTTGTCCCGGAATCACATCCAGCACCGGATCAACCACCGGCAGCATGCGTCGCTGGGCCTCGGCTTCGGGGTTATCCACGGGCCGGGCGCTCGTGCGCCACAACACGCCGCGGTACAGCCGCCGCGACGCCGGGGCCGTGGCATTGCGAAAACCGTGCTCTTGCACCACCTCGTCCATCGCCAGTTGGGCCATGTGCGGCGTGGTTTGCACGATCGCCCGCTGAAACTCGGGAATCAGCTCGCGTTCCAGGATGGTTTCAAGCGTGGGTAATGTCAGTTCGCTGCTGGCGGCCACCCACTGGTTGAACGTGTCGACCATCCGCTGTTCCAGGGGCAACTTCTGCTCGATGGCCCTGCCCAGGGCCTCGAACTTGGGGATGCCCGACGCGGAGAACATCGCCCCCGCTTTACTCCAGGCAGCCAGGATGTCGGGCACGGGGGTTTTGGCCATCTGGTCGCGAGCTTCGCGCATGTAGGCCGTGAGGGCGAACACGTCGCACAGCAGATGGTTGCAGAAGGCCAGCGTGTTCATGCCCCGGGCGATGACGACGCCGCCCGAGTATGTGCCCGCATCAGCCGCGTTTTGCAGGCGGACCTTGTCGTCCACCTGTTTGCCCACGTTGATCACCATGCCCAGCAGCATGGCCAACAGCATCAGCCCGAAGACCGAGAGCACGCTGATCGTGCCGCTTTCGTTGCGATGCAAACCACGCAAGCGTGAGACCACCCAGCGGCCGATCCGCGCGGCGCATGGCATCGTCGCGGCGGCCCTGGCGCACCGATCGCTCCTGTGGCAAGCTTGCGGCATGATCAGCAGGCTCCTGAAGGTGGGGCTATCCGCCAAAGGCACTTCGCGACGGCTCGTACGACGCATCGGCGGGTGACTGCAGGGAGTGCCGATACGGGATGACCGATTTCAGCCCCTCGTTCCCCAGCGTAGCCGTGGCCGAGAGTTCGCGGACATACACGCCGCGGCGTGCGAAGATAGATGCGGCGACGGCATCGCGCCGGCCGTCGTAGCTGCTCACCGAACGGGCCAGCAAGCGACCGGGGCCAGGCAACAAGGCAAACTGGTGCGTGACCGTCACCTGGATCGGGTCCTGCCAGCCGACTTCGTTGTAGTAGAACTCCTCGCGATCGTGGGGCACATCCCAGCGTCGCAGCGGCGGCTCAAGGCCGTCGTCCTTGTGTAGAAAACTTAGTCGAATCCGCGTGGCTTCCAGCGAGTAAGCCAGCTTGTTGTCGATCCGGGCAGGCACACGGCTGTTGGTCTGGTAGCCGGGATCGAGCCCTCGGTAGACGCGGTGCAACGCATCGCGCACCGGAGTGTCGGGCACCAGGCCCAGGTCGCGCGAAGGCGCCAGCGGCATGCAGGCCAGCACAGCTGCCATCTCGATCTTGCGATACTTGGGGCTGCCCGGGTTGATGGTGAATTGCGGGCCGGTGCCGGGAATGCCGGCGTCGTCGGGCAAGTACGTGCTGATGCGGTTCTCGCCTTCTTCGCCGCCGGTATCGGCCGGAATCCAAACCACGGCGGCCCGCGCCACGGCATACGCCGCATAATTCACGACCATGATCCCGATCATCAACTGGCTGATCTGCACAATCAGCATGAAGACCATGGCGAAGGCGGGCACGGTCAACACAAAGCTCAGGCTTTGCACCGCCCCCTGCTCATCGTGGTGCAGCGAGCGCAACCGGCCCAGGCAGATCTTGGCCCCGCTGAAGCGGACCAGCAGCCCAAGCGTCAGGCAAGCCACGACCAGGGCGGCAAGCCAGGGCAGGCAGGCTTCGACCACGGCTTTGTGCATGGCTGCCTCGCAGTTGCATCTCGGGCAAGGCGGGCGGCGACAAGCATTTGCCGAAATCCGACCGACCTAAAACACCCAGTCCAACACGCCAAATCGCACGATCAACACGGCGGGGATCGACGTTGGCGCCAAGTATAACGGCTGCTGAAGATAGGCTCGATCTTCCTCCGGTACCGACGCGTGCCGGCCCAGCGTCAACACATTCTTCAGGACGCGGGCGGCCTTCACCATCAGCCGGCCGATGCCCACCTGCCAGATGAGCATCACCAGGCCCAAGGCTCCGCCCAGCACCATCATCCACAACATGGTGACCAGGCCCTGTTCCAGTCCCAGGAAAGCGCCGATCATGGCAATCAGTTTGACGTCGCCGCCTCCGATCTGAAACGTGACCAGGCAAACGAGCATCACAAAGCCGCAGGCCAACCACCCCAGGAGGCAGGCGGTCAGCGGATCAGGCACATCGGGTATCCAGCCGATCCAGGACTGCCACCGCTGGGCGTCGCCGTAACGCAACACCAGCGAGCCGCAAGCGTTGATCACCGCCGCGGCCAACATGCCGGGATACGTGGTCCAGTTGTAGATCTTGTGCCAGCGGACGTCAGTATACGTCGCCACCAGCAGCAACAATATCAGCAGCACCGTGGCCAACATGACAGCGGAGGCACAGCTCACGCGGCGGCTATTGCACCGCGTTGCCGCCGGCGTTCTCCACGTCCTCCAAGCCCCGGATGAAGTAAGCCTTGATGCGCGGCCAACCTACCCGCAGGATGAAAATCAGAATCGGAATCGCGATCGCGGCAATGATGAGAATGGTTTCGATGCTGACGGCGCCCCGCTGGTCGCGATGCACTCGGGCAAGCAGATCCCGCCACGAAGCTTTGATCATCTGGCCAAACTCCTCTCGTTCCTCAGATTGTGCTAGCTAGCGCGGCGGTGTGGGCGCGCGTGCCCGAACCTTCAGGGGCGCTGTATCGTCGTCGGCCACCTCGACAATTGGCTGCGGAAATGCGGCAGCCCCCGGCGTGGCCCCAAACCTTTACTCCATAACCCTATTGTGACAGCGGCTTACCTGCGGATGCAACCATCGGCCGCGAAATGGCGGGCAAATGGTACGGAACGCCACAGGCGGCAGGCGCTGCTTTGGTCCCTCCCCGGCGTGGAGGGACTACTAACAGCCCCGGCCGTAAGCGACCGGCGGCACGCTACATGAACGGCCACGACACCATCGTGCAGACCATCTCATAAACGCGGAGCATGATCTGCGGCGCGATGACCAGCACAAAGGCCGCCAGCGGCAGCACAATGCCGATCAGCAGAGCGTAATCTAGGGTGGCCACGCCGCGCCGTGCCCTGCGGCTAACCCGGTCCATTCCGCACCTTCTTGCGGTAACGGACCTTCGCAAGGCCACTCGGCGGGCGGAAGCGGCAGCCTGGCAAGGCCCTTGGGGTGAGAGGGCCCAAGCCTGCTCGGCCTGCGCACCGGTTACCCTGCGGCGACCGCGGGACGTGGCGAGGCGATGGAATGTCGTGCGCGCTCTCGTCAGCGTGGCGCCGCGGCGGTTACCGCGTTGCCGTTGCTCGGACATGAACTTCATGGCGGGAATCCCACGAGACATGCGCATCGGGTCATAACCGCGAGTATATCACCGGGGCTCGGCGCACCCCAAAGCCTAAATGGGCCCGCCCCGGGCGAGTTTCGCCACTGGGGACGCTTTCGTATAATCGCGCAAACCCAAGCCGTGGTATTGGCTACGGTTGAATTGCCAGCGGCGTGAACTTTGCCTGCGACGGCCTACCGGCCCGCCTTTCCCCGTTTACGGTTTGAGAAAGGATTCCCTAACGCTCATGCCTGCCAAATTTGTCATTGGGATCGACCTGGGAACGACCGGATGCGTGCTTTCGTACGCGCCGCTGGACGCCGACGAGCCCGATGTACAACTGCTTACAATACCGCAACTTGTGGCAACGGGTGTGGTCGAGAACCGTACCACGTTGCCATCGTACTTGTACCTGGCCAGCCCTCATGAGTGCGGCCAGGGGAACTTCGATCTGCCGTGGACCAAGGACCGCGACTTTGTTGTGGGCGAATTTGCCCGCCGCCAAGGCGCCGAGGTTCCGCATCGCACGATCAGCGCCGCCAAGAGCTGGCTGTGCCATAGCCGCGTGGACCGGCATCAACCGATCCTGCCGTGGAATGCGCCAGCCGATGTGAACAAAATTTCGCCGGTGACGGCGTCGCGGCGCTACCTGGAACACCTGATCGACGCCTGGCACCAAGCCATGCCCGACGCGCCGATCCGCGACCAGGCGGTGGTGCTGACCGTACCAGCCTCGTTCGATGTAAGCGCCCGCGAATTGACCCGCGAAGCGGCGTTGGCGGCGGGGCTGCCCGAGAACCTGGTGCTGCTCGAGGAACCCCAGGCGGCCGTGTACGCCTGGCTGGCCGATACGGGCGACCGCTGGCGCAAGATCCTCTCCGTCGGCGAATCTCTGCTGGTGTGCGACATCGGCGGCGGTACCACCGACTTCACGCTGATCGGCGTGTCGCAGGAATCAGGCGAGCTGGTGCTGGAGCGCCGGGCCGTCGGCAACCACTTGCTCGTGGGCGGCGACAACATGGACTTGGCCCTGGCTCACTACGCGGCCGGCGAGTTCCGCGAAAAGGGCGTCGATCTGGACCCCTGGCAATCGGTCGCCCTGTGGCACAGTTGCCGCGAGGCCAAGGAAGCCCTGCTTTCGGCCAACGGCGCCAAGAAACACCCGCTCACCGTGCTGGGACGCGGCAGCCGCCTGATCGGCAAGACCGTAAAGATCGAAATCGAACGCGAAGGCGTGGCCGACCTCATCCTCAACGGCTTCTTCCCCGCCTGCGCCCCGACCGATTCTCCGGCACGCCGCAGGGCCTCGGGCTTTCAGGATATTGGTCTGCCGTTTGAATCGGACACGGCCGTCACGCGGCACCTGGCCGCCTTCCTCCGCGCCAATAGCGAGGGTGACCAGCCGCACTGCCCAACGCACGTGCTGTTCAACGGAGGCGTGTTTAAGGCCGAACTCCTGCAGCAGCGACTTCTGGAAGTGCTGGGCGGCTGGTACCCGGCCGAGCAAGCCCCCAAGGCCCTGGTGGGTCGGCCCGACTTGGACCACGCCGTGAGCCGCGGCGCGGCGTACTACGGCTGGGCCAAGCTCAAGGGCGGCGTGCGCATCCGTGGCGGCACGGCTCGCAGCTATTACATCGGGATCGAAACCGCGGGGTTGGCTATCCCCGGCGCTCCGCGGCCCCTGCGGGCACTCTGCGTGGTGCCGGCCGGCATGGAGGAAGGCACCGAGTGCGACGTGCCTTCCGACCCGGTGGGGCTGATCGTAGGCGAGCCGGCCCAGTTCCGGTTCTTCAGTTCGGCCGTGCGCAAGGATGACAAGCCCGGCGTGGTGCTCAACAGTTGGACCGAGGATGAACTGGCCGAGACCGACTCTCTGGAAGCCACGCTGCCGGCGGAGAATGGCACCGAGGGCGACTACGTGCCGGTCAAGTTCCACAGCGTCATTACGGAGCTGGGCGTGTTCGAGCTGTGGTGCGTGGCCGAAGGCGGCGAGCGCCGCTGGAAGCTCGAATTCTCGGTCCGCGAGGATGCCGAAACGCCGTAACAGCCAGGGGCTTACGTAACCGCCTTGGTCGGACGGCCGAAACAGGGGGCGGCAACGGCGCAGCGTTCGCTTGCTGGCATGGCAGGACGTTTTGGGCTTGCTCCAATGCCTGCTTTGCTACAGAATCAGCCACCCTGGGGGAACCGTAGACGGACCGCACGCACGGTTCCCTCGGGTAAATCCCATGACGTTTATGCACCAAGGATCGGCGCATGATCATCAGCCGCACCCCTTTCCGCGTGTCGTTTTTCGGTGGCGGAACCGATTTCCCAGCCTGGTTTCGCAACCATGGCGGTGGGGTGCTGGCGGCCACCATCGACAAGTACTGCTACCTCACTTGCCGTTACCTGCCGCCGTTCTTTGAACATCGTCTGCGGATCGTTTACTCCAAAATCGAGTGCTGCCAGTCGTACGAGGAAGTTTCGCACCCGGTCGTACGCGAGACCTTAAGAGCCCTGGGCATCGACCGCGGTGTTGAAATCCATCACGACGGCGATCTGCCCGCCCGCAGCGGCATGGGCTCCAGCTCCTCGTTCCTCGTCGGTCTGCTGCACGCCCTGCATGCTCTGTGCGGCCGCGTAGTCAGCAAACAGCAGCTTGCCGAGGAAAGCATCCGCCTGGAGCAAGAGGTGCTGCGAGAAACCGTCGGCTGCCAGGATCAGTTGATGGCGGCCTACGGAGGGCTGAACTACATCTCGTTCGAGCGCAGCGGCGATATCCGCGTGCAGCCGGTTACAATCTCGCAGCAGCGCAAGCAGGAACTGAACGATCACCTGATGCTGTTTTACACGGGCATCCAGCGGACCTCGTCGCAGGTGGCCGCCAGTTATGCCCACGATTTCGACCGCAACTACCGGCTGCTCAAAACCATGCAGCGGCTGGTCAAGGAAGGTCTGGCGCTGCTCTCCAGCAATACCGACATCGCCGAGTTCGGTACGCTGCTGCACGAAGCCTGGGTGACCAAGTGCCGCCTCAGCGATACGGTCAGCAATTCCAAGATCGACCGCATTTACGAGGAAGCGCTGGCGGCCGGAGCTACCGGCGGCAAGCTGCTGGGCGCCGGCGGCGGCGGCTTCCTGCTGCTGTTTGTGCGGCCCGAGAAGCAGGCCGCCGTGAGGGCACGCCTCGATTCACTGGTGCACGTGCCGTTTGCCTTTGAATCGGGCGGCAGCCAGATCATCTTCTACGAGCCCGAACGCGATTACGGCCAGGAGGAGGCCCGCCGGGCAACGCAAACCATCGCGCCATTTCAGGAACTTACCAAGGTCGCCTAGCAAGCCGCATTGAAACGCCGGGAGTGGAGCTCGGCGTAAGAACCAGGGAGGGGGGATTCGTGCAGCGAGACGATTGCATCTACGTGGCCGGTGCCGACACGCTGGTCGGCGCGGCCATCGTCCGCCGGCTCCAGCACGCCGGCTTCGAGCGGCTCGTCGGATTGGGCCACGGCGATGACGCCCCGCCCGACTTGCGTGATGCCGCGAGCGTGCGTGCCTTTCTGGAGCGGCATCAACCTCGGTACATCATTCACGCCGGCGGTGTTTCGGCCGGCATTCAAACCAACCGCACCAGCCCTGCCGACATGGCGGCGGCCAATCTGGCGATCGACCTGAACCTGATTCAGGCCGCCCGGCAGTTGCGGCCAGAGCGTTTCATTTACCTGGGCAGCAGTTGCTGCTACCCGGTGAATGCGCCGCAGCCTTTGGCTCCGCAGTCGCTGTGGACCGGACCGCTGGAACCGACCAGTCACGCTTACGCGTCGGCCAAACTGTCGGCCATGTCGCTATGCCAGGCGATCCGGCAGCAGGACGGCTGCGATTTCATCACCGCGATTCCGGCCACGGTGTTCGGCCCCGGCGATCACGGCGATGCTGAGCGTTCGCACGTGGTGTCGGCCCTGCTGGCGAAGTTCCGCCGGGCGTGTGCTGAGTTGGCCTCGGAAATTGAGATTTGGGGAACCGGATCGCCGGTGCGCGAGTTCATCGCGGCCGACGATGTGGCCGATGCCTGCGTGATGCTGCTGACGCACCTGGCTCCTCCCGACGTGGTAAACCTGGGCAGCGGCGAGGCCGTTACCATCGCCACCTTGGTCGACATGCTGGTGGAAATCACCGGCTACCAGGGCCGGATTGTGTACGATTGCAGCAAGCCCGACGGCGCACCGCACAAAGAGCTCGACTCGTCGTGGCTGTTCTCCACCGGTTGGAGCCCCAGCCGCTCATTGCGGCAATGGCTGGAGGTGGCCTACGCCAGCCTGGCAAAGCAGACCGCTACGCCCAGCAACGCCGCGTCTGTCACCGTCCCTCAGATTGCGCGTCCTTCCGCGACCGTGGCGGTCGACGCACCGCTGGATCAGCCGCTCGATGTCACGCTGTATCGGCAGCTCTATCGCATCCGCCGGGTTGAGGAAGAAATCGCCCGGGTGTACCCCACCGACTGCATTCAAAGCCCGGTCCACCTGTCGATCGGGCAGGAAGCCGTTTCGGTAGCGGTGTGCGAGGCCCTGGCGGCCAGCGACGTGGCCTTTGGATCGTATCGCAGCCACGCCTATTACCTGGCCAAGGGCGGCGACCTCCGCGGCATGATCGCCGAGCTGTATGGCAAGGTCACCGGCGTGGCTAAGGGCAAGGCCGGTTCGATGCACCTGATCGATACCGCGGCCGGCGTGATGGGTGCTTCGGCCGTGGTCGGCAGCACGCTGCCGCAAGCGGTGGGCTATGCCTTGGGGGCCGTGGAGCAAGGCCGGAACCAGGTCGTTGCCGTGTTCTTTGGCGAGGGCGCCACGGAGGAAGGCGTCTTTGCCGAGAGCTTGAACTTCGCCGCGCTCAAGAAGCTGCCGGTGCTCTTTGTGTGCGAGAACAACGGCTACGCCATCCACTCGCGGCAACAGGACCGCCAGGCGCTGCCCGACGTGACGGCGCGTGCCGCGTCGCTGGGCGTGCCGGCCCGGCGATTTGAAGAGATGGACATTTACCAGCTTTTCGCGGCCAGTTGCGAAGCCGTGGAAACCATCCGGCAGGGTGGCGGCCCGCAGTTCTTCGAGTGCTGCTGCTACCGCTGGATGGAGCACGTGGGGCCGCAGCAAGATTTCGGCGTTGGCTATCGTCCCGCAGCCGAGGCCGAACCATGGATGCAACGCGACGCCTTGAACGTGGTGGCTGCCCGCCTCAGCGACCGCGTACGTCGCGAGATTGAGACCCAGGTTGAGGAAGAAATCAATGACGCCTTCGCGTTTGCCCAGCGCAGCGACTGGCCCGGCCCCAGCGAGCTGTTCACTGACCTCTACGCTTGACGCTCCTGCCCCCCAGCTGCGCGCTGCCACCGACCAGCCGACCGGCCAACGCTGGCTCCGCTACGGTGTGGCCCTGCGCGAAGCCACCATCCAGGAAATGGAACGCGACCCGCGCGTGCTCCTGATGGGGCAAGGCGTCGACGACCATAAAGGCTTCTACGGCACCACGCTCGGCCTCGCCGAGCGGTTCGGCCCCCGCCGGGTGTTCGACCTTCCCTTGTGCGAGGAAGGCACCACCGGTATTGCCATCGGCGCGGCCCTGGCCGGCATGCGGCCCATCCATACGCACATTCGGATGGACTTCATGCTGGTGGCCATGAACCAGATCGTCAATACGGCCGCCAAGAGCCGCTACATGTACGGCGGTCAGGTCTCGGTGCCGCTGGTGATCCGCGCCGTCATCGGCCGCGGTTGGGGGCAAGGCGCCCAGCACTCGCAGGGCCTGCACTCGATGTTCATGCACGTGCCGGGCCTGCGCGTCGTCGCACCGGTCACGCCCTACGATGCCAAGGGCATGCTCATCACCAGCATCCGTGACGATAACCCGGTGATCTTCGTCGAGCACCGGATGCTGCATTCCCAGGAAGGCTACGTCCCTGAGGAAAGCTACCAGGTGCCCTTCGGCAAGGCCCGCACATTGGCCGCCGGCCGCGACATCACCATCGTCGGCATTTCGCACTCGGCCATCGAATGCATGAGGGCCCGCGATGCCCTGGCCACCGTGGGCATCGACGCCGAGGTGATCGATCCGCTCTCGCTCAGCCCGCTGGATGTTGAAACGCTGGCCTCGTCGGTTGCCCGCACGGGCCGGCTGCTCGTGGTAGATACCGCCTGGACCGCGTGCGGGGCCAGTGCCGAGATCGTGGCCGCGGTGGGCGAAGCCTTGGGCGGTCAAGCGGCCTTCCGTTACCGCCGGATGGGCTTTGCTCCGGTGGTCTGCCCCACGGCCAAGAGCCTCGAGCGGCTGTTCTATCCCAACGCCCAAACCATCGCCCAGGCCGCTTACGAACTGGTGACGGGCGACAAAGACGGCTGGAAGCCCGAGGCGATTTCCGCACCCGAGATTCTGCAATTCCGAGGACCGTTCTGATGCCGCTAAAGCAACTTGAAGGCGAAGCGCTGGTTGCCGACGTGGCCGCGCCGGCCCGGCTCGATTGGCCGCTGATGCAAGACAACGTGACCGCCGATGACCTGGCGGCCGTGCGCGAGTTCCTGTCGGCCGAAGACCTGCCGATCCTCACGCAGTCCAAGCAGGTGCAGGCGTTCGAACGGCAGTGGTCCGACTGGCTGGGCGTCAAGCACAGCGTGTTCGTCAATTCGGGCTCATCGGCCAATTTGATCACGCTGGCGGCGCTGCGCTGGCGGCTGGGCCCTGGCGAGATCATCCTGCCGCCGCTTACCTGGGTTTCCGACGTTGCCGCCGTGCTGCACAACGGCTTCACGCCGGTGTTTGTTGATATCGACCTGACCACGCTGGGCCTGGACCTCAACCAGGTGCTGGATCGCATCACCGACAAAACCCGGGCGGTGTTCCTGACACATATCTTGGGTTACGACGCGCTGACCGATGAGTTTCTCGCAGCCCTCCAGGATCGCGGCGTGGCCCTGATCGAAGACGTGTGCGAATCGCACGGCGCGACCCACGGCGATCGCAAGCTCGGCAGCCTGGGGCTGATGTCGAACTTCTCCTTCTATTACGCTCATCACATGAGCACGATCGAAGGAGGCATGGTCTGCACCAACGACGACGATTACTACGAGTGCTTGCGAATGCTGCGCTCGCACGGCATGGTGCGTGAAGCCAGCAACTCGGCGATCCGCGACTACTATTGCAACACGTACGACGACCTGAACCCCGACTTCATCTTCGCCCAGGCGGCCTACAACGTTCGCAGCACCGAGATCAACGCCGTGCTGGGTCAGTCACAGCTTAAGCGGCTGGATCAGAACAACGAGCGCCGGCGGTACAACCTCGACCTGTTCCTGGATCACCTGGATCCGGCCAAGTACTACGTCGATTTCCGCCGCGAGGGCAGTTGCAACTACGCCTTCACGTTGCTGCTGCGCGAGGCCAACGATGTGCTCCGCGACAACGTGGTGACGCTGCTCCGCAAGCTGGGCGTGGAGTTCCGCCGCGGCATGTCGGGCGGCGGCAATCAGCTTCGCCAGCCGTACCTGCGGGAGCACGTGCCGAACTGGGAGCCGGCCGAGTTTGCCAACGTGGAGCACGTACACTTTTACGGGTTCTACCTGGGCAATTATCCGACGCTGCCCGAGGCCAAGATCCTGTCGCTGTGCGACCAGCTCAACGCGTTGCCGACGGACCGCCGCATTTCCTAGAGGGAAGGACAGCCAGACGCGGTGCCTGACGCCCGCCGCCCCTTGCAGCACGGATGCCTGCCATGTCTCATGCTCAAACCGACCTGGTTCTGATCAATCCCAATAGCCGGCGCAAGGTCTACCAATCGCTGGGTGCAACCTTGGCCGCGGTGGAACCGCCGGTTTGGGCAGGATTGATGGCGAACTTTGTCCGCCGCCGTGGATACCGCGTGGCGATTATCGATGCCGAGGCCGAGCAGCTTACGCACGACGAAACCATCGACCGCGTACGCGACCTGCGGCCACGGCTGATTGCCGTGGTCGTGTATGGGCATCAACCTTCGGCATCCACGCAGATCATGCCAGCCGCCCGCGGCGTAGCGCAGGCCGCCAAGGATCAATTGCCCGACGTTCCGCTGCTGCTCCTGGGCGGTCACGTGGCGGCCCTGCCTGAGCGCACGCTGCGTGAGGAACCGGCCGATTTTGTCGCCGGCGGTGAAGGGCTCTGTACGCTGGTCGATCTGCTGGAAGCGCTGCAAACCGCGTCGCCCGACTTCAGCCAGGTTCGCGACCTGTACCGTCTGCAAGACGGCCAGATCGTGCGTGGCCCGGCGGCGCCCTTGGTGCAAAATCTCGATGAAGAACTGCCCGGCATCGCCTGGGACCTGCTGCCGATGCCGCGGTATCGGGCACACAACTGGCACTGCCTGGGGCACGACACGCGGCAACCGTATGCCGCGCTGTACACCACGCTGGGCTGCCCCTACAAGTGCAGCTTCTGCTGCATCCAGGCCCCGTTCCGCAGCGGCGAAGCGGCCTCGGGCCTCAGCGCCAAGGCCAACAGCTACCGCTACTGGAGCCCGGCCCATATCGGCCAGCAGCTCGAAACCCTGCACCGCGAATACGGCGTGCGGCACGTGAAGATCGCCGACGAGATGTTCGTGCTCAATCGCCGGCACGTCGAAGCGATCTGCCAGGAGATCGAGCGCCGCAAGCTGGACCTCAACCTGTGGGCCTACGCCCGCGTGGATACGATCAAAGACGGCATGCTGCCCCGGCTGCGTGCGGCCGGCTTCAGTTGGCTGGCCCTGGGCATCGAGGCCGCCGATACCGCCGTCCGGGCCGACGTCCAGAAGGCCTTCTGCCAGGAATTGATCTATCGGTCGGTCGAGGAGATCCGCCGCGAGGGGATGTATACGATCGGCAACTACATCTTCGGGCTGCCCGACGACACCCTCGATACGATGCAAGCGACGCTCGATCTGGCGGTGGATCTCAATTGCGAGTTCGGCAACTTCTATAGCGCGATGGCCTATCCAGGCTCACCGCTGTATCTGCAAGCACTGGCGGAAGGCTGGCCGCTGCCGGAATCCTGGTCTGGATATTCGCAGCACGCTTATGATACGTTGCCGCTGCCCACGCGGCACCTGACCGCCGCGGAGGTGCTGCGGTTCCGCGACGATGCGTTCCAGACGTATTTCACCGGAGAACGCTATTTGGGTATGGTACGCCGTACATTCGGCTCCGCGGCGGTGGACCACATCCTGGAGATGGCGGCTCACCCGCTTCCGCGGCAGCTTTATCAGCGGCACGGCCACACGGCCGACGCGCGGCAATCGGTTCCGGCCTGACCGGTCATCCCCGTGGCAATAGGGGGCACACCTGCCACCGACCGCCTGGCCCGCAATGGACTGCGAAGGGTTTGCCGGATACCGCACAACACGGAGGTTTCCATGTATTCTGCCCGCCACAATGCCGACGACGATGCCCCGCTCGGCAGCCGCAACCGGCTGCCGGTCCCCGAGTCGGCAGCTTCCATGGCCTCTGGATGGTACGAAACCGGATCTCACCTTCCGGCGACCAACTACCTCACGCCTCCGGCGTTTGTCGGGCTTGATTATCCTCCCGGCACGATCGCAGCCGATCTCTTGCGCGGCCTGCCCTGCCGCGATAACCGCGGAAGCGACTGCCGCATCTCGGTGGTCTTCTCGTTCTGGAACGAAGAGGAGGTCCTGCCCGAACTGATCCGCCGCATGCGGAGCGTATTCGACCTGCTGCTGGCGTGCGAACAGATCGGCGGATACGAACTGATCTTCGTCAACGACGCCTCCACGGATCGTTCGCTGGAGATACTGCAAGCCGCGAGGCGCGAACGACCGGATATCAAAATCATCAATATGTCGCGCAACTTCGGGGTGTCGGAGTGTGCCCTGGCAGGCATGCATTTTGCCAGCGGCGACGCCGTCATCTATATGGATGCCGACCTGCAAGATCCGCCGGAAATCATTCCGGACATGATCATGCGTTGGAAAGAGGATCCCGAAGTGCAGGTGGTACACACGGTCCGCCAATCACGGCAGGGCGAAACGTATATCAAGAAGTGCATCACCGCCTTGGGATATACGCTGCTGCGTGTGGCGTCGTCCATTGACCTGCCACGGGAGGCCGGCGACTTCAAGCTGCTTTCCGCCCGCATGGTGCGGCACCTTATCCAGTTCCGCGAGCGCAAGCCGTTCATGCGAGGGCTGATCTGTTTCTTGGGCTTCAAGCAGGTCCAGGTGCATTACCACCGCGAACCTCGCTACAGCGGCAAGAGCAAGTTCCCGGTGCTGGGCCGGAAGGTGATCGCCAACTTTTTGAACTCGGCCCTGATCGCCTTCTCGGACTTGCCGCTGCGGTTCGCCTCGGTGTTTGCCGGGCTGGCGATGTTCGGCTCGCTGGTTAGCCTGGCGGTCCTGGCGGCCAGGTGGTTTGCCGGCAACCTCGCGGCCGCCTCTGGCGATGGCTGGCTGGCCACCGCGGCCGTGGTGCTGGGTATCGGCGGCCTGCAACTCATGAGCATCAGTATCCTGGGCCGGTTCCTGGGAGCCATCTACTTCGAAAGTAAACGACGGCCCAATTTCATCGTCAGCGAGATCCACGGGTTCGCCGAGCCTAAGGGGCACGAACTGGCACATTCGGCCGCCCACGAACGTGTCCGCAATGGGGCCAACCACCGATGAACGCTACAGCCGATAGCCGCGTTGTTTTTCGTTTGCCTGGTCTGTTCCGGAGACTGCCGCGTCCCGATGCCGGCCAGATGCTGGCCGACCACGCCAGGTGGGCTGCGCCGCTGGAGAACTCCGGCGTACTCCTGGTGCTGCTCATCTCCGGGCTATGCGGCGCCTTCTTGGGCACGCCGGCGAGCCTGCAAAATGCGGTCGAGAGCGCCCAGGTCTTGGCCGGCAAGGTGATCTACCCGGCGGATAATCCGTTCTACCTGTACCACATCAAAGCCTGGACGTTGATGAACCAGATCCCCGCCCTGATGCTGTATTGGGGCGTGTCGGAACGGGCGGCATCCATGCTCCTGGGCGCGGTGATCGGCATGGTGGGCTTCCAGGCCATCGCCCTCTGCACGTATGTGCTTTGCCGCAATCCGTGGCTGGCGCTGTCCGTGCCGCTGATTGTGGAAATGTCGGGCCTGTACGACGAGATTCACAACTGCTACGCCATCCGGTTCTTCTCCCACAAGCCGTGGCAATGCTACGGCGTGATGGGCACGTCGTGGGTCGCCCTGTGTTGGGCATTGTTCGCGGCGGGCAAGCGGCGTTCGGCCGCCGTCATGGCCGGCCTGGCCCCGGCGGTGCACGTCACGCTGGGGCTGTGGTGCCTGGCGGTCGCCTTCTGCACGATGGTGCTGTTCCGCCGCCGCGTTGAAATGAACTGGCGATCGACCTTCCTGTGGCTGGGCGTTGGTTTTGCCATCACGCTGGTCAGCTTCAGCATTGCCCAGTACCAGGCGCGGCACGTGCCGTCCGTCGATCCCGAGGTGCGCGACGCCTATGTGCGTGCCTTCGCCGATGGCTGGGATACCCACCGCCGCCCTGCCCGGCTGCTGGCCCCGGCAGGTTACTACGGCGTGTACGCGCTGCTGCTTTCGATCGTATGGCTGCGTTGGTTCCGGCGCGAACTGTCACCCGGCGGCAACTTCCTGATGGGAACGATGCTGGTTTCGTCCATCGTCGGCCTGGCCTTGATGGTCAGCACGCATTTTCAAGACCATCTGCCGACGCCGCTGTTGATGGCCATGCCGGCACGCTACATCAACCTCACCTGCTTCCTCCTGCCGGCCGTGGTATTGGGCCTACTGGCGCGACGAACCAATGATGTATTCGCTTTGATGCTGCTGGTAGGCTGCGGATTTCTGCTGATTCTGCGGCCGTACTATCTGACCCTGGAACTGTTCTATATCCCCGACTGCTGGTTCACCGTGGCTCTGGCAACCCTGTTTCTGTTGGGGTCCGCCTGGCGCTGGGCCGCTTACGACGAAGAAGGCCAGCCGGCCAAGGCACCATGGGGACTGGTAGCCCTGCGGTGGCTGTGCGTCCTGACCGCGGTGTGCATGGCCGGCAGCTACGGGCAAATGTCGAAGATCCTGCTGCTTCTCTTTGCCGCCGGCGGCGTCATTATCGCCTTGCCTGAGAGAGTGCGTGCCTGGTGCGAACTTGGCATCGTACGCGAGGTGCTCATGCTGCTGCTGACCGGCTGCTGCGTGACCGCCGCCATCGAGGAACTGGGCTTCCCCATGGCCGTTACCATGGCCACGGCAACGGCCGCATTGCTTTTGCTACAGCAACGCGACACGTTGCGGCTGCCGGTAATCCACACCTCGTCGGCGCGCTGGGCGCTGGCTACCAGCATGCTAGTCGTGGCTGCCACGGCGTCGGTGCTGCTGGCGCACAGCGACGTCTCGGAAAAGTACTGCTCCATCTACGACTGCGAGAGCGATCTGCTGCTGCGGCATATTGAACAAGGCGAGGGCATGATCCTGACCGCGTCCAGCATTCGCCTGATTCAGCTCCGTGCCCGGCGGCCGGTGGTGCTCGAAGGCGCGGCCCTCAATCAGTTGCCGTATGTGCCGGAATCGGGGCCGAGCATGAACCACATTCTCCAACGGCTCTATGGAGAGGATCTGCTGAAGCCCCGTCCGCCCTCCTGGCAAATGCAACGGGGCGGCCTGATGACCAGCACCGGCCGTAAGCTGTGGGAAAAGCGTACGCCAGAGGAATGGCGGCGGCTGGCCAACGAGTTCGGCTTCACGCAGATTGTGACCTACAAGAAGTGGAAGCTGAACCTGCCGGTGGTCTACCGGACCAAACGTCTGACGCTCTACGAAGTGCCTGGCGCCAAGGTTGAGAATTACCATCGCCTGGTGCAGCAGACGCATCAGGCGGCCGTCACCAAGGTCTCCACTCGCTAGGCCCGGTGCCGTGAACCCACAGTTGCCGACGCTGCGCGCCCCCAAGCACCGCCGGGGCCGAGCGCGCGCTGGCGGCCTGTCTGCGTCGGCCACCGCGGCCACGCCTGTCCATCTATCATTGCAGCCGCGCGGCGGGCATCCGGCCGCGCGCATTGCGGCCATGCCCATTGCCGCCGTGAGTTGGGCCAGCCTGGCCATCGGCACCTATCTAGGGCTGCAATGCGGCTGGCAAACCGCCATCGAAAGTGCCCAGGTGTTGGCCGGCGTGGTGTCGTATCCGGCCAACAACCCGTTCTACTTGTATCACGTGCAGACCTGGACGCTGCTGCACCAGTTGCCGGCGCTGGGGTTGGCCTGCGGCCTGCGCGAGTCGGTGCTGAGCGTGCTGCTGGGCGGCATGGCCGGGGGGCTGACATTTCTGGCCGTTTCGCTGGTGACCCTTGCTCTAACGCGTCAGCGCATCCTGGCTACACTCGCGCCGCTGCTCATGTTCGCAGCCAGCACGTATCTGGAAACACGCGGCATCTATCCGCTGCGGATGTTGTCGCAGCGAGCCTGGGCGATCTACGGCGTGGTGGGAGCCGCCTGGACGATACTGGCCTGGGCGCTACAGGCGTTGCGGCGGTATCGCCTGGCCGGCCTGGCCATGGGGTTGGCCCCGGCCGTGCATCCGCTGCTGGGCGCGTGGTGCCTGGCGTTTGGCGCCGCAGGCGCCGTCATGCCGGGCAACCTCCGATTCTGCAAGCGCTGGGCCACGTGGCTAGCCGTGGGAGCCGCCTGTAGCGCGGTCAGCT
This sequence comes from uncultured Planctomycetales bacterium, assembly GCA_937927735.1. Lineage (GTDB taxonomy): Bacteria > Planctomycetota > Planctomycetia > Pirellulales > S012-138 > CALBRZ01. Next base: position 117,845 of record CALBRZ010000052.1, read on the forward strand.
TCCTGGTTCAGTTGACGTGGACGCGAGGGCTACCCGATATCGCGTCGTCGGAGGCTGCCGCCTATGTGAACGCCTATGCGGCCCACTGGGACACCCACCGGCAGCCGTATCCCCTGGACGACGCCAGCGTGGCGATCGCGGCCATGGCCGCCGCATTGCTGGCGGCCATCGGGTGGAAAAGCCGCTTCCAAGGCACCGCGGCAACCATAGCTACCATGCTAGGGCTTTCCACGGCCGCATCACTAGTGCTTTGCGTGGCAACACATTTTGATGCGTACTTGCCGGCCATCGTCCAGACGTGCATGCCGGGGCGGTTTATCAATCTGACCGTGCTGCTGTTCCCGGTCGTGGTTTGGACGGCAGCCCGGCGTTTCTGCCCTGGTCCCGTTGGTCTGGCCATCCAGGCAGCACTATGCCTGACCTGCCTGGCGAAGCTGGTCCCTGTCGGCAAAGAAGCGCTCCTTGCCCAAACTTGGCCGCTGTTTGTCGCGACAGGGTCAGGCTGCCTTTGGTGGATGCTTTTCCGGCGGCGATGGAAACGGGCGTTCGCTCCCTTCGAGCCAACCGACTCTAAGCGGCAGAGTTGGCTTGCCGTGGCAGCCCAGGGCGTGCTCGTTTTGCTTCTGATTGGCCTTTCATTGGCCCAGCTTGGCCCGCTCGCCACCGTGTCGACGCTGGCCGGCTTTGCCGCCCTGGCGCTGCTGGAGCACCGAGGGCGCACCACGTTCGCCAGCCGGTTGCAACGGCGTTTATCAGCACTGGCCGCCACACTCCCGCACAAGCGGCTTGCGGCTATCCCAGCGGCGACTCTTGCCGCAGCCCTGGCCCTCTGGTGCGTGGCCGCGGCACAGCAAGCCAAGGCAAGCGTGCGACAATTGACCGATTGGCGGAACGATCCGTTCTTCGCCGCCATGCACCAGGGACCAGGCATGGTGGCCATTGTGGCGGGCGTCAGTTCGACGCAACTGCGGAGCCGGTGCCCCGTGCTGCTGGAAGTCTCATCGCTCAACCAGTTGCCGTACGTGCCCGAGTCGGGCCCCGAGATGAACCGCATTCTGCGGGGCGTGTACGGCGAGGACCTGTTTGCCGGCCCGCGGGGCGGGCAGCGGCGGCCGGGACTGGCCCCCGAGGCAGCCCGGGAGCTCTGGGAAAGCCGCGATGTTGCCGCCTGGCAGCGGCTGGGACAAGAATTCGGGATCGGGCAGGTAATGGCGTACCGCGGGTGGCAATTGCAGTTGCCAGTCGTGGCGAAAAACCGACAATTCACGCTTTACCGCATTCCCGACCCGATTGGACCCATTCATGACTGAACGCATCCTGGTGACCGGCGGAGCCGGATACCTGGGCTCCATCCTCTGCGAACACCTGCTCGACGCCGGGTACCACGTCACGGTGCTCGACAACCTCATGTACGGGCAGGAACCGCTGTTCCACCTGTGCTCGAACCCCAATTGGGATTTCGTCCGCGGCGATACCCGCGACGAAGCCACGCTCACACGCCTGCTGGCTCAGGCCGATTACATCCTGCCGCTGGCAGCCATCGTCGGCGCGCCGGCCTGCGACCGCGATCCGTGGCTGGCCAGGGCGGTCAACCTCGACGCCATCCGCCTTATCAACCGCCTCCGCAGCCCTCAACAGCGGATCATCTTCCCGGTGACCAACAGCGGGTATGGCACCAAGTCGGGTGAGGTGTACTGCACCGAGGAATCGCCACTGGAACCGATCTCGCTGTACGGGCGGACTAAGGTCGAAGCCGAAGCCGAGTTGCTCGCCGCTGAAAACACGCTTACGCTGCGGCTGGCCACGGTGTTTGGCATGTCGCCCCGTATGCGGCTGGACCTGCTGGTGAACCACTTCACCTACGCGGCCGTGACCGACCGCTACCTGGTGCTGTTCGAAAAGTCGTTCAAGCGCAACTTCATCCACGTGCGCGACGTGGCCGACTGCTTCCTGCACGCGATCAAGCACTTCGACGCGATGAAGGGCCGCACCTACAACGTGGGCCTGGACTCCGCCAACATGTCCAAGGAAGAGCTGGCCCTGAAGATCAAGGAGCAGGTGCCGGAGCTGGTGATCCACTGTTCGGAGATCGGGCAGGATCCCGACAAGCGGAACTACATCGTCTCCAATCAGCGGCTGCGCGAGGCCGGCTTTGAAGCCAAGCGGTCCATCGAAGAAGGCATCCGCGAGCTGATCAAAGGCTACCGGATGCTCGCCCGGAGCAGGTTCCACAATGTCTGACATTGTCGGCGCCAACCAGCCGCTCCCAGCCACGGCCGCGGCAGCGGCCGATCTGTCTGACTGCGAGGCCGTAATCCTGGCCGGAGGGCTCGGCACCCGGTTGCGCTCAGTGCTGCCCGATCGGCCCAAGCCGCTGGCGATAGTGGCCGGGCGGCCGTTTCTGGCCTGGTCGCTCGACCTGGTGGCCGCTGCTGGGGTACGCCGGGCGGTGATCTGCACCGGCTACCTGGCCCAGATGGTTGAGGACGAACTGGGCCGCAGGCACGGATCGCTGGAGCTGTGCTATTCGCGCGAGGAAACGCCGCGAGGCACCGGCGGAGCGATCCTTGATGCCCTGCCGCACACCAGTAGCTCCACGATTCTGGCACTCAACGGCGATTCGCTGTGCCTGGCCGATCTGCGGACGTTTGCGGCGGAACATCGCCGCCGGTCGGCGGTGGCGTCGCTGCTACTAACACAGGTGGACGACTGCTCCCGCTACGGCCGCGTGGAACTGGCCGACGATGGCCGCGTCACCGCGTTTGTCGAAAAAGGCGGCGAGGCACGCCCTGGCTGGATCAACGCCGGCATCTACCTCATCCAGCGCGATGCCTTGCAGCAATGGCCGGCGTGCGATGAGCCTGTTTCCATCGAGCGACAAATCTTCCCGGCCTGGCAAAGCCAAGGAGTACTCTGGGGACATGCCCAAAGCGATGCGCCGTTCATCGATATTGGCACGCCGGAGTCCTTGGCAGCCGCCGAGGACTTCTTGCGACATCCGAACCATCTTCAGCGGCTTGGTATCGCTTCACCATAAATAAAGCGGCGTCGGGCATGAATGGCGCGGCTGGCTTGGCAGCTAGGCCGTCGTGCCGGGGCAAGGCTGCGAAATCTGTTTAACCACCTCAGCCGTTTCGTCTTCGGACGCCCGGCGGGCCACGTCGGCTTGTGCCACAATGCCGCAGCAGTTGCCGCTATCGTCGAGCACCGGCACCCGGCGAATCTGATGTTCTTCCATCGTGTGGCACAATTCGTCCACCTCGTCGCCCAGGTTGACGGTGTGGCACGGCGTGGTCATGCATTCGGCCGCCGTGGCTTCCAAGGGGTTAATCCCCTGGGCAATGGTCCGGCAGACGATGTCGCGGTCAGTAACAATGCCGCGGAGGATCTGCTGCGTCCCCCGGCTTTCGACCACGGGGATCGCTCCACAGTCGTGCTCGGCCATCATCCGGGCCACGTCGGTCAGCGGGGTTTCTGGGCTACAGCAGGCCAGATCCTGGCTCATGAGTTCGGCAACTTTCATCACTGGCTCCTTCTTCAGAACGGGTGGCATGCAAAACCGATGAAGGAGGAATGCAAAACGGGTGCCCGCCGGGGGCAACTTAGCGTTGGAGCCTCACCCCAAGTCAAAGGATTGACAATGGATAAAGCGCAAGAAGCGCTGCTGGACGAAGGAGCTGGCTAAGGCGGGTAAGGCCGGAGGAGACCTGGGCGGCGGCTCGCTGGGGGCCGTGATCGCGGCAAAATTTCTGCCCACCGATGTATGTGAGCAGCAGGTGATCGTCCGGCAGCCGATGGAAACCGTGCTGACCAAGGTGGCCTCGTTTTGTTGCCTCCGAAGGGCGGCCGGCGAGCAACGAGGGAGCGGGCTACTCGCCGTTTCCCAAGCTGACCGGCGTTCTGAAGGCGGGCTTCTTGAATGCCAATCGCGCGGTCGTTCATGTCGAAGCCCTGATCGCCACCGACCATGCTTGCACGGTCCGCATCCGCGGTGCCTCCAAAGAAAGCGTGAGCCTCCAGCGGATAGCCCAGGGGGCTGTTGAACAGGTCATCAAGTTTCTGCAGTCGCTCGGGGCCCAGGTCGTGGGCCGCTGTGCCTGAGCTCTTTGATAGTATCCCCCCGCGCACTGTCTCCCACGCCGCCGTCTGCCCGTGCGTCCCGACCGAGCGAAGTGGCGGACCGGGCAAACTTTACGATCTTGGACGATTGCGGCAATCCGCCTATGATGCGTTGTAGAAACGCAGCGAATCTGCGCAGGATGCGCCGGTGAGGCTTGCACTCGCCCGGGCGGCAGGTTCGTTTCGCTCTTCAGGGCAATCTCGCCAGCCATAGTCTGCCAGCGAGATTCGGCTAGGAATGGAGGGGCAAAGAGGCGGAAAACAATTCAGGCTTGTTGCGCGTTGGCTTTCAATGGACTGAAAGGGAGTTGTTCGCATGTTCCGGCCCCGTCGTTTGATGTTGGCCCCCTGGCTGTGCGCCATGGCGATTGCTATGGTCGGCTGCGGAGGCCAAGAGCCACCAGCCCCGCCCCAGGACGGCGGCACAGCGACCGGGTCGGCCTCTACTGCCCATGAGCCCCCTGCTTCGGCGGATCAGGCCAGCGACAGCCATCTCGCCCAGGAAGGTATGCCGGCTAGCACGCCACAAGAACTGCCGGCTGCACCTGAAAGCCAGCCGGCCACAAGCCCGGCCGCTCCGTTGATGAGCGCAACTCCGCCCGCTCCGGCAAGCGGCAGCCCCCCTCAAGAGCCCGCCCAAACCGAACCGCCCGCACAGCCCCAACCGCCGGCAGTTACCACCGCCAGCAACGCGGCGGCTTCCCCCGACGGCAAGAAAAAGCCCATCGATCCCGTCGAAGCCAACGGCCCCATCTTTCAAGGCTGGCCCAAGCCCCGGCTGGCCCTGGTCATCACCGGCGAGCAGAACGGCTACATGGAGCCTTGCGGCTGTGCCGGTCTGGAGAACATGAAGGGAGGTCTGAAACGCCGCGGTACCTTCCTCGACAGTCTCCGCAATCAAGGCTGGCCGGTGGTGGCCATCGACCTGGGCGGCATGGTCCGCCGCTTCGGCAAACAGGCTGAAATCAAGTTCACTTCCACCATCGATGCCCTGCGGACGATGCAGTACGCCGCCATCGGCCTGGGCCCCTACGATCTGCAACTGCCGGTCGACGTACTGCTCTCCAATGCCGGCAACCCCGAAAACACGCTCACGGCCGCCAACGTGGGGCTCCTGGGGTTCGACACCGGCCTGCCCTCACGCTATCGGGTGGTCAAAGCCGGCGGCATCCAGGTGGGCATCATTGCCGTACTGGGCGAGAAGTTCCGCCAGAGCGTGAATAATGCCGAGATCGTGTTCAAGCCGGCCGCGGAAGCCATCGCCGAGATCCTGCCCGAGGTCCGCGAACAGGCGCAGCTCTTGATCCTGCTCTCGCACGGCACGGTCGACGAATCCACCGCCCTGGCCCGGCAGTTCCCGCAGTTCGACGTGGTCGCCACGGCCGGCGGGGCCAGCTTGCCACCGGCCGAGCCCGGCAAGATCGAAGGCAGCTCCACCTGGCTGATCGAGGTCGGCCAGAAGGGCATGTACGCCGGCGTGGTGGGCTACTATGGCGACGATCTCAAAACCCGCCGCTTCCAGCGGGTGCCAATCGACGCCCGGTTCGAGGACTCGCAAACCATTTATCAGCAGCAGTTGGCTTACCAGGATCAGCTCAAGCAACTGGGACTCACGGGGCTGGGCCTCAACGCCGTGCCCCATCCCAGCGGCCGGCAGTTCGTCGGCAGCGCAAAGTGCGGCGAGTGCCACACCAAGGCCTTCGACGTGTGGAAAGACACCCCGCATGCTCACGCCATGGAAACCCTGGCGAAGCTCGATCCGCCCCGGCAGTTCGATCCTGAGTGCATCAGTTGCCACGCCACGGGCTGGGAGCCGCAACGGTACTTCCCGTTTGAAAGCGGCTTTATCGATCTGAAATCCACGCCGCACCTGGCCGGCAACGGTTGCGAGAACTGCCACGGCCCCGGTTCGCAGCACGTGGCCGCCGAAGAAGGCACACTCGACGTGACCGAGGAGCAACTGCTGCGGCTGCGCGACCAGATGCGGCTGCCGCTGGCCAAGGCCGACGACAGCTGCCGCCAGTGCCACGATCTGGACAACAGCCCCGACTACGTGAAGAACGGATTCGAAGCTTACTGGCCGCTGGTGGAGCACAAGGGCAAGGACTAACCGCCGCCAGCGCCGTGATGGTCTCCGCGAGTACGATTTCGCCCGCCGCAGGGCACGCGGAGAACCTGCCAGGGATCGAGGTCGAGGAACGCCCGCTTGTATCAGACGCTTTTTCACATTCCCAACCGGGTTGGCCCCATTCCGTTTCTGATCTGGAACGAGAACTGGGGATTTGGGCTGGTTTGGCTGGTGCTGGTGCTCTCGGGCGGTCTGATGCTGTTCTCCAAGGTCCGCCGCGAAGGCTGGAGCCGCGACGCCACCAACTCGCTGCTCACGTTGATCGGCGTGGCCGCGGCGTACGCGGTGATCGTGCCCAAGATCGTCGACGACCAGGGGCTGCCGGTGCAGGGCTACGGCGTGATGCTGCTGTTGGCCGTCGCCCTGGGCGTCATCCTGGCCATGTATCGCGCGCGGCAGATGGGCGTCGATCCGGAGATCATCTACAGCATCACGTTCTGGGTGTTTGTCGGCGGAATCATCGGCGCCCGGGCGTTCTACGTCGCCGAGTACTATCAGCAGTTCTTGCGGTACGACAGCCAGGGGCAACTGCTGCTCAAAGATACGATCCTGGCCATGCTCAACATCACCCGGGGCGGCCTGGTGGTGTACGGGTCGTTCCTGGGAGCGTCGGTGGCATTTGGCATTCTGGCTTGGCGCAATCGATTGCCGGTGCTGCCACTGTCCGATTACCTGGTGGCCAGCCTGGTGCTAGGACAGGGCATCGGCCGAATCGGCTGCCTGCTCAACGGCTGCTGTTTTGGCGGCGTGTGCGAGCAGCCCAATTTGCCGCAGATCACGTTTCCCTTTGGCAGCCCTCCGCATGTGCGGCAAGTGGAGACCGGCGAAACCTTCATCCACGGTCTGCAGCTCGATGCCAATCCGGCCGGTCCGGTGGTCATTGCCGAGGTGCAGCCGGGCAGCTCGGCGGCCGCCGCCGGCGTAACGGCCGGTCAAACCGTGGTCACGATCAACGACGTACTGATCACCAACCTGAACCAGGCCCTCCATGTGCTGCTGGCGATCAACCAACCCGGCCAGGAGATCACCCTCCGCACGCGGGGCGAACCGCGGCCCTACACGTGGCGGGCGAACGATCCGCTGGAGCGGTCGCGGCCGGTACATCCCACGCAGATTTACAGCGCGATCAATGGGCTGTTGTTTTTCTTCCTCGCCTGGACGTACTTCCCGTTCCGGCGACGCGACGGCCAGGTGTTCGCCACGGTGCTGACCCTGTTCCCCATCACGCGGTTCTTGATGGAAATCATCCGGACCGACGAGCCGCACGCGTTCTGGCTGGGCATGACCATCTCGCAGTTGATCAGCGTGCTGCTGATTGCCGCATCGGGCCTGTTCTGGTACTGGGTGCTGCGGCAGCCCAAGGACCGACTGATGGGCCCGGCCGATTGGCAGCCGTATAACGAGCGCTGGGCTCGCCGCGCCTAGCGCAGAGCCTGACGGCTACGCGATTCTTACGGAGCCGGAGGCAGAGCGCGGCTCGCCGGGTGCCCCTCAGATCCTTGCCGTCGGCCGGCGGCAAGCAGCAGCCATCGGCTTGCCCCGCGGCGAACCTATCCCCCCGAGCCCACTGGCGTTGCAATCGGTGCTACCCTCAAACGCTTCCAATTCCCGGAGCGCCGCAGCGGCCGAGAAGCGCCGGCGGCAGAGATTGGGTTCCTTGTTTCACCGGGGGCGGTCGATAGAATGAAATCCTGTGAAGCGGACTGCGGCCCGCAGCAAGCGCCCAGCCGTTGGAACAGGTTGATGCGTCGGTGGCCGGGCACCTCCGGTCAGAGCCGTGGCAAGAGGCCGTTTTTTCGCGAATTGCCGACGCGGACACCGTGCTTGGTAGAAAATTGGCTATGGGCGTCCATAATTCCCTGCAAGGGTTTCCAGTGGGTTCTTGCCGAACCGCACAACCGTTGACGGCCCTCCCTCGACGTCCCTTCTGGTCATCGCGGCCTCGAGTCCTGCCCCCCATTACGCGATAGAGTCCGGCGGTCTGCCATGAGCGAAATGCACCACGAATGCGGTGTGGCTGCCATTTACCACTTGCCGGGCGAGCCCAGCCGGCTGTGCCCCGATCAGGGGCCCGATGCCGTGTCGCGGCTGATGCCCCGCATGCTGCTTGATATCCAGAACCGGGGCCAGCTCTCGGCCGGTTTCACCACGTACGATCCCAACCGGAACCAGTTGATCGACACCCACAAGGATGTCGGCACGGTGTCCGAAGTGTTCCGGATGAGCCACCGGGGCAAGTACGAAAGCCTGATGCGGCAGTACTCGGGCCGCGCCGCGATCGGCCATGTGCGCTACGCCACCTGCGGCGGCGACGATCGCAGCTACGCCCAGCCGTTCGAGCGCCACCACCTGCAAAAGCACAAGTGGTTCAGTTTCGCGTTCAACGGGCAGCTCTCCAACTATGCTACGCTCCGGCAGGAACTGCTCGAGGACCACGACAACTACCTGGCGCGCGAGACCGATACCGAAATCATCATGCACGCCATCAGCCGCGAATTGTCGCGGCCCGACCGCCCCAGCCTGGGGGAAATCTTCCGCCAGATCAGCACGCGGTTCGATGGCGCTTACTCGCTGGTGTACCTCAATGCCCTGGGCGACATGGTCGTGGCCCGCGACCCGCTGGGCATCAAGCCGCTGTGCTACGCCCGCGAAGGCAACCTGTTCGCCGCCGCCAGCGAGAGCGTGGCCCTGTTGAACCTGGGCTTTTCGTCGACCAGCATCCGCTCGGTGCTGCCCGGCCAGGCGATCATCATCAGCGGCGGCAAGATGACGATCGAAAATTTCGCCCCGCACGCCCGCCGCGCCCACTGCTTCTTTGAGTGGATCTACTTCGCCAACGTGGCCAGCACACTTGACGGGCGGAGCGTGTACCTGTCGCGAACGGCCCTGGGCGAAGAACTGGCCCGGCTCGAAACCATCCCGATCGACGACGACACGATCGTGGTGCCGGTGCCCGACACCAGCAAGGCCGCGGCCGACGCCATGGCCTACCACCTGCAAATCCCCTCCCGCGAAGGCCTGATCCGCAACCGCTATGCGGGCCGGACCTTCATCGAGGGCAGCGACCGCCGCCGCAAGGTCGAAACCAAGTACACGCCGCTGGCCGAGGTGCTCCGCGGCAAGCGGGTGCTGCTGGTCGAAGACTCCATCGTCCGCTCCACCACCATGCAGGTGCTGGTCGAGCGCATCCGGCAAATCGGCGGGGCGAAGGAAGTCCACATCCGCGTGGCCTCGCCGCCGATCATCGCACCCTGCTTCTACGGCATCGACATGTCGACCGTGAGCGAGCTGTTCGCTCCTAAGTTCCTGCAAGGCGGCGAACTGACCGAGGAAGTGCAGGCCGAAATGGCCGCCGCCCTGGGAGCCGATTCGCTCCGCTATCTGCCGGTGGAAGCCATTGCCCGGGCGGTCGGCTTCGACAGCGATCAGCTCTGCCAGGCCTGCATCACGGGCGACTATCCCACCCCCTGCGGCCAGCAACTCTACCAGATCGCCCTCCAGCAGGCCCAGGACGGCACCGCCTGCGCGGGCGGCGGCCGCACCTACGAAGCCCAAAAGGTGATGAGCTAAGCCCGGCGGCCTCGATCGCCGCGGCTACCCAGCCCGCCCTCCCTGACGGCGAGCAGATTCCGCAGTGCTTTTGGCGCGCGAATCATCTGCATTCTCGCCTGCGCGCTCTGGGCACGTCACAAAGCGCGCGGGCGTGACACACCTGCGTCCCTTGCGCGACCGCTCGGGTTGCCGGGCAACCAGGTGCTCGCCGCGCGTCATGCTGCCCATCATGTGAGAAATGGCTCTTTTTCTTGGCAGATTCCGTGACTGTCGCGTGGCCGGGGGGAACGCTGCTGCCTGAGGAACGGGACTTGCTTACGTGCTAGCGGCGTTTGGAACGCGCGATGGCTCTCCCGTGTGCGCACCGTGCCTTCAGTCCCGCCATCGCAAGCTGCACACCCTCAGGAAGCGAGAGTTTGCTTATGTTCAGTTCCCCCGAGTCACGCAAAGGTAGCCTGACCACCCACCCTGACGCGGAAGCCCGCATGAAGATGCTAGCAAACCTGGCCAGTCGCCACCCTGGCAAGCCGCAGGCCACGAAGTCGGCTGATGAAAACTGGCAAGCCCGCGGCAACCGCTAGTCACAAAGGCTGTCAACGGGCCAGAAACTACGCCCCCAAACAAATTCAATGCGAGCCGCATCCTCAGAGGAACCGAGGACGCGGCTCGCTTCATGTGATCGTTTGCCGGTTCTGACTGCCGCAGGCGCGGGGGCATGGTTATGGCCGTGACGCCCGGCGCTAGCTTTGCCTCCGCTGCTTGGCGATTTCCTCGGCCGCGAACGAATATCGGTGGGGCTGCATCGTGGCCGACTGCGTATGATCGCGGCCAACCTCCGCTGCCAGACGCCGCAGCTTGAGGATGACCCGCTGCTTGAGCGAGACGTACGGCTGAGCCATCTGGCGATGGGAGGAGGCATCCTCGCGCTGTGGACCACTACCGGCAGCAGGTCGTGCTTCCTCAGCCGACAATTGGCCGGGCTGGGCATGACCGTTTCCGTTGAGGGTCGCGCGAGCGGCGGCTGGCTTGAATGTTCGGGCCATGGTTTATCCTCCCATGTGCAGCCAGTTGTTACTTCCCACGACAAAGTGCAACTGGCATGCCTTTCAGACGCCCCCCACCTAGGGCCGTCTCAGCCCCATACTCAGCCAAGGCTTACGCCGACCGACTCCTCCGTGCCCGGCGCTAACTTTCCAATCATGCACTGGCCGCGATCGATTCATGCCGTGAAGCTGTGAGCGGCCACCTCGCAGCGAGTCGATGCTACCGGGCGCGGGCGTGCTCGGCCTCGACCATTTGCCGCTGGGCCAGGCTGCCGTTCATCTGCCGCACCAAGGCCGCCGCCCGCCGCAACTCCTTCAGGGTCTGCAGCACGGGCGTGGGCAACCGCTGCAACTCTTCGTCGCTCCGCTGCCCCGACAGCACCCAGGCCATCAGTTCGCTGGGTGGCTGCGAATCCATGGCGCTGCGCCAGGCCGCCAGGCCCGGCACCTGCGAGGCGTACATCGCCTCCGCCACGGCCGAACGGTTCTCGGCCAGAAGTTGTCGCATCCGCTCCTCACAGCGAACCAGGTGGCCCACGGCGCGTCGGGCTTCTTCGTCGCCCTCCAGGTACAGCGTTACGAGGAACGACCCGCTGCCGCAGACTTCGCGGCTATCGAGCGAGCGCCACAGCCCCCGGCGGATGCCCTCGGCCCGGCAGTGCACGTGGATCACGTCACCCCGCCAATGCACCGGCACGCGGAGCAAGCAGACAAACTGGTGCGCGCCCTCCAGCGAGGTTTGCGGCGAAGGCCGTAACTTGAAGTACACGCCGCGTTCGCGGTCGAGCGTGCCGCTGGCGGCCAGTAATTCTTGCGGCGGCAGCAGTTCGTACTTCACCTGGGTAGCGCGCTTGGTGCTGGCCTCGGCGCTCGCCGTGATCGAAACCACTTCCAGATTGGGCTTGGCTCCCACGCCGATCGATGCCCCGCCTTCGCGCCGCTTTTCCACCGCAATCGGGCCGGCGTACTGCGAAATCAACTCGGTCCGCGGCAAGTGGTCGACGATCCGCAGCGTTTTGTCGGGGCTTTCAATCTGGAAGAAAAGCTGCGCTAGCTCCGCTTCGTTACCGCCTTCCAGCAATGTGGAAATGTGGAACGCGGCCTCGACAAGCCGCTCGCCCGGATTCAGCACGCCGAACTCCGGCGGCGTGACATCGCGGCAGGAAACGACATAGCTGACATCGAAGCGTACGCGAGGCGGCGCCGCCCAGGCCTGGCTTGCTAGGTCAGCGGCCCCCGCGGGCCCCAGCCACAAGGCCGTTGCCAAGGTGAGCCCCAGCCAGCGGGAAAGAGGGAAGCGTCCGGCGCAGGCGTGGAACGTCGTGCGGTCCATCTCGACAAGACTCCTAAAGGTGAAGCGTGCCGCCCAAGCCTGGGCGGCGATCACACCGGAAGGCGTCGTGCCTGATGTGCGGACCATGGCACCGGAGCCGTTGCCAAGAAGTGCGGGTTACCCGGCGGCGTCCGTTTACGTGGGGGGACATCCGCTCAGGCTATCTCTACCGCTTGCTCGTCTCTCTGCTCCGATTCGTCCGCGGCCTCTCCTGGCCGTGGCAATCGTAGAAGTGCCCAACGGGCAAGGCAACGGCCGCGGCACGCAAATGCCTGGTCTTCATCCGAGCAATCGTTCACCGGCACCGTTTAGCCTGCCGCGGCCCATCGTGCTCAAAGCGGCCCGCCGAGCTACTTTACGATCGCAGGCTTGCACCGCCCCCTCCATGCGAGCAGCCCCCATCCTGGGATGCTTGCGGTGGACATTCGCGGCATCTATCGTGTGACGCTGGCGACACTAGCATGGGGGAAACTGTCGCGCGGGGGAGCATTCGCAACGGTGGTCGCGCCGCCAGCGATGCCGTCCTACCGCGCTACTCGGTCCGCAACGTCGCCGTAACGAGAACACTTTAACAACCACTGTGGGTACAAACGCCATGACATACGTTTGCCGCTTGGGAGCGATGCCGCGCAGCCGCTTCGCCGCCGGTGCCATCGCCATGATCGTGACCGCTTGGGCTGCCTTGGCCCAACCTGCTCTGGCCCAGGCTGACGATAAAGCCGGTGACAAGCGTCCCGATCCGCAGAAGGTCTACCTCTGGCCCGAAGGCGCGCCGCATGCCAAAGGCGAAGCCGAGGCCGATCGTCCCATGATGTACGTCTATCTGCCGGCGAAGGACAAAGCCACCGGAGCCGGCATCGTGGTCTGCCCCGGCGGCGGATACGGCGGACATGCCATGGACCATGAAGGCGTGCAGATTGCCAACTTCTTGAACGAACACGGGATCGCGGCCTTTGTGCTCCGCTACCGTTTGAGCCCGTACCGGCACCCGGTCCCTCTGCTCGACGCCCAGCGGGCGATCCGCCTGGTGCGGAGCCGTGCCGCGGAATACGGCATCGATAAGAACCGGCTGGGCATCATGGGCTTTTCGGCTGGCGGCCACCTGGCTTCGACCGTCGGCACGCATTTCGACAACGGCAACCCGGACGCCGCCGACCCGATCGACCGAGAAAGCTGCCGCCCCAACTTCCTGGTGTTGTGCTATGCGGTGATCAGTTTGAGCGAGCCGTATCACCACGGCGGTTCGCGCCGTAACCTGCTGGGCGAAAAGGCCGAAGATCCCAAGCTGATTGAAGAACTCTCAAACGAAAAGCAGGTGACGAAGGATACGCCGCCGACCTTCCTCTTCCACACCGACGAAGACACCGGGGTGCCGCCCGAAAACAGCGTGGCGTTCTACCTGGCTCTGCGCAAGGCTGGCGTGCCCGCCGAAATGCACATCTACGCTAAGGGCCCGCACGGCGTGGGCCTGATGCCCGGCGATCCGGTGCTTTCGACCTGGGCCAAGCGGCTGGTCGACTGGCTGAAGGTTTCCGGCTTTTTGAGTACGGCTCCCCGGGCGGCCGTGAAGGGCAAGGTGACGGTGGATGGCCAGCCGCTGTCGTACGGCACCATCGCCTTTGTGCCGGTGGAGGGCGTCGGCAAGGTGACGGCGGTTGCTCGGGTGCGCAACGGCGGCTATCAGCTTTCCGCCCAGAACGGCCCGGCGGTCGGCCCCGCCAAGGTGGTCATTACGCGGATGAGCCAAAGCGTCATCAGCACGGTGCCCACCATCCAAGGGGCTGAGCAGATCGAGGTCAACAGCGGCAAGCCGGTCGACATCGCCGCCGGCACCAACACTTTCGACTTTGACATCAAGTCGCCCTGAGGCTCCCGCTCCGCTGGTGTGAACGCCTCGGGAACGGCGACAGCTTACTGAGCTTCCTTGGGCAGCTTGATCATCAGCAGCCGCGGATCGCTGGTACCGATCGCCAGTTCGGTGCCGTCGGGCGAGTAAGCCAGCGCATAGGCCGCCTTCACAGGCAAGGTCTGCTCCATGAGCTTCTTGCCCGTCAAGTCCCACACGATCAGCGTGCCGGCATAGCCCAGCGTAGCCACACGCTCGCCGGTGGGACTGAAGGCCAACTGATAGATGTGATCGCCGTGGCCAGGCGTGGTGCGTTCCGGAGAGGACTGCCCGGTCTTCCACAGGTGCCACGTCTTGGCCAGGCCCGCGGCGGCAAACTGGCTGCCGTCGCGATTGAAGACCACATCGTACAGGCCGTCTTCGATGCCGTCGGTGATGGCGGCTTCCTGCTTGCCGGTGGCAGCGTCCCACAGCCGTACCGACTTGTCGCCGCTGGAGCTGATGAGCTGCTTGCCGTTTGGATGGAACGCCACGGCGTACACCTGGCTCGTGTGACCGGTGCAGTTGGCGTAGTTCTGCCCCGTGGCCGTGTTCCACAGCTTGATCACGTTGTCGGCGCCCGCCGAAGCCAGCTTGGTCCCGTCGGGGCTGAATGCCAGACCGTAAACGTGCTGAGCATGCCCGGGGAGGTTCAAGCGCGCCTCGACATTGGCCGGCAGCCACCGCCGCACCGACTTATCGGCCCCGACCGTGAACATTGCCCGAGCATCGGGCGACAGCACCAACTGGGCGATGGCGCCCTCGTGACCGCTGCATTGCTGGCCAAGTTCCAGTTGCTGCATGCCCTGCACTTGCCGCAGGGCGTAGTTGCGAATCACGCGGTCTTCAGCGGCCACAACGATCTTCTTGCCATCGGCGTTGATCGCCACGTCGACGATCTGGGCCGGCAGCGTGGTTTCCGTCAGCATCTGGCCGTTGAGGTTCCAGACACGGAGCGTGCGATCGTCGGCCGTGACCAGAAGCTGCCCGTTGCCGCTGCGGTCCATGCACCGCGTAACCTGCTGGACGCCTTCGAGCTTGCGGACCGGCGCCAGGTTCGCAACGTTCCACATGCCAATCACGCGATCTTCGCCGCAGGTGATGAGCTGCGCGCCATTGGTGGTGAGCGCCAGATCGTGGATGGGTCCCTGGTGCAACTGAGCGCAGCGTTGTACCGCCGGCGCGACTACGTGCGCCGCGTTCTGCTGGCTGCCGAGAACCAGCTTGGTGCTATCGGGCGTAAACGCCACGGCCAGTACACCGCCGGGGCAAACGAAGGTTTCGCCCAATGTACCGCTGGCCAGTTCGAACAGCCGGCCGCGTCCATCAGCTCCGCCGGCGGCAAGCCGCGCGCTATTGGGCGAGAACGCCAGGCTGGTGACCGCCTGCGGCTGTTCCCAGGTGACCGCTTCCTTACCGTCGGCCAGCAGCCACACTCGCACGCGGTTGTCCGCGCCGCCTGCGGCAACATACTTGTTGTCGTTGCTGACGGCGACCGCCTGCACCGGGCCTTGCGAGCCGCCGAATGAGCGTTCTTCTTTGATGGCCGCCAGGTTGCTCACATTCCACAGCCGCACGGCTTTGTCGGCACCGCCGGTGGCCATGAGCGTACCGCTGGTGTTGTACGCCAGGCCGTTCACGGTTCCTTGATGCGCGGCGATGGCCGCCAGTGCCGCAACCGGCCGCACGAGCACACGACCGTCTTGTGTCGCGATGGATGCGGTCTTGCCGTCGGGCGAGAGCACCGCGCCGGTTGCCGGCTGCGGCAGCGTATAGCGCTGCAATTCAATCGCCCCGGCTAGGTCCCACAACCGGGCCGTTTTGTCCGCGCTGGCGGTGAGTAGCCGCTTACCGTCGGCTGAAAACGCCACCGAAGCAATCGGGCCGGAGTGCCCCGTTAGCGATGCCGCCTTCGAACCATCGGCCAGTTTGAAGAGCCGCAGGTCGTTGGCGTCGGTAGCCACGGCGACCTGTTGGCTATCGCTACTGATCGCGAAAGCACGAGGGCCGGCGGCAACGTCGATCGTCCGTACGTCTTTGCCGTCGGCCGCGTTCCATGCCCGGATGGTCTTGTCGCCTGCCGAGACGAGCTGCGCCCCGTTGGGCGTGAACAGCACGGCAACCACGGGCCCCGTGTGACCGGCGATGTCGCGCACGTGCTGCCCATCGCCGGCGTTCCAGATCTTGATCAGGTTGCCCACGGCCGCAGCGATTTGAGCGCCATTGGGGCTGATCGCCACGGCCGCCGGAACCGCATCCAGTCCTTCGAGGGTCCGCACCAGGGCACCATCGGCCACGTTGTAGAGGCGAATCTTCTTATCGTCGGAAGCCGTGACCACCTGGCTGCTATTGGCCGAGAACGCGGCCGCGCGCACGGGACCTTCATGCCCTGCGAGCGTCTTATGTTCGCTGCCGTCGGCCGTCTTGAGCAGCCTGGCCGTTTTGTCGTCGCTGGCCGTTAGCAGGTAGCTGTTGTTGGGAGCAACGGCCAAAGCCCGGATCGGCGACTTGTGCGGGGTAAGGTCGCGGCCTTGGGCCACCGGCATTTGCCAGATGCGAACCACGCCGTCGGCGCCGGCGGTGGCCAGGTGCTGGTTGTTGGGATGATACACCAAGGCGTGCACCGCACCGGCGTGGGCTTCCAGCGAGCCGGCCGCCGCACCATCGGCCGACTTGAACCAGCGGACCGTACCCGTGGGATCGCCCGCGGCCAACATGCTGCTATCGCGGCTGACGGCCAGGCTTTGTACAGCCGCTCCGGCATTCACGGCGCGAAGCTGCTTGCCATCGGCAGGCGCATACAAGCGGATCTGCCCATCGGCCGAACCGGCGGCCACAAACTGATTGTTGAATGCCGTCGCCACCGCCTGCACCGGCTTGGTCGCGCCGGCCAATGCGACAGGCGCCGCAGGCGGCCAGGCAAACACGCGCACGGTGCCATCGCGGCCGGCGGCCAACACGGTCTTGTTATCGGTGTTGATCGCCACCACCGCGACTTCCGGCGACTGGATGGTGCCGCTGTGAATTCCATCCGCCAGGTTCCAGCCATGAATCGTGCCGTCCTCACACGCAGCCAAAACCAGCTTGTTGTCAGGACTGATCGCCAGCGAAACGGCGGCTGCGGTCGCACCGGCAAGATCGCGCACGTGCTTGTTCTCGGCCGCGTCCCACACCTTAATCGCCTTGGAGCGATCGGCCGTAACCAGCCACTTGCCATCGGGGCTGACGGCGGCCGCTGTGCCTTCGCCGGCCAGCTCCGGCAACTTGGCGACTTCGCTGGCCAGCGGCATGTCGTACACCTTGACGGTGCGATCCAGGCCGGAAGTCGCAAACTGCTGCCCATCGGGCGAAATCGCCACGGCCAGCACCAGGTTCTGATGATCGGCAATGGTGCGGACCACTTTGCCGGTTTCGCGATCCCACAGCTTCACCGTGTGATCGAAACTGCCGGTGATGACCAGCTTGCCATCTGGCGTGAAAGCGACCGCATAGATCGGATCCTGATGGCCGCTGAAGTAGGCGATTTGCGCATAACCCGACGTCGCGACCGCCAGCGTCCCACAAGCGGCCAGACCGGCCAGCAGCATCCGCGTTGCGTTCATCACGGCGTTCCTTTCGGTTGGTAACCCGGGCAATGGCGAGCCATCTTGTGCATGCCCTCTTTGCAAGAAAATCCTGGAAGGCTCGCCAGGCATGAGCGCCCGTCAATGTAATCGCAGCACACGGCCAGGGCAAAACTACGTGGCCGCGCCACGGGACTTTATGCGCGCGTCGTCCGATTGATCGCGCTCCCCAAGCGGCCGCAACCGCGCCGCGCTCCTTCCGTGCCGCTCGACAGGTCGGCCGCATCGCCCTACGCTGAATCCCAGGGCTCATCCTCCGCTGGTTCTACCGGGTATTGAGTCGAACCGGCCCAACGTTTCGCGGGAAAAAGTCCGCACGTTCAGGAAGTTGTCGCCATGCCGCTACGGATCGCATCGCTGTTGGCCAGTGCCACCGAGATCGTTTACGGCCTGGGGTTAGGCGATTCGCTGGTGGGCGTGAGCCACGAGTGCGACTACCCGCCCGAGGCCACCACTAAACCGCGACTCACCGGCAGCCGGATCAACGCCGCCGCCAGCAGCGGCCAGATCGATCGCGAAGTACGTGAGCGCACAGCCGCCGGCGAAGCCCTGTACGACATCGATGTCGCGGTCTTGGCATCACTCGCGCCCGACCTGATCATCACGCAGGCCCAATGCGATGTGTGCGCGGTGCGCTACGCCGACGTGCTGGAAGCCGTCGCCACGGAGCCGGCGCTGCGCAACACGCAGGTGATCGCGCTGAACCCACAAACATTCGACGACGTGCTGGCCGACATCCTCCGCGTGGCCGAAGCCGCCGGGTGCCGCGAACGAGGCGCAGCTTATGTCGCGGAATTGCAGGGCCGCATCGAAAAGATCGCCGCCAAGGGCCGGTCGATTCCGCCGGAGCAACGTCCGCGCGTCGCGTGTATCGAATGGACCGATCCGTTGATGCTGGCCGGCAACTGGATGCCGCAGATGGTCGAACTGGCGGGCGGAGTGAACCTGTTGAGCAAGGCGGGCGAGCATAGCCCCGTTTGCCGGTGGGAAGATCTTCGCGCGGCCGATCCCCAAGTGATCGTGGTATGCCCTTGCGGCTTTGACCTGGAACGTTCGCGGCAGGAGCTGGCCACGTTGGAGGCGCTACCAGGCTGGCACGACGTGACGGCCGTCCGACAGGGGCGCGTTTACCCGGCCGACGGCAACGCTTATTTCAACCGCTCGGGGCCGCGGATGGTCGAAAGCCTCGAAATGTTGGCCGGCTTCATTTACCCCGGCCGCACCTGATCCATCACAATCACGATGGCACGCAGCCGCGTTTGCAGGGTAAGATGCGTGCGCAAAAAATCTGCGGCAGGCGAAGCCGTAGCCTCGCCTGCCGCTCAAGTGACCCGCTGCACCCTCCCGCACTCCCCAGTAGGTCGGGTGCGTGCGGGTCGTTCATGATTTCTTCGTTGGTCGGACGTTACAGCCGCGGAGCCGGAGCTTCGACGGCGTCTTCCGTGGTTGGAGCCGGGGGAGCATCCAACCCGGCCGGACCTTGCACCGGTTCCGGCGTAAGCATCGGCGCCGTGGGGGGAGCCGGCGGAGCTTCAGGCGCCGGGGGAGCTTCCTGGGTCGGTCGCGGCGGCGCCGGGGCCGGCGGTGCATCTTCGGCCTCGCGCTTTTCGGCAGGCTTGGCCGGTTCTTCGGTAGCCGGGACCGCGGGCGTTACAGCTTCGGCCGGTTCCATGTGCGGGATGGTTGCCGGATCGAGCTGAATCCCGCCCGAAGCATAGCTCACCGGCATCGTAAACTGCGGTTGCCGGTGGTAGCTGTGCAACTGGCAATGACCATGTCCGTGGTGACCGCGGCGGTGAGCAAACTTGTGGCACGGCCCGAACACCGAGTGGAACAGGCCGTTCATGTCGTGGCCCGTGTACGGGCAGGGCGTGGTATCCGCGCAGTAGGTATCCCACACATGCAGATTGCGCGAGCGGGGATACAACGTGGACGTCCAGATGGAGCCGTCGCAGGCAGGCTTGGGGCAGCATCCATAACCGCCAGCGTGCGTTCCGCATCCGCGGCATCCGCAAGCCGAGAACGCGTTGTACGCGTGCGGACCGCAGAACGAGGAACCGTGGCCACAACCGGCGACCGGCGCAATCTCGTAACCATGGCCAAGGTGCGGGCCGTAGGCCGGCACGACCATGGGCTGCGGCGTCAGTGGTTGCGCGGCCCAAGCAGCCGGCCCACTCAGCGCCACCAGCGCCAGGCTGAACAATCCTAGTCGCATGGCTGGGTACTCCTTTGGAATGGGATCGGGGGAGGTTGCCGCGCCGTTCCGCTGACGCTGGGTACAACCGATTGGCTTGTCGGCCTACCCAAAACGTCTCCATGGTCCGATCGCGACACGATCAATGCGTGGCATCGCCTTCCATGGTTGTCCGCCCTACAACGGCGGCCAGCCAGGTCGCCTGCCGCAGCCAACCGCCCCTGCGTACCAGGGAACGAGCCGACGCCCTCCAGCAGGCGCAGGATGCCAGCGTATGGCCTGCCGAACGTGCCCAACTCCGCTGCTGAGGAGGCCGGACGGCAATCGCAACATCGTGGGGGGCAGCAGCTGCGCCGCCCGAGCCAGCATGGCGCTACGTAGCGCGGCCCTCATTGCACAGCCGGCGCGATGGGACGCAGCTCGCCGCTGCCAGCCACGGCAATTGCCGTCATCTGCACAGTTTCAGTAGCAGGCTAAGCAACCATTGCCCACGTTTCTTGCGCAGGCAAACCGCTGTGATGCAATTTCGCCACATTGCCCAGTTGGTCAGGTCGTTTGTGGCATTGAGCCCGATACGCAAACCGCGGTAACATCGGCAGATAGATCGACCACTGTCCCCGTGCGAATCGCTCCGCGAGGTCTGTTGTCCTGGGGAAACGCGCGATCCGGTAAACGGTGCCCACGGCACGTACAATCGCTACCACCGTTCATATCTGCCCCCTATTGTGCTTCCGACCGTTCCTGCCATCTCGGTGCTGTGTTGTGGCCTGGGCATCCTGGCCCTGGTGCTGCGGTGGCGTGCTCTCCGGGGGACCACGCTGCGAGCCCCATTGGCTTGGGCGGTTGTGGCGTTTGCGGCAATTGCCGCGGCCGAAGCGTCGATTGCCTGGCTGAGCGTGTCGCAAACTTTTGCCGTCCATCTGCGCTACCTGGCGGCTGTCTGTACGTTCTGCCCGTTGATGGCCGTGCTGGGAGCCAAGCGTCCCCAGGATCGCGGCTGGCAATGGGTCGTGGCCACGCTGGTGCTGGTGGCGGCCTTGCCCAGCCTGAACACGATGGCGTTCTTTCCGGCCAGTCCGATCGAGCTACACGGCTTTGTCCGCTGGTTTCTGGTACTGCCGCTCTGGGGATTGGGCCTGGCCAATCATCTGCCCACGCGGCTTTGGCCGGCTTCGCTGTTGGCGTCGGGCGGACAGCTTTGGCTGCTGGCACCCCAGATGCCGGAGTTCGCCTGGTTGTTGCCGCCGGGCATTGCTACCGATTTGCGCGTGGCCACGGCGGCGGCTGCCTTGGCCATGGCGGCAACCGTCTGGGCCGTTACCTGGCCAGCGCGGCGGCCCACGGCACAGCCGCTGAGCCAGCTTTGGCTCGATTTCCGCGACGGCTTTGGCACCGTGTGGGGCCTGCGGATCGCCCTGCGATTTCAGGCCACGGCCGAGATCTGCCGCTGGCCGCAATCACTCACCTGGCATGGCCTGCCGGCGGAAGAAGCCCTGCCGCCCGAAACCCAGCTCGCTATGGAACAGGCTTTGCGAACCTTGCTGCGGCGATTTGTTTCCGACGATTGGATTGCAGCCCGATTATCCCCCCCATAGACTGCCCTCATGGCCACCTTCGAGACATCCAACACGGAATCGCTGTCGGTCGACGAACTCCGCGAGCGTCTGGCGGGCCTGACGCGGCTCTTGGACGTAACGCGCACCTTGGCCGAGGAAATCGACCTCGACAAGCTGCTCGATACGCTCACGCGCGAAGCCTGTATCGCGCTGGACTGCGAACGGGCCAGCTTGTTCCAGTACGACGACAAGAACCACGAGCTTTACACGCGCGTGGCCACCGAACTGGAAATCGAGGAGATTCGCACCAGCATCGACCGCGGCATCACCGGTTACGTGGCCCGAACTCGCGAAGTCACCAACATCCCCGACCCGTGTTCCGACCCGCGCTGGAACTCCAGCGTCGATCAACGGACCGGCTTTCGCACCCGCAGCATCCTTGCGGCCCCGCTGACCAGTCCCCACGACCACAGCCTGCTGGGCGTGCTGCAACTGCTGAACAAGCGGTCGGGCCATTTCGACGCGTTTGACGAAGACTTGATTCGCGCGTTCAGCCAGCACGCGGCCGTGGCCATCGACCGTGCCCGGATGATCCGCGAACTGAGCCGCCGGCACGAACTGGCCGCTTCGCTCAACGTGGCCCGCGACATCCAGCGGGGCTTCATGCCGCGCGTGCTGCCGCACCCGCCCGGCTATCAACTGGCCCAGTGGTGGTTCCCCAACGCGGCCGTGGGCGGCGATTACATGGATGTGTTTCCGATGCCTGGTAACCGGCTGGGCATGGTCATCGCTGACGTGTGCGGCCACGGGCTGGGACCGGCGCTGATCATGGCCACGGTGCGGGCCGCGCTACGGGCATTACTGCTGGAGCACGACTCGCCCGACAAGCTGCTCGAACAACTCGATCGAGCCATGGCGGTCGATTTGCAAGACGGTCGCTTTGTCACCGCCGTGATGACGCGGCTGGACCTCAACACACACCAGGTCGACTACGCCAACGCGGGCCACGGCCCGGCCCTGCATTACTCGGCTGCCGAGGACCGCTTCGAAGTGCTGCAATCAACCAGCACGCCGCTGGGCATCATTGAGAACGCAGAGTATCCGCTGGGGCCGCCGGTGACGATGGAGCCGGGCGACCTGCTGCTGCTGTGCACCGACGGCATTGTTGAAGCCGTCAACACCCGCAACGAACAGTTTGGCGCCGCCCGCCTGGAAGCCATCTTGCGCGAGAACCGCCACCGCGACGCCACGCAGATCGTCGAGACCTTGGCCGAGAAGGTCCAGTCGTACTACCCAGGCGATCATCCCGACGACGACTTGACCGTGCTGCTGGTGAAGCGAGTCGCTTGATCGGCCGCGATGCCCCCATAACAGTCGGACGTGTCTCGACCGGCTATCGCTCCATCGTACGACTACTTGATTGCAGCCGGCTGAGCTTCCGCCAGCGAGTTCGTTTCGCTGGCCGGCGAATATTCCACGGCATCCTGCGGACGCTTCTTCAGGTACAGCCGCGTAATCAGGTCCTGGTAGCCGTTCACCATGCACTCCAGCGAGTAGTGCTCCACCACGCGGCGGCGGGCGGCCTGGCCCATCGCGGCGGCTTGCTCCGGCGCGCGGAGGATCTCCAACAGTCGGGCGGCCGTTTGCTCGTCGCTGCCGGGCGTGGTCAGATATCCAGTTTCGCCTTCGACGATGGTTTCCGGGATCGAACCGACCCGCGGAGCCACGAACGGCTTGCCGCACGCCATCGCTTCTAAGATGGTCACCGGGTTCGCTTCCATGTGCGAGGTCAGCGTCACCACGTCCATCAGCGACAACAGCTCGGGCACGTCGCTGCGGGTCCCGGCGAAAATCACGGCGTCGGTCAGACCAAGTTGCTGGCAAAGCTGTTCCAAGGCCGGACGGGTTTCGCCGTCGCCCACAATCAGGAACCGCGCAGCCGGTACCTCGGCACGCACCTTGGCCGCAGCCCGGAGAAACTGCTCGTGGTTCTTCTCCGGCCGCAGGGCCGCCACGATGCCGGCGACGGGGTTCGATGCATCCAGGCCAAACTCGGCCCGCAGCTTGGAATCGGCCGGCCGAGGCTGGAACCGCTGCACGTCCACGCCGTTGGGGATGACAAACACCTTGTGGGCGGGGAATCGTTCCACCTCGCGCAGGTAGCGGCCATGCTCCTGGGCGACGCCGATGAAGCCGTCGGTGATCGGCGTGAGCATGCGGTTCAATCGGCCAACCACGTCGGGCCAGCCGGTCGAGTGCAGTGCCGTGAGAATCACCGGCACGCCAGCCGCCTTCGCCGCCAGGCGTCCCCAGAACATGCGGTCGCCGGCACCGACCGTCACCACGGCGTCGATCTTGCGCTGCTTGAGCAGCCGCGTGAGCTTGGGCAGAACCCGCAGGTCGTACTTGTGGCGAAGCAGGTGCGAAAAGAACGCCACTTCCTGTGAGATCACCTCGCCCAAGGGACCAGGATATTTGAGGCAACAGACCTCGGGTATGAAGCGATCGCGATCCAGCCTGCGGATCAGGTTCACCAACAACGTTTCGGCGCCACCGACCGGCATGAACGTGTGAACGAACATCACCCGCAAGGGACGGCAGGCAACGAGCATGGTGAACTCCGGCGGAACGATTCGGTGGGATGGTGATGCCGGGCCGCAGCAGGCAGGGAGCGGGGGCGGGCCACGACGGCAGGATGGCCTAGCGGCGTTTCCAGGCCAAGGTGCAACTCAGCGCAAAACCGCGGCATAGCAGCCGCGTGAGCTTGAACGGCAGTCTCTCCAGCAGCGGTTCAAAACAGCACTTCAGCCCAATGCCGCCGGATCCGCCCAACAGCGTGTGCTGCCTGGTCACCACCCACGGCATGGTCACGCGGTCGAAGCCCGCATCGCGGAGCACCGCCCGCATCTCGCGGAGCGTGTACTCCTTGAGGTGGAAGCCTTCGGCATCGGTCCGCGGAGGCCGAAATTCGCCGGTGATGTCCGATGGCCGCATGTGCCAGTTGGGCGTGATGGTTACCAGCACGCCGCCGGGCGACAGCAGCCGGTAGATCTTCCGCAGGTAGTCCAGGCTTTCGTCGGGCGGCAGGTGTTCGAAGACGTCGTTCCAATAGATGACTTCGAACGACTGCTCCGGCAGGTCCAGTGACAGGAAATCGCCCAGCCAAAGGTTGCCGGACCAATCGTCGGGCAGCCGGCGGAGGGCCTGTTGCCGCATGTTTTCCGAGACTTCGATCCCGGCCACTTCAAAACCCTGGCGAAGGATCGCTTCGAGCATGACGCCGCTGCCAAAGCCGATCTCGAACAATCGAGCGGTCGCCTGCGGATTACCGGTCCGCGCGCGGAGCTGCTTCTGCTGCTTGCGGAGCAGCCGGGCCACCAGTCGCACATAGCGAGGGCTGAAGCCCATCACCAGGCCGTCGCCGGCGGCCGTTCCGGCACGGCGGGCGATGATCTTGGTGACGGTGTCGTACCCCTGCTGGAACGCCCGCAGGCGGTCTTCCGAGCCGCGGGGAGCCTGGCGAATGGCGGCAGCAAACGCCCGTTCCTGCTCCCAGTGCAGTTGCGCAATCTCGTCGGGGGAGAGTTGATCGAGATCTCGTTTGGAGCCGTCAATGAGTTCGATATCCATGGCGACGAACCACGGGGGCTTCAGGGGGGAATTATGCGCGGGCCGGCGGGCACCATTTGGCGCACGGGCTCCCCCCAAACATACGTCACAACAGCGGCTGCGTGCCGGCTGCCTGCGACCAACCGTAGAGGACCGCTTGGGGGACGCCAAGCCTGGTGCTTCCAAAGTTCTACGTAAAGCCGGCCTTGTGGTTTCCGCGTACCACGAGAACGCTGGAACGCCATCCCCCCAAACCGGGCTTAGACTGCCCGCCGTCAAGAGTTGTGGTTGAGGATGTAGTCGGCCGGCCGGTACAGCAGGGCGATCGGCAGCATGATCACAGCGGTGGCGCCGAACATCCAATACGACGGCACCTTCAGGGCGTCGAGCACCAGTTGCGCCACCATGTAGAAGACGGCCGAGCCGATAATGGCGATCCAGTTGATCAGATTCATGGTGCCGATCATGCGGCCTTTAATGTTCTCCGGCGGTTTGGCCTGGAGATACACCTGCACCGGCAGCGCGAACAGCCCGGCGAAGAACCCCGACACCGCCAAAGCCACCTGGCTGCAATAATAGCCCAGCAAGTGCTCGCCGTTGATCGACAGCGACAGCGACACCAGGCACACGATCAACCCCCAAGTGCCCAACCGCACCAGGCCAAACCGGACAATGCCGGCGGACACCTTGCCCGCCAGCACGAAGCCGGCGGCAATGCCGATGGATACGGTCGTCAGCATGAAGCTGGTTTGAGCTTCGTCGAGCTTGAATGTGCGCAGCCCCAGCGTGTTGACGGCCAGCGGAATCACGGCAGCCACAAACCAGAAGACGGAGTACACCAAGAGGGCGCCTTGCAGTCCTCGGTCGTTCTTGAGCACCTGCCAGGTTTCCGGGGCGATCGCCAGGGCCGAAAGCTTAAACGGAGCCCCCGGTTGCGCGATCGGCGTCCGCCGTACCAAAAGCGACGTCGCGGTCCCCACCATTGCAATGCCCACGCACACCACGGCCGGTAGCCACAACGAGACGCGAAACTCGCGGAGCAACCAGCCGCCGATGTAGGTGCCAAAGATGAGGGCCAGGAAGGTGGTCATCTGGATCATGCCGTTGAACCGCGGCAGATCCTGGCCGCGCACCATCTCCGGCAGAATACCGTACTTGGCCGGGCCAAACACGGCGCTCTGGGCGCCCATCAAGAACAGCACCAGCAGGATGCCCCAGGGGATGCCCACCACGGCGAATGCCTCACCGTCTTCCATAGGCTGCCGCGGCGGCATCAGGTAGAAGGCCAGCACCGCCCCCATCATCACCACGATTTCGGCGACCTTCGATCCGACGATGATCGTCCGCTTGCTGATGATGTCGGACCAGTAGCCGGCCACGCCGGAGAGCAGCACGAACGCCACGGCGAAAATGCCCTGCGCCAACATCTGCATGTCGGCCGGCTTGCTGCCCGGCGCGGGATCCAGCAGCACCAGGGCACAGATCAACAGCACGATCTGCTTGAAGATGCTGTCGTTGAGCGCCCCCAGAAACTGCGTGATGGTCATGCCGTAGAACGCGGGATCGCGATACAGCGGGGGAAGCTGATCGCGATCGATCGACAAACTCGCGGGGCGAGCAGCCTCACTGGGTGCCCGATAGGCCTCCACGGCATCGTCGGCCAGGGGTTCTTGGGTCTCGGACATAACGCTCCGAGGTCGTTAGCTAGGGGCTTGGAATCCGGGCTCCGCCACCGCCGGCGAGGGCTGCCAGACAACACCAGACTCGCCAGCGCAGGCGGGACGTGCCCTCAGTTCCGGCCGCCCCGCGACACAAAGCGCAAGCAAGCGTGAGCGCCCCTGTAATCGATGCCGGAGCCGCAAGCAATGCCAGTCGGCGTGGCGGCCGATCGGCCCTGCCATCCGTGCGCGCGGAACGGCCGTCACCGGGCAGACATCGCACGGATGGCCATAACCGTCGCACGCGGCGTGGCCCCCATGCCCCGCGGGGGGTTACTTGCAGTCGCTGATCGACACGACCGGCAGACCGCCCTCCTGGGCCATCTCGCGGATGTCCTCGGTGATCTTCATCGAGCAGTACTTCGGCCCGCACATACTGCAGAAGTGGGCGCTCTTGAAGGTATCCTGGGGCAGCGTTTCGTCGTGCATCCGACGAGCCGTCTCCGGATCGAGCGAAAGCCGGAACTGCTCGTTCCAGTCGAAGGCGAACCGGGCCCGGCTGAGGGCGTCATCGCGATCCTGGGCGCCAGGCCGCTGCCGCGCCAAATCGGCGGCGTGGGCCGCGATCTTGTAGGCGATCACGCCCTGCTTCACGTCCTCGGCGTCGGGCAGGCCCAGGTGCTCCTTCGGCGTGACGTAGCACAGCATCGCCGCGCCATGCCAACCGGCCAACGCCGCCCCGATGGCACTGGTGATGTGGTCGTACCCGGGGGCGATGTCCGTAACCAGCGGCCCCAGCACGTAGAACGGAGCGCCGTCGCACCACTTCTGTTGAACTTCCATGTTCATCTGGATCTGGTGCATGGGGATATGGCCAGGGCCTTCCACCATCACCTGAGTGCCGTTCTCACGGCCACGCCGGGTCAGTTCGCCCAGCACCTTGAGCTCGGCGAACTGGGCCTCGTCGCTGGCATCGGCGATCGAGCCGGGCCGCAAACCGTCGCCGAGGCTCCAGGTTACGTCGTACGCCCGAAAGATCTCGCAAAGCTCGTCAAAGTGCTCATAGAGCGGGTTCTGCTTGCGATGGGCCATCATCCACTTGGCGATGAGCGAACCGCCGCGGCTGACAATGCCGGTCACCCGCCGCATGGTCAGGTGCAAGTGCTCCAGCAGCAGGCCGCAGTGGACGGTCATGTAATCGACGCCCTGCTTGGCCTGGTGTTCCACCATGTCGAGGAAGTGCTGCGGCCGCATGTCCTCGATATGACCGCCCAGCTCTTCCAGCATCTGGTAGATGGGCACGGTTCCGATGGGCACCGGCGAGGCATCGATGATCGCCTGGCGGATCGCATCGATGTTCTTGCCGGTGGACAGATCCATCACGGTATCGGCGCCGTACTTGATCGCCACCTGGAGCTTTTCGAGCTCCTGCTCAATGTTTCCGGTGACGGCCGAGTTGCCGATGTTCGCATTGATCTTGCACTTGGCGGCCAGCCCGATGCCCATCGGCTCGAGCTTCTTGGACAAGTGCACCTTGTTGGCCGGGATGACCATCCGGCCGGAGGCTACCTCGCTGCGGACCAGTTCGGGCTCGAGGTTTTCGCGCCGCGCGACAAATTCCATCTCCGGCGTGATCACGCCGGCACGTGCCTGCTCGATCTGCGTCATGGCTTGGCGCAGCCTCCTGCATCGGCAGAGGATCTCCACTCCCCGCGGGCTGGCACCGGCGCTGCGGCTGCCCCCAATTGGCAGCCTGGCATGCGGGAGGGCGGAAACCTCCTGACAGAGAACCAGTTAGTTGCAAAACGAAGCGAAGCGGGCAAAGCGAGTCAGCCCGCCAAGGGAATCGCGCTCATCGTATACCAGCAGCCCCAATTGTCAATTCGCCCGACGAGGGCTACGCATTGCGCAAGGTCGATTCATGTCTGGTGTTGAGCGCAATTGACGCCGCTCTTGCGGCCATTTCTGCTGGGGGGGCGACAGCCCCCCACGGACTGCTGCCGACAAGGGATTTCGCCGTTTTTGCCGACGTTCGCGCGGACGGCAGGCATTGGCGCTTAGGCTCCCCCACGGCACCTGCGTCCCAGGCAGGCTGCGGTGGGGCCGTCTGAAATCCCCCAACAGCAAGCCCCTCCCACTGGACGTTGACACCATGCAGCGGGGGATGAGAATGGGCAATGGTGGCAGATCCCTCCCTAACCATATTCCTCCCACCTTAAGGATTGATGATGCAAGGGGCAGTATCTCTCGAAGTCATCCCGCTAATTTTCCTGCTGAAGCTCGCGTTCTTTGTCAGCCTGTTCTATTTGGCATGCCTGATATCGAGCACGCCGCTTCCGCCGTTCTTTAAGACCGCAGGCCTGGTCGCCCTTTCCCTGGTGATCACCACGGTCATCTTCGGCGTCACCCTGCTGGGGTTCTACGTGGTCTTGGAGGTGTTCTATCACGTCGAAGTGACCATACCGAAGCTGACAGGCGGTATCGGAGCCATGTTCGTCAACATGCTCATTGCGATGTTCGGCTTCTCGGTGTTCGTGGTGGTCGGCGGCCTGATCTACAACTGGGGGCTGAAGATCGACAACGGCCAGAGCATTGCCACCGTTCAGGCCGGTATCCCCACCGCCTTCTGCGTGATGGTCTTGATGGTGGGCGTGCTTGGACGCCTGACGGGCATCGTCTCCGAGCCTCAAGAAGCGGACCCGACGCAGGTCGCCCAGGCCGATTTCTCGTCATTTCCGACTCCGGCGGAAGCCGCAACGACAGACCAGCAACAGCAAGCCGCTGAACCGGCGGCCCAGCCCGAGGACGGGGCATTTACTCCGGCGAGTGCCGCTGTGGCGGCGTCGATGCCTTCTGACGCGGAGGCTTTGACTGAAGATCAGAACTCCTCCTTGTTGTTGCCTGCGTCGCCCAGTGGCGTGAAGGCGCAGCCGCCTCGCGGCTCGGTGCTGCCGCCAACCGAAACGCGGGCCTTCACCGAACTGTTTTCGACCCCGCCGGCGTGGCCCAATCCCGTGGGCGAACGGCCCAGCGATTCAACGGAAGCGGAAAGCGTTCCCTTCAGCACGCCTGAGCCCGAATCGCTGTTTGTGCCGGCCACGCGTCCCATTCCCGTAGGACTGTTGAGCCGAGCCGACTGGGCCCTGGAGCATGGGCAGATCTATGCCGCCCTGCAGCATTTGTATGCCGCGGCGGTCGCCGAGGACGCCCCGCTGGTCTGGCAGAACGTTGCCTGGAGCGAGACTTTCAATCGACCCCTATTCAGCGTGATGTGGGGCGTTGGCGTCGAAGGGGCCATTCCAACCTACAGCAATCCCAACCTGGCCACCGCTGGCATCCTGGCGGCCGTTTATGACCAGTTGCAGGGGCTCGCCCGACGCAGCGTGTTCAGCAAACACGCCGAACAACTCGTTCACGATGCCGGCGTCGCCGCCGACCGTCGCAAGCTCGTCGCCAGCGCCCGCGAAGCGGGCCTCGACGCCCTGGCCGTTGTCAGCCTGCAACGCGTATCCGGCGGGGCGGGTCGCACCTCCGAGACGATGCTGTACGTCTACCTGTTGGATGTCGCCACCGGACGTACACTCTGGCGGTCCGACGGCCTCACGCGTACCCGCTATCTCAGGTTCCGCGAACAGGGCCACGACCTCGGCGTGGAGCTGGCCGCCGAGGCGGGGCAAGAAGCCAGCCGCTTGAGTGCCCTGACCTCGACGTGTCCGTTGAAGGAATCCGACGCGCGTGCCCGTATCCGCGAATGGATCGACGCGCGCCCCAACAATCCGCTGCACGCGTTGTTTGTGCTGAACTACCTCCACCGGCAACAGAAGATCAGCGACTCCGACAAGGCGCTGATGCTCGAAGACCTGGTCGGCCAGGAAGCCGCTGCCGTCCTGGCCGGAAACGATGCCGACGCAAAGGGGCAACAGGTGGCCAACTGGCTGCCGCAGCTACGTCCTGCCGCGGTGCCCCGGCCCAGCTTCCGCAACAACCGTCCATTTGCCGGCTTCTCCGGCGAGCAGTCCGATATCCCGTCCGAGGAATCCGTGCCTGAGGAACGGCCGGCCGAGCCCGAGGCGGAGTCGCTTCCCCGCCGTCCGGCGACGTCGGGTGCTGGTGGCGCGAGGTCCTTCATCGATTGATAGGCGGGCATCGCTACGAAGCAGCCCAAGGCAGCTCACAGCTTGTCGCGCTAGCGGCATGCCCGTATTGGGCTTATTTGGACCGACTTGCTGCTAGCAACTCGCGTGCCAGCAGCGGTCGGTAACCGGCATTGCTCCTCTCGACACGATTGGCTATGCTTCCCGCCCCCTATCGGTATGCGCACGCTCCGCGCGTGCGGCTCGCGGTGCGGGGGCAGGCGTGTCCGCGGTGCTCAGGAGGCTCCACGTACAACCGGGCGAACAACGGTATCCCGCTTGCCGGCGGGCTGATCGACCAAGGAGGGAATGGTGCTCGCCAAGTGGCCCATTCGAAACAAGCTGTTGATGATGATCGTGCTACTGTCGCTGATCATCATTGCGCTCACCCGAAGCAGCTTGTACGGGGTATACGCCTACCGCGACCTGGTCAAAAGCCTGCAACGGTTTTCCGAATTGCGGCTGGCCACCGAACTGGCTGAAGCCGTCAGCGATCTGCGGGTTGCCACCGCCCGCTTGAACGAACTGCACAGCGACCGGCAAAACGGCCTGCTGCTGAACAAAGGCGAGCCCGAGCTGGACCTCCGCGAGGCTCGCGAAGATTTTCGCCACCGGCTGGAGAACGTGGAGTCGGCCGTCCAGGCCTACCACGAAGAACTGAAGAACCAAGCCGCCGAAGGCAGCAAGATCGGTGGACACCAGCGCGAGCTGGAAACGATCCGCGAATTCCAGACAGCGCTGGTGCGGATACGCCGCGCCGATCACGACCACGACTGGGTATTCGACAAAGTTCAAACCGGACGTCTGGGCCGCGAAGTCGACCGGCTGCAAATGCTGGCTGCCGAACTTCCCAGCTATCTGCACGAAAGCATCCTCGGCGTAACCGACGAGGTCCGCTCCACGTACCGCTGGTACATCAGTGTGGCCTGGGTCACGCTGATCTTCACCATCGTGCTGCTGGGCGCCATCATCTGGGTGGCCTACCACAAGATTTTCCGCCCGCTGCGCTCGTTGGTGGAAGTCGCCCGGAAGTTTGCCGCGGGCATGTTCCAGCACCGCGCGCAGCCGGAAGGCAACGACGAGATGGCCGAACTGGCTCGAGCCCTCAACGATACTGCCGCGATGTTCCTGGACGTCCGCAACGACCTCGATCGCCAGGTGCAGGAGCGCACGCGGCAAATCGTTCGCAGCGAACGGCTGGCGGGCGTGGGCTTTTTGGCCGCGGGCGTATCGCACGAGATCAACAACCCACTGGCCTCCATCGCCCTGTGCGCCGAATCGCTCGAGCTGCGGCTGCGCGAAAACGACGATCCCCAGACGCTGCAGGAACAAGCCGACGTGGTGCGGCACTACCTGAAGATGATCCGCAGCGAAGCCACGCGCTGCCAACAGATCACCAGCAAGCTGGTCGACTTCTCACGCATCGGCGAGACCGTACGGATCCCCACCAACCTGCGTGTGCTCGTCGAAGAAGTGATGGAGATGCTCAGCCATCTGGGCCGTTACCGCGACCGCAACGTGATCGTGCATCCGTGCGGCGAGGTGATTGCCGAGATCAATCCGCAGGAAATCAAGCAGGTGATTCTGAACCTGCTGACCAACGCCCTGGAAAGCACGCCGTCTGACGGAAAGGTGGAGATCTCGATCCGCACCGTCGACGGCCAGGCCGAAATCCAGGTAAGCGACACCGGCTGTGGCATGACCGACGAAGTGCTCGAGCACCTGTTCGAGCCGTTCTTTACGCGGCGGGCTCAAGGGCAAGGCACAGGCCTCGGCCTGTCCATCGCCCATCGCATTGTGGCCAATCACGGCGGCGAGATCCGTGCTGAAAGCCCCGGCCCCAACCAGGGTTCGACGTTCACCGTCAGCCTGCCCATGGAATCGCCTGCCGCCATGCCCATGGCGCTGGCTTCTTAG